>JAKAKS010000020.1 GCA_021813405.1 Nitrospirota bacterium
TGGCTCACGCTTCAGACGATGCTGCGATCCTCGGAGTTGGCTTCACCGGGAGTAAAGATGGTTTTCGCCCTGAGCGGCGCCGGCCTTGCGCTCACCGCTGCGCTTGCGGTAACCTGTTTTGTAAAGGTTTTTGCCATGACCTTTCTTGGAATGCGGCGTCTTGATGAAGACAGGCAGGTTAAGGAAGCCAAATCCAGCGCGCTCGTTCCGATATTTATCCTTGCCGCGTTGTGCCTGTTAACAGGCATTCTGCCGACATATGTGATCCCAATACTTGGCCTGGCAGTAAATCCCTTGGCAGGGGCCAGCGCTGCCGATGCACTGGTGCCTCCTTTTTTTACTTCAAGCCCGGCGCATAGTACGCTTCCGGCGGCTTTCGTTTCTGATTTTCACAGCCTCGGCGCACAGGTTGGGCAAAGCGTTATGCCTGGCCGTGGGCTGGTCGTTCTTCACCGAGGCGGTGTTGAAAATCCGGTGGTCTTCGCTATGTCTACGGCCTATATGTTTGCAGCCTTGATTGTTTTGCTGTTGCTGACTTATGTTGTCGTTCGACTGTGGTTGACACGCGGCCGGATATTGTCAAGGCGGGCGCGCTGGGACGGGGGCGTACGCCGGCTGCTGCCGGAAATGACCTACACGGCGACCGGTTTTTCAAATCCGGTAAGAGTGATTTTCGACGCGGTATTCCGTCCCACCACGGTGGAGGACACGCGCGAAACGGTATCGGAACATTTCCGGACTGCCATTCTGCGCGAAAAGGAGCGCGTCCACCTGGTTGACAAGCTCTTTTTCCACCCTGCAAAGGCGGCGGTGATGAGGTTTGCGCGCGGTCTGGCATCGTTGCACCATGGGCGGCTAAATGCTTATGCGGGTTATACTTTGCTAATGCTGCTTGTAACGATGGTTATATTTTTATTGTTCCAGGCATCATGATGGCGGGGTGATTTATGAAAATTAAAATAAAAAAAATGCCCAGTGGTTTGGGAATCAATCAAACGAGAGAGGTATCGGTAAAATATGGATTTTTTGATCATCGGCGCTGGAGGATTTATTGGAGCAATAACACGATATCTGGTTGGCTCATGGGTTGGGCAGAAGTGGGGCAGGACCTTTCCACTCGGGACATTTTGTATTAATATTAGCGGGAGCTTTCTCATCGGGTTGCTTATGACCCTGCTTACGGAGAAATTGATGGTTGATGCGCGCTGGAGGCTTTTTCTGGTAGTAGGTTTTCTGGGCGCTTATACTACTTTTTCGACCTTTGAATATGAGACCGGCAAGCTATTTAGTGACGGGGAATGGTTGCTTTCGGCTGCAAATGTGGTTTTAAGTGTGTTTTTTGGCTTTGCGGCAGTCAAACTAGGCGAAATAATAATAAGAAGAATATAGGAGAGAAAATTTATGTTGACCAAAGGCCCGGCTAAAAAACTTACCGTCTATGTAAATGAAACGCACAAGTTCGGGGGAAAACCGGTTTTTGAAGTATTGATCGATATTTTTCACAAGAAAAAGATTGCGGGGGTGAGTGTTTTCCGTGGGCTTGCAGGTTACGGAGCAAACGGGATCGTCCATACGGCAAAGATCGAGTTGCTGTCAATGGATTTGCCCATGAAAATAGAGGCGGTTGATACGGAAGAAAACATAAACAGGGTCCTGCCCGATGTCTACGCTGTGGTTGAAAAGGGGATGGTGGAGGTGACTGACACCAATATCATCAAATATCACAGCGAGCCATGGCCGGCAGAAAAAGAGGAGGTAGAAAGGATGAAACTTGAAGGCAAAGCCAAAATGCTGAGGGTCATTATCAGCGAGGATGACGAATGGGAAGGCGAACCTCTGTACGAGGCAATCGTTAAAAGGCTCATTTTAAGCGATATCGCCGGCGCAACGGTTTATAAGGCCATTGCCGGATATGGGCCTCACAAGAGATATCACAAGAAGAAAACGCTTGCCACTCATGGAGAACTGCCGATACTGATCACCGTAATGGATACGGAGGAAAATATAAACAAGGCGCTGCCGATACTCGATGAAATGGTGCAGGAAGGGGTTGTCGCGCTTTCAGACGTCAACGTCATCAAGTATACTCACAGGGACATCGGAACGGAAGCTGTGTAGCAGCAATTTCCGGGATAAATGGACACGGCACAGGATTGCATATTCTGTAAAATAGTCACAAGGCAGAGTCCGGCACGTATCGTTTATGAGGACAGCCTTTTCATTGCGATTGAAGACGCCAATCCTCAGGCGCCGGTCCATATCCTTGTTTTGCCAAAAAAGCATATTCCTGAGATTCAATATATTACAGATGAAGACAAAGAGCTGATAAAAAGGTGGTTTTGGGTCGCGGTGGAAATCGCATCTGAACGCGGCCTTGACAAAACGGGCTATCGGACTGTTATCAATAATGGAACTGGTGGCGGCCAGACAGTGCAGCATATCCATATACATTTGCTTTCCGGCCGACCTTTTTCCTGGCCTCCGGGATAAGATACCAATTTAATTGAATAAAACAGATTCCTCATAAAGAAAAACTTTACCCGTTAAGGTATAATTGTAAATAGGGGTATAGATTACAGAAGGAACGGCGATGGGGTTCGCCTTAAACTGTCCGCGAGGGCTAATAACTCCTGCTAAAGGTATCTTTTTCTTTGGCAGGAGTTTTTTATTTTAATTTTTTATTCGAAAAGGGAGGCATCAGGCAGTGGCCATATCCGAATATTCACAGTTAAAAAACGAACTCTTAAGCTGCATAGATGAAATGCTTGGCATTGAGAGCATCCGCGGCTGCCCTTGCGAGGAGCTGAGAGAGAAGATAGGGACGGACCTGTTCAATCTGGTGGTGGTAGGCCAGTTCAAGAGGGGGAAGACAAGCGTCATAAACGCCCTTCTGGGGGCGGAGATATTGCCGGTAGCCGTTGTGCCCCTTACGTCCATTGCCACCATAATGACCTATGGAGAGACCCTGCGGCTAAAAGTCTATTTCAACGATGGCAGGGTCAGCGAGATCAGGCCGGAAAATCTTCCTGAATACGTTACCGAGAAAGGCAACCCGAAAAACATCAAGGACGTAAGCGAGGTGATCATCACCTATCCATCCCCTTATCTGAAAAACGGGGTCCGGCTCATCGACACCCCTGGAGTGGGTTCGATCTACCAGCACAATACGGATGTGGCCTACCGTTATCTGCCAAAGTCCGACGCCGCCCTTTTCCTCCTTTCAGTCGACCAGCCGATGGGCAAGGCGGAGCTTGATTTCCTGAAAGACGTTAAGGAGTATTCAAACAAGATATTCTTCCTCCTTAACAAGGCCGATTACCTGAATGAAAAGGACCTTGCGGAATCCATCGATTTTACTACAAACGGCCTGAAGGAGATCATGGGGTCCGACGTGAGGATATTCCCGGTCTCGGCCCGGCTGGCCCTGGAGGGGAAAACAACCAATTCCATCGAGACACTCCAAAAAAGCCGGCTCCCGGAGTTTGCCTCGATGCTAAATTCCTTCCTCATGGAAGAAAAGGGAAAGGTCATCATAACGGTTGCGGCGAACAACCTTCAAAAGATAATCTCCCAGGCCAGGTTCGAGCTGGAATTGGAGATGAAATCCCTTACGTCGCCGCTTGAAGAACTCCAGAAGAAGATCAAGACTTTCGAAGCGAAAAAACAGGAAGTGCTGACGGAAAAACAGGATTTTGATATCCTTCTGGACGGCGAAACAAAAAGGATCATCAAAACTATCCTGGATGAGGACCTGGAAAAGTACAAGAAAGACCTGGTTGCCAATGAGCAGGCCCATCTTGAGGGGGAGTTCGCCAAAATGGTAAAAAAAATGTCTTCAAAGGACCTCAAGAACTCGCTTGAGCATCTAGTCATATCGCATGTGAAACAGGCGTTCAATGTATGGCGCGCCATCGAGGACGAGAGGCTTTCCAAGGCGTTTGAGGCGGTCTGCCGCCGGTTCACGGTCAAAATAGACGAGACAGTGGATGGGCTTTTGAAATTTTCGTCCGATCTCTTCGAAATCCCATTTGACGCGGTCAAGACGGAGGCGTTCTGGTCGGCGAGATCTGAATTCTATTACAAGTTCAAAGACCAACCCGTTGGGCTTGAAATGGTAACATCCTCGCTGACCCTTGTGCTGCCAAAATTCATAGGCGACAAGCTGATCTTGAGGAAAATGAAGGAGTACCTCTCGCAAGTGATAGACATTCAGTCCGGACGGGCGCATCACGACTTTTCGGAGAGACTGGATAAGAGCAAGCTGGACTTCAGATGGGAGATGCTCCGGAGGATTGAGGCCACAATGGAAGGCATATCAGCAGCCATACAGACGGGCATGAACCGCCGCTCAAAAGGAGAGGAGGAAGTCGGCCGGAGAAAGGAAGACATTTCACTTATTTCAGGAAAGCTCAACGAGCTTGGCGGAAAACTTGCAAGCATTAAAGCTGGCGTAGATGGAAAGGGTCCTCTTAATGCTGCCTGATGCTGGAGCATTAGTCGGCAGGGAAAATGAGCTTAACAAGCTGCTCTCCACCATACGGGAAAGAAAGAGCCTGCATATTTATGGCCCGGAGGGGACGGGCAAGAGTTCCCTGCTGAACTGGGCGTATGATAACTGGGGTGAAGCGGAACATTCTCTGGTTCCGGGGGCCGCAGACCATTCACCCGGGCAACACGACTCGATTATCCCGGTCTACTCCAGGGACAGCAGCACATTCAGGGAAATAGTCCTCTCTATTTCGAATTTTCTTCTCGTGCATTTCGAAAGACTGAAGATCATTGATAAATTCAAAGAGGTCACAGAGATCAGACATGTGCGGGACATTAAGAAACTGGACATCAGGGCTCTAAGAAACATGATTTACGCATATCTAAAACAGGATAAATTCTGCCTTATGCTAGACCATCTTGAATGTGTGACCCCGAGAATAAACGGTTTCCTCGGTGTTCTTTATGAGCAGCTACCGGTGATAAGCGCAAGCAGGCAGAGCTGGGAACTGACCGATTACACGTTCAGGGGGGACTTGGGGCACTTCCTCTATCTTGTCCCAAAGCTCAAGGTGGAAAATCTTCAGAAGGCGGATGCCCTTACGCTCATGAAACAAATCGCGGGTGATGCCAGGCTGGATGGCGACTTGCTGGAGAGAGTGTATTGCATCTCAAACGGGAACCCCGGACTGATAAAAAAGATAATATCCATGGCGCTTGAACCGAAATACCTGATCTACGGGAGCGTGGACCTCAATCTCATAATGCTTGATTTGGAGATAGAAAAAATCGGGAAAGACGCATGGAAGGGGAAACGCCCATGAGCGAGGTACGCCTGCGGCTAAAGGACAGGTGCTTCATATGTGACAAGCTGGATTCCGAGGAATATGACTATATGTGCCATGTCCAGTACAGCGTCACACATGAGGAAGAAATGAAGAGGCTTTTTTTGAGCAAGGGTTTTTGTAACGGGCATTTCTGGAAAATCGCCTTTCTTACCTCTCCGGAATCTGTCTCAAAAATGGCAATTTTATTGATCGAAAACGGCAAAATTCCCACGGGCTGCCTGATATGCGATTACCTCCTCTCAAAGGAGGAGGCCTTTCTGGATGAATTCAGGAAAGAGATGGCTGCCGGTTCTCCTGAAACCTCCACGGTTTCAACTAAACCGCTTTGCGAGCCTCATTTCATGCTGGCAGGCAATGGCCTGGACGCCTATAGTCTTAAATACCTTGCAGGCATACATACCGATCATAATAGGCAACTGCTTGGAGAGTTGAAATCCTTTGTCGCAAAAAGGGAAAACAGGTCCGCCAGGACTGCGGATGAAGAGACGGCCTGGTGGAGGGTGGTGGAAAGACTGGTGGGAAGAAAGGGCTCGGTACGTTGATATTCTTCTGCCCTGTTTGCTGGAGGGAGATCAAGGCAGACGAAAAGAAGTGCCCTTACTGCGGCGCGGATATAGCGGAGCACGAAAAGAAGAATTTCGAGGAAAAGCTGATCAATGCCCTTAAACATCCGGAGCGCGAGACCGTAAAGAGGTCGGTATGGATACTTGGAAGGATAAAAAGCGTAAAAGCGGTTGAGCCAATGAAGGAACTCTTTGGGAGGACTGACAATCCCTTCATGAAGCTTGAGATCCTTAATTCCTTGAAGGAGATAGGGACTACTTACGCCCTTGATTTCATAAGCGAAGTGTCCCGTTATGAAAAAGGCATTGTGATGAAAAAAGCAAAAGAACTCATGGGGCAAAAGATTCCGGAATGAATCCTGAAGGATCGGAAATTTTCACGAAAATATATCAGCTTTGCGCTGAGGTCAATGGAATTGCTCAAGATTTTCCTGAGGATGGATATGTAACACATGAAATCAGAACGAATGCCATATTAATTCCACTCCGGATAACCAGGGGACATGAAAACAAGCGACCGGATAGATTTATTGAGGATTTATACGAGGCATATGCCTACCTCCTGGACCTTGAATCCCAAATCCTTCTGACAAGAAAATTAGGCTATATCGATTATGGAGCCTCTCAGAGTCTAAAAGAAAAACTGGGGAATCTACTAAAAATGCTTAGGATGTCTATTGAGTCATCGGAAGAAAATGTTTCAAGAAAAAACAAGGACAAAAGAAATAAATAATTCGAAGAAAAATAGCTGGCTTACCCGGAGCATCCTTGGGATTGGCCTTACAAGCTTGTTTAGCGACATGGGGCACGAGATGGCGACGGCCATCCTGCCGATGTTTATTATCACCATAGGGGGCACGGCGGCGACTCTTGGCCTCATCGAGGGGATTGCCGACGCCTCATCGAGCTTCGTCAAGCTCTGGATAGGCTATTACAGCGACCGCATTGAAAAAAGAAAGCCCATAGCTGTGATCGGTTATGTGATTACGGCCATAAAGGGTCTGTTTGCGTTTACTACGAGTTGGTACCAGGTCCTGATCATAAGGGCAGCGGCATGGATGGGCAGGGGCGCAAGGGGGCCCGTGCGTGACGCCATGATGGCCGATATGCTGGAGCCCGCAACTTACGGCAGAGCATTCGGATTTCACACGGCCATGGACACTCTGGGGGCGGTCCTCGGCCCGGCAATCGCCCTGGCACTTGTGGGAGTACTCAGCTTCAGACAGATATTTTTGATTTCCTTTATACCGGGGCTTGCTTCAGTAGGGTGTTTCGCTTTCCTTGTCAAAGAAAAGAGGAAAAAACCGGATGGGCAGGCGGGATTCTGGAAAAATCTAAAAGGGCTGCCCCTGAATTTCAAGCTTTTTGTCTTTAGCGCCGGGACATTCGGCCTCGGCAATTTTGCGCACACGCTTTTGATCCTGAGGGCAACCCAGATACTCACCCCGGAATACGGGAAAACGGCGGCAGTGAGCATGGCAATCGGCCTTTATACCCTCCATAACGTGCTTTATGCCGGGTTTGCCTATCCTGCCGGGATACTGAGTGAAAAGCTCGGGAAACGCACTCTGCTTGGCGCAGGTTATCTTTTATTCGCCCTGATGTGCCTGGGTTTTATTCTGGAGCCGCCCAAGCTCTGGGCGATGGCGATACTGTTCATATTGGCCGGTATCTACGTAGCTCTTGTCGATTCGATGGAGCGGGCCCTGGCCGGAGAACTCCTGCCGGAAAATCTGAGAGGAACGGGATACGGCTTTCTTGCCACTGTAAACGGGATCGGGGATTTTGTATCAAGTTTTGCGGTAGGGCTTTTGTGGTCAAGGATTTCACCTGCCGCGGGGTTTGCTTATTCGGGCATTCTGACTTTCATAGGAGCAGTCCTCCTCTTTATGATAAGGAACAGAAAATGAATACAATTGACAGGTCAATCCATGAACTCGTCCGCGCGCTGAATAATCTCGAAAGAGCGGAAGTTATTCAGGGCAGGCTTATAGGGGTTGGCAAAAAAGCCGTGCCTGCAGTTGCAGATTTTCTTCTTGAAGCGCCAGGCAACTTGAAACCCAGGGGGCTTGCGGCCGAGGCGCTGAGGATCATAGGCGGTCAGGAGGCATTCGATGTCCTGGTGAAGAGACTCAATATGTTCCTTCCGGTTGAAGATCCGGTTGTCGCGCTTGACGAAGAGGCGGTTAAAAACCGGATCGCAAGTGAACTTAAATATTTTGGAGAACGAGCCGTCGGCCCATTGCTTGACGCTCTCGAAAGGCAGCGCCTGGTGGGGGCAGCAGAATCGCTGGCCGAACTGAACGAGCAAAGGGCCATCCCCTTCCTGATCGAGCTTCTGGAGGACAGTTTTAAGAGATCAAGGATTTCGGAGGCCATCTTGAGATTTGGCCCTGCCGCGCTGGAGAAACTGATCGAAACAACAAAATTCAGGAGACTGGAAGACGGATTGGAGACGCCCCAAAGCACGGAACGTAGGGCTGCCGCGACAAGGCTTATCGGAACTATTGGCGGCGAAGTAGCTTTTTCAAGACTGGCCGAACTGCTATATGATTATGATGAACAAAAGCCAATAAGATGCGAAGCCGCTCTGCACCTTATTAGAGTAACATCCGGACATATTAATGAAAAGGCGCACGCTGTAATAAGAGAGGCCATGGCCGACCCTGAACTTGCGAGAAGGTTCAAGTTTGAGGATATATTCATTCGGGAAACAAATAAAGGTGGCAGTTCGGGAGCAAATAAAGACAGGCAATAATGGGATCGATGAGTAATCAGTTGAAAAAATTGTTAAGGCTGAAGGATGTGCATTCACTGAAAAAAGAGATTGCGAGGCTTGAGGAGTCGCTGAAAAAGAAAGACGCGCTTATTAATAGACTCACCGGGGAGAATTCATCTTTGGAGTCAAGGCTCTCAAATATGGTTTTGGAATATAAGGACATGGACAGCAAGATTGCGGGCCTAAACTATAAACTCTACCAGCTGAACCGTGAAAACCGTATTTTGATCATGAATCTCACCGGAGCAAGGGCGCAGAGGGATGGAATGTTCAGGTGGATCAAGAAGATCAAAGGAGAACTACATGACGGCATCGATAACTGAACGATACGCGCTCTATCTCTTGCATCTCTATGTCGGCGTAATGACTGGGGAAATGGATGACCTTGCAAGATATGGGATTACCCCGGTGGGCGGGCGAACCGCTCCGCTCAAGAAGGATTTGCAAGAGAAAATATCCCTTTTACTTGCAAAATTGGATGAGGTTTTAGGGGAAGCCGTGCGGGAAATGATAGCCGAAAGCGCGTCAGGTATTGTATCGGGCAGGTTGGGCAGGGAGGAAACAACCGCATGGATAGGGGCAATGCTTGAGGAACTGGAAAGGAGGATTTCCTTTCTGGGCACTGCTTATAAAAACAATATTGAAAGGACAAAGGACCTGATAAATGAAATCGAAAAGCTCATGGCAGAGTAATGTCAGGCCGAGTGGGGACGCTATGCTTAAGGACAATCAGAAGAGGAAAATTTCGGCAACCATCCGTTTTTTGAAAGCCGATTTAAATGAATTAGAACAACTCTTTGCCGGATCCAATGACATATCCTACCAAAAAAGGAAGGAATTGATGGATTTAATATCGCTTGTGGGAGAAAGGAGCGACGCTCTGTCCGCGGAATTCAATCTCCAGAAGATGGCTGAAACAGCCAGTCAAAAAGCGCTAGGAATTTTATCTTCGCTTTGGGTCGACCTTCAGGAGATAAAGGCCGTCAAATTACGAAGCTACGGCGAAGTTTCACCGGAGGTAGAGTCTGACCTTGACCCTGAAGTTGACAGGATCATGGACCTGATTTCAGAGATGCAACGAATTCTTAGACGCAGAGGTTAAGGAGAGCATAATTGAGTTTATCAGGACGGGATATTAAAGAAAAATGCATGACATATTGAATGAGACTCGCGGAAATGGAGACTGTTTCATGGAACGAGTTAATCAAGCTCTTGGGCCAAACCGTAAACCAACACAGAACAGCGTCACCGTATTTTTACTTATGTTGGCCTGTGTTTCCTGTGCTATTATTACAGATAATTTTCACGAGATAACGCCCGTGGAGGCCTACCGCTCTGCCCAGCTAGACTCCCAGGACCTCCAATATTACATAAAAAAATACGGCATCAAAAGCGTTCTTGATCTGAGGGGGCCTAACCATGATTCGTCCTGGTATCAAAAGGAAATCAAAGTTTGTCAGAAAAACAAGATAACGCACTTTGACGTTTCCCTGTCGGCAACCAGCGGGCCGACCGCCGGTGATGTCCGGCAATTGATGCAGATATTCCAATATGCCCCTAGACCCATTCTGCTTCATTGCAAGGCGGGAGCGGACCGGTCCGGACTGGTTGCGGCAATGTGGAAGGTGCTCGTGGATAAAGAACCAAAGGAACAGGCGCAAAAAGAGCTTTCAATAGTTTACGGGCATATCCCCCATAGGGGCACGGAGGCCATGGACCGTTTTTCCCGGAAATGGCGACCTGAGATTGCACATTAGAGTAAGTTACGAGAATATTTAAAAATCTTTAAAAGGGTATGAAATTGAAGGCTGATAAAAAAATCTTCGGATTTGGAAGAAATGTTTTCATAAGCGGACTGGTCAGTTTTTTCATGGACGTCAGTTCCGAGATGATTTATCCGCTTGTCCCCTTGTTCCTTTCAGCCGTTCTCGGAGTCAATAAGTCGTTGATAGGTTTGATCGAAGGCGTGGCCGAATCAACCGCGAGCCTTCTTAAGGTTTTCTCGGGCTGGTTTTCGGACAGGATAGGCAACCGCAAATGGCTTATGGCGGCTGGATACAGCATTTCCACATTCAGCAGGCCGATTATTGCGCTGGCCACCGGCTGGCAGCACGTTATGGGCTCACGCTTTATGGACAGATTCGGGAAGGGTGTCCGCACCGCTCCGCGTGACGCCATAATAGCCGAGTCATCAGAAGAGGCTTACCTTGGGAGGGCATTCAGCTTCCATCGTTCGTTGGATACAATGGGAGCCGTTATTGGCCCGTTGCTGGCATTCTTTTTCCTCGAGCTTTTTTCAAAAAACTATAGAATGATATTCTGGCTTTCCATGGTGCCAGGGGTCATAGCCGTGCTGCTAATCGTTTTTTTTATCAGGGAAAAAAAGGCGGTCAGCCTCCCGAATTTAGAGCGGCCCAGGCTTACTTTAAGGCATTTCGACTGGAAGTTTAAATTCTTTATTATAATTGGCGGAATTTTCGCTCTGGGCAATTCAAGCGATGTCTTTCTCATCCTCAGAGCCCGGCAGATAGGTGTCTCAACCGTAATGATCCCGATGGTTTATCTGCTGTTCAATCTTGTTTATTCCATTTCAGCGGTTCCGGCAGGCATGTTGGCGGACAGGTTTGGAAGAAAGAGGATTATTCTCGCCGGTTTTGTTTTATTTGCGGTCCTCTATTACGGGTTTGCAGTTGCCTCAAACGTAAGGGCTGTTTGGATTCTGTTTGGGTTTTACGGTCTTTTCATGGGAATTACAGAGGGCATCCAGAAGGCATTTATTGCTACTATACTCCCACCGGATTTTAAAGCTACGGCTTTCGGAGTTTTCAACACAGTGACTGGGATCGCGATGTTGCCAGCAAGTCTTTTCGGCGGCTGGTTATGGGATCACGTTTCACCTTCCGCCACATTTTATTTTGGTTCTATAACGGCGATTTTATCAGCGCTCTTGTTTGTTATTCTCATAATCAAAATAAGGGCTATTCCTTCTATTGAAACTTCATAAAGAATATAACAATCTTCTCAAATAAAAAAAAGGGAGGCGTTCATGTCACGGATTGAGAAAGTAACCGCAAGAGAGATTCTGGATTCAAGGGGCAACCCGACCATCGAGGTGGATGTGCTGCTGGATAACGGCGTTTTGGGCCGGGCGGCAGTGCCATCGGGCGCTTCCACCGGGAGCAAGGAAGCAGTAGAGCTGAGGGACGGAGATAAAAAACGTTATTCTGGCAAAGGGGTCTTAAAGGCAGTTTCCAATGTGAATGAAATAATAGCGCCTAAGCTTACCGGCAGAAACCCGAAGGACCAGCAGGAGATCGACGGCTTCATGATCGGTTTGGACGGTTCTGAAAATAAGAGCAGGCTGGGAGCAAACGCCATACTGGGGGTCTCACTGGCCATCGCGAAGGCGGCCGCGCTTGATGCAGGAATGTCGATTTATAAATACCTTGGAGGCCAAAACGCGAAACGCCTTCCTATCCCGTTTTTTAATATACTGAATGGCGGCAAGCACGCCGATAATAATGTTGACATTCAGGAGTTCATGATAGCTCCCATCGGGGCCCCGTCCTTCAGGGAGTCCCTCAGGATGGCATCCGAGACATACCATAATCTGAAGGCGCTTCTCAAATCCAAAGGCCTTAGTACTTCGGTGGGAGACGAGGGAGGATTTGCCCCGAATCTAACCTCAAATGAGGAGGCCATTCAGTTCATAATAACGGCTATCGAAAAATCCGGCTATCAACCGGGCAAGGACATATCTATTATCCTGGACCCGGCCGCAAGCGAATTCTATGAAAACAGGAAATATTTTTTGAAGGCTGACCAGCACAGGTTGACATCGGCAGAGATGGTTGAATATTACAGGATTATGGTCGCCAAATATCCGATAATCGCAATCGAGGACGGCCTGGCCGAAGACGATTGGGACGGATGGCAGATACTGACGCGTGAGTTGGGCGGCAAGATTCAGCTAACTGGCGATGATATTTTTGTTACAAACCCAAAAATATTGGCTGAAGGAATAAAGAAGGGCATAGCTAATTCCGTGCTCATCAAACCAAACCAGATCGGGACGCTGACGGAGACATTTGAAACCATCGAGATGGCGAAGAAAGCCGGTTACACATGCGTCTTTTCGCATCGCTCCGGGGAGACAGAGGACTCGATGCTGGCCGATATCGCAGTGGCTACAAATGCCGGGCAGTTGAAAACTGGTGCTCCGGCCAGGTCCGAGCGGCTGGCCAAGTACAACCAGTTGCTGCGCATTGAGGAAGAGCTTGGCGCAGAGGCCGTATTTATCGGGGAATTGCGCTGGTAGGGGTTTTTAAATAAAAAACGGGAGGCGGCGTAAAAATGCTTGAGATCGATATTCCGGGATTCGGGTTCGTCAGGCTGGAACATCTTGTTTCTGATTTCACAGGGACCTTGTCCATGGACGGCAATCTTTTGCCGGGGGTGAAAGAAAGGCTGAACAAGATATCGGGCTTCCTGAAGATTCATGTGTTGACAGCCGACACTTTCGGCAAGGCGGCTGATGAGCTCAAAGGCATAAACTGCGAAGTATTCATACTTCAGGGTGAAAATCACGATGTGCAAAAAGAAGAATATGTGAAAAAGCTGGGCGCCGGGCATGTCTTTGCTTTTGGCAACGGAAACAATGACAGAAAAATGCTCAAGTCGGCAAAGATTGGAGTTGCGGTCTCCGAAGGCGAAGGATGTTCGGTAGACGCGATAATGGCCGCGAACATCCATGTCCGAAACGCGGTGGACGGCCTTGACCTTCTGCTGAATCCAAAGAGGTGCAAGGCAACGCTGAGGTTCTGAAAATTCTTGTGCGCTCGGGTGAACAAATGCTCAATGACTCGCAAAAGAGGAAAGTCTCTATAACAATGAGCGCCCTGGAAGAGGACCTGATCGAGATAGAAGGTCTTCTCAGAAGCGAAGATTACATCGGCATGCTTTATGAACTCGGCAATGATATCCCGTTGCCCATGAGGCGCGAATTACTTTACAAGATTGCGAGCATAAAGCGGGATATAAAAAATATCGCCGAGCAATTCGGGCTATATAAGCAGCCTAAAAAACTGAGCAGCAGGATTTCCTGGGGCGCTTCCGTTCTCTGGGCCTCGATTGCGGAGATAAAAGCAGGGAATTTAAAGGGCTATGGCGGCATTGCCGAAGGGCTAGAAGAAGCGCTTGATCCTGCCCTTGAGACGATCTGCGAGGAACTCATTGAAATACAACGTATTGCAAGCGAGTTTAACCGGAAGGAGTAGGGACATGGCGGTCGAGTTCTTGCGAATGCCAACAATGCCGGAGGGACGTTTCTATGGCATTTAACAGCATACTCTTTGAAAAAATCTGGGAAAGCGCAAAAAAAGAAAAGCTTGAAACGCCCCCCTTTTTTGTTGATTTGAATCTCGATCAGATCATAGACGCTATTTGCGCAGGAAGGCAGGAATATGATTTAAAACCTTTCTTTTATGCTCCGCTGGGCGATGTCGATTCGATTACATACCGCCATGAAATCTTCCGGGACCTTGAGAGCAAGGATGTATTTGAGAAAATAAAATCCTTTGCTCAAAAAATGCGCATAGTTCGCGAGCATCTTGTGCGCGCGGACAAGCTTTATTATAAACCCCAGAAGGAAAGGTTTTTTTTGGAAGCGGTGGAAATTTATTGCGATGCTATTAGCGGTTTGGTCAATGATTTATCCCGTGCAGATTTGAAATCGCATGGTCTCAAGGCTTTTCGCGAATACCTGGCGGATTATACTAGCTTTGGACCATTTATGCCGGTTCTGGATGAGACAAAAGAACTCCTGGCCGATTTATCCTCCATCAAATACAATCTGCTTATAAAGGACAACTCGGTCAAGGTCAGTAATTATGGAGCGGAGGCTGATTACAGTTCGGAAGTTGAGGAGACATTCGACAAATTCAAGCAGGGCGCGGTTAAGGATTATCTTGTCCAATTCCCGGACTCTCCTGACATGAATCACGTCGAAGCCAAGATATTGGAATTTGTAGCCAATTTGAACCCCGATGTTTTTTCGCGTCTTGATGATTACTACATGAGAAACGTCAGCTTTTTGGACCAAACGATTGCCATTTTCGACCGGGAGATTCAATTTTACGTGGCCTACCTGGAGTTTATCGAAATGTTTAAGAGGGCTGGCCTGAAATTTTGTTATCCGTGCATTTCGGCTAAAAGCAAGGAAGTGTATGATTACGAGGAATTTGACCTGGCGCTGGCCCGTAGACTCCTCGCCGATAAATCCGATGTTGTCTGCAATGATTTTTACCTGAAAGGCAGGGAGCGCATATTAGTGGTC
>JAKAKS010000017.1 GCA_021813405.1 Nitrospirota bacterium
GCAGGCCGCCTGGCGCATCGCCGCCGAGGCCTGGCTGAAAATGAAGGGGTATATCACCGTCACTATCAATGGGAAAGTGTTACCCAGTTTTTTTTGATTTTGGTATCATTAACTCCTGGTGTGCACAGCTATATTTTTTGTAGAAGTTTAGACGGCATTTAGGCGGCCATGCATATTCTTCTTGGGCCTTAGTGAGTGCCATATTCTTTTATCTTTCCTGAAGATATAGGCATGTCCAACATCCCATTTAACCCTCCAAGCATCTTAGCTGTTATTCATTCAAACTGAATATTAATACTATGGACCTCAGCGCGGTATTTGTCTGAGAGCCTGCCAATAAACGCTCCGAGGAGCTTCCACTCTTCCCCGGGTTTACGCGGACTGAGTATTTCGCAAGTAATAACGCCAGAATATGATGACCAATTCATCCATCCAGGATAATTTTTATTTGTGTGCACAACTTTTTTACCACGATTTTGTACAACAAAAGTTTTAAGTTCCCCAGTATTCATTGCATCTTTAAGTTTCTTGTGGAGTTTTGCGCCCTCCTTTTCAATAATCTGAAGTCGAATCATAACCCCTCCGTTTTTTAATTGGTTTTTTGCCTGCGTTCTACTATTAATCCTGGAGTATGATTCTTATCTTCACTCTCCAGTGAGGAATCGGACAATTGCAGCATTATAACAAAAATTTCGATGTTTGTTTGAAGTTGTATTCAACGGGCTGTGCAAGATGTTTCCTGTTTAGTTTCCAGGCCGTGCGTGCTTCCGTAGCAATATCAAGGGCGGAAGTTCGTGGGGACGAAATAGGTTCCGGGGAGCTAACTTTTCACCTGGCCCGATCCGTCAGGGCAATTACGATTTTAACATCGGCACAGCTGGCTCCACAACGCCCTTTTCCAGACCATCATGCTGGCGCCTGCCTCTGCAGGCGGGGACTCAACCTTGATGATAAAAAGAGGCACACGCAATCCGCTCGCCCCGCCATTTGAATATGTAAAAGAGGTCTTTATGCCCATGCTGGGCAGATTGGGGATTTCCGCTAGGGCAGAGATAGTGCGCTATGGCTTTTATCACAAAAGCGGTGGCGCCGTAAAATTTTTATAAAAAAGGCTATGTGATGGAAACCCATATGCGGAAGCGGGGGCGGCCAATGTCACTCTCAGGGATTTCAACCGTTGCCAACGTACCGTTTTCGATCGTTGAAAGGCACTGGACGCAGCCGCGCTCAAACTGAAAGGCTTCTCACCTGAAATTGTGACGCGGAATGTCCTCTCTCCCGGCACAGGCACCTTTGTGTTCCTTTTTGCCGAATACGAGGGGGCACTTTGCGGTTTCAGCTCACTTGGAAAACGCGGCAAGAGGGCCGAGACAGTGAGCGAGGAGGCCGCGGCGGAATTTCTGGCGCAGCATTACCCGAAGGGGCGGCCCTCGATCCCCACATGGAGGACCAGATAGCCCTGTATCTCGCCCTGACGGAAAAAGGGGAAAGCTCGTTCACCACTTCGTGGGTTACGGAACATCTGCTTTCGAACCTGTGGGTGATAAGCAGGTTCATAGGGGTTAGCTGCCGGGTTAAAGGCGAAAAGGGGAAACTGGGCCTAGTGGAGATGATGACGGTTTAGATATGCCCTTCCATGCGTCACAAGATTCCTAAGCTTTTTTAAACCGCCTGATTTAGTTTCCTGGGTGCCTTTTGGGTGCAAAGTGCACCCAATTTTGACACTTATCAACATTCCCTGATACTTTTTTAGGCGGCTTTAGCCCGTGGAAAATTGGAGCGCGGAAGAGCATAACATGCGGAAATACTTGAAAAATAAGCTTGGCGGGAGCGTGTGGGAATCGAACCCGCACTTGTTTTTTATAACATCTTGATAAATAAGAATAAAATGGGCGTTAAAAAATTAGCGTTGACGGTCTGTTGACGGTTTTTTGTTGGCAGCGGTTTTTAGATTTATAATCTCAGCAGGCTTCTTAAACGATAGTTTCGAAATGGTCATCCGCTTATTTTCAATCTCCACGTCATCAGCATGATTGTACACAGTTTCTGTCATCTTTTCTGAACTGTGCCCTACCAGTTTACTGATTTCGCTAAGAGGGGTACCCATTCTTCTCAGCTGAGTAACAAACGAATGGCGGGATGCATCATAAAGCCTGACTTCCGGTGGTATATTTAGTTTTAATCTGATACCGGCGAAAATTTTCAGAAAGGCATCGATCATATATGGACCACCGGTCCTTGGGTTAATAAAAATGAACGCTTCTGGGTGATTTCTAACTCTTTTCCTGAAGAAATCTATCATCTCAGGATGAATAGCAATTACATATGGTTTGGATTTCTTCCCTTTTCGGCGCGGCCTCAAGGCATTTTTCGAAAAAGTAGATTTAATAGTGACACTTTGCGCCTCGATATTCACATCTGCAACACGTAGGGCTCGCGCCTCCCCTGGCCTGCATCCATGGAGCATCAGGAATTCAGTGATGTTTCTATCATGTTTGTTTTCGATTGCATTCAAAATATTTATTTGATCTTCGGTCTTAAACCATGCATAACGAAATGCTTTTTCATTCAGAATAATTTTTTCTAGGCTTTCGGCGATCTCTTCTTCCGAGGGGAAATCCGGTACCACTGCGATAATTTCTTGTTTCTTGAGATAATTCAAAAAGGTTTTGAAATTCGTGAAATTATTACGAATAGACTTGGATTTTAGCGGAACTCCCTTGGATTTCTCTTCATTTTTCAGAAACTCAAGGTATTGAAAAAGATCCCTTTTCCTTATTTCCCGGACATCTGAGCTGCTGAAAAACTGCTTCGCCCGGTTTACCTGTTTCTTATACCCCCCTGTATATGAAGGGGCAATAGAAACTAGTTTCTTTCGTAAAAATTCTTCTAATAAGATAGACGTATAGAATTTCTTTGTGTCCGTGGCAGCATATTTAGAGGGGTCAAAACTATGATTTTCAATTTCAAGCTTAATGTGCGACAGCAGATCGTTTGCCCTCTGATAGGAATCCAAAGGCTTTCCATATTTGTCCGAGCATATGCGATCCCGCCCGCCCCTCCAATGTACATCTATTACAAATTTTTTTGGCACAGTATGGCAATCAGGGCAGATAAAACCACTTTTTAAAATATGCCGAAAGGCCTTGGAACACTTGGGGCACTTGCTCTCCCTGGAGGTAGGCCGTATGGTTGCTCGCATTTAGGTCTCCGATTAAGGGGCAATATTAGGCTGGACTTTATACTTGGTTTCTAGTCATCCCCCTCGATAGCAAGGATAAGAGATATGCTGGAGATTTGTCAATTTTTTAATGTCGTTTAGCAAATGAGTACTAGGGGGGTGTCAAGGGGCAAGGGTGCTACCGCGTACGCCAAAGGAGCGCCGTTTGCTTTCAATTATCAAATTGAGGTCTACATAAATAAAGGCTTATTTTATGGGTAGTTACATATTTCAACCATTTAACAAGTAGAATGGAAATCGCGCAAATTTTCTACCCTGAAAACGCAAATCTGCCACGGGGCGCGGCTTTCAAGATAGCAAATTGCTACTATGAAAATTTGAAAAGGACAAGATCGCATACCCCGTAACTTGCTGCAAGAGCCTTTCGTCCCCGGGTCCAGGGGTCGGAGCCTGAAGGGCGAGGGCCCTCGGCCACGCACTGGGTCAATACCCTGTACGCGAAGTGGGCCCGCGAGTGCAAGAGAAACGCCATGCGAGCAGGCTTTTATTTAGGTGCAGTTGCCAGCTTTGAGATAGCCCCAGTCCGGGACGAGATGCGCATTCCGGCTTTCCGGCCGACCGCCCAGGATTTAATGATTTGAATCATAACCGAACCTTTCCGCTTGAATTTAAAATACTGTGTGCGGCCAGGAAACGGAATCGATAAATTGAGGAGGTCCGTGCAGGCGCTTGTCCTAATACTAAGCCTGCTGTCGGGCTTCCGGTTTTATATGTTTATGGGGCACTTGCTGCATGGAGGGCCATCGGCTGCCAAGCCGGCCATGGTGGATGGCTTTTTGCCTATTGGCGGTCTGATGGGACTCAAATTATGGCTTTTCACCGGAAGTTTTGACCGTGTACATCCGGCCGCAATAATAATCCTGTCTGCCGCAATGCTTATCTCCGCTCTCTTCAAAAAAAGCTTTTGCAGTTGGATATGCCCGGTGGGCGCATGTTCTGAGGCACTCTGGAAGACGGGCAGGAAGGCATTCGAAGGCCGGGATTTCAAAATGTACAGGCCCCTGGACTACTTCCTGAGAAGCATAAAGTACTTCCTGCTCGCCTTTTTCCTTTACATGATGTCCTCCATGTCCTCATGGGACCTAGCCGCATTTTTGAACGGCCCTTACTGGGTTGCCGCGGACGCCAGAATGCTCTGGTTTTTTGAGAACTTGAGCGCAATAACTGGGCTTGTATTGACTGGGCTCCTTGCCGGCTCGTTTTTTTATAAAAATTTCTGGTGCAGGTATTTCTGCCCTTACGGGGCCTTCCTTGGGATCCTGAGCTTTTTAAGCCTGGCAAAGATAACTCGTGATGAAGATGCGTGCATTCACTGCGGTGCCTGCAACAGAAATTGTCCAGCCTATATAGAGGTGGATTCAAAATACCGCATCAAGACTCCGGAGTGCAGCGGATGCCTTTCTTGTGTTGCCAACTGTCCGGCGCCGGGCGCTCTTGGTATGAGATTGGCGAAATTCCCCAGGAATCAAAGAAATTCGTCGAGAGGCCGCCCAATTCCTCTTTTTTTGTATGCGGCCTTGCTTCTGGTTTTGTTTTTTGGGGCTATAGCCGCCGCAAAGACCGCCGGTAAATGGGACTCGTATGTGACATATGCGGATTACCAACGGACCGTTGTTTTGATGAGAAATTCTCGGTAAACGCCATCTCACGTAATCGCCTTTATCTTCAGCGCTGATTAGTTCCTGTCCAACCTTTTTAAGCCACGCCGGCGCATCCACGCCGTTATCCCGCCTCGATGAAAGCAACTCAATGACCTTTCCAACATTCTCGCATTTTATTGCCTCGATCAGCTTAATCAGGGGGTCAGTACATGATGTCAGTCCTCGTGCGTCAATCAGCTTGTCGTCTGCCAATTCTAATGCCCTCTTATGGGGTAAAAATGAACCCAAAAAGGGCGGAGGTGGTGCCTATGGGCGACGCATTCTGCCCAAAATAAATGCACCTATACTGTTTATCCGATACATGCTCTACGGGGGCAGCTTAGTTTGTGGCCTACATTACAGAATCTTCCGGATTGTACTCCTAAAATAGTTTTAAGAGGTAAGTTGATGGTAGAGAGAAAGCATAGGCGCATCCCTTTCAAAAAGAACGTGATAATAAATAACATGATCAGGGCTACAGCGCTTAACTTGAGCGAATCTGGCTTATTTATTCATACCGATCGCCCCTTTCCAGTTGATTACCAACCGAAGATCAAGTTTTCCTTGGGCGAAACAAGGATTCGGGCCACCGGGATTGTCCGGTATTGCGAATCAGGAGTCGGTTTTGGGATGCAATTCACCGGGCTGGACCAGGATCAACAAATGGCGTTAAGAGCCTATATACGCGATATTCTTGAAAAGAGCCAGTCGCTTCCGGATGGGCAAAGGACGGTTCTTTTAGTAGAAGACAGCTCCATTTGCAGGACAATGAGCAAAAGCGCACTTCTATTGGAGGGATATAAAGTTCTTTCAGCCTCAAATGGGATGGAGGCTTTAAATATATTAAGCAGCAAGAAGATAGACCTGATCGTTCTGGACCTCAATCTTCCAGACTTAAGCGGGTATAAGGTGCTGGCCATGATAAGGACAAATCCCATATGGCAGAAAACGCCAATCCTTGTCTATTCGGCGCGCGCCTGCGAAGGAGAGAAGGAAAAAGCGATCGTGGCCGGGGCTAATGAGTTTATCAGCAAATCAACTACTCCGCCAAAGAATTTAGCAGAACGGATTAAAGTGCATCTCAAATGACCACTGGCGTTAAGCAATAGTTGGGCTTGAGAAGCCACCCCCTTTCCCCTGCCACACTTGTGAGATCGTTCAATGACATATGTCATGAAGTTGACATCACGTATCGGGGGGGAGGGGATGGGGAAATTCTCGATTCTGAAATGAGACGTTAACAGAACTTGAGAATTCGGGAATTCATAAATTCTGATGTGTACTACTGGAAATAGTTAAATACCATTCTTATTGCGCCCGATGTGACGGGGAATACATATTCATAACCTGAATTGTAATAATCTAATATCAGGTACATAGAAGCACAGGTGTTTTGAAGATATGAAATGGTTTGCCTCCTCACGTTTCTTACCACAACTTTCAGTTGAAAAATTTATTTACTAACAAAGTGATTTGGCATAGGATGGAATAATGGAATACCAAATGCTAGTCATGGTAGGCGCATATGGGCAAAGCTAAGATCCTGTTGGTAGAAGATAACCGGGGACAGGCCAATATAACGAAAAATTTCCTGGAGGGATCCGGTTACGAAGTCATCTGGGCTGCTGACGGAAAATCCACCATTAAAGCAGCCAAAACACAATCCCCCGATGTAATAGTACTTGATCTCATATTGCCGGATATAAGCGGACGCGAGGTCTGCAGGTATCTTAAATCAAGCGATGATACTAGGAATATACCTATTATCATGCTCACCTCGAAAGGCGGTGTCGGGGACGAGGTGAAGGGGCTTGAAGGCGGTGCGGATTATTATCTTAAAAAACCATGTGCAGAAGCCGAATTAAATGCGCACGTCTTTGCCTGCCTTAGGACCAAGGCCCTGCAGGATGACCTCCGGCGCAAAAACGAGGAAATTAAGCTCAATAATCAAAAAATCCAAAGGGCGCTGGACGAAGTCTCCGGTTTGATCCTTAGAGCCGCATCCGGAGAAGGGCTTGATACCAGGTTTTCTAATCCCAACCTGAAGAAATGCTACGAGGAAAAAAATTGCGGCCAAAAAGATTGCGCATGCTTCGGACAGCCCGCGCTGAGGTGCTGGCAGGTGGCCGGCACATTCTGCGGCGGGCAGGTGCAGGGGCATTTTGCCAATAAATATCATAACTGCGCCGAATGCGAAGTTTTTGAAAAAGCTGCTTCAGACCCAGTATACCGGATAGGCGAGCACTTCAATAATATGATGCACATCCTCAGTCAGAAAAACGAGGAATTAAAGCTAGCCCATTTGAAGGCGCTCCGGCAGGAGCAGATGGCGCTGTCCTTATACAAGGTCTCCTCCGTGATAAGTCACTCCATAAGCCTGGACATACTAATCAGAGAAGTTCTGGATTCCATATCGGCACTGGAGGGGTTCAGCGCCGATATGGGCGGAATCTTCGTGGTGGAAGAAGACAGAATGGAGCTTATTTCCAGCCTAGGCCATTCCCAGGAGTTCCTGGACATGCATAAAGGCATGAGGGTTGGGGACTGCCTGTGCGGAATGGCAGCAAAGACGGGCGAGATGATCATATCTGGAAACAGTGGCGGCGATATCCGGCATACGTTTCGAAGCCCGGATGCACTTCCACACGGGCATGTAATAGTGCCCTTAAAAACGAAGGACCGGGTGGAAGGGGTGCTTTACCTCTACACGCCCGTAAACATCGAAATAAACGAAGACAAGATCAATCTGCTGTCCTCCATAGGAAACCAGCTTGGCATAGCCATCGAAAACGCAAAACTCTACCAGAGAGCTCAGGAGCTTTCCAGAAAGGATTCGCTTACCGGCCTGCTGAACCATGAGGAAATTATTAGCGCCCTCAAAAAAGGCCTCGACCGGGCCGTACATGAAGGGACAAGCCTGAGCGTAATCATGGCCGATCTCGATCATTTCAAGCAGGTAAACGACAGGCGAGGTCACCTGGCCGGGGACGCCGTGATCCGGTTCGTTGCGCACCAGGTGCTTTCGTCTATTAGGGTTTCCGATTCGGCCGGGCGTTACGGAGGAGAAGAGTTTTTGATTGTGTTGCCCTCGTGTGACATGAAAGCAGCCCTTACTAAAGCCGAACGCCTCCGAATGAGCATAGAAAAAGGGCATATCGATTATTCAACCAAGAACAATCCGGACGAGATTTTAAGGGTCACGGCCAGCTTTGGAGTGGCCTCCAGCGCTAAAGAGCACAGACTAGATGCGGAATCGCTCGTCCATGAGGCAGACCTGGCCCTTTACCGCGCCAAGCAAAACGGCCGTAACCGCATAGAAAAAGCCGCGGATGCCCTGGAATCGCAGTCGATGGAATGCCGTAAGGGAGGCAACGGGAGTGACAATTAAAAAAACTGCCTAAAGGCGGATATTCATAATGTGATTTCTACAAAAAAAACAATACCTACAAAGAAAAGACTTCAATGTAGAAGATAATCTGTCATCTTCGAAAAAAAATCGCTGGCTTATTTGGAAAATTTTATCTGTTTTGCCAGGCGATTCTGATGGTGTCCCATGAAAACAGGTATCATTATCGCAGCCAGTATCCCGATAACACAAATGATAACCAGCAAATCTACAATCGTAAATCCCTTCTTTATTTTTAAATACTCACAAATCCTGGCCAGTTTCATATCGCCTTACACACCTTTTTTTATCTTCAACAGCGTGTCTATTACCTTTCTGTTTGAGGGGTCCTTTTGGAGCACCTGCTTCAAATAAAATTCTGCGCGCTCCGGGAGTCCCAGATTGAGATAAACCAGTCCCAATTCAGTCAGGGTGTCATTATCCTCTTTGGCCAGCGCAAGTGCCCTATGCAATATCTTGATGGCTTCCTTGTTTTTGCCGAGTTCTCTTAATGTTGAACCGTAATAGAACAGGTATTCCGGTTTTTTTGCGTCCAGGCCCATTGCGAGCGCAAAGAACACCTCCGCCTTTTTAAAATCTTTGTTTGAGTAATAAATTCTGCCCTGGTTGAAATTTTCCGAGGCGGATTTAGGGTCCGGCGCAAGCTTAACGGAGGCTCCCGGCTTTAGCGACGCATCGTAATTTATCTTTTTAAGAGGGTCGCTTAAAGTTGTGTAAGCGAGCGAAATGCCCGAGAAGATAACATTTAACTTGTCCTGCAGTTCCTGCGGCAAATCGAAATTTTTATCTGGATGGAATTCCTTGGCGGCTTTATAATACGCCTTTTTTATCTCGGCTTGCTCAGCTTTTTTGTCCCATAGACCGAGCATTTCGTAAAAATCATATTTTTCGATCATCCGGTGCATATCGTTTATCCTGGTGACCTGTTCTTCTGGGAGATTTGGCGCGGCCCCTTCGGGGCTGATGTTTACTGAGCCGGTACTTTCGCCATTTGTGCCCTCAGGATTAACGGCCCGGGCCCGTTCTTTATTACCCCCGGAATACGTCGCCCTTGCGGTAGTCTTTGCGCCCCCTGTGTTTTCACGACTTTTTCCAGATACATCTTCAGCCCCGGCAAACGTTCCTTTTGCCTTAAATGTCTTCGTGTCTCCTGCATCCTGTTGGCTAGTGTCCGGTTCATCTTCCAGTCCGAGGGTCTTCGCGTAAAGAAGGGCGTATAGTGTCTGCAAAGTCTTACGTTTCGGAAAGGGGGACTCTTTCAGGATGTCACGGAGCTTCCGCCCCCCGTCTGCCAAGGATATTATCTTAATATCATCAGGAGGAAGATTCAGTGTCTGAAACAGATAAAGCGGATAAGAGAAGGGTGCTATAACCGAATCCTCCCGAAGTCCTTCCTCAAAAGCCGTCTTCTGAACAGCATCCGTACCCTTGAGCCCACGGTAGATCAGGTCGGCCGCAGAAAGTTTAAGCCTGATCAGGTTATCAGGGAGCGGGCCATCATGAAAATGAAAAGAACCGTTCTCGAAAGAAAAGACGCTAAGACAGATATCCTCAAGTTGTTTGTAAACGGCCTTTACCATATCATTGGGCCTAAGGGCACCCAGTTCCACAAGTATCGCGCCCTGTTTCTTGCCTGTGCCCTTTAATATTTCTGCTGATTTGTCATACTGCTCGCGGGTGATCTTTCCGTCCCTAAGGAGCATATCCCCAAGACTGTCTTCTAATTCGTTTGACGAGGAAAAAACGATAGTGCCCTGCTGCAGATATATTTTTTTGACCGCCTGATCTTTCCTGAATTCCAGGATTCCGGTCTCCCCCGCTCCGCAGAGCCCGGTAAATATATCAGGCACCCTGAAATTCAAAAGCGAGCCCTCAACTTGGCGGTCAAGCGAAAGCCCGATTTTTTGCCCGTGGATCCATACTATTTCGGCTTCGCATTGTAAATCAGGACTTTCGCAGGAGATTTTGACCGTCTGCCCCACCGATGCGCGAATTTTCCTGTCCGCCTGGATTCCGGCGCCGAGAACCGAATAGTCGTGCAAAACGGCCTCAGCCGTCTCCTTATTTACTGTTATCCTAAGCGGACGGCCTTGGCGATTTCTGATTCGTCTGAACTGCCTGTTCTCAAGCGACTGCCACCTTTTGCTCACTTTAAATCCCCAAGATATTCGATCTATTACAATCTTTTAAGTGATTTAATCATAACAAAATGGCCTAAAAAATGAGGAATTACTACAAAACTGGCGGTCAGCTGACGCTTAATCCCAGGTCAATAGCCACAGCCGTGATCATTTTTTCGTCAACAGAAGACGATTTAAAAAGAAACCCCTCCAGCAGGGCATTATCGCAGATAGTATTTATAAGGCGTGGGATGCCGTTAGAAAATTTGTATATTACGGCAAGAGCTTTTTCTGTGAACAGACCTACTGTTGCTCCCGCTACCGAGAGCCTGTGCAATATATAATCCCTGGTATCCTGCTCGGAAAATGCCGCCACCCTGATATTCGTGGCTATTCTTCTGCCTAGAGGTTCATCAAGGCTCAAGACATCTTCGAGGGCGCTTAATCCGAAGAGGACCAAATTCAGAATATTCTGTCCCGAGCTATTCATATTAAGGAGCCGCCTGAAGTCCTCCATGATTTCGGCGGACTTAAGCATTTGGACCTCATCCATCAGGATAACGGCAGTCTTCCCCTGCTCATGGATTTCCTGCAATCTATGGTGTATCTGCCCAAGAAGGGCGCTTTTATCCAATTCCGGCTGGCTAATGCCAAGCTGTATAGCAATTTTCCTCAGGAGCCACTCTGAGCTGACCAAAGAATTAGTTATCACGAGCAGGGCGGCCTCGTACCGGTCTTCATCGAGTTCCGCTAGGAGCTTTCTGGCTAGAGTGGTCTTGCCTACACCAATATCTCCGATAACAACTGATAGCCCGTTTCTGGAATCGATTGCAAGTTTCAGTTTCGAAACTACATTAGCCTGCTGATTGCCATTATCGTAATAAAAACGGCCAGCCATACTATTAGAAAACGGGTACTCTGGGGTAGGATGGAAAGGGTGGACACCAAAGTCGGATAAAATAATCAGACGGAGGTGTCAGAATGGAAAGGATTCCCCACGGGAGGTACACGAAGGAGTTTCGGGAAGAAGCGGCGAAGATGGTAACGGAAGGAAACATGTCTGTGCCAGAGGCGGCCCGAAAGCTGTCCTTAGCGCCGCAGACCTTAGCTAACTGGGTAAAGGCTTACAAGGCCGGCAAGCTTGGAGATGTAGGCAAGACGTATAGGCCATTAACGGCAATAGAGATGGAACTTGCCAAGACAAAAAGGGAACTGGCTGAGACCAAGATGGAGCTTGAAATATTAAAAAAAGCAGCCGCGTACTTTGCCAAGGAGTCGCTGCCCGGTACGCGCAGATGAAGTCTATGCGTCTCCAGTATCCAGTGCCGTTTATGAGCCGGGTTTTGGACGTATCGGCAAGTGGATATTACGCAAGGCTGGAGAGGCCGGTATCAAAACGGGCGCAGGAGGAAACGCGGCTGGAGATTGAGATAAGGGCAGCACACAAGCGGACACGGCAGACATATGGCCCTGAGCGGTTACAGCGCGATCTGGCGGAGCACGGCATCCAGGCGGGTATTTGCCGGATCAGACGCATCCGCAAAAAGCTCGGCATACGCTGCAAACAGAAAAGGAAATTCAAGGCCACGACCGACTCGAAGCATACGCTTCCGGTAGCGGAGAATTTGCTGGGCCAGCAGTTCAAGGTTTCCGGGCCTAATGCCGTATGGCTAAGCGATATAACCTATATCTCGACAGATGAGGGCTGGCTGTATCTGGCGGGCCACAAGGACCTTTTTAACGGAGAGATCGTCGGGTATGCGATGGGGGAACGGATGACAAAAAACCTGGTCAGTCAATCTCTTTTCAAGGCAGTGGCGGCGAAGCGCCCGGCACACGGACTGATTCACCACTCGGACCGTGGCAGCCAGTATTGTTCTCACGAATACAGGGGCTTGCTGGACCAATTCGGGATGATAACCTCAATGAGCAGGAAAGGGAACTGTTTCGACAACGCGCCGATGGAAAGTTTCTGGGGCACGCTCAAACAGGACCTTGTCCACCATCGCCATTACAGGAGCAGGCAGGAAGCGATTCAAGAGATAACAGAGTACATAGAAATCTTTTACAACCGGATAAGAAGGCAGGCACGGCTGGGGTTTCTTTCTCCCGTTGCCTATGTGCAAAAATTCCATGCCGGACAACTGGCGGCATGAAGGCTTTGGTGTCCACTATTGACATCAGACCTCACTCTCTGAGTTTATAAAAGTCCAGATAATCCATCAAGAATATAATAATTGATTGTTTCTGGTTTTTTCCTAAGTTTAAATAATTTATTTTAAAGCTGCTTGCCCTTTTGGGAAATGCAGGATAAAAGTAGCGCCTTTGCCGGGCGTGCTTTCTACCGTTATGAATCCGCCGTGGTCCGCCATGATTTTTTTACTTATCGCAAGCCCAAGGCCGACTCCTTTCCGATAGATCTTCGTGGTAAAGAAAGGTTCAAATACCTTCCCAAGGTGCTCCGGAGTGATGCCTATCCCGGTGTCGCCGATTCTGACTGCAACAAACGATTCTCCATGTACGTCTTCAAGGGCCGTATTAACGGTTAATATGCCGCCCTCCTGCATGGAGTCAATTGCATTGGATATTACATTGATAATTACTTCGCGTGCCCGGAGCTTGTCTATTTTGATATTGCCGCTAAAATCGTAGGACTTTTGAACCATTATCTGGTGCTCTTTAAATTGGTCCTCGTATATTTTAAGGATGTCTTCAATTAAATAGTGAATCGAATATTCCTGTAGTTTCAGCGCAGTTGTTCTTGAATAGGAGAGGATATCTCTGAGGATTTCTTCAAGTTTGCTGACCTCAGAAACTATAAAATCAGCGTACTCGCGCTCGGTTTTATCTGCTATCCTTTTTTGCAGCATCCGGGCAAACCCGCCAACCACTGTGAGAGGGTTCCTGATCTCATGCGCCACGCTTGCAGAAATTCTGCCTAACTCCGCATACTTTTCCGCTTGCGAGAGCTGCGCCAGAAGTTTTTGCTGTTCGGCTTCAAGCCGGGCATGCTTGATAACGATTGCCAGGGTGTGGGCCACAGCATGGAAAAAAGCCCCTTCCCTGGATTTCGGCAGAGGGCAGCTCATCGCGAAAATGCTTATCAGGCCAAGAATCTTTTCCCCCTCGCATATGGGGATGCTATAGTGTGAAAAATCCTGATCTGAAACCCGCCTGCATAATATTTCGTATTGCGTTTCGGCTGCGCCGGTCTGAGTGAATTCGCAATTTATCTTTTGGGAGCAATTGCTGGAAACCAAACTGGCCCGGCTTCTTCCTCGGCAGGAATTTCTTTTGTTTCGGGAAAACCGCGCTGGGCGCTTAGGGCCAGTTTATCAGCAACTGGGTCATAGACATAAATTAGGCCTTTGCCCTCAGAGATAGCTGTCACGGAGAGGACCAGTTCCAGAATGCGGCCCAGTTGCTCGTTAAGAGAAAGCGGCTCCAGTGCTTTTTCAAGAATCGAGCTGGTTATTGTCTGGATCTGAAAATCAAATGCAAGCTGCTCTTCGGCAAGCACCCTGTCTGTGATGTCCCTGATAGCCGCCGCAACAACCGCCTCTCCGTCGATATCAAGGGGAGCTAGGCTTATATCGACCCTGAATTCAGTCCCGTCCTTTTTTAAGGCATAAAGTTTAAGGCCGGTCCCCATTTGGCGCACCTTGGGACTTGAAAAGAAAAAAGAGAGGTCCTTACCATGCTGTTTTCTAAACCTCTCCGGAATCAGCATGCTTAAATCCGCTCCAGCCAGTTCCGATTGTGTGTACCCGAACAGCCGCTCCATTTGCCCGTTTGCCATTATGATTTTGCCACTCTTATCAACAAAGGCCATAGCATCCGGCGCAATATCGAGGAGCTTTTGATATGAAGCCCGTATTTTATCTTTGGCGATCTGTCTCATATGCTTCGTGGATGAGCTTCAAGTGCATCGCACCAATGCTCACAACTTATATTTAAAATATACAACTCTTAGTTAGCTGAAGGATATCATTAAATAGGAATCAAAACCAGCACTTAACAATGATTCTGTGGGGTTTATTTAAATAGGAAAGCTGTTCAAGCCGCACTGGATTAAGGCAGTATTGACACTCCTTTTCGAAGACGAATATAATCAAGCCAAAATCAGACAGGGCCGAGTCACAAGTTTAGAAAAAAAGAAATATCTCCATGACATTAGAAATCAACAAGCTCCTCATGCGCATTTTTACGGAGTTCATCAGCGCCGCCAGCGAAAATCTCGCTGTAGAGCTTATCTCACCGGATGCAATATTTCATACCCCATGGTGCCGCGAGCCGCTTCGGGGCCCGGCTGGCTATCTTTAATTTGTCAAAATGATGCGAGCGGGTTTCCCAG
>JAKAKS010000045.1:0-47156 GCA_021813405.1 Nitrospirota bacterium
CTACATAACCGGGAACGCCCACATACAAAAGGGCATTACCCTCCGGTCGATACGCTGGGCGTTCACAACCGGGTATGAGTCCAACTGGCATCCGCTTACATGGATTTCACATATGATTGATTTCCAGTTTTTCGGGCTGAACCCGGCTGGCGCTCACATTGTCAACCTGCTGTTTCATATTGCAAACGTCCTGCTTCTGTTTTATGTCCTTAATTTAATGACGAAGGCCGTATGGAAAAGCGCGTTTGTTGCAGCGCTTTTTGCGCTGCATCCGCTTCACGTGCAGTCCGTGGCATGGGCGGCTGAACGCAAGGACGTCCTCTCCACGTTTTTCTGGATGCTTACAATGGCAGCCTACTGCCGGTATGTCCAGCGTCCGCAGGCAAAAAGATATCTGATGATTATCCTGTTTTTCGCCTTGGGGCTGATGTCAAAACCGATGCTGGTAACACTTCCCCTGGTGCTCTTGCTTCTGGATTACTGGCCCCTCCAGCGGTTCGATGAAAACTCCGCCACAAAACGGAAAATTACCGGCCAGCTGGTTTTGGAAAAAGCGCCACTGTTTATCTTGTCAGCTCTTTCGTGCATTGTTACATATATCGTCCAGCAAAGAGGCGGGGCGGTCCAGTCTTTAGCCATGAAGCCGCTGGGGCTCCGGATCGCCAATGCCATGGTGTCCTATATTGTCTACATCTGGAAGGCCCTCTGGCCGGACAACCTGGCCATCTTTTATCCATATCCAAAATCGCTGCCAGATTGGCAGGCCGCCGGGGCTGGCCTGTTACTGTGCGCCATTTCTATTGCCGTGGTCCTCATCGCGTTCAGGGGTTTAAAGAGGCATGGATATCTGGCAGTCGGATGGTTTTGGTACCTGGCCACGCTGGTGCCGGTCATCGGCCTTGTACAGGCAGGCAGGCAGGCCAGGGCAGACCGTTATACATATATTCCTTTGACGGGGCTTTTCATAATAGCAGCCTGGGGTTTGCCGGAGCTCCTGGGAAAATTGGAGGTCCGGGGAAAGGCCCTGATTGCCCTGGCAGTCCCGGCGCTTGCCTGCCTTGCGGTCATAACTTGGCAGCAGGTCTCGTACTGGCAAAACAGCACAACACTCTTCGGGCACGCCATAAAAGTTACAGATGAAAACGATCTTGCCTATTACAATCTCGGGGTTGCCAGCGCAGCCAGCGGAAATTACAGCCAGGCCATCTTCGATTATGAAAACGCAACCAGGATCAACCCGCTTTATTTCAAGGCTTATTGCAACCTGGGGGCCACCTATGCAATCCTGGGCAACTACGCGCAGGCCGTCCGTTATTACGACAGGGCAATAGAAATTCAGCCTGGAAAAGCTGTTACTTACAACGACAGGGGGGCCGCCTATTACAGCCTTGGCAACAACAACCAGGCAATCCTGGATTATAACAAGGCCGTTGCACTCGATCCGGGCATGTTTCAAGCCTATTACAACCGCGGCAAAATTTACATGTCATCTGGCAAGTCCGCTCCCGCGTATGAAGATTTCAGCAGGGCCATTTACATCAACCCGGAATTTGCCCCGGCCTACTTCCGCCGGGGAATTATCATGGACAAGCTGGGGCACCCTCAAAGGGCCGTCAGCGACATGACAGCGGCAGCCAGACTGGGCAACAGATACGCACAAGCATTTTTATTTGCCCGCGGAAAAAACTGGTGAGCTTTTTTTACTTAAGCGAGGCCGCAGTTATGCCGTACTTTTTCATTCTGTAAGCCAGCTTCCTTGGGGTGATCCCCAGCGCGGCCGCCGTTTTCTGCTGGATAAAACCGTTTTCCTTGAAGGCCTTTATGATCCTCTGCTTTTCCAGGCTCTGCACCTCCGCCCCAAGCGAGCCTTTATCATCCTGCCAGGCCGAATGCTCCGCCGCCCCGCCCTGGGGAGAAAATGAAAAGACGCCATGCGGCAGGTCTTCCCTGCTCACAATATCCCTTTCGGCCATGATTGCTATGCGCTCTATCGCGTTTGCCAGTTCGCGCACGTTGCCCGGCCACGGGTACTGCACAAGTTCATCCATGGCATCCTTGGCTATCGCCACTTTTTTCCTGTAAGCGCGATTGAATTTCTCAAGGAAATAACCGGCCAGAAGCGGTATGTCCGCCTGCCGCTCCCTCAATGGCGGCAGCACAACGGACACCACGTTCAGACGCCAGTACAGGTCATTCCTGAACGCGCCTTTTTTCACTTCCTCCTGTAAATTCCTGTTGGTGGCCGTTATTATCCGCACATCCGCCTTGATGGATTTGGAGGAGCCAAGGCGCTCAAAACTCTTTTCCTCAAGCACCCTGAGCAGCTTTGCCTGAAGCACCAGCGGCAATTCGCCTATCTCATCCAGAAATATTGTGCCGCCCATAGCGGCCTCAAACCTTCCCACCCGGCGCTCAGTGGCCCCGGTAAACGCACCTTTTTCGGAACCAAAGAGTTCCACTTCAAGCAGATTTTCAGGCAGGGCCGCGCAGTTCACCGCCACAAACGGCCCCCTGGCCCTCGCGCTCTGGTAATGAAGGGTCCTGGCCACAAGCTCCTTGCCTGTGCCAGATTCGCCCAGCAGCAGCACCGTGGTGTCCGTTTCGGCCACCTTCTGCACCGTCTTCAAAACGCCCTGAAGTTTTTCGGACCTTCCTATGATATTTGGCAGGCTGAAGCGTTCGCGCAGTTCGCGTTCCAGGGTCTGCCTGCGGTCGTCTGTCTTCCTGTATATCTCCCACAGCGCGATGAACTGGGCCAGCAGCGACGCCACTATCTCCAGCACCCGCAGGTCGTCATCCACGCCGCCCCTGCTTGCCGAATAGATGCGGTCCGCCGTTATAACGCCCAGCGCTTCGCCCTTGAAAATTATAGGCACGCAAAGGAAGGATATGCCTTCCTTGTCCGGCCTGGAGCCGGTTTTATTGAGGAACTTGGGCTCGGTCCCGATATTTGGTATGAACATCGCCAGGGCCTTTTCTATCACCCTGCCCACGATGCCCTCGCCTATCTTGTACTTGCCGCGAAGTATCTCTTCCTTGGTAAGGCCGTGCGCGGCCACTATGCGGATTTCTTTGGAAGAGGGGTCCAGCAGGAACACGCACCCGCGCTGCATCTCCAGAAGCCCCGCCAGGGCCTGCATGGCGGCGGTAAGATTGCCTTCCAGGTCGAAGGAGGCGGTAAGAAGCCTGCTTACCTCCAATATGGCGGCAAGCTCCCGGTTCTTTCTTTCCAGGTCCAGTGATTTAACTTCCATTTAAAATTAGCGCCTTTCGTGGTCGGCAATGCATTGCCGTCAAATGTAGTCTAACGGCCAGTCTACAATTATGTCAATCCATGTCCCGCCCCGATTTCCGTTGACAATACAGCCTTTTGCGTCTATATTATCGTGAAAATAGCAACCGGAGGTAACTATGGACATATTACAAACCATTAAAAAACAGAGCGCAAAACAGATCGAAGAGTTGAAAGAACTGAGCGGCAAGCTTTCAGGGAAACTCAAGGACGTTATCGGCCTTATCCCGGAAGACACACGGCACAAAAGCATTGAGGAATTCTTAAACAGCATAAGAGAGGGCGTCCTCGGCAAGGCCCCGCGCAAATATGCAAAAAGAACAAAAAAGGCAGCCGGAGCTAAAAGAAGGGGCAGGCCCAAAGGGACCAAAACCACAACCAGTGGCGGAAAGAAAAAAACGGCCGCATCGGAAACCCCGCCAGCAGAATAAAAAAAATTAATTGATCGACATATCGGAGGGCCGGGGCAGCAGATTTGCCTCTGCCACTACCGATGCATTTGGCCGGTGCCAGTTGCTTGTCTGTTTTTTCAAGGGCGGTGTTCGAATGAAGCAAGGCGGATTCCCGCCCCGGATTCCTTGTTGAAAAACCCTGTCAAGGCCTCTTTTTTAGTGTTCAAACCAAAACCTGTAACTGACCGGTTTTATGCCGTTTTTCAGTTTTCGCTGTTCAAACCCGTTCAAACCCGCGGCTTTTAAACACCACTGTTTGCCGGCAGCTTTTTCCGGCTTTCCGGGCATCATTTTTCAATGAGCAAATAAGGGCCAAATCCCCCTCACAGGCGCATTTTAACCTGGCCAGAGATGACATGGTCAATATGACACAGGTCATGAAGTTGGTGACATGGGGAATGATTTCTCACAGGAACAGTTGCAGGGAGCGGGCTTAGTCCAGGACACCCACGGACTCAGGAGAACTTTCGATAGCACGCTCCTTTCTCAAGTCTCCTCAAATATCGCCACATTTTAATGAGAGTTTTCGGTGGTTGTATTAATAAATGATTCCTTTTAAACATCCTCTCCCCTTATTGATCCCGGTGTCAATTAATAGGTGTACTTTACAACTTTCGATCAACAAGCAATACTTCGGCCTTAATGCAAATGGGCGAGGCGGTAAAAACGAAAAAAACTCAGCAGAGCGCGGCGTAGCCGGCCTTGCCCAGGAGTTCCTCGGCCTTCAGGTCCAGCATGTCCAGAAAGGCGCTTACGACAAGCGGGTCGAACTGGGTGCCGCTGCCCCTGTAAAGCTCGCCTTTGGCCTCTGATATTGTGCGCGCCTTCCGGTAAGACCTGTCCGTCATCATTGCATCGAAGGTGTCCACCACGCTAAGTATTCTCGCTTTAAGTGATATCTCCTCCCCGGCCACTCCGTAAGGATATCCCGTGCCGTCGTACCTTTCATGGTGCTGGAGGATGGTGGTGCGCACTCCTTCAAGCGTGCCAAGCGGGCCAAGTATCTCGTCGCCAATAAGCGGGTGAGCCTTTACCATGCTGAACTCGGCATTTGTAAGCCTGCCGGCCTTGTTCAGAATATTGGAGTCCACCCCGATCTTGCCGATATCGTGCAGGATGGCAGCATGCTCCAGGTTTTCAATCTCCTTGTTGTTCAGGCCGATGTGGCGGCCAAGCTGCACTGATAAGGTTTTTACCCTCTCGGAATGGCCGCGGGTATATTTGTCGTTTGCCTCAAGCGCGTTGACCAGGGCCTGGATAGTGCCGAAGTAGTTGGACTTCACCGAATCGTACAGCCAGGCGTTTTCGATTGATATCATTGCCTGGTTTGCAAGGGTGCTTAGAATTTCCAGCTCATCCTCTGTAAAGTGGGAACCGTCCTTTTCCAGCAGGATGCCGCCAACTACCTGCCCTTTCATTTTCAGGGGCACGCCTATGGCAAACAGCCCGCCTTCGTCCAAGGCGTTCCTTGCAAACACGTTGGAGCCCCCGGCAAGCAGTTTCTTGTAGAGCGGGTGGGCCTCTATCATGTAATCTGAATGGCCCTCCACCCCCATCCCCTTATTGTATTGGAGGGCCAGATTTCTACCGCCGCTTTTTTTGAGGTATATGGAGCCCCTCTCCACCTTCAGCAGTTCGGCGGTACTCCTTATAACCAGTTTTATAAGCTCCTCCGTCTCCATAATGGAGGAAAGCACCCTACCCACTTCGCTTATGCGCTTGAGCCTGTCAACCATCTTTTCCAGCTCTATGTTCTTGGTTTTAAGCTCGCGCGTAAGGCTGAGAATGGCCTTGTTTGCAGTCTCAACCTCTTTTATCTTGAACTCCAGCTGGCCGTTAAGCTCCTCCAGGGTGCGCTTGTGTTCCAGCTCCGACCGGGCCCTGCTTATCTCCCTCTCCTTGCGGATGTCCTTTTCGTAGAGCCGCTTGACCTCCTGAATGGAACGGTTGAAGGAGTCCGCCAGGATGGCGAATTCGTCCCCCGTCCTTACATCCGCCCTGGCCTCAAGGTTGCCGGCTTCAACACTGCGCGCCGTGGCCAGTATGGCGTTGAGTGGTTTCAGTATCTTCTTTGAAAACAGCAGGCTGAGCATTACCGAGACCAGAAGTATGGTAATCACGTTTGAAAATATAAGGATGTGCCGCATGGACCGGATTACGGCCCCGGAACGTGAGAAGTCGTACCTTATCTCCACTATTCCGTTTGTTTTTATGTTCGGGCTATGGCAGCCGTAGCATCGCGGTTTGTTGTATACCGGGGCAAAATGCAGAAGAACGTTGTGCTGCAGCACCGGGGCAAACCTGCCCCCGTCCTTGAGGTACAAGGATTCGGGCGACCTGTAGCCAATCTCGGACTGTTCCTTGGAATTGAGTATGTAGCCGTCCGGCGATACTATCCTGAGGCTTAGTATCTCAGGGGAGCGCCCGATGTTTTCAAGTATCTTGTGGACCTCATCGCTTCTGCCCTCGCTCATATCCATCTCCACGCTTCTGATTATCATGTTGCTCATGGAGGACATGGTTTCCACGTCGTTTTTCACCATCTTTTTGGATTGGATGCGAAGGACGGCAGCCGTTGACAGACCTACGGATATGAGAATAACCAAGCCGATAATGCTTATAATCTTTGCTTTTAAAGACATAATATCAATAAACTAAATGCAATTTCCGTACCGCCCTTAAAATAGCCGGAAATTGCGCCATTTAAAACAGAAACGGCCAAGTTCGGTATGGGATTTCACGCAATCTTGAAGATTTCTTGAAGATTTGCACGCAAAGCTTTTCTGTTTTTTTTAAAATATAAAACTGAGGTAAAATTCAGGATGTCAAAACCAATAATAGCCATAATAGGAAGGCCAAACGTAGGCAAGTCCACACTTTTTAACCGCATGACCGGGCAGCGGAAGGCCATTGTGGAAGAAGTGGAAGGCGTTACCAGGGACCGCAACTACTCCGAAATCGAGTGGGGCGGGCGCAGATTCTTGATCGCGGACACCGGCGGGCTGCTGCCGGGGCAGAAGGACATAATATTCGAGGAGATGGGGCGGCAGACGATGCTGGCCGTTGAGGAGGCCGATCTGATAGTGCATTTACTGGACGCCCAGGCCGGCCTGACAGCCAGGGACGAGGCCATAGCCGGGATGCTGAGGGAATCCGGCAAGAAAGTGCTGTGGGTGGCAAACAAGATAGACGGGCCCTCAAAGGAGCCCCTGCTATATGATTTTTACAGGCTGGGCGGTGAGGTGCTGCCGGTATCGGCGTCCAACGGGTACATGTACGAGGAACTGATGGACAGGCTTGTCTCCATGCTGCCTCCGCCCAGCCCCATGGAAAATGAGATTCTGGAGTCCCTGCCCAGGATAGCCGTTATCGGCCGCCCCAATACCGGAAAATCAACGCTCATAAACTCGCTTTTAACCAGGGAAAGACTGGTTGTAAGCCCAGTGGCCGGCACCACCAGGGACGCCATAGACACGGTATGCACATATTACAAAAAGAAGTACATGTTTGTAGACACCGCAGGGATAACCCGGAAGGCCGGGCGGGCGCTGGACCAGTACTCGACGGCAAGGGCCATGAAGGCCCTGGAACGCGCGGACATGGCCCTGATAGTGATAGACGCTTCGGCGGGCATCGTTGCCGCGGACCAGAAGATAGCTGGAATGGTGTACGACTATAAGAAAGGGGCCGTATTCCTGTTAAACAAATGGGACCTTGTGGAAGACCCGGACGCCGCTTTCAAAAAACTTGGTGAAGAGCTGAGGCGAAAGCTCTGGTTTTTCGGGCACGCCCCGGTGCTCACCACTTCCGGCACAGCCAGAAAACGCATAACGAAGGTGTTTCCTCTTATAGATTGCGTACTTGAGGAACGCGCCAGGACTGTTCCCCCCGCAAAGCTGGGGGACCTGCTGCGGGATGCGCTTGCCGAAAAACAGCCTCCCGTATACCATGGCAAACGGGTCATCGCCAGCTCGCTGGTGCAGATAGGCGTAAGGCCGCCTGTTTTCGCGCTTGTTTTGAACGAGCCGGAAGGCATAAATGAGCAGTACCTGAAGTATTTTGAAAAGAAGCTCCGGGAACGGTTCCCATTCTCCGGCACGCCGGTAATAGTGGTGAAAAAGAAGGCCGGCATGAAAACGGTCCGCCGTTGATAAGGATTTTAAAAATATTGCCTGGCAGCCTCCGGGATTTTCTGCGCGATGGCGGATTCATGCTGGCAGCCTCCCTGGCTTACTTTGGCATTATGGCAATGGTGCCGCTTAGCATACTTATAATCCAGCTTACCGGATGGCTGCTTGGCACGTATGCAGGGTTTTACAGGTTTTTTGCATCCAAGCTCATATTGATGTTCCCCGACGGAGCCGGCAAAACGGCTTCACTCATACAGGCGCTGCTTGCTTCAAACAGGGCCGGGCACCTGAGCCTGTTTTTTTACATCTTCCTTTCCTACGGGTTGTTCCTGGATATAGAGGCTTCCATGAATGTTATATTCAAAACCGGCAGGAAAAGGCATTTCTTTCTCTCGGTCCTCTTTTCGTTTTTCATGATAACCCTGACCGGAGTGCTGACACTTTTTGCTTTCGCTTTTTCCACAATGGAACCGGTGCTGCATTCATTCGGCCACACCCTTGGGCTTGGCAGCGGATACACCGTTTTGCTACGGTACATAGTGCCGTTTTCATTGATTCTCACGGTTTCAACCAGCATTTACGTAATCCTGCCGGCAAGGAAAGTACGCTTTGTGAATGCGTTAAAGGGGGGCATATTTACCGCCTTGATGATGGAACTGGCAAAAATAGCCTTCTCGGTTTACCTTGAAAGGATCATCCCGAGGATCGGCATTATTTATGGCCCCCTATCGGCATTTGTGATCCTTCTTTTATGGATATTCTATTCGTCCTGCATATTCCTGCTTGGCGGAGAAGTAGTGCACGGGCTGGAGTCAAAAAGAAGCGTAAGGTAAACGCGTTTACCGGAAAGGGAAATCGGAATGGACCTGACTGGAAAGATTGTTGAAGTAGGCACGCCGGACATGGCCTACACTGGAATACTTATAGAGATGGGCGAGACCGAAATACATCTTGAAACGGAAATGGGATGGGTGGTGATACCGTCCGGCAATGTCGTTTATTTAAGGGAGCTTGAGCCCGGGGAATAAACTATTGCACCTGGATTTTAAACGCCCGGCAATTTAATTTTTTCTGACAATTGACAACATCCTTGCCCGGATGTAGCTTTTAAGCAGTTGTAACAGGTACCTTTCCAATACCATCAAAGCCCAAATGCCCTTCCCGGTTAATGCACTGGCCGGAACACTTGCAAACTGCCCCGAATCAAAACCACGGTGGCTCTATCTGGACCAAAGAGAGGCAATAAACCATGGCTGCATTTTTTAGCCGAGCGAATAAATACAAATCCCTTTTGCTCTTTTTATTCATCCTGCTTTCCAGCGCTTATGTTGTTTCAAGTTGCGGCAGCGGTAACGGGGCCGCACCGGCGGGCAATGGAGGGGCGGCGGCGGGTGGAACAGACCCGGCGGTATACACGGTAATTTATAACGGCAACGGCAGCACAGGCGGCAGTGCCCCGGCAGACCAGAACAAGTATCAGCAGGGGCGGACAGTTACTGTTTCCGGCAACACCGGTAATCTGGCAAGGCCCGGATATTCATTTTCAGGATGGAACACCAGCACAGACGGAAGCGGCACTGCATATGCAGCCGGCCAAACATTCACGATGGGCACTGAAGATATCACCCTGTACGCCGTATGGACCAGCAATCCCACCTATACAATAACTTACGACGGCAACGGAAACATGGGCGGCAGTGTCCCCGTGGACCAAAACCAATACCAGCAGGGGCAGACAGTCACCGTGCTTGGCCCCGGAAATCTTTCCAATGGCAGCGAAACGTTTGCTGGCTGGAACACCCAATCGGACGGCAACGGCGCCCCGTTTCAACCCGGGCAGAAGTTTCAAATGGGTTTATCCAATATCACCCTGTATGCCAAATGGACAGGCGCCCCAACATACAACGTATTTTATAACGGCAATAATAATACCGGCGGCAGCCCGCCTGCGGACACTAACAAGTACCGGCAAGGCCAAAGCATTACCGTGCTGGGCAATACCGGAAATCTTGCAAGGACCGGCTACACATTTACCGGCTGGAACACCCAGGCAAACGGAAGCGGAACAACATATCAGCCAGGTTCGCAGTTTCCCATGGGTGCATCCAATACCACCTTGTATTCCTTATGGACCAGCGATGCCACTTACACCGTTACCTATAACGGCAACGGCAATACGGGCGGCACTCCCCAGGCAGACCAGAACAAGTATCAGCAGGGGCAGGCGGTAACCGTGCTTGGCCTGGGCAATCTCACGAATACCGGTTACGTCTTTGACGGCTGGAAGGATGGAAACGGCAATGCGTATTGGCCCGGGCAAACGTTTGCCATGGGCGCCAATAATGTCACATTGTACGCGCAGTGGGCAAGCCCGGCGTCCCGATACGCTTACGTTGCAAACTATTCCGATAACACAATATCCCAGTACACGATTTTATCAGGCGGGATGCTGGCGCCTTTATCACCTGCTACGGTTCCTTCCGGGCCGGAGCCGTCTGCCGTTGCGGTTGATCCGTTGGGCAGGTTTGCTTACGTGACAAACGTTGGCGACAACACCATTTCGCAATACAATATAGGCGCGGACGGGACGCTAAAACCGATGGCCCCGGCAACTGTGAGTACCGGCATTTGGCCATCGGCAATTACGGTTGACCCGTCTGGCAGTTACGTTTATGTGACAAATGACCGCGACAATTGTTCCAGCAGTTCTTCCAATACCTGCGGCACGGTATACGGGTTCAAAATAGGCTCAGGAGGGGCGCTCACCCAGGTGTCCAGTATAGATGCCATACAACATCCCGAATCCGTGGCCGTAACCCCATCGGGCGCATATGCCTACGCGGGAAACGAGTCCGACAGCACCGTGTCACAGTACACGGTAGGCGCAAATGGAACGCTCTCTTCAATAAGCTCCGCCTGGGTTTTTATTTACAATGCTTCGGATGCCGGTTCCGGACCTGAATCAATTGCAATTGACCCATCCGGAACATACCTCTACACGGCGGACCGAGGCTCCAACACCATAACCCAGTTTACGATAGGGGCCAACGGCAATCTAAAATTAACAGCTTCGTTTCATACAGGCTCTTCGCCGTGGTCCATTACGCTGGCCCCCTCCGGCAAATACGCCTATGTTGCAAATACCGGCGACAATACAATTTCTCAATACACCATAGGGACAGAAGGAGCGCTTGTGCCGATGAGTCCCGCAACGGTCCCCGCGGGGGCTTCGCCCAGGTCCGTTACAGTGGACCCCTCCGGCGCTTACGTGTACGTGGCTAATGGGGGCGATGGCACCATATCCCAGTACACGATAGGGGCGGGCGGGGCGCTGACGCCAATATCACCCGCAACAGTGCCGGCCGGGACGCGTCCGCAAGCTATTGTAACGGCGCGGTAGTGGCTGGATTTTAGATTTGAAGTTTTAAATTTGATGCCGGTTTGACGGCTTTCAGCTTTGATGTTATAAAATACTTAGGGTTTAAAGCTTGTTATGCGTGCTGTTAAACGGCCTTGGCTGGGCGGCGGGAAGCGCGGCCAGGGCATGAAAGGAGGGCCTTACCGTTAAGTGAAAGACACCCTGGAGATCATCATCCTGTTGCTTTCGGGTGTTGCTTTAGTCCTTCTGATAATCGTTTTAATTGAGTTTAGAAAAACGATCCAAAAACTGATCGAATTCCTGGCTAAAACCGAGCAGACCATTATCCCGATTATCGACGATATGAATGCTGCCGTAAGGAACATAAAAGAAATAACTGAAGACGTGGACGGGGCCGTCGGCGACCTGCGCAGCGTAACAACGGCTGTAAAAGGGCTGGCCGGGCAGGTGCAAGAGGCATCTGACATGATAGGCCAAACTATCTTGAAAACGCGCTCAAGCATCCACGGCGTAAAAGCTGGTTTTTCAGCGGCATTAGGGCTTTTAGGCAAAAACCTTTTTAAGAAAGGGGATACCGGATATGATGGAGAGTGATAATAAGGGCGGGACCGGCAAGGTCCTGATGTTTTTCCTTCTGGGCGGGCTTGTGGGGGCCGCGGCGGCCCTGCTGTACGCGCCCGCATCAGGGCGCGACACCAGAAAGCGCATAAGGGACCTGGCTGACGACGTCAGAAACCGGGTGTCTGATTATAGCGACGATGTGAAAGAGCGGATATCCAGCGGCATCGAGAGGGGAAAACATAATATCGCCAGTAAGAAGACCATGATCAAATCCGCAATAGAGGCTGGCAAGGAAGCCTATTCAAGGGAAAAAGAGCGTTTCGAGCACGGAAACGAGGAGGGGCAAAGCCTTTAATTTTTGGATATACTTCAAACCATAGCGGAAAGAAAAATCGAGGAAGCGGCCAGAAACGGCGCTTTTACCGGCCTGCCCGGGGCCGGCAAACCGATAAAATTTGAGGACGAAAGCTTAGTTCCTGAAGACTTGAGGCTTGCCTGCCGGGTGCTTAAAAACGCCGGGTTTGTGCCGCCTGAAATAGAGCTTAAAAAAGAGATATTCAACCTGTCCTGCCTGCTTAAATCCCTGGACAGCAAAAGCGAACGCATCAAAAAACTGCGGGAACTGGATTTAAAGCTGGCCAAACTGGGGGTTATGCTTAACCGGCCTGTGCACCTGGAAGAATATGAAAGCCGTTTTTACGAAAAATTCCTGCCGTAGATATTCGTCCAAGGGCCATAAAAACTCTACACTAAATTAGAAAAGTTTAAAAAAATCCAGCAGGGCAATTTTCTACTAAAAACTGGCGGAGAGGCAGGGATTCGAACCCTGGGTGAGGTTGCCCCCACAACGGTTTTCGAGACCGCCCCGTTCAACCGCTCCGGCACCTCTCCATTTTCAGGCAATTTCAATTTCAGATTTCAAATTGCCTGTTTACTGCTTGCTGCCCTTTTCCCCTCGAAAAAGCCCTTCAGTAAACGGACGCATTCTTCTTCCAGAACGCCCTTTATAATCTTTGCCCTGTGATTAAGGCGGCTGTCCGCCGGGATTTCATACAGGCTGCCCGCGCCGCCTCCTTTTGCATCCGGGCATCCGAACACCAGTGTATCAATCCTGGAGTTCACGATGGCCCCTGCACACATCGGGCAGGGCTCCTTGGTTACATACAATACAGAGCCGGTCAAACGCCACCTGCCAAGGCTGGCAGCCCCTTGCCTCAAAGCAAGTATTTCGGCGTGCGCCGTGGGGTCGTTGAGGGCTTCCTTCATATTGTGAGCCTTTGCAATCACCTGCCCTCCGGCCACCAGCACGGCCCCAACAGGAATATCCGAAGGAAGGGCCAGCCTGGCCTCGTCAAGCGCAAGCCTCATGTAGTAAGAATTGTCGTCCATTTCAAAGATCCGGAATGGTTAATTATAACATGTGCCAGCCGCCCTGGATTTGCGGCTTGTTATCTGGAAGGCCTTCCAACGGAATAGTAGGCAAAGCCCGCTTCGAGCATCTTCTGCACTTCATAGACGTTTCTTAAATCAAAAAAGTTAGGGGATTTCATCAGCTTTTTTATTTCACCCAGTTCGAGGTTCCTGAACTCATTCCATTCCGTTACAAGCACGGCGGCGTCCGCGCCCTTTGCCGCGTCGTAAGGGTTTTCAGCGTAAAAGACCCCCTTCGGAAGAAACCGGGATGCATGCCCGGCCGTAACTATGGGGTCATAGGCCCGGATGTGCGCCCCATCTTCCATAAGGCCGCTTATTATACGGGCAGACGGGGCCTCGCGCATATCGTCCGTGTTGGGCTTAAACGACAGCCCCAGGACGGCTATTGTCTTGCCTTTTACGGGGCCAAGTGTTTCCTTTATCTTCCTGAGCATCAGGGATTTCTGGGTTTCGTTTACACCCACAGCGGCACCCACTATCTCCAGGTCCAGGCCATGCTCTTTTGCAAGATTCAGAAGCGCCCTGGTGTCCTTGGGGAAACAGGACCCGCCAAAGCCGGGGCCGGGGTGAAGGAATTTTGGGCCGATACGCCTGTCCAGCCCCATCCCTTTTGCCACCATGTGGACGTCCGCCCCTATCAGCTCGCAAAGCCTGGCCATCTCATTAATAAATGAAATCTTGACCGCAAGGAACGAATTGGAAGCGTATTTAATAAGCTCGGCAGTCTCGATGTCTGTTCTCACGATTGGCGTTTCTATCAGGTAAAGCGGACGGTAAAGGTCCATCAGGACGGCCTCGGCCCTGGGATTGTCCGAGCCGATAACCACTCTGTTGGGCCTCATGAAATCCTCTATCGCCGACCCCTCGCGGAGGAATTCCGGATTGGATGCAACATCAAAACTGGTTTCATTTTTCAGGTGAGCGGAGATAAGTTTTTTAAGTTTACTCCCGGTACCCACCGGCACCGTGCTTTTTGTGACGATGACCTTGTAGTCGTCCAGGTGGGCCGCAATTTCCCTGGCCACCTCTTCCACGTAGCCCAAATCCGCGGAACCGTCCCCCCTTGGCGGCGTCCCCACGGCTATGAACACCACCTGGGAAGAATTCACGGCATCGGCCATCCTTGATGTGAATTGCAGCCTGCCCTTTTTTATATTCTTGGCAACCAGGTCATCCAGGCCGGGCTCAAAGAACGGGACCTTGCCCGATTTCAGGGACTTTATCTTTTTTTCATCCCGGTCCATGCAGACCACGTGGACGCCGTATTCCGCAAAACACGCCCCGGTGACAAGCCCCACGTAGCCGGAACCTATAATCCCTATGCGCATTTGTGCCCCTTGAAAGACATGTCCTTTAATTTATTGTATTTCCAAAAACTTGTCAAAATTTCAAAACGGCTGATATGCTAAAAAATGACTTTTTCACTCTCTAAATTCGAGCGGCCTTCCAGGTACATAGGAAACGAGGTAAACTCGGTGCGCAAGGACGCGCCCGTCAGGATTGCATTTGCCTTCCCGGACACCTATGAAGTAGGCATGTCCCACCTCGGGCTTAAGATTCTGGCCCGCATAATAAACCAGCTGCCGTTTGCCTCCGCTGAAAGGGTGTTCCACCCATGGACGGATATGGAGGCGCATCTGAAGCACAAAAAAGAGCCGCTCCGTTCCCTTGAAAGCGGCACACCTCTGGGGCTGTTCGATGTTGCAGGATTCAGCCTTCAATACGAGCTTTCATTCAGTTCGGTGCTCAATATGCTTTTGCTGGCGGGGATGCCGCTTTTTTCGGAAGAAAGATTAAAGGACGGCTATCCTCTTGTAATAGCCGGAGGCCCGTCGGCGGTAAACCCGGCCCCGCTTGCCCCTTTCATAGATGCCTTCCTGATTGGCGACGGCGAGGAAGCCATCACGGAGCTGGCGGAAACCGTTTACAGGTGGAAGACCGAAGGCGGTGTGTCTGAAGGCAAAGAGGCCCTGCTAAAGGCTGTGTCGGAGATACCGGGTTTCTATGTTCCCCAGGTACACAAAGGAGGCTCCAGGATAACCAGAAGGATAATCCGGTCGCTTGAGGACGCGCCATACCCTGAAAACCCCGTGCTGCCTTACATGCCCATAGTGCACGACCGGGTAAATATAGAGATATCGCGCGGATGCCCGATGGGGTGCCGCTTCTGCCAGGCCGGCATGATCTACAGGCCGCTCCGGGAGCGCTCCCCCCGGCGGATACTGGAACTGGCAAAAAAATCCCTTGCCGCAACAGGCTACGATGAAGTCTCGTTTACGTCCCTTAGCGCCGGCGACTACAGCGCCCTGCTGCCACTGATCAGGGAATTCAACCACACTTTCTCGCCCGGGACGTGCGCGGTATCCCTGCCTTCCCTAAGGGTAAAGGCCCTGAACCAGGAGGTGCTGAAGGAGATAAAATCCGTCCGGAAGACCGGGTTTACCATAGCGCCGGAGGCCGGAACAGACCGGCTGCGCGCAGTCATAAACAAGGACCTTACGGAAGAGGATTTCGACAGGGCCGTGGGAATGCTGTTTAAAGAAGGATGGCTTACCATAAAGCTTTACTTCATGATAGGCCTGCCCACCGAAACCGGCGAGGATGTGGAGGCGATCCCGCGCATGGCAAGGAAGGCCTTGAAAATGGCTGCCGGGTACTCGCGCAGGGCCTCCGTAAACGTGGGCGTATCCACCTTTGTGCCCAAGCCGCACACGCCGTTCCAGTGGTGCGGCCAGGAGCCCATTGCGGAGATAACCAGGAAAAAGGATTTTCTGAGGAAGGCGCTCTCCGGCAGAGGGCTGAATTTCAAGGGCCATGACGAGCGGATGAGCCTTCTTGAGGCGGCATTTGCCAGGGGGGATGAATCCCTGTCCAGGCTCCTTCTGGAAGCCAATAAGGCCGGGGCAAGGCTGGATGGATGGAGCGAAGTATTTGATTGGGGGAAATGGATTTCCGCCATGGACCGCTCCGGCGTGGACGCCGCCGCTTATGCCGCCAGGGTTTTTTCTCCGGAAGACGAACTGCCCTGGGCGGTAATAGACCCAGGGGTAAGCGATGCGTTTTTGAAACGGGAATACGAAGCCGCCCTGGCCGGAAGAAAAACGCCCGGATGCACTCAGAACTGCTCGGGATGCGGGCTTTCGCGCGAATGCGGGCTGCTTAAAAACGCCCCCGGCCAGGTGGAAGCCGAAGCAGCTTCTTCTTCCGGGCCGGTCCCAAATCTGAAATCTGAAGTTTCAAATACAGCGAGGATACGGTTCGAGTTTTCCAAGGCATCGCCATTGGCAGACCTTTCTCATCGTGAGGTCATCTCCGCAATTTCACGCGCAGCACGGAGGGCCGGACTGCCGGTTGAATATTCCAAGGGGTTTCACCCCGCGCCAAAGCTTGCCCTGGGGCCGCCGCTGGGCGTGGGGGTAAAAGGGCTTAAGGAATGCTTCGATATGGTTTTTGACGGCAACGTCTCCCCGGAAGAGGCCATGGGGCTCCTGAACGCACAGCTTCCGCCGGGCCTGTCAATAAGCCGGGCCGTCCCCATAGGGCGGCAGGATGATTCGCTTCAAAGCTTCATATCGGTTTACGATTATGAGATAATAGGCATTGTCCCTGAAAAGGCGGCGGAGTTTCTTGCAAGAGGTTCCTCGCTTGCCGAAAGAGATAACGGCAAAAAAACAGATATCCGTAAAATGGTTGAAAGCTGTGAGAAAACAGGCGCGGACTCCGTATTGCTGAGAGTGACGGACACTGAAGAGGCCAAGCCCAGGCTTGATGAACTGGTAAAAGAGATATTCGGGGCGGAGCTTTGCGATGTGGACGCAACCAGGGTTGGCATGTACGGCAGAAGCGCCAGTGAATTAAAAGAGCCCTTAAAATAATGAACAATATAATAGTAAACGTTACAGGCCAGGAGACACGGCTTGCCCTTCTGGAAGGCGGGCAGGTGGTGGAGGTATATATTGAACGGAAGAAAAATGCCAGCCTGGTAGGCAACATTTATAAAGGGAAGGTGTTGAGGATACTTCCCGGCATGCGCTCCGCCTTTGTGGACATCGGGCTTGAAAAGGCCGCCTTCCTCTACGTGGCGGATATACGCACAGATATTGTTGACGATTACGCCGCTGTCTTTGAGGATGAGGGCTTGTCAAACCTGGACTTTCTTCATTCCAAAAGGCACGACCTTCAGATTGATGAGCTTCTTCACGAAGGGCAGGAGATAATCGTCCAGGTATCCAAGAACTCGATGGGCACCAAAGGGGCCAGGGTCACCTCCTACATAACCATTCCGGGCCGCTATCTTGTCCTGATGCCAAATCTGGAGCACACTGGCATCTCCCGCCGGATAGCAAGCGAGGAAGAACGGGGCAGGCTCAAATCAATAATGGATTTGATAAGGCCCAAAAATTTCGGTCTAATTGTAAGGACGGCCAGCGAGGGGGCCACCCAGGAAGAGCTTTCGGGGGACCTGGATTTATTACTGCAGCTCTGGGCAAGCATACAGAAAAAGACCGAAAAATGCGGCGCGCCATGCCTCATATATAACGATCTGGACCTGGTGTCCAGGAGCGTGCGGGACCTGATGACCACAGGGGTTGAAAAGCTGACGATAGACTCCGGGCCGGAGTACAACTCTGTCCGGGAGTTTGTGGGAAATTACTTCCCCAAACTGGTGGATAAAATAGAGCTTTACGACGGCAGCGAGCCCATATTCGATTATTACGGGGTGGAGGTGGACATCTCCCGCGCCCTTGGCAGGAAAATCTGGCTGAAGTCCGGCGGGTATATTGTAATAGACCAGACCGAGGCCATGTCCGTTATCGACGTAAACACGGGCAAGTACGTGGGCAAGGAAGACCTTGAAGACACTATCTTCAGGACCAACCTTGAGGCCGTCAAGGAGATTGCCTACCAGATAAGGCTGCGAAATCTCGGAGGCATTATCATAATTGATTTCATAGATATGGAAAAGACCGAAAACCGCCACAAAATCTTCAGCGCCCTGCAGGACGCCATGAAAAAAGACAGGGCCAAGACCACAATCTCGCAGATAACGGAACTGGGGCTTATACAGATGACCAGGAAAAGAGTAAGGGAAAGCCTTACGCGCACCCTCCTGGAACCGTGCCCATATTGCGAAGGCAGAGGCACGGTAAAATCGGCAGTTGCCCTGTGCTATGAGATATTCAGGAAGGCCGAAAAGATGGCCAGGCATGGCATAAAAAAGGTGATCATAACCGCCCACCCGTCGGTAGCTGAACTTTTTCTGGATGATGAGCGGCAAAGGCTTGAAGACCTTGAAAGCGCTTACGCAATGAAGGTGATTGTTAATGAAAACCACGCGCTCCACCAGGAGAATTACGAGATAACGGCGCAGTGAGCCAGGAGAAGCTTTCAGGTCTTACCGCTTACCTGGAAACGCTTAAGAGCGCGGTGCTTGCCTATTCAGGCGGAGTAGACAGCACGTTTTTATTGAAGGCGCTGAAACTTTCGGGAATCAAGGCGCTGGCGGTCACTTCCACATCGGAGAGCCATCCGCAATGGGATATTGAAGACGCAATCCGGATGGCCGGCCTCATCGGCGTGGAGCACAGGCTGATCAAGACCCGCGAGCTTCAAAATTCAAACTATTCCCAAAATCCGCCGGACAGATGTTTTTTTTGCAAGGACGAGCTCTTTGCCCAGTTGCGGCAAATAGCGGACCGGGAAGGCATAATCAATGTGCTGGACGGCTCCAATGCCGACGATTTAAACGATTACCGGCCGGGGCGGGAAGCGGCGCTAAAACATGGCGTAAAAAGCCCGCTAATAGAGCTGAATATAGGCAAGCAGGAGATACGCCGCTTTTCAAGAGAGCTTGGCCTTTCCACCTGGGACAAGCCGGGGTCGCCCTGCCTCTCGTCGCGCATACCCTATGGCACGCCTGTTACACCCTATATACTGGGCCGCATTTCCGAATGCGAGAACGCCCTGAGGGAACTGGGGTTCAGACAATTGCGCGTCCGTTACCACGGGGAAATAGCGCGGATAGAACTGCCTCCGGAAGATTTTGAGCGGGCAGTATCAATGAGGGAGGCAATAGCTGAAGCCTTGAAACCATATTTCAAATACATTTGCCTGGATATCGAAGGCCTCAGGCCCGGCAATCTTAACATGGATGTTTTTTCAAGTGGAAAACATCAGGCTTAAAGACTGCGCCAAATGCGCCGCCTGCAATGCAGGCTGTCCGTTATTTGCAATCAAACAGAACGAATCGTGGGCCCCAAGGGGCTTGCTGGCGCTTGTTGATGGAATGCTGGCCGGGAAAACCGCACCTGGGCAGGCAGGGCCGCCCCAGCCGCCCTCGGGGTTGAAAGAAAGGCTCATGGGGTGCGCTTTGTGCGGGAAATGCAACAGCATCTGCCCTGTTGGGCTTAAGCCGGCAGAAATAATCTATTCCGGCAGGGCTGCCATAAGCAGGGCCGCCCGGAAGGACCGTTTTCTTCTGAAACTTGCGGCAAAACTTGCGGTTAGAAACCCCGCGCAGGCGGTGAAGGCCGCAAAGGCCGGGATGAAATTCAAATTTGTAAGGTCCGCTGTGCCTTTCCCGCTGGAGTTTCCAGAACACCCGCTACGGGATGAGGTGCAGGTTGTAAAGCCCGCCAAAACAATAGGAAGGGTGGCGGTATTTGCCGGGTGCGCCGCCAGCTATCTGATGCCCGATGTCGGGGAGAGCCTTATAAACCTGCTGGCCGCCCTTGGATACGAAGTGGTGCTGCCCAGGGCCGAAGTCTGCTGCGGCGCGCCCCTGCGTGCGCTTGGCCTGGAGGATGAGGCAAAAAAGCTTGCGGCCAGGAACATAGGCATATTCGGCAAATTAAACGCGGAGGCTGTAATAAGCCCGTGCCCAACATGCGCCCACGCCCTCAAAAACCAATACAAAAATCTTGTGGGCCAGGGCATTCCGGAGGCTGTCGAGGCAACAGGCTTCCTCGCCAAAACGCTCGATCTTGATAAATTGAACAGCGCCGCTGATAAAGAAAACCTGCTCTGGCATAACCCCTGCCACCTGGGGCATGGGCTTAAGACAGATCCTTCCGAAATACTGAAATCACTGGGCATAGAGCGCACTCCGGATGACTGCTGCGGGTTCAGCCTGTCTATCACGTCAAAGGAGCTTGCGGCCGAATTCCTTGCAAAGCGCGTTTGCTCGCTTAAAGGCCACGCAAAGGTAATCACCTCCTGCCCGGCCTGCATCATTCAGCTGAAAAAAGGCGGCGTAAACGCCTCCCATATAGTGAACCTGCTGGAAAAGCGGCTTTTGCCCTCCGGCTGACCGCCAGCCTACCCTTTCAAAACAACTTCGGAGTATACTAACGGCTTATTGGCCTTGAGGCTTGAAAAGACACGAAACGGAGGACAGCATGAAATTCTTTATCGATACCGCCAACCTGGACGAGATCAAAAGCGCCTGGGAGATGGGCGTGATAGACGGGGTGACCACAAACCCCAGCCTTATAAGCAAGGAAAACATGGAGCCGGTGGCGCTCATAAAGGAGATATGCTCCATAGTAAAAGGCCCCATAAGCGCGGAGGCTGTATCTCTTGAGGCAAAGGCAATAATAAAAGAGGCAAAAGGGCTTGCAAAGATAGCTGACAATATCGTCGTAAAAGTCCCGATTACGGAAGACGGCCTCAGGGCGGTAAAGGCCCTTTCCGCGGAGGGAATAAAGACAAACGTAACGCTGGTCTTTTCGGCCCTCCAGGGGCTTCTGGCCGCAAAGGCAGGCGCCACTTACGTAAGCCCGTTTGTTGGGCGGCTGGATGATATCGGGCAAGTGGGGATGGAGCTTATCTCGGACCTGGTCACGATATACGAAAATTACGGTTTCAGAAGCGAGATAATAGTGGCCAGCATCAGAAACCCCGTCCACGTCCTGGACGCCGCCCGCACCGGGGCGCACGTGGCCACAATACCTTTCCAGGTGATAAGGCAGCTTGCAAAACATCCATTAACTGATATAGGGATGGATAAATTCCTTAAGGACTGGGAGAAGACAAAAGGGAAGAAGTCTTAATCCCGTAATCCGGCAAAAAAGCAAAGGCCCCGGTTGGGGCCTTCTTTTTTTGTTATGGACGGTAAGGGATTCGAACCCTCGACCCCCACGTTGCGAACGTGGTGCTCTCCCAGCTGAGCTAACCGCCCTGCCTTTTGAAGTATCATTTTAACATATTGTTCCTTGCCGCAATCCACGTGCTATAATAGAGCGTGCATAGAGTTTATAAACTGATAAACTCTTTTCCCCTGGTTTTATTATTCCTTGCCGCCACATTTCTGCTTTCCGCTGCCGGGGCCGCATATGCAGCTTCCAATGCGCCGGCTTTCTCGCTTCAGGGTGTGGATGGCAAGGCCTACAAACTTTCTGATTACAAGGGGAAAGTGGTCCTGCTCATATTCTGGTCGCTGGACTGCCGCTCATGTGTAAAAGAGATGCCTTCCGTTGCCAGCCTGAAAGCGAAAATGAAGGGAATGCCTTTCGAGGTGCTTGCTGTATCCGAGGCGGACTCCGCCGGGCGGCTTAAGAAATACCTCTCCCGCACGCCGCTTCCATTTCCCGTCCTGATGGACAAGGACGAGGAGGTCGGGCAGGACCTTTATACCGTATTTGGCCTGCCAAGGGCCTACATCATAGGGAAAAACGGGGATATCCTCGAAAACATACCGGGGCAGAACGACTGGGCAGCCCCCGGAAACATCAAAAAAATAGAAGAGGCACTGGGGAGATGAAAAAAACACTGGTCTTGATGGCGCTGGCGGCAGTATTGGTTATGGGTTGCTCGCAACGGTTCGTAATGTATAAAGACGGCAGGGCATATTACTTCGCAAGCAGACAGCAAGGCATCTCAAAAATGATCTGTGACAGCGGGGACCTGGCCAGGATTCTTAAAAGGACAACATCCATCCCCGAAGCCACCCGGAAGGAGCTTTATGCAGGAAGCTGCGTAAAACCGTCTCCTGAAGCCACCGAAAAGACCTATGAATCGCTGACGCCAAAGCAGAGGGAGGAACTGCGGCAGTCATTCCGGGCGGAAGGCTACGAGATAAACTACTTCCCCTGCGGCTGAGACTAGACCGTGCCCCCGGTCGGGGGCAAAAAATACAGGGGCAAAAAAGCATAAGGAGACGCGTGTCCTCCTCATGTTATAATCATGTACTTTGACGGCAGACCGGCCAGAGATTGAACCCGCAAGAAGCACCGCCGGTTTAAAGCCGGCCCTTGCCGCATTTTCCGCTTATCTTCTGCTATCCATCGTGATGACCTGGCCGATGGCGCTGCATTTCTCCACCGGAGTAATAGGCTCCGGCAGTGACGATCAGATTTTCATATGGAATTACTGGTGGATAAAGCACGCCATTGTTGACCTGAAGACAAACCCGTTCTACACGGACTACCTTTTTTACCCTCACAGAACCGGACTGGTCCTGCACGCGCTTATATTCCTGAACGGGCTTTTTTCCATACCACTTCAGTATTTTCTGCCCCTGCCCGCTGTTTACAATCTGTTTACACTGCTTGCTTTTGCACTATCGGGGCTGGGTGTATTTCTGCTTGCTGGCAGGCTGGTTACAGACCGGAAGGCGGCATTCGCGGCAGGGCTCATATTTGCTTCATTCCGGTGCGTTGAGCCCTACAACATTTCCATGACCCAATGGGCACCTTTTTATCTGCTTTTCATTTTGAAGGCTTTCGATAAAAAGGAAGGCTGGTTGGCAAGCGCCTTTCTAGCCGGCCTTTTCCTTGTATTCAACTTCTTTACCGATTATTATGTGTTTCTTGCCGTCTGCATCTTTACCGCGGTTATATTTGCGTATTACTTGATAACAAAAGCTCAAAAACCGGCTGAACTTGCAAAAAGGTTTTCGCCTGTTTTGTTAATATCTTTGCCTTTCGTTCTCCCGGTAACCTGGGCCGCTTACAGGGAAGGCATGTCGGGCAGCGGGCTGGGCAAGTACAGCCTGAAAGGAATCGGCATAACTTTAAACGTTGCCGATATAGCCGGTTTTTTCTCTCCAAGCAGTTCAAATCCGGCAATTGGAAGATTCTCCTTCAGCCACCTTCTAACCGGGCAGGAAAACTATTCTTACCTGGGGCTAATCGCGGTATTTTTCTCGGTTTACGCCCTTTTTAAAACACGCCTGGACAAGGAGTGCAAATTATGGGCGGTTTCAGCTGCCGCTTTTCTTTTATTGGCAATGGGGCCTTATCTTCACTTTCTGGGGAAACAAATACCCGTGCCTTTGCCGTATAAATTGTTCACCCTGAGCGGCTTTTTAGTGCATTTCAGGGACCCGGTGCGTTTGAGCATATATGCGGTCCTTTCGTTGTCCATGCTCGCGGCGCGCGGCATGGAGGCGGCTTTCAGGAAAAGGGCCTTTCTTTTTTCGATTGTGCTGCCGCTAATCCTGCTTGAGTATATTGCCATCCCGTACGGAATTTTTGAATGCAAAATACCGCCAATATATAAAAAAATAGCCCAGGATAAAAATGCACGGACAGTGCTTGAAATACCAGCTTTCATCCACTGGGGCTTCGGGTATGAGGGATATCCGGCCGATTTTCAGCTTTACTACCAATCCCTGCACGAGAAGAAACTGTTCAACGGTTATTTTTCGCGCGTGCCCTCAAAAACATATTGGTCTTATTTCAATCTGCCGGTTTACAGAAGCCTTTTGGTGATGCCCTCTCTTTTGACAAACAGCTCCACTATGAATTCGGCCCGGTCTTTTGATAAAAAGATCGCCCCATACTTCCTGGACGTCTACGGCGTGGATTATGTGGTTGTGCACCGTGTGCCACCGGGCAAAACGGACAAGAAATTTTTAAAAGAATACCAGGCGGCTGTGCTTCCGCAGGAACGATATTTAAACAGCGTATTGGCACTGAAGAAAATTTATGATGATGCAAAACTTGCCGTATATAAAACAGAGTATACTCATTCAAATATTACATCAGTAAAGGCCTCTACTTCCGCCTCAATACTTTATCTTTATGACGGCTGGATAAACGGCCTCAACGCCGGCAATTACGGATATGCCATTGCTGCGGGAAAGCAATCAGTACTTCTGACAAACCTGAACGCTTTTATCAGTTACGAACTGGACCTGCAATTGAACCCAAACCCGTCACTTATCGATAAACGGGTTGAGGTTGGGATAAACGGGAAAAAAATAGCGGTTCTGTCCCTTCGCAACGGCTGGAATCTCTATAAAGTTGGCATCCCGCGTTCACTGGTGAAAAACGGCCTCAACAAACTTTATTTCCGGCCTTTCTCAACGGTAATGTCCCGAACGGCATTTAAAGGGACCTGGTCAAAATTCGCGATCGGCAATCCCTATTTAACCTCCCCCGGTTATTGGGAGCAGGACAACTCAAAATTCGGCCAGCCCGAAGTCTCGTTTGCATTACATAAATTTGTTATAACAAGGAAATGAAAATACTCCATTTCCTATATGACCACATGGGTAATCCCTGGGTGGGCGGCGGCGGCGCAGTACGCGCGGAAGAAATAAATAAAAGGCTGGCGGCACGCCACAAAATAACCGTTATAAGCGGCATGTATCCGGGGGCAAAGGATTATGTAACCCACGAAGGTATCAGTCATATTTTTTTAGGCTCCAGCCGCAACAATTACATTGCAAGCACCTTCTGCTACGCCGCAAAGGCGGCGGCCTATCTCCGCAAAAAAGCAGACGAAGCTGATATCATTATTGAGGACTTCGCCCCATGGAATCCGGTCTTTTCTTTTATCGGGATAAAAAAACCGGCAATTCTTCAGCTCCATCATAAAGAGGCAAACCTGTTCAGCCGTTTTTTTGTTTTCGGTCTTCCGTTTGCGGCGCTTCAGGGAATATATCCCCGTTTTTTTAAAAACATTATCACCGTTTCCAAAAGAACGGCTGAACACTTTGCGCTAAAAAATGCGGCAATAATATCCAACGGTATAGATGAAACCCTGCTGAAAACAAACCAGCCGGAGGGAGACTACGTCCTTTTTATCGGCAGGCTGCATATTTTTAATAAAGGGCTGGATATTCTGCTGGATGCCGCACATGACATAAACACAAAAATCCTTATTGCTGGCAAAGGCCCTGATGAGGAAAAGATCAAGGAGGCAATTAAAGAAAAAAGCCTGGAGGAAAAAGTAATCCTGGCCGGTTTTTTAACTGAAACACAAAAACGGGACATACTTGCCAGGGCAAAACTTTTCGTGCTGCCTTCCAGGTACGAGGGGCAGGGCATAGTGGTACTGGAGGCCGCCGCGTGCGGGAAGCCGGTTGTTGTGAATGACATACCGGAGCTGAGGTTTGCTGTGGAGAACAGGTTTGGGCTAGCCTTTAAAAAAGATGCCCCGCAGGCCCTTGCCTGCCAGGTGAATAAACTTTTGGACGACCAATCCGCACGGTCTCAAATGGCTGAAAACGGCAGGGCCTTTGCCGCCGGTTATACGTGGGAGAAGATAACGGAAGAATTCGAGGGCTTTCTAATCAGCTGCGCCTCTTTACGTTCTGCCGGATGAAGATGCCATGCGAATGCTGATTCCCGCGTCCTTCATGGTTTTATCGTAAAGAGTTTTAATGTTATCCAGATATACAAGCAGGCCGTTTTTAACCAGGTAGCTGTATTTTGCGGCAGCCTCATTCGAGCCTGCTTCGGAAAGCATTACGTATTCAAGCACATGGGCCATGTCCGCCATCTTGGTGCCGGAAAAGTTCTGCTCCGTCCACCTGAGAAACAGCAACGGGTTCCCGTTCTGCTTCCTGGCCAGCACGTTTATGAAATATGGCAGGAAATTCTCCGGGTCCACAAGCCTGAGCGCATCTTTCCCGAGTGCCGCATCCTCAGGCCCCGGATTTTTTAATGAAAGGTCCGTCAGAAGAGAAAATCCGTATAAATTTTTTATCTCGTTGGAAAGAAAAATCCCGTTTGGCGCGGATGCCGACCTTTCAAAATTCAATTTCCTTGTATTTTTAATTATAAAATCATCCAGTTTCTTAACCGGGGGATTGCCATTGAACACTGCCATATAAGAGAGCGGGCCATATTTCTCAATCCGGTACCTTCCCTTAAACTGATTCAGTAAAGCATTGCCAATAGGAACGAAAAATTTGCCCTCGCCGGCCTTATCATCCAATGCTGCCCGCTTGACAACCAAATTGTTCCCCTCCTGCTTGACGAAGCTGAAAATATCTCCATTCAGGCAAAGAATGGACGAGCCTCTCGCGCTGTACCTGTCTGCGCGGGGGTCTTTTGTAAATGCCAGGATGTCTTCCCTGTACCTTTCAACCCACTGAATATAATAATCTCCGAATGCCGGATTATCGCCGTAAAGTATGTATACGCTTTCCGGAGGCATTACACTCAGGCTGTCCCTGGCCCTGTCATAGGCCAGGTAATTCCCAGAGGCCGAATGGCGCAGGTCGGAAGGAATATAAAACACCGGCACAATCAGAAGCACGCCTGCGGCACTGACCGTTCTCAACCCGCTTTTTTTCAGAAAAAAATACAGTCTGCTTGCCTGCATGGCAAATATTACGCACAGTATATAAAGCAGCGGCACATAATAGCGGCGCACTTCCTCTATGTTTTTTTCAGACTGGATTGTGCCGGTCAGTGTCATCCTGGGCAGAATAAAAATCCACGGCGCCACGGCAAGAAGAAGATAACGGTCCTGCTTGTTTTTAATAAAAAACAGGAGAGCTGCAACAGTCAAAAGAACCCCGGCCGCAACCGGGCCGTAATTAGCCGTTATTACATATTTAACCAGATTCCAAAATCCCTGCCACCACATGGAAAGTCCGGCCGCACCGCCGCCCCCTATGTATTGCAGAGATTGAAGGCTGCTTGTAGAGTACGTTTCCCTCAGAAAAATAAAAGGGAGCCGGGCAAACGTGTCGGCAATGCTGAAAATGAAGCCGGAATCCTTCAAAACAATGCTCCTCAGCACAATATGCAGATTTATGAAGGAGCCGGCCACAAGAAATATAACGGAGTATAGGATAATGGCTGGTTTTTTAAAAATCAGCTTGAGCGCCGGATAAGCTACCGGAAGCAGCAACAAAGCCAATGTGTGGTGATTGCCGGTCCCAAGCCCGAACAAAAAAGCTGCTGCATAGACATACCTGGCATCCTCTTTCTCCAGGGCCTGCAAACCCAGCCAGAGGACAAGCAGACAAAAGGCAGAGTTTAGCGTGAACACCTCCGCCTTGAGAGACTCGGAAAAGGTCAGGGGCAGAAGCGCCGAAAGAAAAGCGGCTGAAAGGGCCAGCGCCTTGCTTACGCCAAGCCTGCGGGAAAGCCAGAATACAAACATAAAGGCTGCGCAGGCTGGGACTGCATCTGCCAGGTTCGTCCTGTATGCTATGGAACCCGCGGGCAGGAATGTAAAGAGCTTGCCTATGGTTATAAGCAGCGGATACCCCGGCGGGAAGGCGGTAGACAGATAATAGCTTGCCGCCGTAAATATGGCGCTGTCCGCCGCGTAAATAATGGGAGCAAGATTTACAAGGAGAAACCAAAGCAATATAAGCGCCCCGCCACCGGCAATAAACAGATCGCTTTTAAAAATGCCTTTAATACGGACGGCGCGGGTTTCTACTGTGGCCAAGGATTGAAAGGAGTTCCGTTCTTGAATCCGGTATTGTCCAAAGTGAAAGTAGCGTCCCCAGAAACAGGCCCCCTCACAGGGAATGCAGATGCAATATAAACGTTGGTGGATGGCACCACAAGCTCATAATTGTAATTATTTAACGTGCCTCCGGCTGCCTTTTGCGGGGTAAAACATGTAAGCCAGTTTAATCCATTTGTTACAACGCCGCCGCTGGTCTCGGTCCAGTCATATGTTTGCGGCGGATTAGTACCTGCGGGCAGATACTGGTTGCTCTCAGAGAAATACTCCTCCAGGCAAAGCGAAAGCCCCTGCAGGTTTGAGGCGGCCTCCTGCCTGGCCGCGCTCTTTTCGTAACCGCGATACATGGGGATGGCTATGGCCGCAAGAATGCCCATGATTGCTGCCGCTACAAGTAATTCTATGAGAGTAAACCCTTTTTTATCCATTTCTAAATATAAAACATACACTCGTTTAAAATAAAGAGAGGGCAGGGGCAAACCCCTGCCCTTCCGGAAAAAACAGAACTAAACGCTTGCGCAGTCCAGCGATATGGATTCCAGCGCGGCAGAGGTCCCGTCGCTTTCCACGCCTATTTCTATTATGCTGCCAGCGCCAGGGGGATTGGTGGCGCAAGCCCCTTTTATGTCGTCAGCCCCGATGCCACCATTGGCAGTGTCGATGATGTAGACTTCTCCCTTGTTGTAACCACCAACAGTAGCAGGGACAGCGGTAGTTGCCGTAAAGGCCGGACTTGTGGAATCCCACGGGTCCCTCTTTATGCCGTTGGGGGCCAGACTGTTAACGGCCGACTGGGTAACGTCGGCAGAATCATATGAGTATTTCGACATCTCGGCCTGGATATACCTTGTTGCCGCGTCGAAGTTCTCCTGCACCGCCTTGTTCTTTGCGTTTTTCTGGTAGCCCATGTAGGCCGGTATGGCGATGGCGGCCAATATACCAATGATCGCCACGACAACCAGCAGTTCGATAAGCGTGAAGCCCTTCCTGTTCCTTGCGCGTCCTAATGTCTTTAACATCTTTCTTCCTCCTTCCCTTTTTATAAGGGGTTATGGTTCGTCCAAAAATGACGTTTTTTACAATGCAGTTTTGATGCCAAAAATAAAACCTTAATTTTCAAATAGTTACGAATATGATAAATGCCCCTTATTGACAAAAAATGTCAACCAGCGTCTGCTTTCCGGCTAGTTCTGTTCCATGGCTTCAAGGGAATCGTGATCTGCATTACATTCAGAATATCCCGATGTGGATTGGCGGAAAAAAGGGCATATGGATTAAAATCAATTTGATGTATTTAAGCTATAAAAACCGCACTGCCTTTGCAATCTTGATACTGGCAACTGCTTCCTTTGTCCTCTATTGCAATACCCTTCAAAATGGGTTTGTCTGGGACGATATTGGTGTAATCAAGTCAAATGTATGGATAAGAAACGTGAAATTCATACCTGAGATACTCACTCAGAACGCCTGGGGATTCATGAATATGGAATCCAGTTATTACAGGCCGGTTATTCACCTGGCCTACATGCTCGTTTATCACATTTTTGGCCCGGGGCCCTGGGGATTTCACCTGCTTAATATTATTTTCAATGCCATAAGCACAGTACTGGTATTTCTTTTGGCCATGGAGATTGTTGAATTGTCCGGAGCCACTGATTCCCGGGTTTTTGGAATTGCATTTCTTTCCGCACTGCTCTTTGCAGCCGACCCTATTCATACGGAGGCGGTTGCATTTGCGGCGGCTTTCACGGAATTGTCTTATACGCTTTTTTATCTGGTTTCATTATATTTTTTCGTGTTGTGGCGAAAAGGGAAACTGAAGGAAGGCATTTACCTTTCCTGTCTCTTTTTTGTGCTCTCGTTCTTGAGTAAAGAGACTGCGCTTACGCTGCCCCTGGCCATTGCGGCTTTCGATATCGCCTTCCCCGGTGTGGCCCGCCTGCATGAGACCCGCGGGAAATTGCACAGGGTAAAGGTTTACCTTCCATATTTTGTCTTGTCAGCAGTCTATTTTGCAATCAGATTAAAGGTGATCGGGCGCGTTGCCAATTCTACGCTCGGCCTCCACCTGACTGCATTTCAGTTATTTCTAAACGCGATTGTAAACTTTGGCATGTACCTGGGCCAGCTTGTTTACCCTTTCAATCTAAACGCCTATCACGTGTTCCACCCCGTTCATTCGGTGTTTGAGTGGAGAAGCATCTTTTCACTGGCCGCCTTGCTCTTATTTACTGCCTTAATATTTTTATCGTACAAAAAGAACAGGCTTGTTTTTTTCGGCCTTCTTATAATAATCATTCCACTTTTACCGGCTTTTTATCTGCCCGTCTTCCAGCCTGGCAGTACTTATGCCGAGCGGTATCTCTATCTTTCGTCCGCCGGTTTTTCCTTGAGTGCAGCATATTTCATTTGTACCGTCGATGGCGCAAAGACAAGGGTTGCCGCCCTGGCGTTTGCCGCATTGATTTTGATTGCATATTCTAAAGCAACGGTTTACAGGAACGCCGTTTGGAAAGATGAGGCCAGCCTTTGGACAGATACCGTTAATAAATCACCTAATGGGTGGGTGCCTCATTACCAGCTAGGCATTGTGCTGAAATCGAAAGGCGAGTACGTCTTGGCCGCCAATCATTTCAGTGATGCCATGAAACTGGCGCCCAATGCTCCAGGTCCTGTTATTAATTTAGGTTACGCCCTGATAGCGATGGGAAAGGTAGACGAAGCTGAAAAAAGGTTTAAAGAGGCCATCAGGATGATGCCGCTTTACAGTGACGCACACCTTGGATTAGGGGCGGCATATGCCATGAAGGGCGATGACCTTGATGCTAAACAGGAGTTTATAGTGGGCATAGGGCTGAACCCTACGGCATGGCAGGGCCATTGCGCTCTGGGACTGTTGTATTATCAAGAAGATCAGTTTATTCAAGCTTTGCAGGAATTCAGCAGAGCCCTGTACATAGATCCATATTCCGGGGGGCTGCATAGAAATATCGGGCTTGTATATGTTGGTCAGGGCTCTTTGGATAAGGCAATCGTACAGTTTAAGACCGCTATCAGGTTGAACCCCGCCGATCCGGAAAATTTCATCTGCCTGGGCAATGCATACCAGAAAAAAGGGCTGCGGAACCAGGCGGAAGAGAGTTACCAGGCAGCCCTGAAAATAGACCCCAAAAACAGTGAAGCTCAGGAAGGTTTAAAGGCGCTTGCGGCTACCACTCCCCGGTATTAATAATATCTGTTTCGTTTACAGCCGTAGTGCCGTCGCTATTGGCCGAGATTGTAATGTTGGCGCCGCTGGCGCATGCAACGCTTATATTGTCCGGTGATATCAGGACTTGCCCAGACCCAACTGGGCCGTTGTTTGTAAAGGCAGGCAGTGTAGAATTCCATGGGCTCCTTTTGTCCATGCCGCCGGTCAGGGAAGCCAGCGCAGACGTTGTCACATCCTGCGGGGAAATGCTGTACATGTTTATTTCCCCCTGCACAAACCTGACGGCGGCATCAAAGTTCTCCGCGGCGCCTTTTTCTTTCGCGTTCCTCTGATAGCCCAGATAGGCAGGAACGGCAATAGCGGCCAATATTCCTAAAATTGCCGCAGCAACAAGCAATTCGATAAGTGTAAAACCTTTTTGCCTGTATTTTGCCAGGGGGATTCCGGCTTTGCTCTTGTAACTCATCCGGGGGTATTATACGCAATTTCCGGGCCGGATAAATGATAAACTGAAATTCAGAGGCCGGGTTTGGCTAAAAAACGGGTTAACTTATTAATTCCACAAGAAATAACTATTGCCGTCACGTTTTCCGTCCCGTTTACAAAAACTTGAAACCCCATTATGTGATGGCTGACACAAGTCCGCCAAGTGACAAAAAATGTCAACCCCGTCCCGCTTTCTATTTGTGGTATCTTTTTAGAGGGCGTTTTCAATCAGGCTGTATTGGAGGGTTCTTTTGTTTTTTGCGGGGATTGATGCCGGTTCCGTTAGCGTAAAACTGGCCATATTAAACGAAAAAGGCGAAAAGGTCTGGGGGGGCTTTTTAAGGCACAAGGGGCATCCGTTGAAGGCCGCCCTGGAATTGCTGAAGGCCAAGGGCCCCGGAAACATAACTTTCGAAGAGACATCTTTCGCCATAACCGGTTCCGCCGGAAGGCTGCTTGCCTCCGTCTTCGGCCTTGTTCCGCTTAATGAAGCAGTGGCCCAGGCAGCTTCCACCCGCAAACTTTTTCCGGACATCAAAAATATAATCGAGCTTGGCGGCGAAGACTCAAAGCTGATAATCCAGGGGGAAAACGGGATAGAGGATTTTTCCATGAACTCGGTCTGTGCTGCGGGCACGGGGTCTTTTTTGGACCAGCAGGCCGAGAGGCTGAAGCTGAGCATAGAAGAATTTTCAGAGATGGCGCTTAAATCTGCAAACCCGGCAAGGATTGCGGGAAGGTGCAGCGTTTTTGCCAAGTCCGACATGATCCACCTCCAGCAGATTGCCACCCCCGTGGAGGACATCGTATCGGGCCTCTGTTTTGCCGTGGCCAGGAATTTCAAGGGCGCGATCATGCGCGGACGCTCGCTTAAGGGGCGGGTCTCTTTCCAGGGCGGCGTGGCGGCCAATAATGGAATGGCCCGGGCATTTAAGGAAACCCTTGGCCTGGACGATCTGTTCATACCGCCTGATTTCGTGCTGATGGGCGCAATAGGGGCCGCGCTAAAGACGATGGAAAACCCTCAGGATGCAAGCTTGCGTATTGACCCTGCGCTGTTGGAGCAATACCTTGAACGCGGACAATCCAGCCGCGGCGGCCACAAGCCGCTTCTGGCAGAAGGCGACAGGTTCAGGCAGCGGCATATGAAGGCTCACAGCGCCGTCAGCTCCATGGATGAAAAAAAAGGCAGTTCCCCCTTCAAGGCCTGGCTTGGCGTGGACATAGGCTCCATCAGTACCAATGTGGTGCTTTTAGATGATAACGGCCGCTTGCTGGCCAAACGATACCTGATGACCGCCGGAAGGCCGCTTGAGGCCGTAAGGCAGGGGCTCAGGGAAATTTACGATGAGCTGGGCGGCAACATCCAAATAGCCGGGGTTGGCACCACGGGTTCCGGCCGGTACATGATAGCCGACTACATCGGGGCAGACGTAGTAAAAAACGAGATTACCGCGCAGGCAACAGCCGCGGCCTTCATAGACCCGGAAGTGGACACCATCTTCGAGATAGGCGGGCAGGACTCCAAATACATATCGCTTAAAGACGGCGTGATAGTGGATTTCGAGATGAACAAGGCGTGCGCCGCCGGCACCGGCTCCTTCCTGGAAGAGCAGGCCGAAAAGCTGGACATCTCCATAAAAGGCGAGTTTGCAGACCTGGCGTTTTCCTGCCAGAGCCCGCTGCGGCTAGGCGAGAGGTGCACGGTGTTCATGGAGAATTCCCTTATGGCAGGCCTTGGCAAAGGCGCCAAACGGCAGGACGTGCTTGCCGGGCTGGCCTACTCCATAGTCCAGAACTATATAAACCGCGTTGTGGCCGGGAAACCCGTGGGCAAAAAAATTTTCTTCCAGGGCGGCGTTGCGTTTAACAAATCGGTGGTGGCGGCTTTCGAGAAATACCTGGGGGTGGAAGTAACCGTGCCGCCCAACCATGACGTAACCGGCGCAATAGGCATGGCCCTCCTGGCAAAGGAAAATGCCACGCCGCTATCAATAACAAAGAGTGCCTTTAAGGGCTTCAGGGAAATAGAGGCAAGTTCTTATAACGTGTCCTCTTTTAAATGCCAGGGGTGCTCCAACGTATGCGAGATAAACCGGGTAAACGTTAAAGGCGAAAAAACGCCGCTTCATTATGGCGGAAGGTGCGAGAAATACGACATAAAACGCAAGCCGGCCGGGATACGCAACTATTTCAGGCTCCGTGAGGAGCTGCTCTGGAAACATCAGCTCTCGCTGAAACCGCTGTCCGGAAGGCCGGTTATAGGCATCCCGTACATATTTTTCTTTGAGGACCAGCTGCCCTTCTGGGGCGCGCTTTTTCACGAATGCGGCTTCAACGTGGCGGTATCGCCAAAGACCACGCGGGAGATAGCAAGCCTTGGGCTGGAGAGCGTGCTTTCAGAGGCGTGTTTCCCGGTAAAGGTGGCGCACGGGCATATAAGATACCTTATTGAAAAAGGCGTGGATTCCGTGTTTGTCCCAAGCTTCATAAACCTGAACACGGCTGATGAGGAATACCCGTCCGGCCAGGCATGCCCGATGACACAGACCATCCCCTACGTGGCAAAGGCGGCCCTGAAAGGCCTGAAATCCTTCAGCCCGCCTGTAAGCATGTCCATGGACAACCGCAGCCTGGCAAAAACATTAAGCCCGCATCTCGAAGCGTTAGGCGGCGCAAGGCAACTTTCGCAGGCAATAAACAGGGCGCGCGCAATACAGACGGAATTCCTCGCCTCCATAAAAGAAGAAGGGGCAAAATTTCTTGCAGACATTTCCTCCGGCAATGAAAGCGAAAAGGCCGTTGTCATCCTGGGCAGGGCCTACAACGCATACGACAAGGGGATGAACCTTGAGATACCTGAAAAACTGTCCACCCTTGGAGTGCGTTCCATACCGATGGACTTTTTGCCGCTTGCGGACGTGCAAATCCGGCAGGACTATCCCCAGATGTACTGGCGCAGCGGCCAGCAGATACTGAAAGCGGCCAGGTTCATCTGCAAACACCCAAACCTTTATCCAATCTTTTTAGGCAATTTCTCCTGCGGGCCGGACTCTTTTTTGCTCAAGCACCTCAAAAAGGAATTTTCCTGCGCCGGAAAACCTGTGCTGCATATAGAAATTGACGAACACAGCGCGGATGCAGGGGCCATTACCCGTTGTGAGGCCTTTTTAGACAGCATAGGCAAAATGGCCCCGGCCATCAAGGCGGAAGAACCTGCTCCGAGGAAAACCGAAAATAAAAAATTGCGCGCCCGCGCTGCTGTCAGAAAAAGGACCGTGTACATCCCCCGCATGTCCGACCATGCCTTTGCCCTGAAGGCCGGGTTCGAACATTGCGGCGTGCCAGCCGAAGTGCTGCCGCCCTCGGACGCAAGGACGGTGGCGCTTGGGGAACGGCATGTATCGGGCAAGGAGTGTTATCCCTTTATGGTCACCGCCGGCGACATGCTGAAGCAGGTGCACGCGCCCGGATTCAAGCCTGGCGAATCCGCCTTCTTCATGCCTTCGGGCACAGGGCCATGCCGGTTCGGGCAGTATCATGTCTTTCACAAGCAGATACTGGAGGACATGGGAATCCCGGATGTCCCCATATTCGCCCCTAACCAGGACCATGGTTTTTACGGGGAACTGGGCATGGTGGGCAAGGATTTTACCCTTACGGCCTGGAAAGGGATTGTGGCGATAGAGCTGCTGATAAAAAACCTTCACGAAACAAGGCCTTACGAAAGTCAGCCCGGCAGGGCCGAAGATGCGTACCTCCGTTTCCTGCCCCGGATATGCGAAGCGGTGAAGGGCGCAAACGGGATAAGGACCGTCCTTTTGGAGATGAAGGAGGAGTTTGCCGGCATTCCCAAAACCAATACCGGCAAAAAGCCGCTTGTGGGCGTGGTGGGCGAGATATTTGTCCGGTCCAACCGGTTTTCAAACGAGGGCCTGGTAAAGAAAATAGAGGCGCTGGGCGGCGAGGTGTGGCTGGCGCCGGTTGAGGAATGGGTTTATTACGTGAACCTGATGTCGCTAAGGAAAGGCCTTGCCCGGAAAGACTGGAAGCCGCTTCTGGAGACAGCAATAAAGAGGTTTTTCCAGGAGCGCATCGAGCATAAATATCATAAGACTTTCGCTGGCTGCTTAAAAACACTGCATGAGCCGTCAACCAGAAAGATACTGGGAAATGCCGCGCCCTATGTTCACGATTCGTTTGAGGGCGAGACGGTGCTCAGCATTGGCAAGGCCGTGGATCTTGCCCGCCGCGGGGCGTCCGGAATAGTAAACGCCATGCCGTTTGGGTGCATGCCAGGCACAATCGTAACGGCGCTTCTGCGCAGCATCAGCCGCGATTACGGCATACCGGCCATCAGCATGCCTTTCGACGGCACCGAATCCCTCTCTAATACGCTTCAGCTGGAGGCCTTTATGGACCAGGCGAAGCAGCGCGGCAGTACGACAATTCGATAGTAGTGCTGTGGCACTGCTGTTTTGAATTTGAAACTTTAAGGCAGCGCAGGTATAATTAGGCTCTCAGGGGGATGGCCAATCTCCCTAAGCCAATCCAGAATGCAAGGAGGTGATGCAGTGGGTAGCGTAGTAAAGTGGCGTAAGAAGAAGATGTCCAAACACAAACATAAAAAGCTCCGCAAAAAGATGAAGTTTGCAAGAAGGAGCAAATAAAGAAGGCCCGCCATGAAGGAAGATATCGCCCTCAAGGAACATATCAAGCTAGTCGAGAAGGAAGTTGCAACTCTCACCGGCAAGCTTGCGGGAGTGGATTGCCTTTCTGAGGACCTGGAAGATATAAAGGCAGAGCTTAAGGCCCTGAAGCTGTTTCTTGGCCGGCAGTTCCCTGATTTCAAAAAGGAATTCCCGGAACTGATCGGAAAAGTCCAGGCCTAGATTAAACCTCGGGTTTGGGATTCCAAATTTCAAGTACTTACTGGAACCTGTCTCAGGTTCCTAATAAAAGCGCGTGACCATCACCCCGGCAAACGGCATGCCTTTCGCATAAAGGCCAAAGGGGACTTTAGCGACCATGCCGCCCCGGGCCTTGGTGCCGTGCGCGTGCACCAGGTAAACCGTGCCGTCCTGCACTGCTATTATCCCCATATGGCCGATTATCTCTCCCACAACCCTCTGCTTCGGGTGCTTCACAAAAAACACGATATCGCCGTCCTTGAAACGGGGCAGCGCCCCGGTGATAAGGCTTTTAGGCAGGATATTTACAAAGGGGATGCCGCGGGAGCCTTCCATCTTTTCCGTTTTCCCAAGGCTGGCCGTAACATCACGGCCCCATTTGCCGCTTAGGATCATGTCCTCGCCGTACTGGAAGCGGTCGTCATAATTAAGCACCTTGCCGGCCTTGTCCACGCGGCCCATGTGTTTAAACCGGAGATAGAGCGCCTCCCGCCTGGCACCCTGGGGGGTATTTGAAAAGGCAAGCTCAGTGGACCTGAAAACGTGATACATGCAGTCCACGGCGCTGTCATGCACTATCTCGGCATTCCTTACGTATGCGCCCAGGGGGTCCTTGTCATAAGGGGTGCCGATGAATTTCCGGGCAAAGAAGGCTATGCGGTCCGGCCTGGAAAGCGAATGCGCTTTTTTCTGGAGGGCCAAAACCTCCGAATCTGAAAACGCGTAACAGGCCGAAGGGATAAACACAAGCAATAAACAGGACACAAGGTAAATCCTGGCTTTAGCCATCAAGGCACACTCCTACTCCTCTTTCGAAATCAACTCCTGAAGTCCGGACATCGACTTTATTTTAATCCTGCCGTCCTTTTCTTCCAGGACGCCCGCTTTTTTAAACTTGCTCATGGTCCTTATCGCGGTCTCCACGGTGGTGCCGGACATCTCCGCAATATCCTGTTTTGTAAGTTTCATGCCTATGCCCGCGCCATCCACCAGATCTCCTGCGCCGGATTTTTTTGCCAGTTTCAAAAGCAGCGAGGCTATGCGCGCCTCCACCCTGCCAAGGGCCAGCTCCCGCCTGGACTCCAGGGAGTCTGTCAGCCTGCCGCCCAGTTCCGCAAAAATCTGCTTCATAAGTTCCGGGTTGCGCCCCAGGGCCTCCATGAAGTCCTCCCGCCTCATCTTCAAAAGCACGCTGTCTTCCATGGCAACGGCATTGGCCGGATAGGGGATGTTCCTTACCACGGCCACCCCGCCAAAAAAATCCATTGGGGAGATAAGCTCAAGTATTATTTCCCTGCCGCCCGGAGACAGCTTGGTTATCTTTACCTTGCCCTCAATGACAATATAGAACCACCCGGGCGCATCGCCTTCGGAAAATATGGCCTCGCGCTTTTTCCGGGTCTCTTTTTTTAAGGCTAATGATATCCGTTCAATCTCCTGCCTGTTTAAATCCCTGAACAGGCGGACGTTTTCAAGCTCCAATGGCATACACCTAGAATAAAAGAAAAGGGTGCCTTGGGACAATAGATATTCATCTCATGTATTCCATACCTTGCCGCTTTCATATACAATCTGGGAAAAGGAGACCTATGCCGCATTTCGGACTGATAGACGAGGAAAAACTGGGCCCCATCCAGGGCCCCCTGATGCGCTCCAGGCTGCACATAAGGGGCGGCAGAAGACGGATCATCTCCGGCGACATCGCAAACGGGATACTGGCCCTGTATGACGCCCTCACATCCGCCATGGACTTTTACCTGGCATCCCACCAGGAATTGCGCGACAGGCTCATCGGGGCCGGGGAAGATATACTGTCGGACAGGAACCTCTTCCTGGCCTTCCAGAAAAACGGGATCATCCCAGACAATTTTGAGTGGCAGGAACTGGACTTTGCCGTCCAGCTTGCCCTGGGGCGGAATATGGGCAACTACAACTGGCGCAAACTGGCCGGCAAGCTGGAGGAATGCTATATAAGGCTTGAAGCCGCGCCCTTTGACGAAGGGGCGCTGCCCGCACCGCAGCCCGAACCCTTTCTGCCAGGCAAAACCGCCTGAATTACCTCTGAAACAGGGCCATGCCGCCCAGCGGGCCTGTGATATAATTACAAATCTTGGTCCGCCCGGAGAACACCTTGCAAACGGCCCCGCCCGGCTGGAGAACCGCCGTTTGGGCCTTTTTTGCCTATTGCGCATTGTCCGTGGTCATGACCTGGCCTGCGGTCCTCCATTTAACTACCAGGGCGCTTGGCGGCGGCGGTGACAGCGTAGAGTCGCTATGGAATTACTGGTGGGTAAAGCACGCCCTTATAGACCTGAAGACAAACCCTTTTTTTACCGATTACGTTTATTATCCGCATAAAAACTCGCTGGCCCTGCACACCCTTGTTTTCCTTAACGGGCTGCTTTCCATCCCGCTTCAATATATTCTGCCCCTGCCCGCTGTTTACAACATTTTTATCATGCTTGCCTTCGCCCTCTCCGGCTTTGCCGTGTTCCTTCTGGCGCGCCGGTTTGTGGAAGACAACCGGGCCGCTTTCCTTGCCGGGCTTATCTTCGCCTCTTTCCGCAGCGCTGAAGGCCATGCGGGGGCGCTGGTTACGCAATGGATACCATTCTACCTTCTTTTCCTTCTAAAAGCGCTTGATGAGGACGAGGGCTGGCTGAAAAACTCGCTTCTGTCGGGTCTGTTCCTGGCGTTCAATTTCTATACCGATTATTATCACTTCCTGGGGGCATTGATATTCACTGCTATCGTGCTCCTGTATTATCTGCTTAAAAAAGAAATCCGGCCGGCTGCAATGGCAGGGAGGGCGCTTCCAGTTGCGGCCGTGTCCCTTCCGTTTGTCCTGCCGGTAGTATGGATGGTCTTCAGGCAAGGCGCGCTGGACCACGGGTTAGAGAAGGTAACCAGGGTGGAACCGGTAAACGTTACCGACCTGGCCGGTCTTTTCTCGCCAAACAGCCTGAACCCGGTGCTGGGCAGGATCTCTTTCAATCATTTTTTTACCGGGCAGGAAAGTTATACATACATGGGGGCAGTGGCGGCGTTTTTTTCGGTGTACGCTCTTTTCAAACTCCGGAGGGAAAAACCTCACCTTACATTATGGGCTGTTTCAGCGGCAGTTTTCCTTGTGCTTTCCATGGGAACGCATCTGCATATACTGGGACGGGTCACCCCTGTGCCGCTGCCGTACAGGCTGCTCATGCAAGGGTTCCTGAAACACCTGTGGAACCCCATCCGTTTGTTCGCTTACGCAATGCTGTCCATCTCTGTGCTGGCGGCCTGCGGCATGGAGCGGGCCTTTAAAAAGAAAGGCGCCCTGCTTTTTCCAGTGCTGCTGCCAGCCATCCTGCTAGAGTATACTGTTGTGCCGCAAATTACCTTCGATTGCAGAATCCCGCCCATATACAAGACAATCGCCGCGGACCGCAACGCGCAGGCCGTGCTGGAAGTGCCGGCCTTTGTGCGCACCGGCATGGACAACTACGGCCACGGCGCGGACGAGGCCCCGCTTTATTACCAGACGTTCCATGGCAAAAAACTTTTTGGGGAGTCCCTTTCCCGCGTCCCGCAGAGGGTCTTTTTGTCTTATTTGAATCTGCCGGTTTACAGAAGCCTGTTCCTTGGCACCCGGCGCCTGCTTCAGGCCAGGGACACCGATAAAAAGGATGCGCAGGATTTCCTGGACCTTTTCGGTATAGATTATGTGGTGGTGCACCGCACTGAAGAGTACGCCGGATTTTACGAGGGATACCTGAGGGATGTGCTTCCAATGGACTTGATTTACTCCAGTCCCGCAATCGCCGTGTACAAGGCGCAACATGACACTGGCGGCAGCCTTACCGTGCAGGCATCCACGTCCGTGTCCGTATTGTACTTATACGATGGATGGATAAACGGGCTCAAAAGCGGCAATTACGGATACGCGGCCTCCTGCGGCAATAAGGCCGTGCTTCTTGCAAACCTGAAACCCCTCACACAATACAGGCTGGACCTGGTGCTTGCCCCGGACAAAAAGATTAAAAACAGGCTGGTCCGGGTGGCCATAGACGGGAAGGCGCTTGCCAGCCTGGCCCTGAAGGGCGGCTGGAACATTTACAGGGTCAATATCCCGGCAGGCTTTGCCGGCAGCGGGCTAAAAAAGATTAGTCTGATGCCCGCAGAAAAGATAGATATGGCGTTCACCGGCGGCACGCTGTGGCCCAGATTTGCCGTCCCCCTGCCATCTGATTACCCTCCGGGTTACTGGGAGCAGGACAATTCCAGATTCAAGGATGTAAAAACTTCATTTGCGCTGCACAGCTTTACGTTAAAAAAGGTGAAGTAGGTTTCAAAAAGCATATCTCTTTATTTTGTATCTTTTTTGGCGGCATGCGCCGATACGCCTGTTTTTTCATCAGGTTTGGCTTTTTTGGCGGGCGGTGTTCGTCTGCGTTGGGGCGCGGTCTTATCCCCAGGGTTAATCGTGGCGCCATGCGCGGCTCACATGAATAAGGCAAACGGCCATCGCCGCTTGACTACCGGCAGGTCCGCCGCGCCCACTTCGCTCGCTACCGCCATGCGTCCCCTGATACGGCAACCTGAAGCCAATTCTGAAGAGCTTGCTTTAGAACTGGAACAGAATGAACATCCGGTTCAGGGCAGCAGGGATTCCACAAGTTTTTCCAGCTCGGAATAATCACTGAACCTGCCATCGGGCTTCAGCCCGTCATATGGGCCGTTGCCGCTCCTGAAAAGCAGGCATTTCATTCCTGCGGCCTTTGAGCCCTTCAGGTCCCTGTCCGCATTGTCGCCGATGTAAACCGAGTCTTCAGGCCTTACCCAAAGCCTTTTCAGCGCTTCTTCAAAAAGCCTTGTGTCTGGCTTCCTGTAACCGAACCGGGAAGACAGTATGCGCGTCCTGAAAAACCGGGTAAGCCCAAGCATCTCCATCTCGGGGTCCGTAAATACCCACTGCGCGTCGGAGACCACCGCCAGCCGGTAATTGCGTGAAAGCCTGGCCAGCGAATCGTAAACGCCCTGGAACACCCCGAAACGCTTTCTTGAAAGCGACCTGAACAGCATGGCGGCGGACATCACCTCATTCCTGCCCGGGCCGGACTTGCCGTACCTCCTCATGATGGAGCGGAAAATGTTATAAACATCGATGTCTGCATGCGCCTGCCCGCTTTGGCCCAGCGCCATCCTGATCTCTATCTGGTATTCCTTGCGGAGTTCCTCGGCAGTTATCCGCACAGAAAGATAAGACAGGTATTGCGCCAGCACGCCGTATATCCACGGCTCCTGCTCGTCCGTCTGGATGTCTATCAGCGTGCCATAGAGGTCAAAAATAACCGCCTTCCTCAAACCCTGAGCCCCCATTTAAGGCACCGCGTGGCCTCAAGGGCCAGGTCGCGCCTGTATTGGCGCCCAAGGTAGTTGTTCCTTGCAATCCGGAACTCTGCCAATGCCATATAGAGCGGGTTTTTCATCGTTACGCTCCGGAACGCGGCCCTTTTGCCCCTGCCTTCAGGGCCGCAGTAGCTTGAAAGGAAATGGCAGATGTAAGGCTCCGCCGCGTAAGGGTTGCCGGTCCTCCATAAAAAGGCGTGCTTCAGTTCCCCGCAAATCATGCCTGCGTCAAAGACGGCGTCCGCGTCCTTCATCCTCTCCAGGTCAATTGCCACAACGTCTCCATTCTCCGTGAACAGAAAATTAGTAGGTGTGGCGTCCCCGTGCACTATCGAGGCCCGGTCTGCGGAGAGCCGCGGCCTTTTCAGCCATTTTTCAACCAGCTTTAAAATGCCAAGCCTTTCCTTCTCCAATAAAACATTTTCAGCGGCCAGCTTTGAAAGCACCTTCTGATAATAAGCGAATACCGGTTCCAGGTCCACCCGTTTGCCGTTAAGAGTTCGCCTGTGCAGCGCAGAGAGAAACGAGGCCAGCCTGGAGAGAGTTTTTTTCAGCGGTCCGGGGTTCTTTTCATAGACGGCCTTTTTTATGAAATGGTCCAGGTTCTTGCCGCTTATGAACTCCTCCACAAGCGCAAGCCCTATCCTTTCGCTTCTGCTTATTGGGCGCACAACGTAATGCGGCGAGGCATCAAACCCGTAGCGGCGCACCTTATGGAGTTTTTCGAATTCGCTTTTTATCCGCAGCGCACGCGCGGGCTTGGGGTCGTCAGGCAAAAAGAATTTGCCTATTATGGCCATGCGGGATTTTTCCTCCGTGTACTTGTACACCCGTCGCTTGGATATGAGGTCCACGTGAAATACCGGGTCCTTCACCGAAGGGCACACGTCCGTTTGGAGGATTTCATAGAGTGGGTCCGCCATGGAAAGCGTCCCCAGATAGCCGGGCTCCATTTATCAGATTGTAGCACCGAAAATGCCGCCTCCAAAATTCCGGTGGTTTTTACCGGGCCGCCTTTCCGGAATTTGGTTATAATTCCGCAGCTTGCAAAAAATCTGATGGAGGGATTGGATTGATGCAAAAGTTAGCGGGGCTGCTTGGTGTTTTCCTGAAATGGGCATTATCGGTAAATGTTATAGGAGGTTGCGCCCGATACAGGATTCCAGGATGTTGTGACCTGCCTGGCTCCGGCTTTCGTGCTTAAGCAGGCCTTATACACAGACAGGATGGGGAACAACTTGCTATTACGTTGTCACGGCGGTAGACGCCGGAGGTGAACCGGGAGCGCCTTGTCAAATGTGTGCAGTCCCGAGTGCAGCAATAACTCTGCTACACATTTTTAATTCTTGCCCCATGACATCAACTTCATGACATATGTCATATAGACTATGTCATGGCCGTCCGTGTTTCAATGTATGCGGCGGAGAGGGAAAATTCAAGAGAATAAAAGAGGAATGGAGGATTGAACAGACTGAACAGAAAAAACGCAACAAAACCCTTTAAAATCAATAGATTGCAGATTTTAATTTGAACATATAAAAAAAGGGCTGTAAAAGACCCGCCCCCCTATCGCCAACCTCGCTGTATTGCGCTAGAATGTAGCGTTAAGGAGAAACACATTTGGCCGACGGACTTCAGCAGAAACTTCCACCGCAGGTGCCGGAGCAAATCTCCGGGCTTGTGGACCTGGCGTTTAATCTCTGGTGGAGCTGGCACCCCTCGGCGCGCATGCTGTTTAAGATGCTTAACCGCGCGGCCTGGAAGCTCTCCGGCCATAACCCTGTGCGCATGCTCCACGAAATTGACAAGGAAACTTACGAAAAAGCCCTTGCCGACCCCGCTTTTTTGAGGCACTACGAGTCCGTAATAACCCGCTTCCGCACGGAAGTGGAAGACGGCCAGCACTGGTTTGCCGAAAACGTAACCGGCGCCCAGGCAAACCCAATCGCTTTTTTTTCGGCGGAGTTCGGCCTGCACCGCTCACTTCCGTTCTACGCAGGCGGGCTTGGCTTTCTGGCGGGCGATTTCATCAAGCAGGCAAGCGACCTTGCGTTCCCCATGGTGGGGGTGGGCTTCATGTACCCTGAAGGCTATCTGCGGCAGAGGATAACAGCCTCCGGAATGCAGCAGGACGAGGACGAGCCGCTGGACCGCGCCAATGCCGCCATCTCCAGGGTAATGGACGGCAACGGCATTCCATTGCTCGTGAAAGTCCCGTTTGTGGAGCCACCTATATATATCGGGATATGGAAGGTGCAGGCGGGGAAGGTGCCCGTTTACCTTCTGGATACAGACATAGACCAGAACGACCCCTGGAACAGAAAGATATCTTCCCACCTTTATATCGGGGATGTGGAGCAGAGGCTCCGGCAGGAGATTGTGCTTGGGCTTGGCGGCTCTGAAGCCCTGGATGCCCTGGGCATAACGCATTCCGTGCTCCATTTAAACGAAGGCCATCCGGCGTTTGCGATACTGGAGAAGATAAGGGACAAGGTGGCCGCCGGGGCGGATTTTGAAAAGGCCCTCGAGGAAACGGCAAACACAACCGTTTTTACCACGCACACCCCCGTTGCGGCCGGAACGGACGTGTTCCCGTTTGAGCTGATGGAAAAATATTTTACTTCCTGCTGGCCGGAACTGGGATGCAGCAGGGAGAGGTTTTTCTCGCTGGGCATCAATCCGGAGGCGCCCAGGGCCGGGTTCAACATGACCGTGTTCGCACTCAGGTGCTCCAGTTACAGAAACGGGGTAAGCAACAGGCACGGCCAGGTGGCCCGCAAGCTCTGGCACAGTCTCTGGCCGGACAGGGCGGAAAACGATGTGCCCATAGACCACGTTACAAACGGCGTGCACGTGCCTACATGGATAGAGCCGAAGATGGAGCGGCTGTTTACAAAACACCTGGGGTACGACTGGCTCTCCCGGCATGACAGCCAGGGCATCTGGGAACTTGTGGACGACATACCGGATGTTGAACTGTGGAATACCCATTACTGGCTGAAAATGAAACTTATCTTGAGGATACTTGAAAGGGGAAGGCAACGGTGGATAAATACCCAGCCGGACCCGCGCATAATACTGTCTTCCGGGGTGCTTCTGGACCCCAACACCCTTACCATCGGGTTTGCCAGGCGGTTTACCGCCTACAAGCGCGCCGGTCTTTTATTCCGGGACCCAGACAGGCTGAAGCGCATCCTGAATGATAAATGGAGGCCGGTGCAGATAATATTTGCCGGCAAGGCCCATCCCAATGACAACGAAGGCAAAAGGATACTCCAGCAGATATTCACAGCCGCCGAGGACCCCTCCTTTGCCGGCAGGATAGCCTTTGTGGAGGATTATGACGAACAGCTGGCGCAATACCTTGTGCATGGCGTGGATGTTTGGCTGAACACACCCAGGCCGCCCATAGAGGCCTCCGGCACCAGCGGGATGAAGGCCGCCATAAACGGCGTGCCAAGCCTCAGCGTGGCGGACGGCTGGTGGATCGAAGGGTTTAACGGAAAAAACGGCTGGATATTTGGCGGCCCTGAAGATGCGGACATAAACAACTCGGACTCAAATGACGCAATGGACGCCCGCGATGCCGAAGCCCTGTATAAGATTTTAGAAGAACAGGTTGTCCCTCTCTTTTATAGCGTGGGCGATAACGGCATTCCGCACGGCTGGGTTGGCGTAATGAAGCAGGCCATATCCGGCACGGCCGCCCGGTTCAGCGCCATGCGCATGGTGAAGCAGTACGCAAAAAAATTCTACCAGCCAGCCTTGAAATCCGCCGCTGCCCAACTGACTGAACGGGCCCCGGCCTAGCCGGCTTTAACCGCACTTACCTCCTCATAAAATTGTACTGTCTTCTCCGCAATGGCAGCCCAGCTGAAATCGCGCTGCACGCGCCTTCTGGCCGCAGCGCCCATTTTCTGCCGGAGCTCCGGGGCCTCAAACAGCCTGTTTACCGCCGCGGCAAACCGGCGGGGAAATTCTCCCCGCCCTGCGCCCGCCTCAAAATCCACCAGTATGCCGGTTGCGCCATCTTCCACCACCTCCGGTATCCCGCCCACGTTGGAAGCCACAACCGGTATGCCGCTGGCCATGGCCTCAAGGTTTATTATCCCGAACGGTTCGTATATGGAGGGGCACAGGAAGATGCAGGCGTTTGCGTACAGGGCCGCAAGGGCATCCCTGGGAACATGCTCTTTTATCCAGAAGACCTTATACCCTTCAGTCCGCAGGCGGTTTACAGACTGCGCAACATCGGCCTCCATGCCAGGAGACTCCGGGGCGGCGGCACAAAGCACAACGGAGAGGGCCGTGTTGATATGTGGGACCGCCTCCAGCAGCAGTTCAATCCCTTTTTGCCGGGAAAGCCTGCCTATAAAGAGCGCATAGGGTTTTTCTATTTGCGAAAGACCGTGCCTGCGGAGCGTGCTGCCTTCCGGGTCGGCCCCCGGCGCAAACTCGTCCGTGTCTATGCCGTTATGGATTACCTTTATCTTGCCCTGCGGCACGCCCTGGAGCGCGGCAAGATCGGCGGCCATGGCCCCCGAAACCGCTATCACGCCGTCCGCGGCGGCATAGGAATTCTGCTCTATCCACGCGCTTACGCTGTAGGCCGCCCCAAGCTGCTCCCCCTTCCATGGGCGGGACACCTCCAGGGAATGGGCCGTAAGCACCAGTGGTATGCCATAAAACTTTTTGGCCAGCACTCCGGCCATGTGCGCATACCACGTATGGCAATGGATGATATCGGCCTGGTTGGCCAGCCCGGCCATTTCCAGGTCCCTGGAAAGCGTATCCAGCATTGCCTTTATGGCCTGGCCCGGCGCTTTAAAATCGGGCCCGGCGCCAATGTATTGGACGCTGAGGCCCCCTTGCTTCAGCCGTTCAGGGTTTTTCCCCGGCGAAGAGGAGAAGCAGAACACCCGCACCTCATGCCCCAGTGCGGCAAGCGCCCTGGAGAGGTACTCAGCATGCACCCCGGCACCGCCGTAAACGAATGGGGGATATTCGCGGGTAAGAAGGGCCACCCTCATACCCTGATGTTATCCCAGAAATGAAGGGCTGGAAACTGCCAGCGCGTCCGGGCAGGCGTTGCTACTTGCCCCGATTTGCCTTTTATGCTAAAAGGAACTTGTTATTCGCATTTCCGGCTAAACCTCATTGAAATCCCCGGAGGGGAAATGATAATATTACTTTTCATTTTAATATTAAAGGAGTTTTCCCTTTATTGGCTGAAGTCATCCCCTTCAGGG
>JAKAKS010000045.1:47166-62896 GCA_021813405.1 Nitrospirota bacterium
GTAGAGGCTCCCATGGTAACGGCCACCCCTTACGATATTATTTCTCCGGAAATGAGGAAGGCCCTTTACTTAAAGAGCCTCTACAATATCGCCCGTATAGACGCGGGAGAGGACCTGCCCGGCGACACTGAGGATGAAAACAAGTACACAAGGGCGGCCGAACTGTTTCAGGAATGGCTGGCCGAGGGGGTCCTCAAAGGCCAGGACCAGGACTGTTTTTACGCCTATGAGACTGAATACGTCAGCGGCGGGGAGAAGAAAAACCTCAGGGGGTTCTTCGGGCTGGTAAGGCTTGAGCCGTTCGGCTCCGGCTCGATATATCCGCACGAGGCCACCCATTCCAAGGCCCGGACAGACAGGCTCAACCTGCTGAAGGCCACAAGGGCCAATACAAGCCCCGTGTTCTCAATTTACGACAGTCCGGATGGCGGCGCCGCCAGGGCGGTGGACAAGGCAGTGTGCCGGCCGCCTTTCCTTGAGGCGCCTGACCCAGACGGGTTCAAGCACAGGCTGTGGGTAATAGACCAGCCGGCGGATATCGAGGCAATAAAGAGCGATTTGCGGGACAAGCCTGTTTTCATAGCGGACGGCCATCACAGGTATGAAACGGCCCTGGAAAATAAAAGGCAGATGTGCGAAAGCGGATGCAACGGGGATGAGCATTACAATTATGTTCTGATGTTCCTTGCAAACATATCCGGCGGGGGCCTCACCATATTGCCCACGCACAGGCTTGTTGAAACGGGCCGGGCCAATGAGCTTCCGGACTGCCTTGGGCAATATTTCGACATCGTTCAACTGCGCCCGGACGAGGACATCTCAGAGGCCATCAGGCCAGGAAAAGACAAGAACGTACTGGGCCTGCTTACCGGGAAAGGTAAATACCGGCTTGCTTTCCGCGATACGGGAAAGGACTTGTTGCACGTGCACCCTTCGCTTAAACGCCTCGATGTGGTGATCCTGCACGAGCTTGTCTTCAAAAAACTCTTCCATCCGGACCGGGTTGTCTATGAAATGAGCGCGCCTTTGGCCGAGGCCCAGGTGGCTGAAGGCCTTTACCAGGCGGCATTTTTCCTGAACCCCACAGGGGTTGCAGATGTTAAGGAGGCCGCCCTGGCCGGACAGAGGATGCCACCAAAATCCACCTATTTTTATCCGAAAATCATGACCGGCTTCGTCATGAGCCGGTTTTAGCGGGGATTTTAGAGTTTGAAATTTCAGATTTCAAATTTGAAATTAACGAAAGGGGAAGTTTAAAAATGAAGGTAGCAATAAACGGTTTTGGCAGGATAGGGAGGAATTTCTTCAGGACAAGCCTGAAATCCGGGCTGGACATAGTGGCAATAAACGACCTTACGGACGCTAAAACGCTTGCCCATCTTCTCAAGTACGATTCCGTGCACGGTATTCTTGAGGCAGACGTTAAAAGCGCGGAAGGCAAGCTGATAGTAAACGGCAAGGAGATCCAGGTGCTGGCCGAAAGGGCGCCCGAAAAGCTCCCGTGGAAGGACATGGGCATAGACATAGCCCTGGAGTCCACCGGCCTGTTCACAAACAGGGACGCGGCATCCAAGCACCTTCAGGCCGGCGCGAAGTGGGTTGTGATATCCGCACCCGCAAAGGACCCGGACATAACCGTTTGCCTTGGCGTTAACGAGGAGAAGCTTAACGTAAAGGAACACAAGATAATCTCCAACGCCTCCTGCACCACAAACTGCGTGTCCCCAATCGCCAAGGTGCTGAATGACAACTTCGGCATAGTGAGGGGCCTGATGACTACCGTCCACTCTTACACAAACGACCAGAGGATACTGGACCTGCCGCATAAGGATTTAAGGAGGGCCAGGTCTGCGGCCGTAAGCATGATCCCCACCACTACCGGGGCTGCCAGGGCAGTGGGGCTGGTACTGCCGGAACTGAAAGGGAAACTGGACGGCATGGCAATCCGTGTGACCACGCCCAACGTGTCCGTAGTGGACCTGGTTGTGGAGCTTTCCAAGGATGCCACCAAGGAAGAGATAAATGCAAAGATGAAAGAGGCCGCCGAAGGCCGCATGAAGGGAATACTGCAATATGTTACCGAAGAGCTGGTAAGCATTGACTTTAACGGCAACCCGCATTCTTCGATGCTCGACTCCGGCCTCACCACCGTTCTTGATAAGAGAATGGCCAAGGTAATAAGCTGGTACGACAACGAATGGGGATACAGCAACAGGCTTAAAGACCTGATGCTTTATATAGCGGAGCGCGCATAATGGGAGCGTTTGGACAAGGGGATTTTGCCAAACTCACGATAGAAGACATAGATATAAAGGGCAAGCGTGTCTTTATCCGGGTGGACTTCAATGTGCCCCTGGACGAAAACATGATGGTCACGGACGACCGCAGGATCCGCTCCGCCCTGCCCACAATCAATTACGCAATCGATGAGGGGGCTAAGGTAATACTTGCTTCTCATCTTGGCAGGCCCAAAGGCAAGCCGGATTCCAAATACAGCCTTGCGCCCGTGGCAAGGCGGCTTCAGCGGCTTCTAAACAAGGAAGTCTCGTTCAGCTACGATATCACCGGCCCCCAGGTAAAAGAGGCCATAGCTAAAATGCGCCCGGGAGACGTTCTTCTGCTTGAAAACCTGCGCTTCAACCCAGGCGAGGAGGCCAACAGCGAAGAGTTCTCGAAGGAGCTTGCATCGCTGGCCGAAGTATATGTTAATGACGCATTCGGGGCGGCGCACCGCGCCCATGCCTCCACCGTGGGCATAACAAAACTTCTGCCCCCGGTGGCCGGGTTTCTGCTTAGAAAAGAGGTTGGTTATCTGAAAGGCGTGGTCAGCAACCCGGTGCGCCCGTTTGTGGCCATTCTGGGCGGGGCCAAGGTCTCCGGCAAGATAGGCGTGCTTGAAAACCTGATGGACAAGGTGGACAAGGTGATCGTGGGCGGCGGCATGGCCTTTACATTCATTAAGGCAATGGGCTACGAGGTTGGGGATTCGCTTGTGGAGCCTGAGATGCTGGAACTTGCCGAGAGGATCAGAACGAACCTCCAGAAAAACAATGTGAAATTCTACCTTCCCGTGGACTGTGTTGTGGCCCACTCCATGGAGCTTCAGGCCGAAACCAAACTGGTGACCACCCAGGAGATTACTAGGGGATGGACTGCGCTGGACATCGGGCCGGCCTCGGTCAAGCTCTTTTCAGAAGCCCTTGAAAACGCGAAGACCGTGATATGGAACGGGCCCATGGGGGTCTTCGAGATGGACGCCTTCAGCAGAGGCACCTTCGCCATAGCCAAAGCCGTTGCGGATGCTTATGCGCTTACGATAGTGGGCGGCGGCGATACGGACCTGGCGGTCAACAAGGCAGGGGTGTCGGACTCCATTTCGTTTATCTCCACCGGCGGCGGAGCTTCGCTTCAGCTGCTGGAGGGCAAGGAACTGCCGGGAATAGCGGCGCTTAAAGACAGGAAGGCGTAACTGCAAAAAGAAAACATTCAGGGCGCGTACCGCGTTTGCGGTACCGCGCCCGGTCAGCTCCGGTTAGACCGGACGTCCCCTTAGCAAAGGCTTTCTGTATTCTCCGACTCTGTAAACTTGTGAGGCAACTTGCCGGAGTTGTGGGACAGTATACCCCTTTTCATCTCTACCACGGACGGGTTCTTGCTTCCGAATTTTTCAATCAGGTAGAAGGCGGCCTTCTCCGGATCGATCAAATCCCCGCAGGTGAATATGTCCACCGCCGCATAAGAGTATTCTGGCCAGGTATGGATACTGAGATGGGATTCGGCTATTACAACCATGCCGCTTATCCCAAACGGGCTGAACTCGTGGAAGGAAACGTCAACTATGGTTGCCGCTGCCTCTCTGGCAGCCTGGATAAGCGCATCCTTTACCAGCTCGAGGTCGCCGAGCACCTCGGCATCGCAATCTCTCAAATCTACCAGGAAGTGCTTGCCCAATGCATACAATTCTCTACCCCCCTTCCGGAATTCCTTGATATCGCCGAAATCGGCTCTTTTGAAATAGTTAAATTACAGCATCTTGTTCCTTTATGTCAAGAGTTTTTCAAGTCCATCCGTGAAAAATTTTCACGGGCTATACTTACGGCTTTTCATTCCGGCGGCATGTTTATTGAAAAATCTTACCTGTTCCTCATCAAAAAGCAAACGGCAAGCGCTTTTTTGTGCTATTATGTTTCCGTGAAAAGGGCAAAGGCTTCCGCGTGGAAAAGCATATTGCCGGCAGCGGCCTTTTTGCTGGCGGTTGCCCTTCCAGTGCCCTCCCATGCTATCGGAGTGTCCCAGCCTGCCCCCGAAATAGCGCTTAAAGACAATTCAGGGAAGCTGGTGTCGCTTACAGGCCTGAGGGGTAAAATAGTGGTTGTGAACTTCTGGGCCACCTGGTGCACCGGGTGCGTGCAGGAGTTGCCGCAACTGTCCGGATTTTATGATAAGTACCAGGGCAGGAATGTTGTTGTGCTGGGAATTACCGAGGATTCTCCAGGCGAAGTCAAGGCCTTGTCCAGGACCGTAAAAATCAGCTACCCCATCCTGTTTGATACCGCGGCCAAGGCCCATAGGAGCTTTGAGGCTAGCCCGCTGCCCGTAACCTTCATAATAGACAGAACGGGCGTAATCAGGGAAAAGATATTCGGCTCCGTTACGGAAAAAGGGCTGGAGGCTGCCGTACAAAAATTGCTTTAGCACGGCATAAGGCGTAAGAGGCACGGGAAACGTGTAATTACTGGCTTTAATCCTTGCTGCTTGTTATCTGTACTGATTCCATAAATGACAGGCTACAACCCTGCCCTGCTGCCCCGCAGGCTGTACCAGCTTCGGGAAAACCCTGTCGCAAGGCTCAAATCTCCTGGGGCATCTGGGGTGGAAAGGACATCCGGACGGAATGTCTATCGGGCTTGGCACATCTCCTTTGGGCACCTGCCTTTCGGGCTTGCTGGAAGGGTCCAGCCCAGGGGCCGACGCCAGAAGGCCCGCCGTATAAGGGTGCAGCGGTGCGGCAAACAACTCTTCCGCCCCCGAGTGCTCAACTACCCTGCCAAGATACATAACGGCCACTTCATCGCTAAGATACTCCACTACTCTCAAGTCATGGCTTATGAAAACGTAGGCCATCCCTGTCCGCGCCTTCAGCCCGGCAAGAATATTTATAATCTGGGCCTGTATGCTTACATCCAGGGCCGAAAGCGGCTCGTCAGCTACTATCAGGCGCGGTGAGACGGCCAGCGCCCTTGCTATGCACACTCTTTGCCTTTGCCCACCGCTGAACTCGTGCGGATAGCGGCCAAGAGAATCGGGGCCAAGCCCTACCTCTGAAAGCAGCGCTGCCACTTTGTCCCTGATCTGGCCTCTTGGAACCAGCCCATGTATTTTCAGGGGCTCCGCAATGGTTTCAAACACGGTTGCCCTCGGATTCAGGGATGCAAAGGGGTCCTGAAATATTATCTGGACGGCCCGCCTGAACGCCTTAAGCTCCTTGCCGGAAAGGCCAAACACGTTTTTGCCTTCAAATTCCACGCTGCCATAATCGGGCTTCAGCAGTGCCGTCATCATCCTGGCAAGCGTGGACTTGCCCGAGCCGGACTCGCCCACCACGCCAAGCACCCGGTTTTCCTCCACGGAAAGGCTCACCCCGTCAACCGCCTTCAGGGAAACGCCCCTGGAGCCAAAAAGGGCGAAACCCTTCCTGACGGGATAGTGCTTTTTTACATCATGCACATTTAGGAGGGCCGCCATTGAAGCTCCTCGGACCTTATGCATCTGGCAAGCCGGAGGCCAGTCCCCCTGTCGCCAGACGGCCGCAATTCTGGTTCCGCCTCCGTGCATTTTGGTATTTTAAAGAAGCACCTGTCGGAGAATTTGCAGCCGGGTGGAAGCGCGTACGGCGGCGGCACCGCCCCCGGTATCGGCTTAAGAGGCCTGCCCCGTTTGCCTTTTTGGGGTATTGATTCCAGAAGCCCGATTGTATACGGATGGCCAGGCGTTTCAAATATGGCACGCACAGGCGCCATCTCCACTATCCTTCCGGCGTACATAACGGCCACATTGGTGGCGTGCTCTGCAAGTATGCCCAGATCATGCGTAACAAGTAGGACGGACATGTTTTTACCGCTATCCTTTACCAGCCCGTCTATCAGGTCCAGTATCTGCGCTTCCACGGTAACATCAAGCGCCGTCGTGGGCTCGTCGGCTATCAGCAGCGACGGGCCGCACGCTATCGCCATTGCAATCATGACGCGCTGCCGCATCCCGCCGGAAAGCTGGTGGGGATAATCCCTTGCCCTCTCTTCCGGGGCCGGTATCCTTACATCCCTCAAAAGAGAGACCGCCCTTTCGTCCGCCTCTTTTTTGGAGATGTTCATGTGGGCCTGGAGGGCCTCACGTATCTGATAGCCCACCTTCAGCACAGGGTTCAGGGAGGTCATCGGCTCCTGGAAAACCATGGATATCTCTTTGCCGCGTATGGAGCGCATACGCTCCGGGGAAAGCCCGGCCAGCTCCGCGCCCTTGAAACTGATGCTGCCACGGGCCTTTGCGCCCCCTGGCAGAAGCCCCAGCATCGAAAGCGCGGTCACGGACTTGCCGGAGCCTGATTCGCCCGCCAGCCCGAAGATCTCGCCCTTTTCAATCTGGAAGCTTACGTCTTTTACTACCTGTACCGGTTTTTTCCCGTCAAAAGAAACATTCAGGCCTTTTACATCAATAAGGGGCAACAGCTATCCCTTTTTCCTTAACAGCCTTAAATACGTCCTTGCATCCTGCAAGTCCGGGAAGGCCCTGATCGCGTCTTCCCATTCCTTGCGGGCAAGCTCGTTTTCCCCCCGCATGTAATAAGTGAGCCCAAGCTGCACACTGGCGGGGCCGTAATTGGGCTTAAGCTCCTTGGCAGTCTTCAGTTCGGCCTCGGCCTCTTCGTACAGCCCTTTGCTCCTTAGCGCAATGGCAAGCCTTGTCCTTACGTCGGAAAACGACCCGTTCAGCCTGAGGGCCTTTCTGTATTCCTGTATGGCTTCATCGGGCATGCCAAAATCCATATACGCGTTGCCAAGCCTGTAATGCTCGTTGGCGAATTTGCCTGAGACAAAGGGGTCCATTGCTTCAGGCGTAGGGTGCGCGATCTGGGCCGCCTTGGCAAAGACTTCCTGCGCCCTGGAAAAGTTTCCCATCTCGTTACAGGTAATGGCCAGGTTCAGGGACGCCTCGGTGTATCTTGGATTAACAGACAGCGCGCGCTCAAAAAAATCTGCGGCCTCATTCAGATGGCCGCTTAAGTGTGAGATAACGCCCAGTTTATTGAGCACGTCCGCGTAATTGGGATATGCCAGCAGGAACTCCCTTAAAAGGGGTTCCGCCTCCGAGTACTTGCCCTCATCGAAAAGGGCAGTGCCTTCCTTATGGAGCTCTTTGAAAGGAGAATCCATGTAATTAGTTGAGTATAAAAGCTGAATTTCCGGGTTGTCAAGGAAAGGAGAGATTATTTGGCCAAATTACCAAAAACTCCCCCCAATCCATTAAACTAAAACGATGCGTTCTCATTACCCTTTTTTCATAGCCATGCGGTATCTGAAGTCCAGGAGGAAGCAGAAGGGCATCTCCTTCAACACGCTTATCTCCATCGGCGGGGTAGCGCTTGGGGTGATGACGCTCATCGTGGTTCTTTCCGTGATGAGCGGTTTCAGCAACGACCTTCAGAAGAAAATCCTTGGCGTAAACGCCCATGCGGTAGTCCTTTCATCTGATGGGGCCGGCATTGCGGACTACAACGGGCTGGCTGGCAAGCTGGCCAAAGAGCCGCATATCAAATCTGCCTCGCCGTTTGTGCTGGGGCAGGCGATGGTCTCTTTCGACAAGGCAGGCCAAGGGGTTTTTGTAAGGGGGATAGAGCCCTTCAGGGAAGAAACGGTAACGGATTTGCAAAAGCACATGAAGGAAGGCTCCCTGGATGCCCTGTCCAATACCACTGGCATGCCGGGCATAATACTTGGCTCCGAGCTGGCAGGCACACTTGGCGTATACACTGGAGATACTGTAAAGCTCATCTCTCCTGCCGCCCAGATGGGCCCGCTTGGCATGATACCCAAGATGCGGGAGTTCAAGGTGGTTGGTATCTTCGATATAGGCATGTATGAGTACGATGCCAACCTGGCCGTAATCTCGATGAAGGCCGCCCAGGATTTCTTTTCAATGGACAACCGGGCTACGGGCGTGGAACTGAAGGTGGATAATATATACAAAGCCCCGGAGATCCGCAGAAAACTGGAAACCGAGCTTGGGGACGCCTATTTCGTGCGGGACTGGATTGAGATGAACCATAATCTCTTTTCCGCGCTTAAGCTGGAGAAGCTCACGATGTTTGTGATACTCACACTGATAATAATCGTGGCCTCGTTTAATATCGTAAGCACTCTCATAATGATTGTCATAGAAAAGCAGAGGGAGATAGCCATACTGAAAGCCATGGGCGCAACCAGCAAGGGAATAATGGCCATATTCGTAATCCAGGGGTTCATTATCGGGGTGGCGGGCACTGCGCTTGGGCTTTTAGGCTCCTTCGGCATCGGAAAATTCATCCAGACATCGCCCCTGGCCAAGCTGCCGCCGGATGTTTATTACCTCAGCCATCTTCCAGTTGTGATGAACCCGCGGGATTTCGTGATAACGGCCGCCGCCGCGCTCCTCATTTCGCTTTCGGCCACCATATACCCGGCCTGGCAGGCGGCCAAGGTGGACCCGGTAGAACCGTTAAGATATCAATAAAACCGCCTTTGTGCCCGTTATTCGTTTTTCGTTTATCGTAAGGCGGCCCACGGACTGGGGGCTCCAGGTTGCTTTCCCGGCCCGCCCTGTGATATAAAATAGGCTCTGGAAGCTCCTTGCTCCCTTCCTTGAAAGGGGGCTAAAGGCCGCCCTTGGCGGCCAAAAATCCATAAGGAGGTTTTTTTCTGATGAATTATTACGAGAATTCGGTCATCCTGACTGATAAACTCACCGAAGAAGAAACCCGCTCCGCAATCGAAAGAATCAAATCCGCAATGCAGGAAAACGGCGCCCAGGTCCTTAAAGTGGACGAATGGGGAATAAGAAAGCTCGCCTTCGAGCTGGAAAAGCGCAAGAAAGGCTTTTATGCGTTCTTCCTTTTAAAGGCTCCTGCCACCACGATAAAAAAACTTGAAGAGTTCTATAAAATATTCGATCCGGTAATGAAGTTTATGGTCATCAAACTGGAGAAAGCCCAGATAAAGGTGGTTGAGGAGGCCCTGGCAGCCGCTCCGGCCGCCGCGCCTGAGGCAACACCGGCAGCTACAGCTTCTTCTGAGGAAGCAAAGGCCTAAGGCATGTTCAACAGGGTCATCTTTATCGGTAATCTGACCAAGGACCCGGAGCTTAGATACAGCCCGCAGGGCACACCCATCTGCACTTTCAGGCTGGCCGTCAATTCGCGTTTCAAGCAGGCCGCGGAAAGCAAGGAGGAAGTGCTCTTTATAGACATAGTGGTGTTTGGCAAACAGGCGGAGCCTTGCAGCCAGTATCTGGCCAAAGGCAGGCCCGCCCTTGTGGAAGGCCGGCTGCGCGAAAGGCGCTGGGAAGCAGACGGCCAGCAAAAGTCCAAGATGGAAGTCCTGGCGCAATCGGTAAGGTTCCTTGGGGGCCGCGATCAGGCCCCTGGAGGTCAGGCTGGTGGAGGCGAGTTTGGCCCTCCGCCCGAAGAAACCATGGATGAGCCGTTTTAAACAGACAAACTTTTAAAAGATAGAATACCGAAAGGAATAAAATAATGGAGAAACCTCAAAGAAGATCGCCCAAAAAATTCCAGCACAGAAGGAAGTTCTGCAAATTCTGCTCGGAAAAAACGCCGTACATAGATTACAAGGACTTGAGGGGCTTGCGCAGCTATACCACTGAGAGGGGCAAGATTCTGCCCAGGCGAGTCACCGGCAACTGCGCCCTGCACCAGAGGGAACTGACCGTTGCGGTAAACAGGGCCCGCAACATAGCCCTGCTGCCCTATATAGAAAAATAGATGCGAATACCCAAAACCTGGGTCAGGCCGATATCTGAAAAAATTGTGGCAGGCCTCGTAAAGGAAGGGCTGATCGAGCCTGCCGTTCCCATGGACCATCTGATTGAAGGGGCCGAGGCAATAATTCTGGACGAACTGATGGTGGAAGACCGGCTCAATGACGAGGTGCGGGCCATCCTGAAGAAGTACGAATCGGATATCGAGAAGGGCCGGCTGGACTTCCGCCGCATGTTCGACCTCACCAAACAGAAACTGGTAAAGGAGAGAAACCTGGTGCTATGATGCTCTCCGACGAAAAAGTGACCCATTTAAGCCATGTGCTTTTGAAGGGACTGCTTGAAAAAAACCTGGTAAAGCTAAAAGACAGCGAGGCCGCTGCCAGAAAGGTAATCAAGCGGGTTGTCACCGCGGAACTGAATGCCGGACAGGCCATAGACACGTCTGTCCGCAGGAAGCTGGAGTCCTACTCGCGCAAAATCGTGGAAAACAGCCCCGAATGGGAAGTGCTTTACAGGAAATTCTACCAGGAAGAAGAGGCAAAAAGAGGAAGGTCGGAGGGGTAAAAGGGGCCGCTCTGCCGTTATCTTATTGAAAGCGTCTCCTTAATTATTTGAACAGACGCGCCGGAAAACAAATAGCAGCTAACAGGGCGCCTTTGGCCCTGGATTTAACAGCGTGGTCCGTTCTGGGCCTTTTCTGGATTTTCATCGCCTTTATCTACAAACCCGGGCACCCCTCTTTATGGCTTGCGGCCGCACTGGCCGTTTCTGTTTTTTCTGCCGTTCTGGCTTTCAAGCAAAAAAAAAGGCGGTTGGAAGATCGCGGCAGGGCTTTTTTCTTCTGTTCACTCTGCCTGCTGGCAGGCGTTCTTGCCAGGCAATACCGCGGCGCTGAATTCTCCCTTTTCCCCCTTACCGCAGGCGTTTCAGCCATGTTCGGGCCGGAGGTCTTTTTGCCCGTGTGGGCTTTCGCCCCGCTTTCAATCGTAAAAATGGGGCTTCCGCTTTTCCGCACCGTGGCATTTTCCGTGTGCCTGTGGACTTCCGGCGGGCTTGTCTTTTATGCCCTGAAGGATTTCCGCAGCCGGACAGCCAGGCTGAACCAGGAGATATATGATATCACCTCTGCCCGGCCGGGTTTTTCGCCGGACAGCCCGGACTTAAAGGGCGCATCCGACAAGGAACTGGCGGATATGATAAAAGCCGCCAGGCAATGCCTTTTGGCGGATTCCGCCTCCTTGTTCACGGCGGCTTCAGGGGCGCTATCCGTAAAATGTTCCACGGATATTGAAGCGAGGCTTCTGCCAGAGGGCTTGATATGGCTATGTTTCAGAGACGGGCGGCCGGTCCACCAGGCCAGCCTCTCCGGCAGCGGTGGAGGCGCGCCCATAAGCCCCGGATACTCGGTTTCAGGCAGAATTGAATCCTTATCGGCCCTCCCTCTCAGGGACGGCAAAATCGTGACTGGCATTCTTTCGGCCTCCAGCGCCCAGGCAAACGCATTTGCCGGAAGGGAGGAGCAGATGGAGGCGTGGGCCGCGCTGTTTTCCTCCGCCTTAAAGCGCCAGCGCGTACATGGAGAAATGGAGCGCAACCTGGCCGGCTTCGAGGTGTTGAAGGATGAAAGCCACAAGCTTATAGGCGCGCTTGGCCCCAGTGAGATTGCGTCCGGGGCGGTTGCCGCGCTAAGGAGGATCGCTCATCTTGGGACCGCGCTTTTCCTGCGGGACGGGCAGGGCTTCAGGCTTGCCGCCTCGGCTGGAATAAGGGCGCCCGAAAAAGAAAGGGCACATTTCGAAAACCTGAAAGGCAGCCTCGTCGAAAGCACGCTCAGGGGCGGAGCGGACCCTATATACCTTTCCGATCTGTCAAAATATACACTGCCGCCCTTGCCGTTTGACACCGGGCCGGTGAGGTCCGTTCTCTTCCAGCCGCTTGCATATGAGGACGAAGTGCTAGGGGTAGCAGCGATGCTCTCCCCGGAAACAAATTCCCTTTCAGTACATCAGGTAGAGCTTGTGAAGATGTTTGCCGGGCAGCTTGCCGTAAGCCTGTCCAGGGCGATGCTGCATGAGAAACTGCAAAGGCTTGCGCTTACTGACGGGCTGACCGGACTTTATAACCACAGGCATTTTCAGGAAAAGCTGGCCGGGGAGTTCAAACGGCTGGAGCGCTATCAAGGGCCGGTTTCACTGCTGCTGATAGACATAGATTTCTTCAAAAAAATAAACGACACCTATGGGCACCCTGCTGGCGACGCCGTCCTGAAAGGGGTAGCAGGCGTAATCAAGAACGAACTGAGGGAGAGCGATTTTGCGGCCCGCTACGGCGGGGAGGAGTTTGCCGCGCTGCTGCTGGACAGCGGCAGGAAGATGGCAGCGCAGGCAGGCGAAAGGCTGAGGGCTGCGGTGGCCGGGACCGTGTTTAAGGCCGGCGACAAGGACATAAAAATAACTATTAGCATAGGCGCGGCCTCTTTCCCCTCGGACGCAAACTCCCGCGAGGCGCTTATCGAACTGTCCGACAAGGCCCTGTACAAGGCCAAGCACAACGGGAGAAACCAGGTGGTGCTGTGGGAATAAATACGCTTCCAAATGAGGTGCTTGACATCTTCCTGCCTTTTTAAGCGGCGTTCGCCGATAGGCCTATATTTCTCACTATAAGTTTGGCTTTTTTCCCGCAGGCGGTGTTCGTCTCCGTTGGGGCGCGGTCTTATCCACCGGGTTCACCGTAGTGCCCGTGCGCGGCTCAAATGAATACGGCAAATGAGAAGATATTCCCTTTTTGTCCACACCATCGGGAGGACGGAGTCCGAGCGGCCGGACGACGCCGCTTGACTACCGGCGGGTTCGCCGCGCCCACTTCGCTCAACCGCCACGCCCTTGCCCGATACGGCAAAAGTCCAAATTCATAAAAAGCTTTATCAGCCGTTTTCTATAGGAGATATAAGCAGACAAAATTTGTGATCTTTTCCCTTGAAAACCCCGCCCGTTTTCTGGTATAAAGGTACTTACCATAATCAACGCAAATAAAGGTATTAACAGGGTGAGGGTACACAAAGGCGGGGCTTTTAATTCTTTTTGTTCGCATCTGGCAAGGGTGTTTGCCCTTGTCCTGCTCGTCTTCGTCCTTGCCGCTCCTGTCCAGGCACACGCCTACAAGGTAAAAAGAGGTGATACCCTTTCCGGCCTGGCCCGCAGGTTCGGCGTTAAAACCGCAAAGATAAGAAGGGCAAACCACCTGGCATCTTCACGGCTTAAGCCGGGGATGAGGCTAAGGATACCTGGCAGAAGAAAGGCGGGAAGACATATCGCCTTCCGCTCAAGGAATGCGCATAAAAGACATTCAGCGTTGGCCGGGGCCGGACGCGTACCGCATGTAAAGAGAAGACGTGATGTTTACCACAAGGTAAGGAGAGGGGAAACCCTTTACTCCATAGCCAGAAACTACTCCGTTTCAGTCAAGCAGCTAAGGAGATTAAACGGCCTTGGAAGGCGCTCTCGGATAAGGCCGGGGAAAAAACTCCTTGTAATGGCATCCGGGGCCGTCCCAAAGCACTACATTATTAAAAAAGGCGATACCTTTGAAAAGATAGCAAGACGTTACGGCCTTTCCGCCGAGGCCCTGGTGGAGATGAACGAGATGGACTCGCAGGACCTGCGTCCAGGCCAGAAAATAACCCTTGTGGAGCGTGAGCAGCCTGAACCGGAGATAAAGATACAGAAAAAAACTGGGGCGCCAGAGGTAGATGCCAAAACAGCTAAGGCTATAGCCGCCATTGTGGCAAACTCGCCTGCCTCCGTGATACCCGTCATATCTGCCGCGCCCGCCGCGCCTGATGAAATCAAGGGAAGGATAGACGCGCTGGCCGGCTCAAAGGACATTAAAAATATGAGCTTGAAAGACAAGCTTATGCTGTTTGCCAAGTCCATGCTGAATATCCCGTACCGCTTTGGCGGAACAAGTTTTTATGGCATAGACTGCTCCGGGTTTGTGCAGAAGGTATTCAATTTCCTCAACATAAAGCTGCCGCGTACCGCCAGGGAACAGTTCACCGAGGGCACGCCCGTTAAGCTGGGGGATCTGGCAGTTGGCGATCTCCTTTTCTTCAGGACGTACGGGCCTTTCCCAAGCCACGTGGGGATTTATATCGGGGAAAACCTGTTCATACATGCATCACCCGGAGGGCACAGGGTGAAGATAGCCAGTCTGGATACGCCTTATTTCATAAGGCGGCTGATAGGGGCCAAGCGGCTGATTCCCGATAGCACGGAAAGCACGGGGGCTACGCCCCAGCCAGCTACGCGAGTAAGCCCGGTTATAACTGCGCTGCCAGGAACGCAGCCAGCGCTTAAATAGAATCAATCCTGCCAATACTATCCAATATAAGAAAAAGCGGTGCAGCGGTGAGATGGACGGCAAAAGATCCGATACGATTCAAAGGCCATGATACAAACCTCTATGGCTACGTTTTACAGGACCCCATAAATAATTTTGATCACCTCGGCTTAATTAATTGGTGGGCCGTTGGGAAAGGCTTTGGCGCGGCAATAGGTGGCGGCGTTGGAATTGTTGGCGGTGCTGCTGCATCAAGTACAGGCGCAGGTGCTATTGTTGGTGTACCCGCAGCTTTGGCAGGCTCAGCTGCTTTTGGTTGGGGCATTTCAGAAATAGGTGCTGGATTTATGGGCCATGATATCTCAAAGATACCCGTGCCTACTCTACCAGCTACATGTACTTTGGCTGCCACACGAGGCAATCTCAAGGCTGCAGAAAAGGCCAATGAGGCTGAAGACACATTGCTCATGATTAATGATTTCGCGGCAACCGGTGCAGATCCGAACACTTTAAATCAGCTTGGCGCAACGACCGATACAATAAATATGCTGCTTAATTCTCAATCCAATATTTCCAATTCTAATTCACCTAATAAAAAGGGCTTTTAAAATGCAAATAGACTACTCATATATTTTCCCGTTATTTTTTATATTGTTCGGAATATGTTTTTTAATTCTGGCTAAGAGCAAAAAAAACCATACTAAATTAGTAGAAAACAACGGCGTGGAATATGCCGAAAAAACCAATAAAATCTTGAAAATATGCGCTTGTAGTTTATTGTTGATTGGGGGTGGTTGGTTATTGATTGGAGGTGTTTGGATTTTATTTTTTAGATAAGGCTTGTCTTCTGTTTTCAAAGCTCACGAATTCCGGGGACGCTTTACTTAACCCCGATTTGCAATCGATCACCCGAAGAACCGTTCATATTCGTCATGGCCGCCGATCCAGAACCAGGTGACGGTGTCATCGTCCATGATGCCCAGGGCCCTGTAACCAAGTGTTATGCGGACCGACCAGATATTTTCGGGCTTGTTGATGCACTTGAAACGCAGGGCCGGATGGAAAGGGTCTTCCGACCAGAGACCAAACGCCTTTTTAGGGAAATAGGGGGACACTTCCCTGATTTCCGCAAGGAAAAATGGCGTTGACTTGCGTCCCGTCCCCGGCATAAAAACAGAGCGTGCCGGGACCTGAATTACAATTATGATTCTTCAAAAAGGGGGCTGAAATCGTAACTGCTTTTTTGTAAGCGTTTAATTAACCGCATCTACCACTGAAACAGCCTGCCGTGCCATGCTATGCCTGAATAAAAAAAAGGAGGCACTGCATGGAAAAATCATCGAGCATTGAACGGCGTAAATAC
>JAKAKS010000041.1 GCA_021813405.1 Nitrospirota bacterium
AAGGCGTGGGTCGTTGGTTCGAATCCAACGCGGCTCATGTACCTAGTCCCCATCGTCTAGTCTGGCCCAGGACATCGCCCTTTCAAGGCGGTAACACCGGTTCGAATCCGGTTGGGGACGTAACGAAATCAAGGGGTTACAGAATCTGTAGCCCCTTTTTCTTTGGAAATACCCCCCGACTGTCGCAAAATCGTAGCAGTTCCTTTCCCTTCCACGAAATTTACGACGTTTTTGACCTTAATATACGGACCAGCGCCGTCTGCAAGATAACCCTCCAGAATAAACCTCATGTCGTCAGGAGGAATACTTTTTAGAAATTCCCGATGCATCGTTATACAATTTTCATGTCTGTATTTAATACACGCCGAGGCAAGCGCAATCCAGGACATCAATTCCGATGATTCGCGCCACAGGATCTTGTTATTGCAACTAAAATGCCTGCCGGACTGACAGAAGACCCAATCCATTTGAACCTCTTGATTGTCCTTGGCTTTCTGGCAGAAGCCATATTAGAATGTAGAGATATGGACGGCAAGACGTTATCTCAAATCAAAGCTGTATTCAAAGCCCAGCCGGCGGTCAAGCTGGCATATTTTTTCGGTTCTCGCGCGGAAGGTCTCGGCGGTCCGTTGAGCGACTACGACTTTGCCGTGTACGCGGACGAAAAGGACAGCAAAAAATTATTTACCCTCCGGTCCGAGCTTATGGATAAATTGGGCCGCCTGCTCAAGACGGACGGGGTTGACCTTGTCCTCCTGAACACAGCCGAAGGCGCGGAGCTGAAATTCAACATCATCGCCCACGGCAGGCTGATCTTCGAGCGCGGGCACTTCCGGGTGCTGGTGGAGCCTCGCATTATGAACGAATACTTCGATTTCAGGGAAATGCTCATGCGTCATAAATTGACGGGCACAAGGAGAGTTATCGCTTAAAATGACCAGCGCAGCCGTCGTTGAGAACAAAATAAGCGCGGTAAAAAAGTACCTTAATATACTGAAGCGGTACGGGAAATATTCAAAAAAAGAGATCACGAATAACCTGGACATTCGCGGAGCCGTGGAACGTTACCTTTACCTGGCAGCGCAGTCAACTATCGACTTGGCGGAAGCTATAATTGCGCTAAGGAAATTCCGGAAGCCCTCCACGATGAGCGAATCGTTTGCCATACTGGAGGAAGAGGACGTCATATCTAAAAAGCTACTTGGCCGCATGGTCCAATTGACGGGTTTCCGAAACGTAATGGCTCACGATTACGAAAAGGTGGACTACGATATTGTCTACGATGTCCTGCACCACGGGGTGGAGGACATTAAAAAGTTTCTTTCGGCAGTTTCAAAGACACTTCGTTAAGCAATTCTCAACCACCGCAGCAAAATTGAAGCAGACTTCTGCTCTTTGGGCGGAAAACGGGGGAAAGGGCGGAATTACCTTTTCCCCTTTAAATCCGGCAACTTTCTAAGACCTAACATGACAAAGCCTCATAAACTTGCATAGCTCCATAAATGGAAATGGGCGTGGACTATTCGGGCCTCCCTAAAGGCAGGTCCAAAAAAGGACCCTTTTATGTATACTCCCCATCCCACAAGCCGCTTAAAAATTCCTTGTATGGAAGAATGCTGATCCCGTTCACCGTCCTCGGCCGGTTTTCCATGCTTACACACATATACCGCTTGAGCTTTTTCTCTTCTGCCAGAGCCCGGAGAGATTTTAAATCCTGAGCAGAGACGTTCTCCTTTGCTTTTATCTCGATTGCGGTATGGTCGCCCAATATGAAATCCACTTCAAAACCAGAGGTGGAGCGCCAATACGCCAGTGGTTCAGGCGTAACGTAATCGTTGTAACAACGAAGTTCGTGAAAAAGCAGACTCTCGAAAGCCTCGCCGAATTCGGGAGTCCCACGGCGGAATTCACGTCCCTGCAGCGCCGCCGTTACACCAATATCAAAAAAATAGTATTTTGAAGAAACCAGAGGTTTCCTTTTTTCGGACCTGCGCCATGCCGGCAGTTCGTGCAGCACCAGTGTGTCCTTAAGAATTTCGAAATATTCGTAGACGGTTGTCCGAGGCACCTGGGCGTCGCTGGCCACATTTGTAAAATTCACAATCGTGCCGTTACATAAGGCGGCAACCTTCAGAAAACGGCTGAAGGCCGGCACATTACGCGCCGCCCCTTCGGCCACGATCTCCTGCTGGAGATAAGAACCGGCATAGGCCTCGAGATCGGCACGCGGGTCATCGGAGAAATAAATCGAAGGGATAAGCCCCCTCTGAATAGCGCGCAATAAATCGAAATGCTTTCCCAGTTCCCGGCTGGTCAGGGGGTGCAGATATTTTGTCCGTGCCCTGCCTCCAAGCAGGTTCACCCCTCCGCGCCGGAGCTTTCGGGCGCTTGAGCCGGTAAGCAGAAAATGTATGCCGCGACTTTCGATGAGCCGGTGCACCTCGTTAAGAAGAATGGGCAAATGCTGAATTTCATCAATGACCACAATCCGGTCCTTTGGGGTCAATTCCTGGGCAAGCCGGCCTGGGTTCTGACTCATACTTAGGAAAATGGATGTATCCAGAAGATCGTAAACCTTTGCCTTACTTAAAGTATGGCGGATAAGGGAAGTCTTGCCCGTCTGGCGAGGTCCCAGAAGAAACATGGATTTCTTCTCAAGAATTGAGTCCAAATCCAGAAGCCGATTTATATAAGACCTTTTGTTGTCTAATTCTGTCACCATATTCATCATATATGATGATAAATGACGATTAATATGTCAACCTCTTTAGGCAAGCTGGATAGCTTTACGAGACAAAACGAAAACCAGTGGATTCAGCATGTATAAAGTGGAAGATATTAAAAGCCTGCCGCAGTTTCGATTTATATCACTGTCGCAAAATTGTAGCAGAGTTCTGCTCTTTTGGCAGGAAATGGGGAAAAGGGCGGAAAATGCAGAATGACCCTTTCCCCTTAAAATACAACAACTTAAGCCTAAATCGTTGCCAGTGGCCCGGTTGCGGTTTTTCAAGGCGGTAACACCGGTTCGAATCCGGTTGGGGACGCTTACAAAACAAGGGGTTACTCGAGTGACCCCTTTTTCATTTTATACGCCATCACGCCGGCGTACAAGGTGCCAATTAAATTAGGTGGTTTTGTTATACTAGACTGTGGTTTTAAATAATTGAGGTTTCTTCTCATCTATTCCACAGGAGTCCCGGCATTTTACTTCCATTTCTGGTAATAAGAGGAAAGAAGATTGATGTCCCCATCGTCCAGGGAGGCATGGGAGTAGGTATTTCCCTGTTCCCGCTTGCGTCCGCGGTTTCCAGGGAAGGGGGGCTGGGGATCATCTCCAGCGCCGGCCTGGACCGCATAGCTTCCAAAAGAAAAGGCAAAAGAGTGAATTCTTATGAGGCGGCCTTTGAGGAGGTCTCTTTTGCAAGGGAAGCGGGCGGAAAACATGTGGGGATAAATATAATGGTGGCCCTTGCGCGGGATTACCGGGAATCCGTAAAAGGCGCCATTGACGCCGGCGCGGACGTGATTATCTCCGGAGCGGGATTGCCGCTGGACCTGCCGCTTATTCACCCTTCGAAAGACACGGCCCTGATACCGATCGTCTCATCTGCCCGGGCTCTTGAAATAGTGTGCCGGAAATGGGAAAAAGCGGGCCGCAGACCCGATGCCGCAGTGCTTGAAGGCCCTCTTGCCGGAGGGCATCTGGGATTCAGGACCGAAGAACTGGACAGGGGATCTAACCAGTTGGAAAACCTGCTGCCCGCGGTCAAGGACATTGCGCTCGCGCATGGGGACTTTCCTGTTATTGTGGCCGGAGGGATATATTCGCACACGGACATAGCGGGATTTCTGCGGATGGGCGCAAGCGGTGTGCAAATGGGAACAAGATTTCTTGCCACCGTGGAAAGCGGCGCGTCGCATGAATACAAGCAGGCAGTAGTAGCAGCCAAAGAGGAAGATATAATGGTGGTGCAGAACCCCGGTTCCCCATGTGGTCTGCCCTTCAGGGTGCTCAGGCAGTCCCCAATGTTCGTCTCGGCGCTCAAAAGGCTAAGGGCACCCAAGTGCGACAAGGGCTATGTCCTTCAAAAAGATTCTTCGGGCAATTTCACCAGATGTGCGGCAAAACAGGACAATGGAAGCTATTTTTGCATCTGCAACGGCCTGTTAAGTTCCGCCGGGCATAATCCAGAGGAGGAGCCGCTTTTCACGGCTGGTACGAATGCATGCAAGATAGACAAGATACTTTCTGTCCATGACCTTATGGAAGAACTGAAACATTAACTTTTTGGGGCTGTCTGCTAGCCAATAAAAAGACAGGAAAGCGGCGGGAAATATAATACTGCTTTATCACGCAGAATTTTCGGATTACAAAGCAAAACACTGGCGCTTCTGGCCTCAGTCACCTTCGGACAGGCCCGTGGAACTCCGCGCCGAATAGAAAAAGGCATCAGCAACTACTCTTAAAGATTATTCGTCCGGGGCTCCTGAAAAATCAATTTATTTCACTGGTGCCGGGGTGCCCTTTTTGGCCTTGCTAAGCAGCGGGTTTGAGGCCGAGTTGCTTCTAAAAGTTGCATAATACAGGTTCTGCAAGTGGTTACCCTGAATGAAAAAAAGCCCGCGCTCCGCAATCAGCCCCGCAATCATCGAAAGCGCCGCTAAAGAAGCCAAAATACCCGCAGCCGGGGTATCCGGCCATTGCGTCATTACCGCCCATATTATCAACGGTAATACAAAGGCGGCAAACAGACTTAATATCAGAACAGAACGGACCTGCGCATCTGTAAAACCCGATGAGTACTCTTTTGTGTTGTAGTGCTCATAGGACGTGCCGGTGCTCATAAGCTTTATATTTGGCTCGTTCATGACAAGGGCATTTTTTATATCCAGCGGAACATAAACGGTTTTATTGAAGGCAAGCGAGGCCGCTTTCAAGATGAGGCCAACCGCTGCAAGCACGGCGGCAATTTCCCTTACGGCTGTGTAGTTGAAGCCAAGAAGGCAAAGTACCGCGTATGAAACTGCCACCCCTGATGCAAGCCCGAAGGCCATGAAGTTTATTGCCGTCAGCTTATTGGACCATTCCCTTACAAAGCTGATCCTGGCGTAAAGCATCGCCGAGGATATATACAGGGCAAAAGCGGCAAAGATACCTGCAAGGCCAACCAGCGTCCTTAGTCCGGAGGGCGCGCTGAAAAAATAGAGCAACAGGTACAGCGCGGCGGCCCCGCTGAAAAGCCCCATCGATACAGCCTCGCGCGAAAGCCATGAGCTTTGCCATCTGATTATCGCCTTCCATCCGCGCATGGGATTGCCCAGGTGAAACAGGCTTGCGGCCATTCCGGCAAAAGCAAATGCAAGAGATGAAACGCCCAGCCAATAGATTACCTCCGGCCGGGCCCAGCCATAGGAACCCCACGCAATATCCGCCACGGCAAGGAAAACAAATATGCCCTGGCCAACTCCCGCCAGGACAAGCAATAAAATCAATGATCTTTCAGGGCGCATGATTTTTTATCTCCGCTTATGGCGACATGAAGTCGTCGAATATCTGTTCTCTGTAAGAAGTAATCTTTTTCTCTATCGTCAGTATGGCGAGGGGCTTAACACATATTTCGTCCTCATCAAGCTCAACTTTCACCTTTCGCTGAGGAAGGTAATGGTTTGAAGGCCCGGCCCCGGCTTCTGGCAGAAGCCTGTAGCCGTGTTTTTCGCGTATCGCCTTTGAAGCCTCGCTTTCAGGGTCGTCAATGTCCCCGAAGGTCCTGGCCCTTGTGGGGCATGCCAGTACGCAGGCCGGTTTCCGTTCCTCTTCGGGCAGGTCCTCATTATATATCCTGTCTACGCACAACGTGCATTTTTTCATCACGCCTTCATGCCCGTCAAACTCCCTGCACCCGTAAGGGCAGGCCCACGAGCAATATTTGCAGCCGATGCAGTCATCATAATTTACAAGCACTATGCCGTCTTCTTCGCGCTTGTATGACGCCCCTGTTGGGCAAACATCCACGCATGGCGCGTTTTTGCAATGCATGCAGGATTTTGGAAAGTTGATGACCTCGGTTTTCGGGTATTTGCCTATCTCGTATGTCTGCACGCGGTTGAACCATACGCCTTCGGGCTGTTTGCCGTAAGGCTCCGTATCAGTAAGCGGGCCGAACTCTCCCGCTGTGTTCCACGCCTTGCAATTCGTGGCGCAGGCATGGCACCCAACGCATTTGTTAAGGTCTATCACCAGTGCTAATTGGCTCATTTCTTCCTCTCGTCAACCGTATATCTAAGTATTCCCGGCCGTTTCTCCATGTGCGCAAGCGGCTCTATTGGTTTGAAAACCGGATAAAGGCCCGGCTCGCTCGATTTGCTTATCTTCACCTTCAGGTCAAACCAGGCGGCCTGCCCGGAAATCGGGTCGCTGTTTGAGATAAAGCCGCCTGCTTCATGCGGCAGCTCTTCCGTAATAAGGTGGTTCAGTAAAAACCCCTTCACCGCCTCGCTGGCGCCAGGATCAAGGTTCCATGCGCCGGGATATTTGCCCATTGCATTCCATGTCCATACAGTGTCCGTCTGCACCGCCTCCGAAAGCTTTACCTGCACCTTGATCTTCCTTTTCCACGGGGATTCAACCCATACCCAGTCAAGGTCATTTATGCCCATTTCTCCGGCCCTGGCGCTGTTCATGTAAAGGAAGTTCTGCCCCATGATCTGCCGCAGCCAGGCGTTCTGGCTGTCCCATGAATGGTAGTGGGGCATGGGCCTTTGAGTTATGGCATGAAACTGGTATTTGCCGCCGTCAGCCAGTTGGTGCTCCAGCGGCTCATACCAGAACGGCAGTGGATCAAAATACCGCAATATCCTTTTTTTCTGGGCCGGCGTTTTAGGCTGCCTTCCCTTTCGCTGCCCTTTCGCGGCCAGACGGAAACGCTGCATCACCTCTGAATAGAAATGCATTATGATCGGCTCATTGTCTCTTTTAAACTTCATGTTCTGTGACCAGTTAAGGTAGCCCTGGTTTATGGTGCGGTTGTATTTGATGGAATCTTCAAGCTGGATCTCCCAGAACGATTTGTTCTTGATGTACATTTCCCACTGGGCGGGGTTGGGCTCTCCAACAATATGTTTTGTGCCGCCGGCGCCGCGCCAGCCCGCAAGGAACCCCACATTTGCCCCAGGCGAAGGCATCCAGTTTGCTATGAATTCCGGATAGGTCTTATATAACGGCTTGCCGCTTTCATCGCAAAAGCCCGGCAGCCCAAGGGCGTTGGCAAGGTCTATAATGGTTTGCTGGAAAGGCCGGCAGCCGCCTTTTGGAGGCAGTATAGGATGCCTTATCGCGTCAGCCGCCTTTGAATAATCGCAGATCGGCCTGTCCAGAAGCGATATTACGTCATGCCTCTCAAGGTATGTGGTGTCTGGCAGAACAAGGTCCGCAAATGAAGCTATCTCGCTGAAAAAGGCATCGCTTACTGCAAGAAACGGTATAACGTAGTTACCGTCCTTGTCTTTTTGCCTGAGCATGTCCATAACGCCCGACGTGTTCATAGTGGAGTTCCACGACATGTTGGCCATAAAGAACATCAGCGTGTCCAGGTGATAAGGGTCGCCCTTGGCCGCGTTCGTTATGACATTTTGCATCATGCCATGGGCGGTAAACGGGAACTCCCAGCTAAACGCCTTGTCTATCCTCACAGGGTTGCCGTCCTCGTCTATGGCCAGATGCTCCGGCATGGACGGAAACCCCAGTTCCGGCGCCGGAAGCGGGGCGCCTGGCTTTACCTGGTCCGCCTTGTTAATGGGCTTGGGGCATGGCGGCACAGGCCTTGGGAACGGGGGCTTGTACCTGAACCCGCCGGGGCGGTCGATAATGCCCAGAAGCATCATCAGCACGCTTAGGGCCCTTACAGTCTGAAAACCGTTTGAGTGCGCGGCAAGCCCTCTCATTGCGTGTATGGAAACCGGATGCCCGGTTGTGGTTTTATGCTCTTTCCCCCACGCGTCTATCCAGGGGATAGGCAGCGTTATGGTGTTGTCCCTGGCGGTGATGCCCATCTCAAGGCCTATACGCTCTATCGTCTTAGCCGGTATGCCGCAGATAGCTGCGGACTTTTCCAGATACCCGTCTTCCATTACCCGCTCCACAAGCAACTGGAAGGCCGGCCTTAAAGTTTTCCCCTCGCCGCTTTTGAATTCGCCAAGCAAAGCGGGGTCATTATCAGATAAATGGGCCTCCCTGATACCGCCGGACTTCCTGTCCCATACGGTATTCTGGGTATTTACCATGTCGCGCTCATGCAGCAGATGGAACATCCCCTCGTCTTCCCCGCCTTCATCAAGGGTAACAAGATAAGCGGCATTGGTGTGGCTTATGAGAAAATCCCTGTCATAAAGCCCGTTTTTCAGGAGCACATGGATAAGCCCAAGAATGAACGCACCATCCGTCCCGGGCTTTATTGGCAGCCATTCATCTGCGATCGCGCCGTAACCGGACCTGACCGGATTTACTACCACCACCTTGCCGCCATGCTCGCGCATCCTGCCTAATCCAAGTTTCAGCGGATTGCTGTCATGGTCCTCCGCCACTCCCATAAGAAGAAAATATTTGGTCCTCTCGTAATCCGCGCCGCCAAACTCCCAGCTGCTGCCACCTATCGAATAGATCATGCCGGTGGCCATATTTACCGAGCAGAAGCCGCCATGGGCCGCGAAATTTGGCGTGCCAAACTGTTTTGCAAAATACGATGTGAGCGCCTGCATCTGGTCCCTGCCGGTAAAGAAGGCGAACTTTTTAGGGTCCGTCTCCCTGATCTTCTTAAGGCGGGAAACCAGTATGTCCATGGCCTCGTCCCATGATATCTCATCAAACTGCGCCTCTCCGCGTTCGGAGTTCTTTTTACGCAGCAGCGGTTTCGTAATGCGCGCAGGGCTTAACTGCTTCATTATCCCCGATGAACCCTTGGCGCAGATAACACCCTGATTGGTGGGATGGGCCGGGTTCCCCTGGATATAGCGGATCTTTCCGTTTTTTAAAGTGACTTTGATACCGCACCGGCAGGCGCACATATAACAGGTCGTATACTGAATATCTTCATTTTCTTCAAGCATATGACCGTTTTTTTCTTTTTTCATGAACACTCTCTATTCTTATGATTTTTGTCTTTGAGTTGCAGCTTATGATTTTGCCCTTGAGTTGCAGCCCTGTGTAAAAGTATAAAACCTCGCTTCAATCAAAGTAAACGAATTGGTTCATAATTATTTTTTATTCATATTTGCAACTTCGAAGCATAACATGCCCCCTGTGCGGTACTCTGCGACGGGTTAGAATTGATTGCAAGATCAGACACTTAAAGGATGTCTTCCTATGGGTAAAAGATACTTGCCACATATGAGGCTTTCCGGGATCCCGATGGCATAAGAGAACCGGCGCTTAAGAACATGGGCCCTGGCATATCCAGCCGCTATCAGACAGGCGGTGGAAGCCAGATAAGGTATGTTTGCCGCTTCAAGCCTGCAGCTTGATTACTCTAGCTCACCATAGCCGACTGAGGTCACCACATAGGCAACCGTACCAGAGGGCGTGCTCACCAGAACTTCATCGCCCCGGGCCTTGCACAACAATGCCTTTGCCATTGGAGAATCAATGCTGATTAACCCCTTTGGGGGATAGAATTCGTCCGGCCCGACGATGCGATACCTGAATTGATTCCCATCGGGGTCTTCAAGCCCCACCCAGGCGCCGAAAAACACCTTCGACTTGTCACTGGGCGGCCGGTCTACTACAACCAATTCGTTCAGCCTCTTTATAAGAAACCGCATACGGGAATCGATCTGCCTTAATTGCTTCTTTCCGTAAATATACTCTGCGTTTTCTGACCTGTCCCCCATGGCCGCAGCTTCGGCAACTGCCTGCGTGACCTGAGGGCGCTTCACCTTCCACAGATATGCCAGTTCATCTGCCAAGCGCTTTTGCCCATTGGGTGTAATATACGGCGAAACCTTTATTTTTCCCTGCAACGGGATTTTCATAATACCTGTTTGGTCTTTCTGCTGCCTTCGTAAAGCTCATACTCCAAAAGCCTGCATTCTATCCTGCCGTTAAAAAAAGGCGTTCTCTTTTTTGCCTTCAGCCCCACTTTTTTTGCCAAGTCCATATTTCCCGTGAAGATATATCCCTTGTATCCTTTGCACTTCTGCTTGAAAAAATCGCCTACCCCTTCGTACACGCCCTCAAGCTCTTTCACCTCACCCATTCTCTCCCCGTATTCCGGATTGATTATCACTATCCCGCCGCCCTCAGGGACTTCGGTTGCCGAATAATCGGATACTCCGAATTCGATCAGGTGCTCCACCCCCGCAGCAGCGGCGTTTTTCCTTGCCGCCTCAACGGCCTCTTTATTAATATCGGTTGCAATAAGCCTGCACCCCGGTGCAGGCCTTGCTCTCTGTTTTGCCTCCACGATGAACTGGTTGAAGAGAGGTTTATTAAATCCTTTGAGATGCATGAACCCGTAATTGCGGCGCAAAAGCCCGGGCGCCCTGTTAAGGGCAATTAAGGCAGCCTCGATTGCGAGGGTGCCGCTTCCGCACATGGGATTGACCAAGTGGCCCCCGCCGTTCCATCCGGTGGCCATGATAACGGCAGCGGCAAGCGTCTCCTGCATGGGGGCCGCCATGGGCAGTTTCCTGTAATTGCGCCTGGAAAGGGGTTCGCCCGATGTATCAAGATAAAGCGAACACCGCGTTTCTTTCCAGTAGAGGTTTACCACCACCGCGTCCTGGGCAGGGCCTGAATCCGGGCGCCGCCCGCGCCGTTCCTTCATCCTGTCCGCAATAGCATCCTTGCACACTACATTTGCATAGCGGGAGTCCCTGATAGTAGGGTTGTCCACGCTTGAGGCTACGGAGAAATAGCCGTCCTCATCTATATGGTTCTCCCATGATATTTTTGAAACCGCGCGGTAAAGGGCATCGGCATCCGCCGCGGTAAATTCCTTAAGTAGAAAAAGGACGCGGTGCCCCGTTCTGAGATAAAGATTAAGCCTCATGGTGTCATTGAGAGTCCCTTCCGTCTCAATGCCCGCAATCGTCTCGGACAGAACGGGAAATCCAAGCCCTAGTATTTCTTGTTTTAAAAACGGCGGTATGCCCTTTGCGCAGGTAACGAGGATTTTACTTTTTTCCATGCTGCCGTTATGTTCTTTTTTTACCTGTTACGTCTTTCCGGGCAGAGCAGGTGATGGTAAAATTTTCAGGTTCAAGGTCTGGATTTTTCTCAAGCTCTTCAACAAAATTGATGATCGCCTTTCGCATGAAGGCCGAGAAGTGTATCCGTCTGGGTAACGCCAGAATCCTCTGCCGTGTAGGCTCGTCGATTGTTGCCGTGTACTTTGCCATTTAAACCCAGCTCTCCTTTCGCGCATATTTATTATACGGAATCACGGCGCAGTCTTGCTGCAGAATAAGACGTTAAATGGCGGCGGATGTTGACAACCTGGAAATGATGGCAACTGCCTTCTACTCATTCAATATTTTCTTTACGCGCCCCACTTCGCCGCTTTGCAGACGGACTTTGATTCCATATGGATGTCCGGATGACTTGGTTAAAATATCTTTGACGATCCCGTCTGTCAGCTTTCCGGTCCGCTGGTCTTTTTTCAACACTACTGAAACACATAGCCCTGCTCTTATATCGGAACGCCTGGTACCGTCCATATATTTTTGTCCGCCTCCCGCCCGCTCAAACGCTCCCGCCCTTCGGGGCAGTAATGTACTTATCCGCTAAAAAAATCTACCGCTATTATACACTCGGGCAGTAACATCGCACTGGTGATGGCGCTGTTCCGTTATAATAAATGAGGCGGAAATGATGCGAGGACGAAAAGTTTTTTGCGCCGCATGATAGATCCTCCGGGCCTGCAGTTTCTTTTTTGAAATCTCGTATACTCTTCTAATCGAGGTGAAATTTGGCATTGGTGAGTTTGCAGGAGGTTAGGCTCGCTTTTAACGGCCCCGCGCTGCTCGACGGGGTGATGCTCCAGATCGAACGCGGCGAACGGGTCTGCCTGGTAGGCAGAAACGGGGCGGGCAAATCCACTCTTTTAAAGGTGATAAGCGGCTCTGCTTCTCCCGATGCAGGCAAGGTCATACGGCAGAGCGGCGCGTTGACCGGATTGCTGGAGCAGGAAGTCCCGCATGATATCTCCGGCACTGTCTTCGATGTAGTCTCCGGCGGACTGCAAGCCAGGCACAAGGTGGAAAATGTCCTTTCCCGCTTAAAATTGCATCCCGATGCTTCTTTTGCCGGTCTTTCTGGCGGGTACAAAAGAAGGGTGCTGCTGGCAAGGGCGCTTGTGTGCCAGCCGGACCTGCTGCTGCTTGATGAGCCCACTAACCATCTGGATATTGAATCTATTGAATGGCTTGAGAAATTCCTTCTCGATTTCCGCGGCGCCATACTTTTCATAACCCACGACCGGAGATTTCTCCAGGCCCTTGCCACCCGCATAATCGAGCTGGATCGCGGGCGGCTCACCGATTGGCCTGGCGATTACGCAACCTACCTTACCAGACGACAGACCGAGCTGGATGCCGAAGCTGCGCACAATGCGCTTTTTGATAAGAAGCTTGGCAGGGAGGAGGCATGGATACGGCAGGGGATCAAGGCCCGGCGCACCCGCAATGAGGGCCGGGTGAGGGCGTTGAAGGAGTTAAGGAGTATGCGCCTGGCAAGACGTGAGCAGAGCGGCAGCGTCTTGATGCGGCTGAACGAGGCCGAAAGGTCGGGCAAGCTGGTCCTTGAGGCAAAGGGGATAGGACATAGCTATGAGGACCGTCCGCTGATACGCGATTTCTCCACTATTGTGGTACGCGGGGACAAGATTGGGATTATCGGCCCAAACGGCGCGGGAAAGACCACATTGCTGAAAATACTTCTTGGCGTGACGCCCCCCTCGGAGGGCTCCGTGCGAATGGGGACCCGCCTCGAGATCGCCTACTTCGACCAGCACAGGGCGCAGCTTGATGATAATAAATCGGTAGTTGAAAACGTGGGGGATGGAAGCGACACCGTTACGGTCAACGGCAGGACAAGGCACATAACCGGCTATCTGGAGGATTTCCTTTTCCCCTCTGAACGTGTCCGCCAGCCCATAAGGCTATTGTCGGGCGGCGAGCGAAACCGGGCGCTACTGGCGAAGCTCTTCACGAAACCGTCAAATGTGCTGGTGGTGGACGAACCTACTAATGACCTGGATACCGATACCCTGGAACTCCTTGAGGAGATGCTGATAGAGTACAAAGGCACCGTTTTTCTTGTGAGCCATGACCGCGAGTTTCTGAATAACATCGTTTCCAGCACCATAGTATTTGAAGGCAACGGAAGGCTAGCCGAATATGCCGGAGGATATGACGACTGGCTCTGCCAGCGCCCCAAGGCCACACCAAACGCCGGGAAGGCCAGTAAAGCGCCAAAGCAGGAAAGCCGCCGGCCAAGACGGGCGCCGGGCCCCCGCATCCTTACATTCAGTGAGGCAAAAGAGCTCGAAGCTCTGCCTGCGCTGATCGAAGCGCTTGAATCCGAGCGCGCCCGGCTTTACGAAGCCCTTGCGGACCCCGGCTTCTACCGGCAGGACGGAAGCAGGATAGCAGCGGCAAAGGCAAGGATACAGGAACTCGAAAAAGAAATTGCCGGCGGGTATCACAGATGGGAGCTTTTAGAGTTGCTCCCGAAAAGGACATAGAAAGCCAATAAACTCGCTTCGTTCGGCTTCGCGGGCGGGGTATTGCCCCCGCCACTGGTCTGCGCCGCCCCGGCTCCCGATGACGCAAGGTGCCCGCAGCTTGCGGAGTATGTATGAATGATGGCCAGGACAAGCATGCTGGCCTGTTACATCAGCGCCGGGAGTTTTTAACATCCCGGCTGTTTATAGGTTTTTTTTCGAGGCCTTCCTGTCCGGGTGCTTAACCCGGGCCTCACTCACGCCCCCCCGCCAAGTACCTTGTAGAGGGTAATCAGATTGTTGAGCCTGGAGAGACGAATGGTAATCAGCCCTTGCTGTGCGCTGTAAAGAGCGCGCTGGGAGTCCAGGACATCCAGATAGCTGGATATGCCTTTGCTGTAAAGCGCCTGCGATAACCGGTAAGCGCTGGCATCGGCATTCGTTAAAGCTTGCTGGGCCTTAAGTTGGCCGCCAATGGTGCCGTACTGGGCAAGAGCGTCAGCCACTTCTCTGAAGGCGCTCTGGATCGCCTTCTCGTACTGTGCAAGGAAGATTTCACGGTTAACCTTTGATGCCTTCAGATTTGCCTCAAGGCGCCCTGCTTCAAAGACCGGCAAAGTGATTTGCGGTGCGAAGCTCCATGTTCCGGATGCCCCCTTGAAGAGCCCGGACAACTGAGGGCTTGCAAGCCCCAGGCTGCTTGTGAGGGAAATAGTTGGAAAGAATGCCGCACGCGCCGCGCCGATGTTGGCGTTGGCAGCCTTCAGGAGATCTTCCGCCTGCATGATATCAGGACGGCGCAGAAGCACACCGGAGGGCACGCCGGGGCTGATATGTTTCAGTGTAATTGCACTGAGCCCGGAGGGCAGGAGGTCAGCCGGCACTGGCGCGCCGACAACAAGAGCCAGCGCGTTTTCATCCTGGGCCACCTGGCGCGTGAAAGCAGCAATATCAACCTGGGCTGTATCAACAGTTGTCTCTGCCTGCTGAAGATCCAGCCCCGATGAGATTCCGGCATCGAAGCGGCTCTTGATCAGGTTGTACGAAACCTGCTGGTTTTTTAATGTCTCCTGAGCGATTTCCAGATGCTCCTCATCGGCTGCAAGGTTCAGGTAGTCACTTGCCACCTCTGCCATGAGGCTGATCTGCAAGCTGCGACGAGCCTTGACAGTTGCGAAAAACTGTTCCAGAGCCTGCTTTTTGAGGCTTCGCACCCGGCCAAACATATCTATCTCATAGGAGCTGAAACCGAGCCCCACACTATATTCATGTGAAGTCAGCGCCCGTCCGCTTGCAGATAGACCAGCCGGTATCCGCTGGTCAAGCCCGGTGGCGGCCGCTGTCACCGTTGGAAAAAGATCGGCGCGCTGTATTTGATAAAGCGCCTGGGACTCTTCGATATCGAGGGCGGCTATTCGCAGGTCCCGGTTGTTTTCCAATGCAAGTTCAATCAATTTTCGCAATTGCCCGCTAACAAAAAACTCCTGCCACTTGATATCGGCCGCAACCTTGCCGGACGGTTTAATTTTATAAGCAGGGCCGCTCGGCCATTTGGCCGGCACAGGCGCTGTGGGCCGTGTATATCTGGGAATCATTGTACAGTTTGAAAGAGCAAGAAGGACAAGGACAAAAATTGCGATATGGAGTCCTCGGCCTGGCAGATGTTCGAGCATACCGGCTTGTTGCCTCAGAAGTTTTTGGAATATGCAATGCGTTTTTACCATATCACTGTTCCTCCCCGGAAGCTGAGACAGCACGCGCTACGCGCTCCGTTGAAACAGCATGGGCCACTGCGTGCTCTTGCGATTTCTCCCGGACAAACAGCCGCGACACTATTACGAAGAAGAATGGAATGAAGACAAGGTCGATAAAGGTAGCGGAGAGCACTCCGCCCGTTACGGCCGTGCCTATTGCGTTCTGTGCCCCGGCGCCCGCGCCTTTAGTAAGCGCAAGCGGCAGCGTGCCGAAGAAGAAGGCCATCGAGGTCATGACAACCGGACGGAGCCTGATTCTCACTGCATTTAGCGTTGCCTCCCCGAGCGCGTGTCCCTGGCGCATCTGCTCCTTGATGAACTGGATGATAAGTATAGCGTTCTTGGTTGAAAGGCCGATTGTAGTGAGCAGGCCGATCTGAAAATAAATATTATTAGGAAGGCCGCGAAGCGTGACCATAGTGACTGCACCAACAAGGCCAAGCGGCAGCATCAGCAGATTCACGAATGGAATCGTCCAGCTCTCATAAAGGGCTGCCACAGCCAGAAACACAACCAAAAGCGAAATCGCATATAGCGCCGGCGCCTGGACCCCAGCATTTTTTTCCTCATAAGAAAGACCGGTCCATTCGTACCCTATGCCCTTCGGGAGCTTTGCCGCCAGTTTTTCCATCTCGGCCATCGCCTGGCCGGTGCTTACACCTGGAGCGGCCTGTCCAAGGATCTCGACCGAAGGGTATCCGTTGTAACGCTCCATACGCGGGGAACCATACGTCCAGCGGGCGGTGGAAAAGGCGGAGAACGGCACCATCTGGCCGTCCTTATTGCTGACGTACCAGTCTCCAATGTCATCCGGCAGCATCCTGTAGCGGGGATCGGACTGGAGAATGACCTTCTTAACCCTGCCGTTCTGGACGAAATTGTCAACATACGTGCCTCCCCATGCGGTAGAGAGGACATTGTTGATATTACTTAACGAGACCCCGAGCGCGCCGGCCTGCACGTCATCGATATGCAGCTTGTACTGGGGGGTGTCTTCTTCGCCATTGGGGCGCAGCGCTACGAGCTTGGGGTCCTTCCTCGCCATGGCGAGCAGCTGGTTGCGGGCTTCCATTAATTTGGCATGCCCGAGACCGGCGCGGTCCTCCAACTCGAAATCGAAGCCGTTGGCCACCCCAAGCTCCAGCACGGCGGGCGGAGCGAAGGCAAAGGCGAGGCCGTCACGGATACCCGAGAACGCCTTCATTGCCCGCGCCGCGATGGCGGGGACCTTCAGGTCTGGCGTTTGACGCACGCTCCAGTCCTTTAGCTTCACCCAGGCAAGCCCCATGTTCTGGCCGCTGCCGCCAAAGCTGAACCCGGCCACGGTTATTACCCCCTCCACCGTCTTCTTCTCATCCTCAAGAAAGTGCTGTTTCATCTGATTCAGGGTCTTCAGGGTCCGTTCAATGGCAGCGCCTGGGGGGAGCTGGAGTGAGCAAATAAGGAAGCCCTGGTCTTCGTTAGGCAGAAACGAGTCCGGCAGGCGGAGGAACAAGTACCCCATTATCGCGACAATGCAACAGTAGATAACAATATAGCGCACCGGCTTTCCAAAGGAGCGGCCGACAATCCCCTCGTACTTTCTACGGTAAAACTCGAAAGCCCGGTTGAAATGCCGGAAGAACCAGGCAAACAGGCCGGTTTTGCCTGTATGGTGCCATTTCTCCACCGGCTTGAGAATAGTGGCGCAGAGGGCAGGGGTCAGGATCTGGGCCATCAGCACTGACAGGATCATGGCCGAAATAATCGTGATCGAGAACTGCCGGTAAATAATGCCCGTGGAACCGCCAAAGAAAGCCATTGGCAGAAAGACCGCCGCAAGGACGGTGGCAATGCCCCAAAGGGCGCTCGTAATCTGGCCCATGGACTTGACCGTTGCGTCATGAGGAGACAAGCCTTCCTCCGACATAATACGCTCAACGTTCTCGATAACCACAATCGCGTCGTCAACAAGGAGACCGATGACGATGACCAGGGCGAACATGGTCAGAGTATTGATGGAGAAGCCGCTGGCCGCCAGCACTGCCATAGTCCCCAGGAGAACCACAGGCACCGCGATGGTGGGAATCAAGGTCGCCCGGAAGTTCTGGAGAAAGAGAAACATCACAAGAAAAACCAGGAAGACCGCCTCCGCCAGGGTGCGCACGACCTCTTCGATTGAGATCTTTACAAACGGGGTTGTGTCCAGAGGGTACACCACCTTCATTGCCGACGGGAAGTATTTTGAGAGCTCCGCCATCTTTGCCTTGATCCGCTTTGCCGTCTCCAGGGCATTGGCGCCAGGCGCCAGCCGGATGGCCATCGCGCCCAGCGGTTTCCCGTTATAAAACGATTGAACATTATAATTCTCGCTGCCGATCTTGCACTGGGCCACATCCTTAAGTTTTACCGTAGAGCCGTCGGGGTTGGTTCGAAGTATGATATTTCCGAACTGCTCGGGCGTCTGCAACAGGCTGCGTGCCGTGATCGTGGCATTCAGTTGCTGCCCTGCAACGGAAGGAGTTCCGCCCAGCTGGCCGGCGGACACCTGGGCGTTTTGCGCCTGCAGGGCCGCTATAACATCATTGGTGGTCAGGTGATAGCTGTCCAGCTCCGCAGGGTCGAGCCATATCCTCATGGCATTCTGGGTGCCGAACGCCATTACCTGGCCAACCCCGTCCAGGCGGCTGATTGGGTCCTCGACATTGGAGACCAGGTAGTCGGAAAGAGCGTTGCGGTCCATGGACCCGTCTTCCGAAACCAGGCCCACGACCATCATGAAATTTCGACCGGACTTGACCACCTGGACCCCCTGCTGCTGTACTATCTGGGGCAGCAGCGGCATGGCCATCTGGAGTTTGTTCTGCGCCTGCACCTGGGCGATGTTTGGGTCGGTGCCTGCCTTGAATGTCAAATTGATGGTAACGGCCCCGGAGGAGTCGCTTGTGGAGGACATATAGATAAGGTTGTCGAGTCCGCTCATATTCTGCTCGATAACCTGGGTGACAGTATCCTGCGCCGTCTGGGCCGAGGCGCCCGGATACTGGGCGTTTATGGCGATCACGGGCGGTGCTATGGAAGGGTACTGGGAGACCGGCAGTATCTTGATCGCAAGGAGACCAGCCAACATGATCATGATGGCAATAACCCAGGCAAAAACAGGACGGTTTATAAAGAATCTGGACATGATCTCTCCGTTATTCTTTCGCTTCGGCAGTCTTTAAGCCTGCCGAAGCGCTGCCTTCCTTACTCTCAAACGCTACGGCCTTAACGCGCGTTCCCGGAAAAGCCCGCTGCAGCCCGTCAAGGATAACCCGGTCGCCTGCTTTCAGTCCGCCGCTTACAAGCCAATCGTTGCCGACTGTGCGGACGACCTTTATAACGCGAGGCTCAACTTTTCCTCCGCTTCCTACCACCATGACCATTGCGTCGCCCGCGGGATTACGGGTGACGCCGCGCTGAGGGACAAGGATAGCGTGCGCGTCGACACCTTCTTCTATGACTGCGCGGACAAACATTCCCGGCAGCAGGATACGCTTCGGGTTTGGAAAGACCGCCCGCAAAGTAATCGACCCTGTGCTCTGATCAACCGAAACTTCGGAAAATTTAAGCGTTCCCGTCAGGGGGTAGGCACTGCCGTCCTCCAGTATCAGTTTCACCCGGGCCTGTGCCGAGCCACCGCTTTTCACGATGCCGCTGGCCATTTCCCGCTCCAGGCGAAGCTGGTCCGCAGTGGACTGGGTAACGTCCACATATATAGGGCTTAGCTGCCGGATGGTGGCCAGCGCGGCGGGCTGGTCCGTGGTCACAAGAGCGCCATCGGTTACAGACGACCGTCCTATCCATCCGGAAATGGGGGCAGTTACTTTGGTATAGGCCAGGTTGATCCTGGCGGTTTCAAGCGCGGCCTTTGCCGCCTCTACATCAGCCTCGGCCTGCTTGAGCGCGGCATTTGCGTTATCACAGTCCTGCTGACTTACTGCGGTTATTTTGACAAGGTCCGCATAGCGCTTTGCTTTTAGACGTGCCGGAAGGAGGTTCGCATCGGCCCGGGCAAGAGTTGCCATTGCGCTGTCGTATGCCGCCTTATAACTTGCAGGATCTATCTGGTATAGCACCTCACCTGCCTTGACATAGGAACCTTCGGCAAAAAGGCGTTTCTGTATGATGCCGCTGACTTGAGGCCTTACTTCGGCAATGAGATAGGCGGAGGTCCGGCCGGGAAGTTCGGTGGTGAGCTCAACCCGCTGTGGCTTTATAACAACAACGCCCACTTCAGGCGGCGCACCCGGCTTCACTGTGAGCGCAGCGCTCTTTCTTCCACAACCGGCCAAAAGAAGAACGCCTAAAAGAATAACCATTAGAGCGGCCTTCCCGCAGCCGCAGGCCCGTCTGCACATCTTTCCAAATGACATTACCGTTTCCTCCATATTTCAACACGCATCAAGAGGCGTTTTATTGCCGGGGCATAAACCGCGCACTTTTTTTCCTGCAAGGCGATAAAAACTACTTCTGCAATCCTCGCAACAGTACGTCAACCATGGTGCGGGCTACTATGCCGCTCCTCTCCTTGAGAAAATTAGCGCAATAAAGATTCTTTGTTATTACGCCATGCGATGCGGCCACCAGAATATCCACGATCACGGCCGCCTCCATATGCTTTATTTGACCGGCATCGATACAGTCCTGGACGATTTCCTTGAAGACGATAAAGGTGGCTCGCGCCATGGATTCCGTTTTCACCAATTCCTCGCGGCTGCCGTAAACACTTTTCGTGAAAAAGATCAGTTTGTATTGATAAGGCTTCTTGAGTCCGAAGTCCATCAAATAGAGAAAGGCCTGGCGCAGGGTCTCAACCGGGTCCCTGGAAACAGTCCTGATATGATTCAGGCGGGCGGAAAATTTACCGAAAAACTCCTCGCATATGGCAAGCAGCAGATCATCCTTATTTTTGAAATATAGATATATAGTGGTGGCGGAATAGCCTATTTTTTCAGCAAGCTTCCGCATGGAAAAGTTTTCGTAGCCCTCGTTGATGAAAAGTTCCCGGGCCGCATCAAGAATCTCCTGACGAAACTCCTCCCGGTATTTGGCTCTCTTTTCCTTAACTCCCAATTCAAATTCCTTTACTATGTAATTTTTAAATTACGCCGTTAATAATATTCTTCGTATTAGTGTTTTGTCAACTTGCCCTGGTATAACTGCAGGACTTTTTCTGGCTATAGCGGATTAACAAACAAGACCGGCGGCTATACCGGCCCAGCGGCAATTTTTCCTTTGACCTCTCGGTGAAGCCCACTGCCTTTTTACATGGAGGCCACTGGCGGCATAGACCTTGGCACCGGCTTGCCCGCTCCAATGATGATGAATGTGGAGTTACAAACGGCGCGGGAATAAATATTACCTACCTTCCCAACCATGTATACCAGCAGGGTCTTTCAATCAGATTAATAACGCAGTTACCACCTGGCCTACAAAATCCCCTCGGGGTCCAGAAACTCCACGCCTTCTGCCTCATCCAGAACCTTCCAGGAAAGTTTATCGGCAGTGATTTCATCCGGCACAAGGACAATGGAGATATGCAGGTGCAGCGGGACAGGGCCTCCTTTGATCTTGCCAAGCCTGCCTATTATCGCGCCTTCATCCATCGACCTGCCAGCGGCGCCGGATTCAGCAATCAGATGGCCGTAAACGGTTAAAAGCCGCTTTTTATTTCCATGAATTTTATTTTCCGCCTCTACAAAGACGCTTCCTGCCAGGAAGTCCGGGATTATCTTTACAACCCTGCCCGGATAAACAAGCGGAATTCTTGTCCCTTCTGCAAGCGTTGCTTCTTGACCTTTGCCGGTCTCATAAAATCTCAAGTCGATTCCGTTATGCCTGCGTTTGCGCAGTCCGCTGGCCCACCACATCTGCAAGCCGTCCATGCGCATGCCGGGCCTGAAAATCCACTTGCGGAAATCCAGCCCGTTCAAGCGGACAAGACCAATAGTAAAGCCTGTCTTTTGCAGTCTCATATTTTAAAGCAGCTAAAAGGGCTGCCATCTGATTATAAGGCCTTACGCTCTTTTTCCCGGGAATCGCAGACGGATATCCGGCGACTCTTTACACCGAAGTTATTCAGTTGCGTTACAATTTTAAGCTGAAACGTTAGCAGTATCCTGTTTTCATTATGTATGCCCCTGATTGCTCACGGGGCAATATTGAGAATTCGTTTGAGGTCCGCCTCGAATTTCGGCCTCAGGTCAAAAAAGACCCACCCCAGCGTGGTATCGTTCAAGGCACCGGCGCTTGTAAATACGCCGCTCTGCACTCCTGCATAGCTGAAACCTTCCGGCTGTTCCACATACAGGCTTGTAAACGTGATATACCGGCGGGCCACCGCGCCCAGTTGCCGAAGCCCGTATCCCGGCCCCTGCCCCAAAAGTGCGTCATCGCCCAACATCCCATAGCCGCCATGCGCACCGGCGGGGGGCTGCAACGGGGCAAGCGCATCCCATAGCCCCCTGGGGTCTGCAACGGTACCTTCCACTCTCCGGACATACGGGCCCGATTGGTAATCGTATGAAAAATGCAATTCTTCCTGGCTGGCCGCCCCATAGCCTGCCATGGCCTTATCGATCCTTTTTCTGCTCTGGTCCGGCCCTATTTGCCCCAGAATCCCGTCCATCGTTATCCCGTCTAGGGCGTGAGTGTCTGCGCCGTGTTGTGCAAGCAGCCGTATTACATCTGGATAGTTGTAATAGACAGCAGTCTCCAGCGCCGTCCAGCCCTTATTGTTCTTTGCGTTTACATCAGCGCCGTTTTCCAGCAACAGTTTTGTAATGGCTGCTGCATTTGCCTGAGGGCTGTATGGCCAGGGGGTATCAATGAGGGCCGTATTGCCATCATTGTCCCTGGCGTTCACATCGGCCCCGCTGCTGATAAGCAGTCGCACAATATTGGGTTTGCCTGCCAGACAAGCCGCCATCAGTTCCGTCGCCCCTATATTGTCCTTGGCATTTACGTCCGCTCCCTTTTGAATGAGCAGCCGCGCCAGGGCTTCGTCGTCATTGGAACTAGCCCAGGTCAGCGCCGCAGCTCCGTCATAGTCCCTTTGGTCAAGGTTTGCGCCTTTTTCGATAAGCAGCTTTGCGGTTTCAAACTTTTTCTGCCTGGCTGCCCGTATCAGAGGAGTCATTGCAGTAGAATTTTTTGCGTTTATGTCCGCACCTTTTGAGATAAGCAGTTTTGCCGCCATGGTTTGGCCGTAGTATGCCGCCCAATGCAGAGGCGTGTTCTGTTTGCCGTCCCTGGCGTTTACGTCAGCCCCTTTTGCGATAAGCAGCCTTGCAATTGCCACACGGCCTTTCCCGGCCGCCCAATGGAGCGCAGTGTTGCCGTCCTTGTCCCTGGCTTTTACGCTTGCTCCTTTGGCAAGCCACTTCCGCACCTGCGCAACGTTTCCTTTTTTTACCGCGCCGATCAGCTTCAGCTCAAGCGCTCCGCCGGCGCGGACCGATTTTTCGTATAAAGCGCAGGCCCTCATCGGGTTCTTGGCCCTGAGTATTTTTTCAATATCCGTAAAACCCTTTTTCCGCGCGAAGTCAAGCGCGGTATCCCCAGCATTGTCCCGCACGGCTCTGTCCGCGCCATTTCTGATAAGCAGGCACATGGCTTTTGTATTTCCGGAATCAGCCGCCATCATAAGCGCGGTATCGCCGCCATTGTCTTTTGCGTTCACGTCCGCGCCTTTTTCTATAAGAAGCCTAGATATATCTTCCACCGGCAAATACATCAGCGCCGTCATGCCGTTATTGTCCTTTGCGTTTACGTCCGCGCCCTTTTCTATAAGGAACTTGGCCATGCCATTTTTGTAAGAAAGCGCCAGGATGAGCGGCGTGTCTCCGAGTATTTTGTCCCTGGCGCTTATGTCCGCGCCTTTATCCAGTAAAAGCTGGGCTATTTGTTGGGCTGCATCCTTATTCTTGCATTCCACCACAGACATCAGAGGCGTGTAGCCAAGAAGCGAGTCTCTCGAGTTTACGTTTGCCCCCTGGGTAATAAGTATCTGGACTGCTGCGGGATCACACTTGATTGCCGCCGTCTGGAGCTTGTCATCAAGCGCATTTGCGGAGGCCTTGTCATCCCATTCCTTAAGTATCTGGGCGCCATAGCCCGCATACTGCATGGCTGCGCTCTCGGCTGCCTGGGCGGAGGCTTGTCCGCAGCTTGCCCCTATCACGTTGCCTGAAGACCTGGCGACCGCGCCGTATCCATCCGCCCAGCAGCTTACCGTAATACTGCAAGGCGAGCCATTTGAGACTTGCTGACATTCCTTCAGGGCTTCAGATTGGGCCTTCTGCACAGTATCAAAACTAGGCGCCCATCCCGCCGCGCCGTTAGCGGAACTTGCCACGGCGGAGGCCGCATCGGCCCTGCCCCCCCAGCATCCCATAATTAAAATTGAAAAGAAACCTGCCAGCCACAATCTCTTCATAGCGCCTCTCCTTTAAAGGGGACAATGTAAAGGCCTTAATATTGTGATATAAGCCCCCCTGCCATTTTCTAAAATAATGCATATGCCGGATTGGGATTTACCCGGTTGCACTTTGTGAATTATAACTGCAAAAAATGCAAAAGACCAAGGGGCGCGTTTAGTAAACGTCATGTGCACAAAGATGGAGCTTCAAACGGCCTGTCATGCCCATCGAGGCCTGGAGAAAATGAAGGAATTAATAACCCTTTCCATCGATTGACAAAGCATATCCAGTTTTTCCCGGTTTTGGTATCATTAAATCGAGGTGCGCATAATTATGAAATGAAGGAGGGCAGGATGAAACCATATGTCGGACACATTGAAAAAGCAACAGAGAAGAATAAGAATTTCAGGCAGGTTTTGTTCACTGGCAAACATACCCAGTTAGTAGTTATGTGTCTCCAGCCCAAAGAGGAAATCGGCAATGAAGTCCATGATCATGTTGATCAGTTTTTCCGCATAGAGGAAGGCAGAGCAAGGTTTGTTTTTAATGGAACAGAAAAACATACCGCTGGCGATGGTGATGCTGTAATTGTACCAGCAGGAACATATCACAACGTCATCAATATATCCAAGGATAAGCCGCTTAAGCTCTATACCCTTTATAGTCCCCCGAATCATCCAGATGGCACTATCCATAAGGATAAAGCTGAAGCCGATGCTGCCGAAGAAGCTGAACATCGCTAAAATAGGTTTTAAGAATATTGAGAGCGGGGGAAGGCTGGACTGCTTCCCCTGTGAGTTTATGTAGCAGTAGTCCTGTTGCCGGCAATTTTTTGATAAAGAAATACGCAAAAAAAACTGGAACTTTGCACTTTAGAAAAGCATGCAAGAATTGACCCATATATTATACAATCGTACTGGAGAGGTGCTGGACGTGGACAAGCTTGAAAGGACAACTTTTGGCCCTAAGATCATGGGCGGACGGCCTGTATCCGTGGTGTGCAAATTCCAGTTTCCATGATATTGGGGGCTATCGCCCATGGAAAAGTTTTTTGATGAATCAGCTATAGACCGGCTGACCGCGCTTGGCGGGGATAAACTGGTCAGGGAGATAATGGATTATTTTTTCTCCCAGGTCCCGCAAAAAATAGATTCCGCCAGGGCGGCAGTGCATGATCTGAAAACGGTGGAACGGGCTGCACATTCTATTAAATCGAGCGCCGGCAACCTGGGCGCAATCCATCTGCAAAAACTGGCTGGAGATATTGAGCAAATGGCCGTGCAGAATCTTGGACAACCGGTCCCCACCCTGATTGAAGAGATGCAGGACGCCTTTGACCGCGTCAGCGTAGTTCTGAAGGCCAAAAGGCCGGCATGAAAATAGCCGTAATAGAGGACAATGCCGATAACAGGATGCTTGTGCGGGCAATCCTGGAGGACATTTACGAACTGGCCGAATATGAATCTGGCCAGGACGCGCTGGAAGAGTTTAAAAAAGACAGGCCTCTTCTTATTCTGCTGGATATTTCCCTTCCCGGAATGGACGGAATGGAGGTATTTAAGGCATTACGGGCCGATGTAAATCTGCGAGGTGTTCCCGTGGTAGCCCTCACGGCCCATGCAATGGCCGGAGATAGAGGTAAATATCTGGCCGCGGGGTTCGACGGTTATATCTCAAAACCAATCCTGGATGAAAAGCTTCTGCTGGATACAATAGAAAAACTCCTCAAAAAAAACCTGTCAAATGAATAGCAAGAGCTCCAGCCGGAAGAATTTCCACTCCATAATGGCCCGGATAGTGGAACAAAGTCCCGCTTCGGTAGTAATTACGGACACCAAGGGAGATATACAGTATGTAAACCGCAGGTTCACTGAAGTGACAGGCTATTCAAAAACAGAGGTAATGGGAAAAAATCCACGCTTCCTTAAATCGGGGGAAAAGCCCCCGGAGGAATACCGGACTATGTGGGAAACAATTATTTCAGGCGCTGAATGGCGGGGCGAATTCCACAACAGGAAAAAAAGCGGGGAATTGTATTGGGAATACGCTTCGATAAATGCAATACGGGACAAATCCGGGGCGATCACAAACTTTCTTGCCGTTAAGGAAGAAATAACGGGATTAAAAAAGTTGCAGGAAGAACTTACAGCCGCAAAGGACGCCGCAGAATCCGCCAGCCTGGCCAAAGACCGTTTCCTTGCCACGATGAGCCATGAACTCCGGACGCCGCTGAATTCGATAATAGGTTTTTCAAACGTCCTTCTTAAAAACAAAGCGGGAAACCTGGGCTCAAAGGAAATTGATTACCTTGCGAGGATACTGGAAAATGGCAAGTCCCTGCTAACTTTGATTAACGGTATCCTGGACCTTTCGAAGGTCGAGGCCGGGAAGATGGAACTCGATATGTCCGGGGTAGACCTCAAAGAGCTGATCGAAGGGGTGCTGGCAAAAAGCGAGGGGCAGATAGGCGGCAAGGCCCTGCTGTTGGAAGCATCCATTCCCGATACTTTGGCGCCCGTTCACACTGACAGGGCAAAATTGGAACAGGTGCTGTTCAACCTGCTTGGAAACGCTATAAAATTTACAGATTCGGGAAAAGTATCCGTGATTGTTGATATGGAACCCCAAACATGCAGTCCGGTGCGGATAAACATTGCAGATACCGGCATAGGAATACCCGGCGATAAAGTGGAGCTTATATTTGAACCTTTCGTGCAAGCTGATACCACTACGTCCCGTAAATACGGAGGCACAGGCCTGGGCCTGGCGATTTCGCGATCGTTGCTTAAGTTGCTGGGATTTGATCTTGAAGTAAAAAGCGTGCCGGGGACCGGTTCCGTTTTCAGCATCATAATGAAACATACTGTTTAAGAAAAGGGATATGGACGAAATTACCTATTATAAAAATTACCTGGCGGGAACGTTGATTGCGCTGCAGGAAAGCCTTGAAAAAGGAGTTTGGAAGATTTATGAAAAGGGCTGTCCGCTCCATATTACGGCGCATTCCCTGCGAGGCTCCGGTGCCACTTACGGTTTCCCTGAAATCACGGAGGCGGCCAGCGCCCTGGAGGAATCCACGGCTGGCCAGGCTGGGCGCAAGCTGGCGGCGCTGATCTCCGTAATCCGCATGGTAATCGGGGTAGAGGGTTCGATGCGGCTGCATGCGGCAAATGAAACCACCCAGGCGCATGAATATAAAAAACGGAAGCTGCTCATAGCTGATGACGATCAGGCTGTTGTTAAAATCGCATCCCTTGCTCTTGAAAAATCGGGGGAATTCGACGTGATAGCTGCAATTAATGCGGCAGAGGCGGTTAAGCTTGCCCTGGAGGAGAAGCCGGATGCGATACTTCTTGATTTCATGCTGTCCGAGAGCAGCGGCACCGAAGTGCTTCAAACACTAAGGGCAAATGCGCAGACCCGGACAATCCCGGTGATCTTTTTTACCTCAAGGGCAGACGGGCTGTCGGAAAAAAAGTTTATCGAGCTGGGGGCAATAGGCGTGATTGCAAAACCGTTCGATCCTTTTGCGCTGCCTGCGCAAGTGGGCAAGTTTTTTTAAAAAACTTAACCCAAAACAATAGACTTGACCAGTTCAACCAGTTTTGCCTCTTCATTATAAACATAATATTTACAGCCGAACTGTTCCACTGCCATTTCGGCAATTGATTCAGCCAGCAAGCCCTCTTTAACGATTATCGCCTTTTCCTGTTTTCCGGCCATGTGCAAAAAACTTTCCAGATCGCCGGAAAAATCAATGCTGGAGTCGTTAAAGTAAACAGCCAAATCCGATTTTTGGAGCAGGTCCCCCCATGTGCCGGCAAATCTTCCTTCCCCGCGCACAGTGCAAACCCTGAACGGACCACCATGGGCGCCCACGAACATTGCACTGTAAAAGTCCGCTACTCCCAAACTGCCCGTGTTCTTTAGTGCGTTTGGGGCGATCGCGGCTATTAGCGAATCAATGCGCAATTTGGCCTTTTCCGAGTACGCGGCAATTACAATATAAGAGCGCGCGTGCCGGGACTGCGGCTGGTATTGCCCGGCTGATGCGTCCACGGCGGCTTTTTTAACAGACAGAATACCGCCATCTACAAGTTTTGCTGCGGCCACCTTTGTCCTTAGCCGGCCCAGAGATGATGCCTGAAGCAAGGCCGAGAATTGCCATTGCCTGTCCGCCGCAACTTCCAGAAGGGTGCGCGCATCATCATCGTCCACTTCAGTTTTGCGGTCCTTTTTACCAGCGGCGGCAACCAAATCGTCATCTGCCGGAATTATCTTGCCCAGGTAATTTAATTCGTCAATTATCCTCATCCCCTCCAGCAAGATTCCGGCAACCGATAGCGGCTCCATCTCAGCAACGGCATGTTTCATGGCCTCGAACCGGAATTGCCCTTTTTTTAACGCCAAAAGCTCGAATACGGCGTCCTGCCCGGCATAATCCCCTGCGTGCGCGCCTATTATAAAGCCATCCTGCACCAGGACATCCCCCTGCTCACCCGCCGGCGTATTTATAACCAGCCTGCCGGTCTTGCGCCCTACTTCAACTATCTGCAGGATGTCCGGCATGTTTATCTCCTCTATTAACCCTGAAAGGGCTGATTCAGGCCCGATACTTACCGATAAATGAACCTTATCAATAAGGGCGTTGATCCTGTCCACCACTTCGCTAACGGAAAAAGGCTTGGTTATGTAATCGTCGGCCCCGTGCCTGAATCCGTGAATTACAGAATGTGTTCCCGTTTTGGAAGTCAGGAAAATAAAGGGTATTTTTGCGCAATGCTCTCCCAGATGCTTCCTTACGGTTTCGCATAATTCATAGCCGTTCATACCGGGCATCACAATATCGGATACAATGGCGTCCGGAATAAAATCCTTAAGTGTTTTCAGCGCTTCCATGCCGTCTTTTGCTTCCCTGACCACGTAACCCTTCCTGGCCAGGTGGCTCTTAAGGACGAAAAGGATGGGTGGATCGTCGTCCACCAAAAGGACCTTTTTCTCTTTTTTTTCCATGTGGTTTTTTCAGGCCTCCGTTTCTTTGATCTGAGGCCAGCCAGATACAGATTTTACAAATGTTTCAACATCGGCGTGGCCGGATTGACCGCCGGAAAATTTTTTGAGCCCGGTTTCATTTAATTCTGAAACCAGCAGTTTTATTTCTTTTTTAAGCGCGGCAATCCCGCCGTATCCTTCCGATTTCCAGGGCACCGATTTATTCATGATTAATTCTATTAACAACCGGGCACCAAGGTCAATTCAGCAAATCAGAGGAAACGGCGTCCGGATTTGACGAGGGCCCGGAAAGAATCCGCCGGCAGCGGGGTGCTGAAATAGTATCCCTGGATTTCGTCACAGCCGTGCTCCAGTAGAAAATCAAGCTGCGCCTTATTTTCGACGCCCTCCGCTATAGCCTTGAGATTAAGGCTGTGGGCCAGCGCGATGATCGCCTGCGTAATCGAAGCGCTGTTTGTATCAACGCCGATGTCCCTGGTAAACGAGATATCGACCTTCAGCTTGTCAAGCGGAAACCGCTTGAGATAACTCAGCGAAGAATACCCGGTGCCGAAATCGTCGATCGAGAGATAAACACCCATATCCTTCAGCGCCTTCATCATCTTTATGGCCTCCTCGGCGTCATGGATAATGGTTTGTTCAGTGAGTTCGAGTTCCAGGGACTCGGGAGAAAGCCCCGACTGGTCCAGGGCGTCCCTGACAGTACTGATCAGCGTCCTCTGGAAAAACTGTCCCGCCGTCACATTGATGGCAAGCCGCAGCGGGGGAAGCCCGTCGTCCTGCCACCGCTTGCTTTGATTGCAGGCATTTATAAGCGTCCATTCGGAAATCGGGATAATGAGTCCGGTCTCCTCGGCCAGGGGTATGAACTGGGACGGCGGCACAAGCCATTCGTCTTCTTTCCGCCGTATCAAAGCCTCCATTCCGACAATGGTTCCGCCCCGCAGCTCAACCTGAGGCTGATAATGAATTACAAACTCTCCGTTTTTTATCGCCCGGCGGAGGTTTGCTTCCAGGCTCAGATGCTCAAATGCTTTTTGGCTCATGCTCTGGTCAAAAAACTGAAAATTTTTCCCCTTCGCCTCCCTGACCTGATGGAGCGCTACCTGGGCGTTCTTCATCAGGGTCTCAACCCCGGTCCCGTCGGAGGGATAGAGCGCAATCCCCATATAAGCGGTAACGAACACTTCATAGCGCTGCCTGATGAAAAAAGGCCTCGCCAACTGGGCATTGATCTTCTTCACAATAGACGCCACCTCTTCCGAGCCATCAATATCACCAATGACCAGCCCGAATTCGTCCTCCTGAAGACGCGCAACCGTATCATGCTCACGTACCAGGCCAGCGAGCCAGCCAGCAAAATCCTTTATGAAGAGGTCCGCCGCGAAGTGTCCGAAGGAGTCACTGATATGCTTAAGCCCGCTGAGGCTGAGAATCACAACCGCAAGCCCCCGACTCCGCCTCGCCGCGTAGGTGATTCCCAGGCCAAGGAGGTCGAGAAATAGCACGCGGTTAGGCAGCCCGGTTAAATTGTCATGCCGGGTGAGATACTCGATCTGCTCCTCGGTCTGTTTCAGTGCGGTGATATCCACAAAGACGCCAATATATTTGATGACCTTGCCGCCATCGTCTCTGACGGAGTTGATCGTGAGCAATTTGGGGTACTCCTCTCCGCTTTTCTTTCTGTCCCAAAGTTGCCCCTGCCACTGCCCGGTAGTGGTGATACTCTCCCACATATCCCGGTAAAACCCGGCATCCTGGCGTCCGGACTGCATTATCCTTGGATTTTTACCAAGCACTTCTTCACTCGCGTATCCGGTAGTCTCACAGAAAGCCGGGTTCACGTACTCTATATTTGCATAGCTGTCTGTAATCACCACGGGCTCACTGCTGCTATCCAGTATACGGTAGGCGAGGCTGGCTTCATCTTCGGCCTTCTTTCTCTTATGGCGCTCCAGCCTCAGCGAGCGGGCAAAGAGCATCATCACGAATGGCGCCGTGATTGCTGCTATTATCAATGCCACCATGATAGAGGAGAGAAACGCCGGGGCGAACCGCCCCCACGGCACAAGAAGCAACACAAGCGCCGCGGGCAGGAAGATGACAAGGTACACGGCTACCGGCCTGACGCCGCCACGGGGCATTTCTGATTCTACCCGCCTCCGGAAGGTCCGGAGATAATCCCTCAGCAATTCGCTTCTCAACAAAATCAGCTCTTCCGCGCCATGCCGCAGAGGTTTTTGCCAATCTCGAGCTCTTTCCTCTGCTTCTCCTGTTTCTGGCAGATATCTCCCCTGGCCTCACTCATAGTTGTCTCAACAACGCCATTCCCGTCCTGCTCCCGGATGGATGCCGCATGGCTTGGCAACACCCTCACCTGGCCGCTGAACATCCTGTATGTTTGATCCAGGCGCCTCTTCAGTTCCCGTGGCTTTATAGAGTACTCCATGAATTAACCTCCGGTGATTCAAGAAATATTTTACTAGGTTTTAATCCATGAATGTCATTACGATTTTGACAACATACCCCCGGAAATCAGGCCGGTTTCCGTTTTTTTAAGTTTTCTGCGGCCGCAACCTGCTTTCTTCGGAGTATCATGCCCGTGCCAGGTTACGCGGCAATCAACTATTGATTTGGCAGAAGCCGTGGCCCGTTTGCGGTTTTTGCCTGCCTCGCCCTTTCAAGGCGGTAACACCGGTTCGAATCCGGTTGGAAATGCTCTCCTTTTGCCCGGGCTCTGCTTTCCAGGTTGATAAAAGCCAGCCGGGCGTGCTAATTTCTTAAAATGGGTAACAAAGACGCCTGGCTTTTTATTTTTATATGGGGCGTGCTCTGTTTCAACTGGCCTCTGCTTGACGTTTTCAGGAACCATTTGCCGGTCTATTTCTTCTCAGCCTGGGCCTCATTCATTCTTTTTTTGGCCATTCTGGCCGGCAGGTCTGCCAGAAAGCGAAAACAGGGCCCTCCAGAAGCTGGCCCATGATATTTAAGGATTGGTTTCTCTTTTCAGTAATCCTTGCCTATCTCTGCCTGCTTTTTTTTATTGCCCACCTGGCCGAAAAAAGGGAGAAAAAGGGAAGGAGCCTGGTATCAAATCCGTTTGTTTATTCTCTCTCCCTGGCGGTGTTCTGCAGCTCCTGGACCTTTTACGGCAGCGTAGGCCTGGCAGCCTCATCCGGATTGTCTTTCCTGACAGTATACCTTGGCCCCACCCTGATGATGGCGCTTTCGCCCGTCTTACTTAGAAAAGTTATACGTATCTCAAAAGAAAACAGGATAACAACCATCTCTGACTTCCTGGGGGCCAGATATGGCAATTCCCTTTCGGTGTCTGCCCTGTCGGCTTTCATAGCCCTGGTGGGGATTGCTCCTTATATTGGCTTGCAGATAAAGGCGATAATGGGCACCTTCTCAATCCTTTCGGGTGGGCGGGACTCCTCGCTGGCCGGATTGATAATAACCCTTTTGCTGGGAATATTCGCGATAATGTTCGGCGCACGAAAGCTGGACTCCTCGGAGCGGCATGAAGGAATGGTCTTTGCGGTGGCATTTGAGTCCATAATAAAACTGGCGGCCTTCCTCTGCGTTGGCATATATGTAAGCTTTTTCCTGTTCGGAGGCGTTTCTGACATATTCAGCAGTATAGAGGCCTCACGGTTCAGCCCGCTTACAGTAATGGGGGGCGGCAGTTCCCCGGGGTTTGGCCAATGGGCATCACTTCTGGTGCTTTCGATGTCAGCCATCTTTTTCCTGCCAAGGCAGTTCCAGGTGTCGGTTGTGGAAAACTCCGATGAATCACATATCCTCAAGGCCGCCTGGCTTTTTCCGCTCTACCTGCTGCTTATAAATCTTTTTGTGCTGCCGATAGCCTATGGCGGGCTTCTCCTTTCAGGCAGCCACATTGGCGCTGATAATTTCGTCCTGACGATGCCTCTTGGCCAGGGCAGGAAGTACCTTGCCCTGTTCGCGTTCATAGGCGGCTTCTCGGCCGCCACCAGCATGGTGATAGTGGAAACCGTAGCCATAAGCACGATGGCCATGAACAACCTTGTGATGCCGGCCATTTATAAATTCAACCGGCTGAAGGGCGTTTATCCCCGGGTGATTCTGAATCTGAGAAGGCTGGTGATCCTTGGATGCGTATTCATGGGATATGCTTTTGCAGTCCGCGTGGAAAAGTACTACTCCCTGGTGGATATCGGCTTGCAATCGTTCGAGGCGGTGACCATCTTCGCCCCGGCCTTTCTTATCGGGCTTTACTGGAAAAAAGGAAACCGCAAAGGCGCAGTGGCCGGGATGACCGCCGGGTTTGCAGTATGGGCATACTCGCTGCTGGTTCCAGCTCTTGTGAAGTCAGGCGTTATTGCCGATTCGGGCATATTGTCATACATCATTCATTCAGAGGCGCTGAACCCTGACGCGCTCTTCGGCTTAAAGGGGCTGGACAAGTGGACCAATTCGCTTGTCTGGGGGCTGCTATTTAATGCCGTCCTCTATGCCGCTGTATCGCTGATCACCAGCCCGGATGAACTGGAGGAGAAGCAGGCCTTTTTATTTGTAGAGTCTTATTCCCCCAAACTCCTGCCATCCCCTGTGAGTTACGGTTTTGAGGACCTCAAAAACCTGCTTGGCCAATACATAGGCCGGACCGAGGCGGGAGAAGCCCTCGGCCAGTTTATCCGGGAAAACGCCATTAGCCAGGAACGGCTTGGCCCGCCTGATCTCATCCGGTTAAGAGACGAGGCAAAAAGGGTCCTTTCAGGCGCCCTGGGCTCCGCCATCGCCAGCATGATCGTGGAGAACCGGGCCATCCAGACCGAAGAGGAAAAGGGCGAGATGCTCAATTCCATATCGCAGATATCCCGTACCCTAAGGCTTTCAAGGAGCGAACTGGAGGACGCAAACAGCAAACTTAATGCACTGAAAGAATTCAGCGAGAACATCCTGGAAAGCCTGCCCCTTGGCGTGGCCACGCTTGATGGCCGCCTGAGGATAAAGTACTGGAACAGGGAAATGGAAAAGATAACCGGGATGCCAAGGCCCATGGTGATGGAGAAAGAGGCCGGCCTTATCCTTAACTGCATGGGCCCGGGGCTGTTCAATACAGGCAATATTGGCAAGGAGATCATTTGCAACGCCGGAGACAAAACACTTAATGGCTACCTGAGCGCCCTTAAGGGAGGCCATGGCGAGTTCGTGCTTGTCTTCGAGGACATAACAGAAAAAAAGAGGGTTGAGGAAGAACTCTTCAGGGCCACCAAGCACGCCAGCCTGGGCAGACTGGCGGCCGGGGTTTCGCACGAGATAGGCAACCCGCTTGCGTCCATATCCTCCCTTGTGCAGGAACTTATGGAAGAGGACTTTGCCACAATCGGGGAAACACCTTTTGTAAAAGACTCCCTGGCCACTATCAACAGGCACATAGAGCGGATCGCCCGGATAGTGCGCAGCCTTGGGGACTTCGCCAGGCTCTACCCCAGGCAGAAGGCGCCAACTTCCGCAGCAGAAATACTTGAAAACACACTCGGCCTTATAAAATATGACAAGGGGTTCAGGGGTATAGAGATAGAGGTGGAGATTCAGGACCTGCCTCTGCTGAAGATGGACCCGGACCAGATTCAACAGGTATTTCTTAATCTGATACTGAACGCCCGCGACGCTATGCCGGGCGGCGGAAAACTGGGCATCAGAATGCAGAAGTCAAATGATGAGGTGATTATGGTCTTCTCCGATACGGGAGAGGGAATGGACGATGTACAGCGTGAAAAGGCATTCGAGCCCTTCTTCACCACAAAAAGCACCGCCGCCGGACCGGCCAGGGGAACGGGGCTTGGTTTAAGCATCTGTTACAGCATTATCAAAGACCACGGGGGGACGATAGAGGCCATATCGAGAAAAGGCGAAGGCACCAGTTTTATAATAAAAATCCCGATGGAGGCCAATAATTAATGCCCAGGCGGATGCTCATAGTTGAAGACGAAGAGACCCTCAGGGAGTCCTTGAAAAGGCTTTTTGTTAAAAACGGCTTTGAGGCGGACACGGCCAGCTCGGCGGAAGATGCCTTCGTGGCCGCCAAAAGCGGCATTTACGATGTGATCATAACCGACATCATCCTGCCGGGCATGGACGGGGTGGAGATGATAGCGAAGCTCCGTGAGCAGGTGGCCGACCAGATATTTATTGTGATCACTGCTTATGCCTCCATCGAAACCGCTCTGCGGGCGCTCAGGGCCGGGGCGCACGACTATATAATGAAACCTGTTATACACGAAGAGATCAAGCGCGTGGTCGAAAACTCGCTGAGACAAAAGGCTCTCCAGACAGAAAACATTTTCCTTAAAAAGCAGATGCGCAAAGGGAGCCCGGAGGGCATTATCGGGGAGAGCGCCGCCATAAAGGGTTTAAAAAGTGAGGTAGCCAAGGTTGCCGGCGCCAGAAGTAACGTTCTTATTCTGGGAGAGACCGGGACCGGCAAGGAGCTTGTGGCCAGGGCAATCCATTCCGGAAGCTCGCGTGCCGAGGGGCCTTTTATTCCGATAAACTGCGGGGCCATTCCGGAAAACCTGCTGGAGTCCGAGCTATTTGGCCATGTGAAAGGCGCGTTCACCGGGGCCGTGAGCGCCAAAAAAGGGTTGTTCGAGATTGCGGACGGAGGGACTGTATTCCTGGATGAGATTGGTGACATGGGCCTGGGGCTTCAATCCAAGCTGCTTCGCGTTCTTGAGGACCAGCAGGTAAGGCCTGTTGGCGGCACGCATGCATTACAGGTGGACCTGAGGTTCATTACCGCAACCAACAAGGACGTGGAAAGCGCGGCCAGGGACGGCAGCTTCCGTGAGGACCTGCTATACCGTATAAACGTAATCACGATAAAGGTACCCCATTTAAGACAACGCCGTGAAGATATAAAACCGCTTGCAATGTATTTTATTGAAAAGTATTCAGGTGAACTGGGCAAGCACGTGAAAGGCATCAGCCCCGATGCGCTTGCCAGCCTTGAAAAATATGACTGGCCCGGAAACGTCAGGGAACTGCAAAACATTATCGAAAGGTCCCTTCTCCTGGCGGAGGGGGACATTATCAACCTTGATTGCCTGCCCAACAATATAAGACATAGCGATTCCCTTCTGGACGAAGCGGCAGACAGAGGCTTCAGTATAGAGGACTACACAAAAAGATTCATCCTTCAATACCAGCATACACATACGGAACAATCGATTGCGGAGATGCTCGGAATTACGCGCAAGTCCTTATGGGAAAAGCGTAAGCGCTGGGGAATCTCAAGGCCGGATTAAGCTCTTCTTATTTGCGGTTTCTCTCAAAACTCTCCTGAGAACCAGAACCGCAAATTCAATAATCTAACGGGGTTACTTTTTGTAACAAACAAGCCAATTGTATTACTTTTTGTAACACGCCCGCCCTATTAATTTAAAAAGGATTACATGACACAAGCCGTTGTTATAGAAGCATAATCCCGTAGTATTTCCCGCGGTATTGATTTTGCATACTTTTCTCCCTAATAAGGGGCTGGTGGGCGCCTGAACGTGAATCTTCCAGGAGGAAAATAATGGCTGAAGAAGTAAAGTTAGGAAATCCAGCGGTAGTTGGGCTGGCAGGTTTTGGCATGACAACCCTGATCCTGCAGTTTCATAACCTGGGGCTCGTCAGCTTGGGGCCGGTTATCTGGATAGGGCTTCTGTTTGGGGGCAGCGCCCAATTGGTTGCGGGCCTGCTTGAATTCAAAACCGGCAACAATTTTGGTTTTTGCGCTTTTACAGGCTATGGAGCGTTCTGGATATCATTGTGCCTGTATCTGATTTTCGGTACAAACGCCGATATAGCCAAAGCTTTCGGAGTCCTTGCATTTGACGGGCATGGGCTTGGCATATTCCTTCTGATGTGGACGTTCTTCACCTTTATACTGTTCATCGCATCAATGAAACACCACACCGTACTTGCGCTGCTTTTTTTGACCCTGCTTCTGGGCTTTACCGGTTTGGACCTGAAAGAGCTGGCCGGAATCCAGACGGCCGGCACCCTGGCAGCGCTGGACCTGATCGTATGCGCGCTGCTGGCGTGGTATCTCATGGCGGTTACAATATATGCCGAATCGGGCATAAAGCTGCCGGTAGGTAGTCCGTGGCTTTAAACGTGATTTTCCGGGAACTGGGGCTAACAAAATATCAATCGGGAGATAATTTTTAAAATGGCTGACAACGGCAGTGGTTTTGATGTGCTTATGTCTGAAAATCGCGTCTTCCGTACAGCACCGGAGATCAGTAGCAGAGCCCACGTAAGAAGCATGGCAGAGTACAATTCTGTTTACAGGCGATCCATGGAGGACCCCGAAGGCTTTTGGGGCGAGATGGCCGAAAAACGGCTGACGTGGTTTAAGAAATGGGATAAGGTTCTGGACTACGATTTTGAAAAGCCCTATATCAAGTGGTTCCAGGGCGGCAAACTCAATGCCAGCTATAACTGCCTGGACAGGCACCTTTCCGGCCCGGGGCGCAATAAGGCCGCGCTCATCTGGGAGTCCGATGATGGGGCGTTCAAAACCTATACATACCAGCAGCTTGCCACCGAGGTGAACCGGTTTGCCAACGTGCTTAAAAAGCACGGCATCACCAAGGGTGACAGGGTGACAATTTACCTGCCCATGATACCGGAGCTGCCCATATCCATGCTTGCATGCGCCCGGATAGGGGCCATTCACAGCGTTGTTTTCGGCGGCTTTTCAGCCCAGTCCCTCAAAGACAGGATAAATGACTGCGGCGCCAGGCTTCTCATTACGGCGGACCAGGGATTGCGGGGCGGAAGGAAAGTGGCACTGAAAGCCAGCTGTGATGAGGCACTGAATGAATGCCCTACGGTGGAGAAATTGATAGTTGTCCAAAGGACCGGGGGCGGAGTGGACATGACCCCCGGAAGGGATTTCTGGTGGGAAGACGAAATTGCCGCGCCAGACATAAAGAATTTCTGCCAGCCTGAGGAGATGGACGCGGAAGACCCTCTGTTTATTCTTTACACGTCCGGGTCCACCGGAAAACCAAAAGGCGTGCTGCATACGACGGGCGGGTACATGCTTTATACCAACCTGACATTCGAGTGGATATTCGACTGCCATGCCGATGACATCCATTTCTGCACCGCAGATATAGGCTGGATTACCGGCCACAGCTATATCCTCTACGGCCCGCTTTCAGCGGGGGCCACATCGCTAATGTTTGAAGGCATACCCAGCTACCCGGACCCGGGCAGGTTCTGGCAGATAATTGACAGGCATAAGGCTAGCATTTTCTATACCGCTCCAACTGCCATAAGGGCCTTGATGCGCGAGGGTGAAGAATGGACGCAGGGGCACGACCTCTCTTCCCTGAGAGTTCTGGGGACGGTGGGGGAGCCGATAAACCCGGAGGCATGGATGTGGTATTTCAAAAACGTGGGCAAGGGCAGGCTGCCTATCGTTGATACCTGGTGGCAGACAGAGACCGGCGGCATACTGATAACGCCGCTGCCCGGCGCCATGCCGCTTAAACCAGGGTCCGCTTGCAGGCCGTTCCCAGGCGTTGCCCCCCTCGTGGTAAACGAAAAGGGCGAGGCTGCCCAGCCAAATGAGGGCGGCTATCTGTGCATATCAAAACCATGGCCGGGAATGCTGCGCGGCACATATGGAGACCCGGACAACAAAAGGATAAAGGAAGTCTATTTCAGCCGGTTTCCAGGCAAGTATTTTTCAGGCGACGGGGCCAGGGTGGACGAGGACGGGGATTACTGGCTTATGGGCAGGGTGGATGACGTTATCAACGTCTCCGGCCACAGAATAGGCACCGCCGAGGTTGAATCCGCCCTGGTAAGCCATGAGGCTGTGGCCGAAGCGGCCGTGGTGGGTTTCCCGCATGAGATAAAGGGCGAGGGGATTTACAGCTATGTAACGCTGAAGGCCGGCCTTGTTGCTGATGAAGCCCTCAAAAAAAGCCTTATAGGCCATGTGCGAAGCGCTATAGGGCCCATCGCAGCCCCCGACAAAATGCAATTTGCGCCAGGGCTGCCAAAAACCAGGAGCGGCAAAATAATGAGGCGCATACTGAGAAAGATAGCCAGGGGTGATGTGGAAGAGCTGGGCGATACATCTACTCTGGCGGACCCTTCGGTAGTGGAAAGCCTGGTAAAAAACAGGCAGTAAGCATAAATATGCAAAACAGGGGCGGGTGCGATAAGCCGTAACCGCCCCTTATGTATTCCTGCCACCCTGAATATACTAAAATATTAAGGATGAACTTGAAAATGCCAGATGCTCAGTACGGGCCGCCAATGGACAGGTTTATCCCCGGCCGGTCTGAATCCGTTCTCATTGTTGTTGACGTGCAGGAAAAACTTGCGGCCGTTATGGAGGAAGGCGTTAAAGAAAAGACGGTTCTCAATATAGTGCGCCTGATTGAAGGGGCTAACATTCTCTCGGTCCCGGTAATCATTACTGAGCAATACCCAAAAGGCCTGGGCTCCACAGCATCCCCGGTAAAGAAGGCCTTGCCGCTGGTCTCCCCTGTAGAGAAGATCACGTTTGATTGCTGCGGCGAACCGGCTTTCCTTGCTGCGCTTTCCGGAAGAAAAAAGATAATCCTGACCGGGATGGAGGCCCACATTTGCGTGCTACAGACCTGCCTTGGCCTTCTGGAGCGCGGATTTTACGTGCATGCAGTCGCAAACGCCTGCTGTTCCAGGAAAAAAGAGGACTATAAAACAGGAATTGATTTCATGAGAAACGCAGGGGCGGTCATCACGACTGCCGAAACCGTTCTTTTCCAGCTTGCCGGCCGGGCAGGAACTGACGAATTCAGGGCCATCTCAAAACTTATAAAGTGATCATTTAAAAACCTTCTGATTCAACCGGGGCCTGAACTCGCCACCAAGGAGCTTGCGGCTTGCAGCCCTTTTGTTCAAAAATTTTTTTTTACGCAGCCTGAACCTCCCGGTAAAAGGCCCCGGTAAAAGTCCCTTGACATAGCAATAATTAAAAGTATATAAAAATGTGACTTTTTAATAGTTCAATAATATTAAGCTTAAAGGGACGGGCGGGCTTTATGAATCTCAAGAAAAAATCCTTGCTGTTTCTTTCGTTAATCCTTTTGCTGGCCTTCAGCCTGAACACAGCCGTCCTCACCCTTATCGCAACAGCAAAATATAAAAAGGCCATGCTCGCAAAAAGCATGTATATGGGGCAAAACCTCAAGGGCGACCTGGAGAAAGCGCTTGCCCTCGGAATCCAGATTAAGGACATTCCAGGCCTGGATGATAAACTGGCTAGCCTTGCAAAAAGCGAGAAGGACCTGGCATTTATTTCGGTAACGGGCCCTGACGGCACAGTCCTGGCCAGTGCGGGCCAGGCCCCTGCACGCCTGCCAGGCCCGGCGCTTGCATCAGCAGCACAGGATGTAACTGAAACAGGCGGCCTCTATTATATGAAAATCCCCTTGAAGGATGCCGCGGGCAATATTGGAGGCTCGCTTACGCTGGGGCTGAAATCTGGAGGCATAAAGGCACAGATCTACAGCCTTCTGTTCTGGGCGCTTGGCATATTGCTGGTGTGTTTTCTGATATTTGTGCCGATGGTGTACTTCGCAATCTCCCGGTTCATAACCAGGCCCGTTATCGGGATACAGACGGCCGCAGCCCGGATAGCCTCCGGGGACCTGACACATACTACGGTACTAAGGGGCAACGACGAAATAGCCGCGCTTAGCCAGTCTATCAACACAATAGCCGCCAGCCTGAGGGAGATGATACATAAAATAAAGGAAGTTACCGAAGACATCTCCAAGGTGTCCTTCAAGGTGGAGGAGTCCTCCGGCAAGATACTGGCAGGCGTGGAAGAGCAAAAATCCTCGGTTGAGATTGCAGGGGCCACCCTGGAAACGGTAAAGGAATCGATTGCTTTGGTATCTGCTGCCGCCGAAGGCCTCTCCCTGGCATCCGAAGAGACTTCGTCTTCAGCAACCCGTATGAGCTCCGCCATTTCCACAATAGCTGAAAGCGCGGAGGTCTTCGACGGGGCAGCCAGTGAGACTGCGTCCTCCATAGAACAAATGATTGATGGAATAAACCGGATAGCTGGAGGCCTGGACAGCCATTACAAGGCTTCGGAGTCCATAGCGTCTTCGGTTGAGGAAGTGAATGCCGCCATCAAGGACATAGAAAAGAGCGCGGCGGAGTCCGCCGTGCTAGCCGAAAAAGTGCAGCGCGCCGCTTCGGTAAAAGGGATGCAAAGCGCCCAGGCGGCCCTGAAAGGCATCGACGATATAAAACAGAGCGTAACCGGAATGGCGGAAGCCGTAAACGGGCTTGGGCGGCAATCACAGGAGATAGGCTCCGTAGTTACAGTTATAGATGAAGTTGCCGAGCAGACCGGCCTGCTTGCCCTTAACGCCGCCATCCTTGCCACACAGGCGGGCGCGCATGGCAGCGGGTTTGCAGTGGTGGCCAGCGAGATAAAGGCGCTGGCCGAGAGGACTTCCGCTTCCACAAAGGAGATATCGGAACTTGTGGTTTCGGTCCAGAACATGGTGAAGTCCAGCATCGAGAAGGCTTCCTCCAGCATACAGACCGTTGAAGCAGGGCTGGACATGGTACGCCAAACCAACGACTATCTGAGTGAGATTGCAAAAAGCTCGGCTTCGGCTGCCGAAATGGCCGGCGTGATCCGCAAGGCCACATCAGAAGAGGCCCAGGTTATCAGGAACATTGCCGACACAACAAGGCAGATGAGCAGTGAAACGGAAAAGATATCCGAGGCGTTAAACGAGCAAACCAGAGGCAGCAAGCTGATACTTACCGCAACGTCCAGGATAAAGACGCTCTCGGCACAGGTGAGGTCCGCCGCCGCCCAGCAGAAAACAGGGAGCATGGAGATCTCGCAGACAGCGGAGAACGCGGCGGGCCAGTCCGGCCAGATCGCGCGCTCAACCGGCCAGCAGAGGCAGATGAGCCATGAACTCGCTGCCCATATGGAAAAGATAAATGGCGCGGCTGGCAGTCTGGCCCACTCAGTTACGGATATGGCCATGGTAGTTGATTCGCTTAAGGGAAAAGCCGCGGACCTGGCATCGGAACTGGAAAGGTTCAAGCTGTAACGATGAATAAATTTTTTCATGGACATCGGCAAGTAAAAAATTTGATAATACATCGGGCGCTGGTCCGTGGGGTAATATCCGGCCAAATAGCGGATTTTAAAAAATAATTTAAGGCCTTTGCGGGGCCAGGTATTGGGGGAGGGTAAAAAATTAACATGGGAGGGGCGCAAAAACGGCCGGTTTTTAAGGCCCTGTTCAGTCTTATTGTATTCCTGTCCCTTTTTTTCTCAGGGTGCGAGGCCCTGAGGCAATCCAGACCAATCCTGCCCATGAGGCAATACGAGAAGATGGTCGCCGGCAGGCTGGATGCCGATTACGTGGGCACCAAGACATGCCTTTCTGCCTGCCATTATCACGACCAGCTTAAAAAGGATTTTGACGCAAGCACAATGGGCGTGCAGATCCGGCGGTCGTCGGGGCTGCCGCTTGTCAATTGCGAGTCATGCCATGGGCCTGGCAGCCTGGCGATAAAAGGGATTACCCCTGAAAAGGTGGCAGCCGATGCAAAGCGCGGCATCCAGACGGCATGCAATTACAAGACGTTCATAGATATCAAGCATCTGCCTCCCCAGGCACAGACGCTGATATGCCTGAAATGCCATACTGAAAATGCCACATTCAATCTGCATAACTGGAATGCCGGCCCGCATGCGCAGGCTGGCGTAAGCTGCATCGATTGCCATAAGGTGCACAACGGGCCTGACCTGAAGACGATGCAAAGGGACATCGCCAGCATGTGTTTTAAATGCCACAAGGAGGTTAAGGCGGAATTCTCACTGCCAAGCCATCATCCTGTTAACGAAGGAAGGGTTTTCTGCACGGACTGCCATGACCCCATGGGGTCTATAAACGAGAAGATGCTTCGCAGGCCCACAGTTAAGCAGACCTGCACCCGCTGCCATGGGGAAAAGGAAGGCCCGTTTGCATTCGAACATTCGGAGAACACGGAGGACTGCCGCACCTGCCACAGGCCCCACGGGTCCGTGAATGCAAACCTGCTTGTTGTGCCGGTGCCGTTTCTCTGCCTTCAGTGCCATGCCGGGCACAGGATTTCATCAAGCTCCGCGCCCGGTTCCGTAAGCACCTTTTATACAAGGTGCACCGATTGCCATTCGCAGATACACGGGACAGACCTGCCTTCAGCAAGCGGGAGCGGGTTTTTCCACAGGTAAAGGGGACATTATGGGGGGGATAAGAAAAATTTTTCCGGTGCTGCTGGCTGCAATGCTTGTATTTGCGCATAGGGCCGTATGCCAGGAACTTGCCGGTGGCCAGGGTGCCAGGGCGCAGGGCAGCCCGGCCCAGGTGGAAGCCCCGGTTCAAAATGCCGTTTCTGAGGACAGCCAGGAAGAGGAGCCCGAGGAAAGCGGATATGCTTTCCCGGTAATCCCCCCGAAATACAAATTCCATGCGGGATACAGGTTTGCCGGAAACTCGGGGTCCGCAAGGGGGGCCGATGAATACGATTTTCTTCATAACTCGGTAGTTTTTGGCGGAGCTGCCCGGCTGTTTGATTATCCCAACAGGTTTCATCTCATAATCGATGAGGTCAACAGGAACGACTATTACGGCTACCTCAATTACTCCTACAAGGACCTGGTCTATTTTGAGGGCGACACAAGAGCAGTGTTCCATAATCTCGGCAATATAAACCTTATACTCCTGACGCCGGCGCCGTCTTCCGTGGGCGTTGACAACAGGGCACCCGGCGCTTCGTTTGGATATAAGGCCGGCATGGACGATTTTGTGTTCAGGCTGAAAGCGCCCGGCTACCCGGCCCACCTTTATGTGAAAGGCAGCGTCTTTAACAGGGACGGGCTGATTGAACAGAGGTTCCTTGGAGGCGCTGGCTTTTTTAATGACGCGGTTCGCACATCCGAGGCGCGGGATATTGACTACACAACGGAGGCCTTTCAGGTTGGCATAAACAGCCACCTGGGCCCGCTGGAGGCCCAGTACGAGCATGAGGAAAAAAGATTCAATGCCAACGGCCAGCCCGTGCTGTTCGATAATTTTGCCGCCGCCGGTTTCCCGCCAGGGTCAACCCTAAAGGCTGGAATTTATCCGCATAACGAGTTTTCGCAACTGAAGGGCTCATCTAATATGCTGATGCTGCATACTTCCTATACCGGAGAGATTGTGGCCTCGGCAACCATATGGTCGGTTGACCGCAAGAACGAAGAAAGCGGCGCGAAGGCGGATTATATTTTTGGCGAAGGGGAAGTCACATGGACTCCGGCGCCATCCACCGCCTTATTTTTCAAATACAGGCACAGGCAGGTTGACGAGGACACCCCGTCCGCCATAACGTTCGATAACGTCTGCAGCCCTTCAAACAATACGGCTGGAACCTATACCTGCTCATTGAAACCCGCCATATCCTCCAATACGGATTCCGCCTCCGCAACAGCCAGATATTATCTTTTGCCTGGCGCGGTGATCAGGGCCCGGTACAGCTACGACAATATCCGGAGGGACAACGCCTCCGTGTGGAACCTCCCTCAAAGCACGCAAAAAGACACAGAATGGATTGCCATGGACATAAATGCCGTAAGGGCCCTGGATATTAAGCTGAAATATACCCACAGGAACATCTTTCACCCGTCCGTCAACTCGGAGCCCAACAGGGCGGACGAGGGCCGGATATCGGCATCGTGGCTGCCAGCTTCGTGGATAGACGCGCTTGTCTATTACCAGACAGGCCAGGAACACCGTGATACCCTGGAATTTGCAACGGAGCAGTTCGTACCCGTTACCGCCCCCGGCGGAAGGGACGTGCGCAGGGACAAGCTTCTGGCAGACATAACATTCCTCGTCAAACGCAACCTTACAGTCTCCACGATATATTCTTATATGCGGGACAAGATACAGGAGCCCCTTGCATATAACAACCTTTCCGGAACAGTCCTGTTTGATCCAGATGTGCCTGCCGGACAGCAGGTAAATTATTACGCAGTAAACGCAATGTATTCGCCTTTTGACATGCTTACGCTCAATGCGGGCATAGGCCATACGGTTGCAGGGATAGGCTTTACCCCCAACGACCCCAACATTACACAGCCTGTCCCGATATCGTCTTTTTCCACTTTAGACATGCACGAGACGGACTATACCATCTCCGGGGACTACCGCTTCAAAAGAGGCATGTCCGGAAGCCTGAGCTACAGATACAGCGATTTCACAAACGAGGGCGGCAACCCATATACCGAATTTCAAAATGGAACGGCGCATATAATATTGGTCTCGCTTACCAGGAGATGGTGAAACAACTGAAAAAGGCAATACTCAACATATTTCTGCTTGGCCTGGGGATGATTCTTCTGCCTGCGGTTTCCTATGGCGCGGGCAATAAGATAATAGGAGTAATCATGGCCAAGGATGTCCCCTATTACGAGGCAATCCAAAAAGAGTTCATTAGAAAATTGACCGGAGAAGGAAGCCGGGCGCAAGTAATTGTCCAACGCCCCCCTGCTGACGACCCGATGTCGATAGCTAATACTGTGCGCAAGATGTCGGCCTATGGTGCCAGCGTGATCGTATCGTACGGCCCTCAGGCCACCGCAATTGCCCTGAAAGAAGCCGAAGGCGTGCCTGTAGTGTTCGCTGGTGTTTCAAATCCCGGGGCATTTGCCAGAAAAGCTACCGGGATCAGTTCAAGGGTGCCAGCCGCTGGAATAATCAAAAATCTGAAGAGCATATCCAATTTTTCCACCCTTGGCGTGGTTTTTCTGGGCAGCAGCGCGGATTCCGCAGCCCAGGACTCAGAGATAAGGGGGCTTGAAGGCAATTTCGGATTCAAGGCCGTCCGGTTGAACTTGAGGACGTTGAAATCGGCCAGGGTTGGCGCCGTTTTTCTGACAAACGAGTGTGCTACAACCAGATGCTTCAGGGCCGCTGTAAGCACGGCGCGGCGTTCCAGGATTCCGGCGGCAGCAACCACAACCGGCGGAGAATCAAGCGGCATCCTCCTTACTATCGCGGCAGATCCGGCGGAACAGGGTGACGGGGCCGCCATGGCTGTTGCCCAGGTGCTGCAAGGGCGCAAGCCGGCATCGATAGCGGTAAGGCAGCCTAGGAAAATAGATGTGATTATAGATTTAAAAGAAGCAAATGCTGAAGGGCTTAAAGTGCCCTTCGACCTGCTCACCTCTGCCACAAAAGTATTACACTAGAACTGGAACGGTTTCTGATCAAAAAAACCCCTTATTGCCACAGGCCGCCCTGGCCGCCCTTAAAACCAGCCGGGATATAGAGCCCCCGCCCATCGGCGCTCCTTGACACCAAGCGGACGCGGCGATAGCTTTTTATTAAGGGGAGCTGGCTCCCTTTTATTTTTGAAAAATTAATCCATCCCAATCGGGCATACCCGGAGGCAAGATATGGCTACAAGCATCACATATCAAAGCAATTCGGAATTGGCTTCAAACGGAAATGCTGGCATAAAGGATAAGGCCGGCCAGTATGCAAGGACCATGGCGGAGGAGCAAAAATTGAAACTGGCAAAAAAAATGGATATACTGGCCGCCGCAATCGCGGAAACCGCCGGGCAGCTAAAGACGCAAGATGACGGACAACAGGTTTCCGGCTACCTCATTAGTGTATCTGACAGCATGGAACGGGCCTCCGGCTATCTGCGGAAAAATACGATTGAAGACCTGTATAAGGCCGCTATCAATCAGATACGAAGCAGGCCGGCGCTTGTTTTGGGAAGCGCTCTGATAACAGGCTACATTCTGGCGCGGCTGATGAAAAACACGAAAAAAGCATGAGTGGCAGTATAAAGGCAGGGCCGTTATTATCCGCGATGGTTTTCTGAATCAGACGGGGGGGCGGTTTTTTACCGCCCCCCCTTCCGCAATCGCAGTAATTAATTTTTTACAAATGGAATTTAAAAAGGTTCAAGCCTTGAAAACGTCCAGTATGTAGAACGAGGAGAAGGCAATCTCTATCGCGCAGCACATCCTGAAAAGCTGCACCGGAAGCCCTATAACGGGATGCAGAATCAGCCCGCCGAATACGGAATAATACGCAAAACCGAGTGCGCCTGCTGCAAGGCCGGATATCAACCTGCTGTTTCCAAGCGGCATCAGCTCGTTTGCCAGCTTCAAAAGTGCGATTGCCGCCATGGTGCCGCCTACAAAGCCAAACAGGTGCCTGCCGATATTGCCTGCGGCAAAGACGCTTTGTGCAACGGTGCCCGACGCAAAAATATAAATCAGGTAAAGGATAAAAAGCACAGCCGGGATGGCCCTTGCCGATTTATTCTCGGACTTGTAGGTAAGCATGTTTACCGCAAACTGGAACAGGACGGTAAATGAGACCACCATTAAGATTTGAGAAACGTATTTAAGGAACCATGGCTCCCCTGCCCCAGGCCCTGCCGCGGCGAAAACCGGGAGGTTGCCGCCGTCTAATATGAACCTGACCCAGTCAGTCCACTCCGCCAGACCGTGCAGCATGCCGAAAACGGCAAGGATGGAAAAGGTGGAAACCATGGCTATCTTCGATGCTTTTCCAATCTCACGGAAGAGGACTACGGAGAGGACAATAAAACTTAATCCGTAAATAAAAAAGATGTAAAACAAGGGCGCGGCCAATACCTGACTCATTACTACCCCCCTACATTAGTAAAGGCAAATCACAGTCCGCAGTTTATGCTTGCGCACAAAACCCGCTTTCCCGCGCATGCCCGCTTTAAAACTAAAGGAGCTTTTCCAGCTCAGCCTGAATGCGCTTAGCTTCTTCCCTGGTACCAAACACGGAAATAGACCTGATCAGGTTGTCGATTAGCGTTTTGCGGTCTTCCTGAGTAAATGCCTCAGGCTGCTTGTTGATCCTTGCAAGACCGCTCTTAAGGATGGAGCGTCCGATTATGCTGCCCACCCCGCTGACCAGCACGCTTTCCACTCTGGTAGTAAAATCGTCAGTCATAACCATCAAGTACATTAGCAGAGATGGTTTTTTTTTGCAAGGGTAATTCCGGGAATTTTGTTTCCCTTGCAGGGCGAAAAAAGAGGACTTAAAAAGTCTTTTTATCAGTGAAGCCTAGAAGCTGCATACCGCTTTCCGGGTCCGGGAGCCGCCCGGCCTGGATGCCCGTTATCTCCATAACAACGGCCTCAAGCACCAGAAACGCGCTGGAGTCCTGCCTCAGGCATCCGGTCTTCACCGTCCCGCCACGCCCCACGGAGACGTGCAGATGCGCCTTGGGGCCGTTGGAATCCCAGAATATGGTGCCCGTGCCCAGCATCTCGCTGTTGCCGCTGATGTTGTCCCACACGGGATCCGGCGGCATCTCATCACCCTTGGGGCCCACCACTACCCTGCCGCCCTTCACCCCGCCAACCAGGAAAAAAACCGCCGCCCGCACATTCTCCTTTCCTGCCAGTTCGGAAAGTTGGGCAATAAAATCCTCTCCATCGTCGAACCTGGATACAAAAACCCTGCCTATGCCGCCCGAGCGGTATTTCATCAAAAGACCTCCGTTATTTTTGGATTGTGCGGATCACCAGAGAATGGAAAGAAGGCTCTGTATGTCCGAGTGAAGCTTGTGATACTTGCACTCCAGAACCATGCACTGGCCGGACCGGTAGCAATTGCCCGCTTTTATAACCACGTGCAGCTCAATACCGGACTTTCCCTTATGTGGACACGGCATATGGAGCTTCCCCGTGCTCTCGGAAAAATGTTTCTTGTTTTCTGAGGAGTCCCTCATAAAAATTTTCCTAAAAACAGACTGGGCGTCCCCTGGCCCATAGTTTATTATAACAATTGGCCCGCCGGCGCGCCTATTTCAGGGCTGGGGGCCCTGCCGGGATGGCGTCCGGAAAAGTCTTTATCCAGGCGCGCGCGCGCAGGTCCTGAATCTGGTCCCTTAGCCTCCGGTTCACCTCTTTCTCCTCAAGCAGCTTCTCAATCTGGCCCCTTACCTGTTCGAACCCCACATTGCCAAAATTCGCCTTGTTTTTATTGTAGTAGTCTCTTATGTCCTTTTCGGGTATTGTCACCAGGGCCCTTATTTTGAGGTCCATATAGTCGCGCACAAGCGCATCTTCGTCGTTTTCCTCGGGGAAGTACTTTTTGGCCTCAATGGCAAGGAGTTTTCTGTTTATCATGGTGTTAAGCACCTCCATGTCCGTTATGTCCGGCACAACAGCACGGGCCCGGGCCACATTGGCGCGCAGTTCGCTAAGCATTATCGCGTCGCTGCCCACGAATGCCACAACCCTGTCCAGCACGGCTGCCGAAACGATACAAGGAATGAACAACAAAACAAGGACAATAAAAAGAAGTGCCGTTCTTCTTTTTTGTCCCTTGTCCGCCAATTTCAAATTTGAAATTTCAAATCTCAAATTTTTTCTCCTTTAAAAGGCGTTGCCTATGCTGAAGTGAAGCTCGCCTACGGACTCCCCAGGCTGCCTGCTCAGTTTTACACCATAATCAAGCCGCAGCGGGCCAACCGGTGTTGTTATCCTGAAGCTGAGCCCGGTAGTGAATTTAAGGCTGGTCAGGTTCATGTTGAAAACGTTTGGCCACACGTTGCCCATATCCAGGAACGGGGCAATCCCTATGGTTTTTGTAATGGCAGTCCTCAGTTCCACATTGCCCTGCAGGAAGGCGTTGCCGCCAAGCGGCGTGCCGTCCAAACCCTTGGGGCCAAGAGTGTCCTGGGCGTAACCACGCACGCTGTTTCTGCCGCCCAGGAAGAAACGCTCCACTATGGGCAGCTCGCTTGTATTGCCAATGCCTTTTGCCATGCCGATTTTCTCATCCATAGCCAGCACGAACAACCTGGAGAGGTCCAAATACTCGCTGCTCTGGGCCACGGCCTTGATAAAGTTACTTTGGGACAGCAGAAACGGCGTGGCATATTTCAGCGATGCCCCGGCAAATATCCCGGTTTTGGGATTGAAAGGGTCGTCCCTGGAATCAAAGAACAAGGCCGGGCTGATGCCGCTTATGGCCCTGGTGCCAACATCCTCCCTGGTTATAATTGCATCCGGAGCCACATCATAAGTGTTTACCCATGTAAAATCGTAATAGAGCTGTCCCTTTACCCTGGCGCCCAATTTCCGCTCTACCCCGGCGCTGGCTGTGTACCTTGTGAGTTTATATATGACCTCGCCCGTATCGAAGTTCTTTTCGGTGCGGTTTTCGGCCAGCAAAAACGCCCGGAACGGCTGCTTTGCGCCCAGAAACCACGGTTCAGAGAAGTTAAGTATAGCCCGCCTCTCCATTGTGCTGCCCTCAAATCTGAGGGACCCCGCCATGTCCCGCCCGAAGAGGTTGTTATATGATAGCTGCGCAAACCCGCGCTCTTTTTCGTAATCGCCATAGCCAGCGCCAAACTCAACTGCGCCGGGCTTACCCTCGCTCACCTTGTATGCCACGTCAACCGTATCGCCATGCCTTCCAATTATCTCTGTGTCCACGCTGTTAAATATTCCAAGCTCGTAGAGATGCTGTTTCTCGGTAAGAAGCGTGTTGTAGCTGAAAGGGCTGCCGTCCTTGTGGGCAAGCTCCCGCCTGATTACCCAAAGCTTTGTATTTTTATTGCCGATCACAACGCTCTTGCCGAAATAGAGCTTGTGCCCTTCGGTTATCTTGTAATCTATATATGCGCCGTCGTTTCTGAACTCCCGCGTTATGCCAACCTGGCAATCTGCATATCCCGCATTGTTGTAAATCGAAAGAATCCTGTACCGGGCAGTGGTAACGTCGTACTCGTTATAGATATCGCCTGGTTTGATCCTCAGCGCGGCCTGCGCCTGGCTTGCAAACTGTGCGCTGGCCCCCTCTACCTTCAATCCGGCAATCCTGTATTGCGCGCCCTTACTGATATTAAATGTGATGTCCACTTTGCCTTTGCCGGCCGGGGCCACTTCCGGGTCCGACACCTTCGCGTCTATATAACCCAGACTGTTTAAAAGGTCTGCAATCTGGGATTTATCCTTATCCAGCAGGTCCGGGTTGTAAAGCCCGCCCTCTCTGAGCGAAAGCAGGGTTTTAAGCCTGGAGGCGTCTATATTAGTGCCGGTAAACTTTATGGACCTCACCTTCACCTTTTCGCCCTCTGAAATGAAAAAATGGATCCGGTACAGGCCATCATGCTCAGAAAACACCGGCGCAATCTGCGCCCCGGGCAGGCCTTTTTGATTGTAGAGCGCCTTCATCCGCTGCACCGCCTCGTCAACCAGGTCGTTCCGGGCTTCTCCGGCATCCTCAAACGGAAGGGCTTTTCTCAACTTTTTTGTGCTCACAGCGCTGTTGCCGGTAAAGCTTGCCTGGTACCTTACACCGGGCTCCACGCTTACGTACAATATGCCGTTTGTCATGGCAAAGGGGCCGGTGAGGGGGTTGAGGTAGCCCTCTTCCCTGTAATTTTGCCTCAATTTCTCCAGGCGCGCCCTGATGGTGTACTGGTCATACCTGTCGCAGGGTTTTATATCCAGCGCCCGCGCCGCTTCCGGGCCGCCATGGCCGATTATCTTCAGCCCGCGTATTACGGTTGCCTGGCCTTCATTCACGGTAATATTCAAATCCACCAGATACGGGTTTCTGCTTTTTTCACGTTGCACCCCGATATTTACGGAAGCGTCCGGATAACCGTACTGGGACAGGGCGTCTTGCAGACTTGCAGAGGCCCCGTTGATAAGGGCATACCTCATGAAGGCCCCAGCCTTAAACGGCAGATGTGCGGACAGGAATTTTTTCGGCGCACGCCCGCTTATTTTGAAACTTATCTTGCCTATTACATCCTTTTCTCTGACCTTTACGATGATCCTGCCCGGACGGGCATCATCCGAATCAACCTCTATGTACTCGAAAATCCCTTTTTTAAAAGCCCTTTTTATCCCACGCCTCAGGTGCACGGGGATTATCGTTTTCGCGGAGTTGAGGCACAACATATATATAAGCTCGCTTTTTTTTATCGAATAAAGCCCTTCCACATCTATCTGCCTTATGGGTATCTGGCCGGACTGCGGCGCGTTGCCGATTGCGGGCGCAGGAGAAGAAGGCGGGCCGGAAACGGCAGCCCAGGCAGTACAAGGCGCAAGCAACAGGGCGCACATAAAAAGCAATTTAAATTTTGAAATTTCAAACCTCAAATTATTTTCTCTTTCATTCAAACCTGAACCTGAAGCTCAAGTCTCCGCCCGTGTCGCCCTGTTCGTCACGCAGGCCGATGAGGGAAATGTTTGGCGCAAGCGTGTATTCCAGCTTTATTACCTGCTCTTCGGAGCCTATCGGGGCCGAGTATGTAACATATAGCCTGTCGCCCAGCAGGCGCTTTGATACTGTCACCCGCGGGGTAACGGAACCGGTGGATTTGGATATGGACGGCTCTATCCGGAAGCGGTCTATCCCGGTAAGGCTCTTAAGCCGCTTGCTTACCACATCCTGGATCTTTCCTGTTAGAAAAGCTGTTGCCTCCGCCGCGCCTATGCCGCCCCCAATGCCCGCCCCGCCCTGCGTAACATCGCCAAGCGCCAGCAGGGAAAGTATGCTCATCTCCTCCAGGTACGGGTCCGAAGTGAAAGCCAGATTGAACCTGTCCAGATTGCCGGACATGCTCACCCGTATGGTATAGCCTTTCAGCACGGTGCGGGCCGCCACATCCAGCACGGGGTTTATCCTGTTGGGGTCGGCAAATATGACGGAAGCGTGTTCGATCTCGAACTCGTTGTTCCTGAAAAAGAGCTTGCCGGAGCTGGCCTCCACCCTGCCCAGGGGAATTGGATCGGCAAGCGTACCATTAACAGTCAGGTCTATGGAAAGCGGAGCCTGCGCCAGGTTGTTATAAATCCTGATGTTTTTAGCCCCCTGTATCCTTACGTTAAGCCTGGTACTGCTGAAAGCGCTGGAAGATGGCAGGGAAGCCTTCTTTTTAAATATCAGGGATTGCCAGTCCACATCCCTCGCATAAACTGCTTTTGCTATAGAAAGGTCCCCGGCCAGCATATAGTCCTGCTTGCCCGCGTCCCCCTTGAATATGAGATTTCCGCCCGCCGTAAGGTCAACCCCTTTTATATTGGTGTTAACATCGCTTATTACGCTTTCCAGATAGAAGCGGGCCGGGCGGAAAAGCCCCGTCAGGTAGACCACCCCGGCCATGTCAACATCACCTCCGCCTATCTTCCCATTGAAGTTTTCAAGGACCAGCCTGTTTTCATCAACATGCAGGTAAGCGGACGTGATCCTCAGGTCCTGAGGGATGCCCTTGAAGGCCAGGTCGCCGTCTGTAATTGTCAGCCTTCCGCCCAGGGTGGGGTTGTTCCAGTCCCCTCCGGCATGCATCGAAAAAACGGCGGAGCCCGACAGCTTGCCCAGGCCTGCTGTAAACACTTTGAACGGGGCCAGCGAGGTCTTTCCCTGAAGGCTGAAATCTATGCTTTTGCCGATCACCGCCCTGCCGGAAGATTTCAGGAACGTCTGGCCGCTGGACAGCGAAATATTTTGCAGCGTAATTGTCTTGCCATTGATGGACGCCCTTATTGGCGAATCGGCCACAAAACTCTGGCCATATGCGGCAAAATTGAGATGGTCCAGAACCAGCGAGCCGTTTGCCCCGTACCTGTTGCCAGACACCGCTATGCGGCCTCCAAGGCCCACCAGCAGGTCCGGGGGCGGGTTGGCCAAAAAGGCCGCGGCCAAGTAATCATATCTCCCGCTTTTCAGCTGCACGCTGGCGTTCCACGGCAGGTCTTTGGTAAGCAGGGCTGAACCTTTGATTACCAGGCTTCCCCCTTGCAGCCCGGCATCCACGTCCAGCTTTTTCCCGTTTAGGGCCACGTTGAAATCCCCCGGCTGCATTTTCAGTGTGCCGAAGAGTCCGCCAAGCACCCTGCCATGAATTGCTATCGAAGGATTGTCCAGAGTGCCATCTCCGCTGGCGGTAAACGAAACCATCAGTGAAACGGACTTTTTGTTCTTTTCAGTTTTGGCCCCGGAAGGCACCTCATTGGCGCGCAGCAACTCAGCTGCGTCTATCACCGGGGAACTGGCCTGTAAACGGAAGCTGTGGTCTTGATTGAGCACCCCGGATACAGACAACTCCGACCGCCCGTCCTTAAGCAGGGCGTTTTTTAACGTTAAGGCCCCACCGCCATAGGAAAGGAAGGCGTCAGCGCTGGAAATGGCCAGCCCATTATAGCTTGGCTCCGCAATATGGACCTTGCCGGCTAAAACCGGCTTTACCCCTTGCAAGGCGAATTGGGCCGAAAGCTTGCCGCCGGCGCTCATTCCCGGTTTAAAGAGCAGGGCCAACTGCGCCACATCTGCGGAGTCCATCGAAACCGCCAGGGCGTAAGAAGGGTTTTTGAACATGAACGGCCCGGTGGCCTGCGGGAAATCCACACTGCCTTTAGCGCTTATGGTCTGGCCGCCAAGCTTTGCCGTAAAGGAGCTTATCGCCAGGCCTTTTGTCGTATAATCCAGCGCCGCGTCCACAGCGCCCAGCCTGAATTTCTGATATCTGATGTCCGCTGAGGTAAACCGGCCCATAACACGCGGGGCCTTGAACGTGCCTGAAATCTGTCCGGAAAACTGCCCGCCGCCAAGCACGCCTGTTATGTCCGGCGCGGTCAAGTCCCTTATGTCCGGGGTTACAAGATTGAAGGCCATATCAATGGAATTGTATTTTGTGTCCAGCGCGCCCTTTGCGTTAACCACCGATTTTGCGGTGATGGCTTTAAGTGAGGAAAATATTACCTTGTCGCCTGCAATCGCAAAATCCCCCTGCACAGTCCTTATGCCTTCCGGCACGCCGGGGCCGGGCCTGGTACTGACATGCAGGAAATGGCCTTCAGGGGCAAACACACGGCCGGAACTGAATATACCCCCAGAAAGCCTCCCATCCGGCAGCGGCAGATCGGCATTCAGGAAACCACGGGTAAACCGGTTTGTGCTGACACCCGACACATCAGCCTTCAGCACGATATTGTCCGGGCCTTTCAAATTCACGGCAAACCGGGCGTCCACCTTGCCGCCGTAAGCCTCCGCCTTTATATTGGAAAAGCCCAATACGCCCTTTGAATAAGATGTATTGAAGCTGGCGTAATCGGTGGCCAGCCCGTAAATCGCGCTTTTCTTGAGCGAGCCGGAACCACTGCCTTCCAAATCAAGCACAGGCCCTTTCAGAGTGCCGCTTACGTCCGCCGCGCCGGTTATGGGCACATCTGCCTTTACCGCCTCCAGAAGCGTTTGCACCTGGAAACCGCCTTTGAATTTAATGTCTATATAGGTTTTCTGAAACCCTGCCGCGGACAGCTCCGGTATTTTTATCTGGCCGCTTGCATCAAGCCTTCCGGACCCCGGCCCCTTGAGGCGAAGGATATTTTTCACAGTGGACGGAAGCAACCCAACGCTGGCGTCCAGGTAGAGGCCCGTTTTTCGAGAATAATAGCCGTGGGCCTCAAGGCTGGACCCGCCGGTCTCCACGTCCAGTTTGTTGATATTGGCCCGTTGTGCGTCAAATGTCACGGACAGGGCCCTGACGCTGCCGTTTAACTCCGGGATGCCCTTTGCGTCCAGCCGCAACAACTTGGCGTGCGCCATTACGCTGACCTTGCCAAAGGTGAACACCTGGGCATCAAGGCCGGAGGTTGCAACGGACAGTCCTTCCTGCGGCCCGCTGTACCGGACGTTTCCGGAGCGTATATCCAGGGATTTCACCCTGATTCTGAAACCTTTTTGGCTGCTACTGCCCTGCAGCGTCTTAAAATGAGCCAGATTGCCTGCGCCGATATCCGCATCGGGGTTGTCGGCAACAACGCGGCTGAACAGAAGGGTTTTGTCCAGCAGCCCGGAGAGGTCTACGTATGCCTTCACCTCGCCGGCGGAAAATATTTTCTTGCCGTTTTCATCAAATATCCTTGGGTTTTTTACTCCGACGTACAGGGGAAAAGGGTTGATGAAGATATTGTCCACAAGCAGCTGATACCCGGTTGCGGCCTCAAACCCGGTAACGGCCGTCCGTTTAAGGGAGTTGGACACCTCCGGGCTCCTTAGTACTATAAACAGGACTGCAAAGGCCGCTAGCAGCGCCAGAACAGCGGCCATTCTCTTTTTGACGGCTCTCATTTCAATCGTTTTATAATATAAAAAAATTGAGGAAAATTAAAGGGATTTCACGCACAGCCCTTGATTAACAGCAGGCGTTTATGGTACAAAAAAGAAGGACCTTAAGGCGCGTAGCTCAGGGGGAGAGCACTACCTTGACACGGTAGGGGTCGGCGGTTCGAAACCGCCCGTGCCTATTTAAAAATCAAGGGGTTAACCGCTTGCGGCTGGCCCCTTTTTCATTTAGATTGTGCTAACCATTTTCTTCGCGCAGCCTTTCAACCGTGTTGTCATAGCCGGTTGTCTTGCACACTCCCACGCGCAGGTCATTAATGCCTTTGCCGTCAAGGTCGCAGGGATAAATCCTCCACGGATAATGCTCATCGTGGGAGTGCATATGCCTGTTATAAACTGTTTCGGTGAGATAGTTTAGGAATTAAATCTACGCCTTTAACAGGCTCACGGCCCAAACGGCCAAAAAGAACACAAAGGCAAGCGCGCCGTAGAGGGCCGGGCGGGCTTTAATGCCGCCCTCTTTAGTAAACCCCTTAAAGGCGGTGATGAATGCGGTAATCACCCAGCCTAAAAAACCTATCTCGGCCAGGATGGACCAGAAGACCGACGGGGCAAGATCCTTCTTGAACACAGCCATAAGCTTCCGGTACTCTGCCTGCCGGGCTTCAGGCTTAATGGAGCCGTCCGCAACCAGCATCTGCGATTCCAAGGTGGCAAGTTTGTCATCGCACCTGTTAATCCAGTTCTTGCCGGGAGTAAAAACGCTCCGGTCGGCGTAAAAGGAACTCCTGATGTCCCCATAGGCGATAAGCGCCCAGTCCGGCTTGCCTTCTTTTTCAAACTGCTGGCCTATGGCCCACAGCCTTCCGGCAGATTTTTCCATATATGGGGAGAACGGGAAATAGAAGTGCATGGAGGTATCGTACTCGCGCATGGCAAGCTTCATGTTGCTGGCGGCATAATACCCTTCGCCCTCATTATAATGATGGGCCGCCATGTACACCACCCTGGCAAATACCATAACCAGGGCGATTGCCATTATTATAAGGACACCAAGGATTTTCTTTTTATCCAGGCCCATTAATAAATCTAACATATTCAGGGTAAAGCCGTTCCCATGTTTTACCATTTGAAAATTGCCGTACCCTGGGGAAGCGGGCCGTTGCAGAAGCAACCTGCTCAATAGAGAGAAAAAGGGTTGATGGATACAGGATTAAAGTAATATGTTTTATTGCACAACTCTATGATTTTCTTGGAGAATTTGACAAATTACCATTTCCCGGTTTAAGCTATACAAGGAGGATTAATGCTTAAAAACATAGAGGAAGTCAGCCCAACAAAAAAGAGGCTGGTGATCGAGATCCCGCCAGCCGAGATCGAAAAGGAGATTGGGGACTCCCTGGCCCGGCTGCGGCAGCGCACCAGAATACCGGGATTCAGGGCAGGTAAGGCCCCGATGTCCCTTATCGAAAAAAAGTTCGGAAAGGACGTGGAAGGGGAAGTGCTTCAGCACCTTATACCCAAACATTATTCGGCGGTGCTGAAAGAGGCGGACTTAAGGCCTATTGCGGACCCGGTATTTGAAAACGCGGGGGAATTCAGGAAAAACGAGCCCTTTAACATGACCCTGGTGGTTGAGGTGTTCCCAAAGATCGAAAATCTCAAGTACACCGGCATAAAGGTAAAAGAGATAGACACCCCGGTAACAGATGCCGAGGTTGATGATGTTATTAAAAGGCTGCGTGAGGACAAGGCGGTATTCGAGCCCACGGAGGCCCCCCTGGCTGAAGGGGATTTGGCCATTATGGATTACAAAGTGGAAGGCGAGGAAAAGTCCTTCGAGGGACAGGTGTTCAAGATAGGCTCCACGTCCATGCCGAAAGAGTTTTCGGACGGGCTTACTGGCAAGAAGAAGGGCGATGCCTTCGATTTGACCATCAAATTCCCTGACGATTACCCGGTAAAGGAAGCGGCCGGCAAGGAGCACGTATTCCATATCACGTTAAAAGATGCTAAAAAGATAAAGCTGCCCGATCTTGACGGGGAATTCGCAAAGGATCTGAACCGGGAGAGCATTGAGGACCTGAAAACCCACGTGCGCCAGGAAATCCAGAACTCCAAAAAGGCGGCTCTTAAAAAGATGCAGAAGGCCGAGCTTATGAAGAAGCTGGTTGAGGAAAACGACTTCCCGGTGCCTGAGGGCATGGTTGAAAGCGAAGTCTCCCATCTGGCAAGCGAAGCGGCCAGCCAGGCCGTTTCCGGTATCGCGGCGGGCCAGGCTGAAGGACAGGCCGGGGCGGAAAGCAAGGCGCCGGACATGACAAAGCTGAAGGAAGAAAAGAGGCCGGATGCCGTAAGAAACGTAAAAGCCAGCATCCTGCTGGAGACAATCGGCCGCAAAGAGAATGTTAACGTAACGGAAGAGGACGTTAGGGAAAGGGTAGCCGAGCTGGCCAAAAGGCTTGGCGTTACCCCGGAATATGTAATCAAATACTACATATCCAGGCACGGCTCCATGGACGCAATGAAACATGCGGCATATGAAGAGAAGGTAATGGACATGCTCCTTGGGCGCGCCGAATTCGAGAAGGTGGAAAAATGAGCATAGTGCCTATAGTGATAGAGCAGACCGGAAGGACCGAGAGGGCCTATGATATCTACTCCCGTCTTCTTAAAGACAGGATAATCTTCCTGGGCACGCCTGTTGATGATTACGTGGCCAACACGATCATTGCGGAACTGCTCTTTTTGCAGAGTGAAGACCCTGAAAAGGACATACATATTTACATCAACTCCCCCGGCGGCAGCGTTACGGCCGGGCTGGCCATCTACGACACCATGCAGTTCATAAAGCCGGACGTGTCCACGTACTGCATAGGCCAGGCGGCCAGCATGGGCGCTCTTCTTCTTTGCGCCGGAAGCAAGGGGAAGAGGTTTGCCCTGCCCAACTCCAGGGTGATGATTCATCAGCCCACGGCCGGCTTTTACGGGCAGGCAACCGACGTTGAGATACACGCCAAGGAAGTCCTCAAGATGAAGGACTCCCTGAACAGGATAATGTCTTACCATACGGGCCAGCCCATAGAAAAGGTGCATGCGGACACGGACAGGGACTTCTTCATGTCCGGCCAGGAGGCCAAGGAATACGGGCTGGTGGATGACGTTTTGAAAGCCGGCAAGATCAAACCAGTGTCTTAGGGAGGCACTTATGGCCAAAAAAGACAATCCAGAGTACAAATGTTCATTCTGCGGCCGAGGGCAGGACGAAGTGCGCAAGCTGATTGCGGGGCCCACGGTCTTTATCTGCGACGAGTGCGTGGGGCTTTGCAACGAGATTATAGCGGACGAGCTTTATGCCGATGAAAAGACCCAGCCGGGGCTGCCAAAACTTCCGGCCCCCAAAGAGATAAAGAGCTTCCTGGACGATTACGTTATCGGACAGGAAAGGGCAAAAAAGACGCTCTCCGTTGCCGTCTACAACCACTACAAGCGCATCTACAGCGCGGCAGACAGCGACGTGGAGCTGCAAAAGAGCAACATCCTTATGATAGGCCCCACCGGCACGGGCAAGACCCTGCTGGCACAGACGCTTGCGCGCATGCTGGACGTGCCGTTTACCATAACGGACGCCACCACGCTTACCGAGGCTGGCTATGTGGGCGAGGATGTAGAGAACGTGATTTTAAAACTCCTCCAGGCTGCCGACTACGATGTGGAGAAGGCCCAGAGGGGCATAATCTACATAGACGAGATAGACAAGATAGGCCGCAAGGCAGACAGCCCTTCGATAACGCGGGATGTGTCCGGCGAAGGCGTGCAGCAGGCCCTCCTTAAAATAATAGAGGGCACCACGGCCAATATCCCCCCGCAGGGCGGGCGCAAGCACCCCCAGCAGGAGTACATACAGGTAAACACCACAAATATCCTGTTCATATGCGGCGGGGCTTTTGTGGGGCTGGACAACGTTATCCGGCAGAGGACAGGAAAGCGCACCGTAGGGTTTGACGCCAAGGCGGATGCAACCCAGAAAAACCTGGGCGAGTTGATCTCGCAAGTGGAACCGGAAGACCTTATAAAATACGGAATGATCCCGGAGTTCGTTGGCAGGGTGCCAGTAGTGGCCACCCTGGACGAACTGGACATGGACCAGCTTGTAAAGATACTTACGGAGCCGAAAAACTCCCTTGTAAAGCAGTACCAGAGGCTTCTGGCCCTGGACAACGTAAGGCTGAGGTTCACCGACAGCGCCCTGAAGGCCATAGCCAGAAGCGCTATAAAGAAGAAGACAGGCGCCAGGGGGCTCCGCGCCATACTGGAGACCGTAATGCTGGACCTGATGTACGAGGTGCCGTCGGAAAAGAGCATAAAGGAATGCCTGATAAACGAAGAGGTTATTACCAGCAAGGAAAAGCCGCTTCTGATATACAGGCAGTCTGCGTAACAAGAAACAATCCGGAGATTTCAAAATGCAAGGCGCGTTTCTCTGAACGCGCCTTAATTCTTGTATACTTGTACATTAATTGCTTTCTACTTGCTTCCTGAATGGAGGGGTGGCCGAGCGGTTTAAGGCGACGGTCTTGAAAACCGTTGACCGTTCACGCGGTCCGGGAGTTCGAATCTCCCCCCCTCCGCCTTTCTTTTATG
>JAKAKS010000016.1 GCA_021813405.1 Nitrospirota bacterium
CGCCCATTACCCAGTTGCTTACAGTCTTGGGCTTTGCGCCTAGCTTTACTGTGTCCTCGAACCACTCGGCAACCGGCTTCTCGGCGGTAAGCTGGTCCGCATCGTACTCCGGCAGGCCGTAAACGGATACAAACCTTTCGCGCTTAATATCCGGCAGTTCCGGAAGAGATTCCTTTATCCGCTTTGTAACACTCTCCGGAATGGTAACGGGGACGAGGTCCGGCTCCGGGAAGTAGCGGTAATCGTGGGCCTCTTCCTTGCTGCGCATGGACTGGGTTATACCCGCGGCGGAGTCCCACAATCTGGTCTCCTGCAATATGGGCTCGCCGTCTTCGATGGCGCGCACCTGTCTTTTAATCTCATACTCAAGCGCCTTCTCCACGAAGCGGAAGGAGTTCATGTTCTTGAGCTCCACCTTTACGCCAAGCTCTTTCTGGCCTTTGGGCCGCACGGACACGTTGGCGTCGCAACGCAGCGATCCCTGCTCCATATTGCCGTCGCACACGCCTATGTACCTGAGAATGGTCCTAAGTTTACGCATGTACGCGCCTGCCTCTTCGGGGGAGCGCATGTCCGGCTCCGACACTATCTCCATCAGGGGCATGCCGCCCCGGTTCAGGTCTACAAAACTATAAGGGCCGGCCTCGTGTATGTTCTTGCCAGCGTCCTCTTCAAGGTGTATGCGGGTGATGCCTATCTCTTTTTTGCCTTCGGATGTCTCGATTACCACCCTGCCTTTAAGGCACAGCGGCAGCTCGTACTGGCTTATCTGGTAGCCCTTGGGCAGGTCCGGATAAAAATAATTCTTTCTTGCAAACCGGCTGTATGGCGATATCGGGCAGTCCATGGCAAGCCCTGTCTTTATCGTGTACTCGATTGCCTTTTCGTTCATCACGGGAAGCGATCCCGGCTGGCCGGTGCATACCGGGCAGGTCTGGGAATTAGGCGCCGCGCCGAACGCGGTGGAGCATCCGCAGAAGATCTTGGTGTTCGTAAGTAGCTGCGCATGAACTTCCAGCCCTATAACGGCCTCGAATTTTTCTCCCGCAACATTGTTGCTCATAATGCAGGCCTCCTCTTATGCCAACCGGTGGACTGCTCATAAGCGTAAGCTGCCTTTATTATTGCTTCCTCATCAAAATGCCTGCCTATCAGCTGCAAACCTATCGGCAGCCCGGATTTTGTGAACCCGCATGGAAGCGAGATAGCGGGCACGCCCGCAAGATTTATGGAAATAGTGAATATGTCCGAAAGATACATCTGGAGCGGGTCCGCCGTCTTCTCGCCCATTTTGAAGGCCGCGGTGGGCGAGGTGGGGGTGGCGATAACATCCACTTCCTTTAACGCGTTATCAAAATCCCTTTTTATAAGAGTGCGCACCTGCTGGGCTTTGCCATAATAGGCCTCATAATACCCTGCGGACAGGGCATAGGTGCCAAGCATTATCCTGCGTTTTACCTCCGGCCCAAAGCCCCTGGAGCGGGTTTGCATATACATGTCCAGCAAATCCTTGCCTTCGGCCCTGAAGCCGTACTTTACTCCATCATACCTGGCCAGGTTGGAAGATGCTTCTGAAGTGGCCAATACGTAATAAGTGGCAACGGCGTATTGGGTGTTTGGAAGGCTTATCTCAACGGGAATTGCCCCTAAAGATTCAAGCTTCTTTATGGCTTCCCTTACGGCTGTCTCCACCTCAGGGTCCATACCCTCTATAAAATATTCCTTCGGGATTCCAACCTTAAGCCCTTTTATATCCTTGCCCGCCGCCGCTTCGAAATCGGGGACGGGGATGGGGGCCGATGTGGAATCCAACGGGTCCTGCCCGGAAATAGCGTTCATCAGAATGGCCGTATCTTTCACGGTTTTTGTTATCGGCCCTATCTGGTCCAGTGAGGAGGCAAACGCCACAAGCCCATACCTTGAAACCCTGCCGTAAGTGGGTTTAAGCCCCACTACGCCGCAAAGGGCCGCCGGCTGCCTGATGGAGCCGCCTGTATCGGAGCCGAGCGCGCCAATGCACTGGCCGGCCGCAACAGCCGCAGCGGAGCCCCCGCTGGAGCCGCCCGGTATCCGCCCGGTGTCCCACGGGTTGCTTGTGGTCTTGAATGCAGAGTTTTCTGTGGATGAGCCCATCGCAAACTCGTCCAGATTTGTTTTGCCTACAAGCAGGTATCCTGCTTTTATGAGCTTTGAAGTTACCGTGCTTTCATACACGGGGACGAAATTTTCCAGCATTTTGGAGGAGCAGGTGGTCCGTACTCCCCTGGTGCACATATTGTCCTTTATGGCAAGCGGTATGCCGTAGAGCGGGGCTTTTTCATCGGCATTTGCAAGCATCCCGCGCGCCTTTTCCGGGGTGAGGGTGTTGTACGCCTTTATCCGCCCCTCCACTTTATCTATGCGGGACAGTACGGAATCCAGCGCCTCGGCCGCCGAAACCTCCTTGCGGCTTATGCGCTGCCTGAGTTCTTCTATAGTAAGGTCAAAAATTTCCAAAAACGTCTCCAGTTAAATAGGATAAAATACGGACGGATTAAAGTCAAAGAAAACATCAAAATGGCGGAGTGCGCGCAAAATTCTCCGCCCGGACATTGAAAAAATTGTAAGAAGATGTTTGAATAACCCGATGGCAGACGGCTATTTGATGGAGCATCCGGAAGAGGCCCTGAGGCTTGAGATAAAAACGGATATCCGGAGTATCAGGGAGCAGGCCCTGTGGGCCGGAATAAAACCGGGGATGCGCGTGGCCGATATTGGGTGCGGCCCGGGCAAGACAACTTCAGTGCTATACGAGCTTGTGCAGCCGGCAGGCGAAGCGGTGGGGTTTGATGCCTCCAGGCAGCGGATAGAACATGCCTGCCAGAATTATGGCAGCGGCCAAGAGGGCGGCAACGGGATAAGGTTTGTTCAGGCGGACATCTCCGGCCTGGCACCCGGCCAGTACGGTCTTTTTGATTTCATATGGGTGCGGTTTGTCCTGGAGTATTACCGTTCCGGTAGTTTTGAAATAGTAAAAAAAGCTTCGGAGCTTCTGCGGCCCGGCGGCGTACTTTGCCTGATTGATCTGGACCATAATTGCCTTAGCCATTATGGCCTGCCGCCGCGCCTTGAAAACACCCTGTTTAAACTTATCCGTGCGCTGGAGGAGAAGGCGGACTTCGATCCGTATGCGGGGCGTAAGCTCTATTCCTTCCTCTTCGACATGGGTTTTAAAGACATAGATGTGAACGTTTCGGCCCATCATCTTATTTTCGGCCAATGGAAGCAGGAGGATTTATACAACTGGTTCAAGAAGATAGAGGTGGCCACCTCAAAGATAAACTTTCCTTTTGACGAATATGAGGATGGGGGAGAGGGGTTTTTGACCGAGTTTCTGGATTTTTTTAAAGACCCGCGGCGGTTTATCTACACTCCTCTCATAGCCTGCCGCGGCGTGAAGCCTTAGACGGCGCTGTAAGTTTTAGTGTAATACCTGAAAAATGCCTCGATTACTTCCGGGTCGTAATGGATCCCGCTTTGTCCCCTGAGCAGCGCAAAACCATCACTGACGCGCATCGGCTCCCTGTAATGCCTCTTTGAAGTCACGGCCTCGAAGAAGTCTGCCACGGCTATTATACGGGCCCCAAGGGGTATCTCGTCGCCTTTAAGCCCCAGGGGATAGCCCGACCCGTCCAGTTTTTCATGATGATAGGCGGCCACTTCGGGTACGCCGGCGTATATGCCCTCGAATTTTATCTGCTCCAGGATCTCTTTGGTCTTGATTGCGTGCGTCTTTATCTCTTCGTATTCATCATGAGTAAGCCGCCCCTCTTTTTTCAGCACGGAATCGCTTACGCCTATCTTGCCGTAATCGTGCAGAAGCGCGGCCACCCGCAACATCTCGGTGAAATCCCTGGATTTCCCCATTTGGCGGCAGATACCTACGGCATACTCCGTAACTTTTATGGAATGGCCCGCGGTAAGGCTGTCGCGGGCATCGATGCTGGCGGCCAGCAGCTGGATAACGGACTTGAACTGCTTTTCCTTGGCCTCGGTTTCAAGCGCGTTGTGTATGCTTACGGCGATCTGGGGGGCAATGCCCATCAGCATATTCACTTCGGACTGCAGAAAATGCCGCCTCACGGTTATATTGTCCAGCGCAAGGACCCCTATCGATTCGTTTTCATAAACAATCGGGCAGCAGATGAAGGACTTCACGTTCATCTGCTCCATAAATTCCCGGCTGTGCTGGGAAAGAAGGAATTTGATCTCCTCGGCGTCGTTTATCAAAAAAGGTTCCTGCTCAAAAAAGCTGGCGGAAAATACGCCGGAAGATGTTTTTCTGAGGTGGAAGCGTACGCCGTTCAGTATTTCTGACTGCTCCTTGGTGTACCCAAACCCCGCCCGGAAAGCGAGTTCCGTCTTGTCGGAGTTGGCCAGCAGAATCATCCCCCTGTCGAAATCAAGCCGTTTTTCCAGTATCCGAATAATATTCAGCAGGAGCTTGTCTATACCCGTCTGTTTGCTTATTACATAACCTATCTCCTGGATAATGAGCGCGTTATTGTACTGGATATCTATCTGGTCCACCAGCTTGTCGGAAGTATTTTTAAAACTCCCCAGGGCCGTCCGGAGCTCCTTTTTTTCAAGGAAATCAGAGTAGGCGAGCGCTCCGGTAAAGACCAGCATGAACAGAAGTACGTAAAAACCTGTGCTGAAGGCCCAAGGATTAACTGCGTACGATGCCGGCGCGATGATCATAAACAGAGCGGCGGAGAAGAAGGCGATCTTTTTCAGAGTGGCCGCCTCGGAATTCTTCCATGTGATTGTATAGTGGCATACCTTGCCGCCTTTAAAGATGCATTCATCATGCTGGATGTCAGGGATATTGTTATTGAAAATGATGGCGATGGATTCAAAGTACCCAATCCTGTTCTGGCACTGGAAGGGTTTTTCGGAAACACCCTCTTTGGGGGTAACGGTGATCTCCACCTTGTTATCCCCAATCCGCCTGGACTCGTAAACCGAGGAGCGGGTGAACTTGGGGGCGAATTTGCCCACCATCTCATACGCCTTGGCAAGATCAACCAGTCCCTGGATGTACTGCAGCATAACCCCTATTGCATCGGATGACGCCGCATATCTTCCGGCCTCCCTTGCGATGTTCTTGTTCCCGGTAAGCTGCTCAATTTTCTCATAGAACCGGTCTATCTGCCACTGGCTGAACCAGTGCCCCTCGTCTTCCACCTGGTACGCTTCCATCCCCGCATATGCGAGCAGCTCATCTATATTAACGTGCCCGTATCTGCTCTTCAGGAATTTTATGTACGTATTTATGATCCGGCTGTTATACAGCTCGTTTTTATTTGTCTTGATACCGTTTGCCATGCCTTATGCCTCGTCCTTGCGGAACCGGTTCAACAGCGGGTTGACGTGCCTGAAGTAGTCATCCATGTTCTGCGTATTCAGGACCCAGAGGGTGTAAACTTTTTCATAATTTATTGCGGCTTTATCAGCATAACTTGTTGGGTAAAGGAGAACGGCCGCATCATCGCCGCCGATCTTTTTGGCCAGCATGGACAAGGCTGATACAAGAGCGTCCCGGGGCAGTTCGCGGTCCAGGACAAAGGCGGTTATCGAATTATTGACGCTGGAGAGGTTCAGCCCCATGTCTGATATATTCAACATAAAGACCGCCCTGGCCAGGCCATCTTTTATCAGCGCATATACCTTTTTTTCCCGGTTAAACCCGATCCTGGCGTATTCCCAGGCAAGCCCTTCAAGCTCGAAGGAATCAGGGGTGAGGTCCATGGCCCTCAGCGCAAGCCCGCCGGAGATGCCTTCGTAGAAATCTTCCAATTCCATAATGTCTTCCCTGGTTGCGGGCGCAGGGAGCGCCCATCCCTCAGGCGGCTCTGCCTGATGTCCAGTTGGAAACGAGAAATACGCGAATGAATCCAGCGAGCAGGCTTTTGGGTTCTTGGCGCTGCGCGCGGAACCGCCGAACACCCTGTCCGGGAACCTGTTTTCAGGCCTGAAATAGCACATTACGAAGTCCATACAGGCGGAATGAAGCGAATGGAAGTCGTTTACATAACTGCCAGTCCGGTTTACTACCTCTACCCCGGCCCTTGCTGAATTAGCCGCAGCATGGTGCTGGATAAGCCAGGCCCTTTCGTAGAACCTGATCATCGATATGTGGCCAAGCAGCGCCCCCTTGTCCCTGTAGCCGAAATGCCTGAATATATGTGGATTATCCTCGTAGAGCTTCTTATAAGTCTCCTTGAACGCCTGCTTGTTCTGGAGAATGGAGGCATATTTTTTGGGGTAGATGAAGCCGGTTTCAAACAGAAGTTCCCAGAGGTCGTCCGGTTCGATTTTCGTGGATACGTGGCTTTTATTATTTCTGGAGTGCTGGAGCAGATGAGAAAGTTTTGCCTGCTCTTTTATGTCGATATCCAGAAAGGCTATTCCGCACTTGAGGCACTTATCATCTTTGGGCTCATTATAAATCACCTGCCCCTCTGATGTGATGCTTGATTCCGTTGCAAACTGGATTTCCAGTCTGGGGATTGCAAGCCCGGGAAGCAGAGTAGAGGAGTCCATGAATTCTTCGGTGGAAAAGCCCAAGCCTGAGATATCGGAGATCTCCAGATTCATTGTCTTTCCGGTAAGCGGGTGCTGGAAAGAGACATTTAGCGGAGGGGATATCTGCACCCTGGAACTGCGGTACTCCTTTTGCTTGTATCTTTGTATGCGGGTTTTTTCGGGCCTGAGCACAAATACTTTGCTTTCGCGCTCTCCTGACTCCCTGAAGATTTCACATTGCGCGGAATAGACCAGGCTGCCTCCTTTTTTAAGCAGCAGCATTACAGGTACGTCCTGGTTAATCCATTTCGATTTTTTCAGGGTCTCGCCCTGCACTGTCACACTGAAAGAATTGGAATTGAAATCCCTGAGCACGCCCTCCAGGCAGGCGGCATTCTGTATGATTTCCGCCCTTATGTCTTCCCCTTCGCATTTGAACCGCCTGATTTTCCTTATGTTCAGCTCCAGGCAGGTGTCAGGCAGGATAAAACTTATACCTTCGCCGGTCATCTCTTTTATTGAAGGAATGGCGAAGAGGTTCTTTTTGCCGCTTTCCAGGATGATATATTGAAACTGCATGGCCTTGATTTTGGGCAGATTAGCCGGTTCGGTCCATAGGCAGTGAAGAGAGTCCGACAGGACAGGCATTGGCTTGACTCTTACAGAAAAACTGGAGTCGAATTCCGGGTGCTTGAAATAAAGGACGATGTGGCCGCCCTGGAAATTTACAAGGTTCAGGGCGTTTATTAGCCGTTTCCCGCCCGAAGCCCTGACGTTTGCAGGGAAAGTGACCTCGTCTTTTTTGCTTAGTATCAGCTGGCTGTAATTCTCCAGGCCGGCCTGTTTCATTCAGGTCACCCGCATAATATCAGCTGGGAAGCTGGAATAAACTGGCTGGAAGCATAATCGATTCCGGAAAAAGCAGAGCATGTTTATATATTCTCTACCTTCCCCCCTCCCCAAAATTATTGAAAAATATAATATTTTTCATTGAAATAAGTCAATAGAATATTTTTGTTTGCCATAGACCTTTTGAGGAAAACGGAATATAGAGTTGGGTTTACGAAAGAATTTGAGGCATTCTTTCTGCCTCTTTGGCGGCATTCGCCGATAGCGCGGATTTTTCTTCCTTAACTTTTGCTTTTTTCGCGGGTGCGGTGTTCGTAGGGGAAATCAATGGCTTCTTTGAAGTTCCAATAATTTTGCGTACTTGAAAAACGAGCCGCCGGCCTTTAACGCGGCTGAGACAAATCCGTCGAAGCCGTCCAGCAAACCCATCTTGACGAAGTAGGTCCTGAAGAACATCCAGGAGGCGTGGGAAAAGGGTGCGATGGCGCCGGTGCGCTTCCCCCTGGCAAAGAGGTCCTCCGCAATAAGAGTGGAATAATTGTTCAGCGTTTCCAGCATGTCCGCGTAATTTTCAAACGGACGGTGCTCGATTGGGCAATCCAAGGCGGTTATGCGGCCCGCATCCGGCGCCCATGATTCATGGACTATCGAGTTGAATTTGCCGTGGCCGCGCCTTACAAGCCTGGTCTGTCTGTCCGGCCAGAAGTCGCCGTGGCGCATCCACCGGCCATGAAGATAGTTTTTCCGGGGGAAAGAGTAAGCGCCCACGCTAGGGCTAATGGGGTTAATAATGGCGGACGATATGGCATGAGCAGTTTCCGCAGGCAAAACTTCGTCACAGTCTATTATCAGCACCCATTCATTGGAACACTTTTCCACCGCGTTTTGCTTTTGAGGGCCAAACCCTTTCCAGCGCTCCCGGAATATTTCGCACCCGAACTCCCTGGCGATGGCCTCCGTGGCGTCATTTGTGCGGGTATCCAGCACTATGACTATCTCGGAAAAGTCCTTTAAGGATTCCAGGCAGGCGCGGATGCGCTTTTCCTCGTTGTAGGCGATGATGGCAACGGAAGCGGGTATCGTCATTTGTTGCCAGGATCCGCGGTATCCGGTATTTTAAAAATTCCATCCTTGCACCGGTATTCGCTGCCCGCGATGGTCTGTTGAAGTATGGAATCGTTTATCGCAAGGCGATCCCTGGAGACTTCTTCGTGCCAGAGATGGAAACAGGCCGCCATAAAGGGGTGTTTTTTCCGCATCAGACCGAATTTAAAGAGACGGGCGGCCAGTTCCGAGTCCTCCCTGCCCCATCCCACGAAGCCCTCGTTGAAACCGTTAACAGCAAGCAGGTCTTTAACGTACATTCCCATATTACAGGTCTTTATGCCTTTTAAGGAGGCGTCCCAGGAAGAAGGCCAAAAAGGCATCCTTATCATATGATGCGCATTCTTTACGCCGCCGCCCGCCAAAAGCCGCAGCATCATGGCCCGGCCCTGCGCGGGCTCAAAGCGGTTGGATGCATTCCTGTTAAGCAGGACCCTCTTGCCCTGGAAGAAGAAGCCTTCTTCCGCCAGACAAAGATGGTCGTCTATAAAATGCCGCTCGGGCACACAGTCCCCGTCCAGGAATATTATATATTCCCCCCTGGCTTTTTTTATCGCCTGGTTCCTTATCCTGGCCGCCCTGAAACCATCATGCTTCTGCCATAAATGCTCCACATGGAAAAAAGCGCGGGATTTGAACTGCCCAATGGTCTTTTCGGTATCGGCGCCTGAACCATCATCGGCAATAAGCACCTCGTACGGAAGGGTCCTCTGGAGCATGACCCCGTCCAGTACTTTTTTTAAAAGGAGCGGTTTTTCGAAAGCCGTTATTATCAGTGAAGCCTGAAGGCTCAGAAATCACCCTGCTTCAGTATGGCCTTTATGGCCCCGATCTTGGTGCCTGTTTCAAGCATTACCGGCACGCGCTTGTCGTCGTCGGTAAGCCAGATGTATATCTTGCCTTTTTTGGCGAATATGCCTTCGGATTTAAGGATTGGGTTTACAAGTATTGTATTGAAGGAGCCAACCCACGTGTTGACGCGCTCTTTCCGGATCACCCTTACCTTAACGTCGTAAACCTTTTTGCTGTCGAATATCTTCACGTATACCGGCCTGCCTATTTCAAGCGGGATGGTCCTCAGGTAGTAGAAGCTGGAAAGCGGGTCCAAAATGCCGGGCGGCGTGTTGAACGATTCTTTATCCTTGTCCTCGTAATCGATGTAAGTGGTCTTTAACATCTGGTTTTGCGGGAAGATGTACTCCTTGTTCTTCCTGGTATGGCCCTCGTGTACATTGATATGGTATTCCAGCGGCGTAAGGGAGCCCTTGCGCACAATACTTACTGCCCTGTCGTCCACCGTATAAAACAGCGATATGAATTTGGCCGAATGCGCTTCGGATACTATTTTGTATTCAGAGTTACCGGTGTCGGTTATGGTGAGGCTGGAATCCCCCGCGTGTATCCCGTTCCAGACAAGCTGGTATTGCAGGGTCTCGGGCACCTTGAAGAAAGAGTCCCCCCTGGAAGGATCGGCTATGGCAACCAGTAAAAAGGAAAGGAGAGCGGCAAGTTTTAATTTCATATATCAGCACACCTTTTCATTACAAACTAATTCATTACAAACTAAAACTGCTCGTTTATATTATTATAAACGAATGCTGATTATTCCCGCGATAGACCTTAAGGACGGCAGGTGCGTCCGGCTTCTGCAGGGCAGGGCCGAGGACTCCACCGTCTACTCCGAAGACCCGGCAGGCACTGCCGGAAAATGGGCCGGCATGGGGGCGGAGCTTCTGCACGTTGTGGACCTTGACGGCGCTTTTTCCGGCGCGCAGGCCAACCTTGAAGGCATCCGGCAGATAAGAAAAGCCATAGACATCCCCATAGAGGTTGGCGGCGGCATAAGGAATATGGAAGCCATAGACGGGCTTGTTTCCATGGGAATAGACAGGGTTATTATCGGCACGGCAGCGGTAAAGGACCCCCGCCTGCTTAAGGCCGCATGCGACAAATATCCTGGAAAAGTGCTTGTGGGCATAGACGCCAACAACGGCAAAGTGGCCATTAAGGGTTGGGTGGAAACAACCGGGGTGGACGCCCTGGAACTGGCAGGCAGAATGGCTGAAGCCGGGGCCGCCGGCATAATATACACTGACATAGCAAGGGACGGGATGCTCTCCGGCCCCAATATCGGGGCGATGAAGAAGATGGCCTTGCATGTGAATATTCCGGTTATCGCCTCTGGCGGAATTTCCAATATAAAAGACGTGGAAAATCTGGTAGCGGCGGGCAATATCTGGGGGGCGATTACCGGCAAGGCAATTTATACCGGCTCACTGGATTTAAAAGCTGCGATAGAGATTGCGAAAGGAAAAAGCTGAAAATGCTTGCAAAGCGCATAATCCCGTGCCTGGACGTTAAGGACGGGCGTGTGGTAAAAGGTGTCAGCTTCGTAAACCTTAGGGACGCTGGCGACCCGGTTGAAAACGCCATTTTTTATGACGAGCAGGGCGCGGACGAACTGGTGTTCCTGGACATCACGGCATCGCATGAGAAAAGAAACATCATAATAGACGTGGTGCAGAGGACGGCTGAGCGTGTGTTCATGCCTTTTACCGTGGGCGGCGGCATCAAGGATCTGGACGATATAAGGACACTGCTTAAGGCCGGAAGTGACAAGGTGTCCATAAATACTTCTGCCGTTAAGGACCCCGAATTCATTCGCGATGCGGCCAGGCGGTTCGGCTCCCAGTGCATTGTGGTGGCCATAGACGCCAAAAGACATAGGGCAGGCTCGCAGAGGGGCAATCCGCCCGCATGGGCCAACGGCCATCCAAGCCTGCTTACTGGCGAAGGCGATTCGTGGGAAGTCTATATCCACGGCGGCCGCACTCCGATGGGGCTTGACGCTGTGAAATGGGCCGTTTACATGCAGGAATTGGGGGCGGGCGAGATACTTTTAACCAGCATGGACCGCGACGGCAGAAAAGACGGCTACGACATAGGGCTTACGCGGGCGGTCTCGGAAGCCGTTTCCATCCCGGTGATAGCGTCCGGCGGGGCCGGAAACCTGGAGCATCTTTATCATGGGCTGGCCGAGGGGAAAGCGGACGCCGTGCTTGCCGCTTCCATATTCCATTACAGGGAATACTCCATCCGCCAGGCCAAGGAATACCTTAGAGACAAGGGCTTACCGGTAAGGCTGTAATTAAAGGAAAATACGTGATTCGTGATTCGTTTTTAAAGATAAACGAATCACGATTGGCGGATCGCGGTACTTATGGACCTTCTCGATCAAATAAAAAAAACAATAGACTCCCATTCAATGCTCTCACGCGAAGGTGGCAACGGAGTTCTCATTGGACTGTCCGGCGGGGCGGACTCCGCTTGCCTGACGGTTGTGCTCCCCAGGCTTAAAGACGAGTACGGGCTTGAGCTTCACGCCGTCTATATAGACCATGGGCTGAGGCCGGATGAAACCCCTGGCGAGGCCGCGTTCGCCAAAAACCTGTGCCAGTCTTTGGGTGTTGAATTCCATATAGAGAAGATTGACGTTATCCCGTTTGCCAAAAAAGAGGGGCTTGGCAAACAGGAGGCCGCGCGCGAGCTGAGGTACAAGGCATTTGATTCATGGCTTACACGTCTTGGGCTTGCAAAAATAGCCGTAGCGCACAATGCGGACGACCAGGCGGAGACCTTCCTTATGCGTTTTTTAAGAGGCGCCGGCCCTAAAGGCCTGTCTGCAATTCCGCCGGTTAGAGGAAAGATCATCAGGCCGCTTATAGAAACGCCAAGGGTTGAAATAGAAGAATTCCTTGGCCGCGAAGAGATCGGCTATATCACGGACCCCTCCAACCTGAAGGAAGATTACCTTAGAAACAGGATAAGGCTTTCCGTTGTTCCGGTTTTAAAGGAGATAAACCCTTCATTTGTATTAGCTGCAACAAGGACGGCAAACGTGCTGGCCGAAGAGGAACGTTATTTTGAGTCCATAGTGCTAAAAACCATCATGCGCCTGCTTCACAATAAAGCTGATGGCGAAGTGGAATTCTTCCTGTCACCGCTTGAATCCCTGGACATTGTGATATTAAGAAGGGTTTTAAGAAAGATGCTGGACATTACCGCCGGGCTAAGGGGCGTTGAGTTTACACACATAGAGGACATCATAAAACTTGTGAAAAAGGGCGCCCCCGGAGACAGGATAAACCTTCCCCACGGCGTTCGCGCGATAAAGAAATATTCCACGTTCCTGATAACCACAAAGGTGCCGTCCAGGGTAGAGCCGGCCACTATGGAAGGGCCGGGCGAACTAGAGGTGCCGGGAACGGGAAAGATAATAAAAGTGTATTATGCTGAAAAGGGCTTTCAACCGGGAGAACCAAAAAAAATGTACCTGTTCGATGCGGACAGGGTGAGTTTCCCGCTTGTCATAAGGGCCAGGCAGGACGGAGACTTCTTCTGCCCCGCAGGGCTTGCGGGCAGCCGCAAAAAACTTCAGGATTTCTTTGTGGACGAAAAAACGCCGCGGGACCAGCGGGATGCTGTGCCGCTGATAATTTCGGGGGGGGATATTATACTTGTCTGCGGTATGCGTGCCGATGAGCGCTTCAAGCCTACGGACGAAACACGGCGGTTATTGGTTATTGAATGCAGGGATTAGTTTTTGGGCTCTGCCGGGTTCCTGTGGGAAAGTTTATTTGCGGCATTCGCCGATAGGCCTGAAATTTTACAGCCGGGTTTAATTTTTCGCGGGGCGGTGTTCGCCCCGGTCGCGCGGACAACGCGCGAACCAAGGGAAATAGAATTTAAACTATTCTTCTCGTCTCGCTTCCATAAAGAAAGGTTTGTGCCGCGCGGCTCACATGAATAAGGCAAACGGCCATCGCCCCTTGACTGCCGGCAGGTCCGCTGCGCCCACTTTGCGAAGCCGCCCGCTTTCCCTGGTGCGGCAAATCAAAAAAACTAATGATTAAGCGGCGGAAAATTGGATTCACCAACAAAAAATTATTCCGGCACTGCGTAAGCCTTTATCCTTGCAAGCCTTTTGCCCTTTACCCCAAGTTCCTCAATCCGCCTGATCTTGCCAAAGCCCCTTGCCTCTATTATTTTCTGCGCCGTATCCGGCCCCAGCCCCGGCACTTTAAGCAGCGCCTCTTTTGTGGCCGTATTTAACCGCACGGGGAAGAACTCCGGGTGATTGTCCGCCCAGACCTCTTTGGGGTCCTTGTCCATACTCAGGCTGCCATCCGGGCCAAACAGGATATCGCCTTTTTTGAAGCCGTATTTGCGGCAGAGGAAATCGGCCTGATAAAGGCGGTGTTCGCGAACAAGCGCATCGTTCTTCCGCGAGTGCGAAGCGGGTTTCATCTCGCCTGGTATATCCGGCTCCCCAAGGCCGCGCTGATACGCGGAGAAATAGACCCGTTTGAAATTCATCTCCCCGTAAAGGCTGTACATGGAGCCCACTATCTCGTAGTCCGTTTCGTCAGACGCGCCCACTATGAACTGCGTGGTGCATTTGACGCGCTGGTACCGCCCGCCCCGCGCGGTAAGCCCTCCCATAAGACGGATTGGCCTTATTATGTCCGTAAAGTAATCCTTACCGGCCGAAATTTTGTCTGAGTGTTTTTTGCCGGGCGTTTCGATATTAAGGGAAACGGCTGTGGCAAGCGATAACGAATCCTCTATGGCTGCATCGGAGGCGCCGGGTATCACTTTAAGATGTATGTATCCCTTGAAGCCGTAATTGTACCTGAGCATCCGTGCGGCGGCGTTTATCCTGTCCATGGTGGCATCGGCGCTGCCCATTATGCCGGAACTGAGGAACAGGCCAAAGGCCATCCGCCTCTCGTAATACTGCATGAACACGCGGGCCACTTCATCAGGGGTAAGCGTGCACCTTCTTATGTCAGTTTTGACCCTTAGCGGGCAGTATTTGCATCCGCCGGAGCAGGCGTTTGAAAGCAGGGTTTTAAGGAGGATTGTCTGTCCGCCGCCGGGCAAGGCAACAGGGTACAGCCATTTGCCATCCAGCCCGCGCGTCCGGTGTCCGTATTTTGTTGTGCCGCAGGCGCATGCAAGATCATACTGGGAATCGGCGGAAAGGATTTTAAGCTTCTCTACTGTGTCCATAGGCAAAACCGCGAAGATTATATCATATATGCTGCTGATAAAAAAAAGGCTTTTCAGAGATTCCTGTGGGTATATGGCGTGCCACCAAAGGCAGTCACCAAGGCGAACCGGGGCCAGCGCCTTGCTTCTGCCACTCGTGATTCATTTGCCAATAGAACCATAGAAAGAAATGAAGCATATAAGGCCGCATCAATTTATAATAGAATATCATGGTAAAAAAGAACGGCGCCAAAGGCTTTAAAAGACTTCATACGGTATTAAATGACCTATTTGGCGTAAACCGCCCCGTTTCAGCTTGCGTAATCGTGAGCGCCATTGCAATCGCGGTGGCCGCATTCTGGTTTTTCTATTCGGCCCCGCCCACCACTATCGTTATCACCAGCGGTCCAAAGGGCAGCATCTTTGAGATGAACGCGGAAAAATACGCGAAGCTGCTTGCAGAAAACGGCGTAAAACTGAAAATCCTGCCCTCGGATGGCTCCGTGGAAAACCTCAACAGGCTGGCGGACCCTAAATTCAGGGTGGATGCTGGTTTTGTTCAGGGCGGCCTTGCCAATGGCGTAAATACAGATAACCTGGTTTCACTTGGAAGCGTTTCGTATGCGCCGCTGCTGGTTTTTTATAAAGCCAGCGGGTCTTTTGACATGCTCTCGGAATTGGAGGGCAGGCGCATATCCATCGGCCAGCCGGGCAGCGGCACCAGGGCGCTTGCGTTGAACCTGCTTGCTGCAAACGGCATATACCCAGGCGGTGAGACCACACTTCTGGACCTTGATTCCCGGGACGCGGTAAAGGCGCTTATAAATGGAGACGCCGACGCCGTTTTCATAATGGGGGAGTCCGCACCGCTTAAGACCATACGGCAACTGTTTCTCACCCCCGATATACGGCTGCTGGATTTCTCGCAGGCCGAAGCATACGCCCGGAAGTTACAGTATTTAAACAAGCTTGATCTTCCAAAGGGGGCTGTGGATTTCGGCATGGATATTCCGGACCATAACATATCGCTTGTGGCCCCCATGGTGGAACTGGTTGTGCGGAAAAACCTGCATCCGGCCCTGCAAGACCTGCTTATCGAGGCGGCCCAGGAGGTGCACGGAAAAGCAAACATCTTGCAGCGGGCAGGGCAGTTTCCGGCCCCCATACAGCATGAGTTCCGGATAAGCACGGAGGCGATGCGGTTCTATAAATCGGGCAAGACATTTCTCTACCGCAGCCTTCCCTTCAGGCTTGCAAGCATCTCCACCCGGATACTGGCCGTTGTTGTGCCGCTGGTTGTCCTGCTGTTTCCTGGCATGAAGATAATCCCGGCCGTTTACCAGTGGCGGATAAAGATGCGCATCTACCATTGGTACCGCGAACTGCTTACGCTGGAAAAAGACATGCTGGCGCAGCCTTCACCCCAGGAGCGCCAGAAATTAATGGCCAGGCTGGAACACATTGGCAAAGAGGTAAACAGGATGAAGCTGCCCGCCTCGTTTGGCGACCAGTTTTACGTGCTGCTGGAGCATGTGGATTTCGTGCGGGAAAGATTAAAAGAGGGGGCCAGATAACCCTTATATTGTTCCGGACTAATTTGCGCCCTGTCCCTGTATTCTGATATATTTTACATTTGACTTTACTTCTTCCGGAGGAAAAAATCTTTGGTCAGAGTAAGATTTGCCCCAAGCCCCACCGGGTATCTTCATATAGGCGGCGCAAGAACCGCCCTTTTCAACTGGCTTTACGCAAGGCATTTAAAAGGCACTTTTGTGCTGAGGATAGAGGACACGGACCGCACCCGCTCCACCGATGAATACATCGAAGCCATCATCCAGGGGATGAAATGGCTGAAGCTGGACTGGGATGAGGGCCCGTACCGCCAGACCGACCGGTTTGATATATACAAAAAGCACGTTGATGAGATGCTTGAAAAAGGCCAGGCATACCGCTGCTACTGCACCCCCGGGGAACTGGAGGACAGAAGGCAGAAGGCGCTTGCCGGGGGGAAACCGCCCAGGTATGACGGCAGGTGCAGGAACCTGAAAACCCCGCCTCCGGGCAGGGAGGGCAGCGCCTCCGTCAGGTTCCGGATGCCGGAGTCCGGCGAGACGGTAGTGGAGGACCTCATCCGCGGCCACGTCCTGTTTGAAAACGCCCAGCTGGACGATTTCATCATCGCCCGTTCCGATGGCACGCCCACATATAATTTTGTTGTGGTGGTGGACGATGTGGAGATGAATATAACCCATGTTATCAGGGGGGACGACCACCTCAACAACACCCCCAAGCAGATACATATGTACAGGGCGCTGGGGCATGAGCCGCCCAAGTTCGCCCACCTGCCAATGATACTGGGTGCGGACAAAACCCGGTTGTCCAAGAGGCACGGGGCCACCTCGGTAATGGCGTACAGGGACATGGGCTACCTGCCCGGCGCCCTTGTGAACTATCTTGCCAGGCTTGGATGGTCCCACGGGGACAAGGAAGTTTTTACACGTGAGGAGCTTGTTGATTTCTTCTCGCTTGAAGACATCGGCAAATCAGCCGCTGTGTTCAATCCCGAAAAACTTCTGTGGCTGAACGGCGAGTATATGCGGGCTACGTCGCCAGCCGCCCTTGCGGACATGCTGATGCCTTTTCTGAAAGAAAAGAACTATTACGGCGCGGCCCCGGAAAAGATAGAGCGCGGCTGGCTTGAAAAGGCCGTGGCAACATTGATAGAGCGGTCCAAGACGCTTGTGGATTTAGCCCAGGCGATGAGCTATTATCTTCAGGAAGAAGTGGAGATGGACCCGCAGGCCAAAACCAAGTTCATAAATACCGATACGCTTCCTTACTTAAAGGACGTGCGTGAGGCTCTTTCGGGTCTGGATAAATTCTCTCACGACACGCTGGAAAATGCGTTTAAATCCGTCGTTGAAAAGCATAACGCCAAGCTGGCCAGGGTGGCACAGCCGGTAAGGGTGGCGGTAACCGGCGGCACCGTAAGCCCCGGCATCTATGAGGTGCTGGAGATAATCGGCAAAGAGCGCACGCTTAAAAGGCTGGATAAGGCGATAGGGGCGGCATGAGCTACGCGGCGGTAATCGGGGCAGGGAGCTGGGGGACCACGCTGGCAGGGCTTCTGGCCGGCAAAAACCTGGACGTTACGCTTTGGGCCCTGGAGCAGGAGCTGGCAAGGAAGATAGAGGATACCCGCGAAAACAACCTGTATCTTCCGGGCGTGATACTGCCGGATAACCTGAAAGCCACATCGGATTTTGAAAGGGCTGTCAACGGCGCGCGGTTTGTGATAAACGTTGTGCCCACCCAATATATGCGTTCCGTGCTGGCAGGCGCGCCTAAGTTGCTGGCCAAAGGCGCAATAATTGTAAGCGCATCCAAAGGGATTGAAAGGGAAACCTTCAGACGGCCCTCTGAGATCATAAAAGAAATAACCGGGCTGGAGTCCGTGGTTCTGTCCGGCCCAAGCTTTGCAAAGGAAGTGGCCGCTGGCGCGCCTACGGCAGTTGCGGTGGCAGGCCGCTCCAAAAAGGACCTGCTTCTGGTGCAGGAACTGATGAACACCTCTTTTTTCCGGGTGTATACAAATTACGATGTTACAGGTGTTGAACTGGGCGGGGCCCTTAAGAACGTGATAGCCATAGCCGCGGGCATTTCAGACGGGCTGGGCCTGGGGCACAACGCCAGGGCCGCGCTTATAACCAGGGGGCTTGCGGAGATGAAGCGCCTTGGCGCGGCAATGGGCGCAAACGAGCAGACGTTCTCCGGGCTTTCAGGCATAGGCGACCTGGTATTGACCTGCACGGCAAACATGTCCAGAAACTATTCGTTTGGCCTCAAGCTGGCAAGCGGCATGTCCGCTGCGGAGATTGCCGGGTCCAGCCGGTCGGTTGCCGAAGGCGTGGAGACCTCGCGGTCCGCTTACGGGCTTGCCTCCAAACATAACGTTGAACTGCCGATAACCGAACAGGTTTATAAAGTAATTTTCGAAGGGAAATCACCCAGAGAGGCCGTTACCCTCCTTATGACGCGCACGCTTAAGGGCGAGTTCAATGCCCAGTGACCACGCGAAGCTGAAGAGAATACTTTCCAGCCTGTCCAGAAAAGAGATTACCCTTCATGAGGCCATGGCCGCCCTTAAGCCCATAATCCATTACGAGGACATAGGCGTTGCCAAGGTGGACCACGGCCGGACTATGCGGCAGGGCATCCCGGAAGTTATACTTGCCAGGGGCAAGCATATCGACGATGTGGCTGCGGTTGCAAAAAGCATGTTCAGGCAGTCCGGCAAGTTTCTTATTACCAAAGCGGACAAACAGGTTTACGATTCCCTGGGCATCAAGCAGGCGCTTTTTTATCCACGCTCCGGCGTCATAATGGCGGGGCAGGGCGGACGGAAGAAGGGTAAGGTGCTTATTGTATCGGCAGGCACTGCTGACATTTCCGTTGCCGAGGAGGCGGCCCTCACGGCATCCTTCATGGGAAGCGGCACGGAGACGCTTTATGATGCAGGGGTTTCAGGCCTGCACAGGATACTTATGAACCGGCATTTGCTGGACGGGGCCAGGTGCGTTATAGTAGTGGCCGGGATGGAAGGGGCGCTGCCGTCGGTAGTGGGGGCGCTTACGGACAAGCCGGTTGTCGCGGTGCCAACGTCTGTTGGCTACGGGGCCAGCTTTGGAGGTATTGCCGCACTTCTTGCCATGCTTAATTCATGCGCGCCGGGGATAGCGGTTATGAATATAGACAACGGCTTTGGCGCCGGGTGCCTTGCGCACAAGATAAACACAATCGCTTAATTCTGACTTCTTCCCACCAAGCCGTAATCTCGCGGGAAAAAATTATGAGTAAACCGGAGTAGTATGTTTGATTTCAAATTTGAAATCAACTCAGCTGCCCCAGTCGTACTTCCTTTTCTTCCTGTGCGAGATGTATTTTTCCGCCGAAAGGGCGGCAGCGGCCCCGTTGGCTGCGGCTATCACAACCTGCCTTACTTCCACGCAGGTAACGTCGCCCGCGCCGAAGACGCCGGGGATGGATGTCTCCATCATTCTGTTGGTTACTATGCAGTCCGATTCGGAAAGCTCCACGCCGCCGGCCAGGAAATCCGTTATCGGACGGCTGCCGTGCAGGTACACAAACACGCCGGACACGTCCAGGTTGGACGTCTGCTTGTCCGGGCCGGCCATGACCACCTTCTCCACGGTATCATTGCCCTCGATGGCCATAACGGTAGTGCCTTTAATCACCTTAATCACAGCGGACTGAAATGCCGGGCTTTCCCCGTCGCCGGGCAGCTTGTCCTGCGGGCTTATCACGTAAACCTCGGAGCACGTCCTGGAAAGATATTCAGCCTCTTTGAACGCCTCTTCGGAGCCGCCGATCACGCATACGCGCTTGCCCTTGAAGAATGCCGCGTCGCATACGGCGCAATAGCTTACGCCCCTGCCTAAAAACTCCGCCTCGCCTTTAATGGAGGGCTTCCGGCCCATGGAGCCCGTGGCCAGGATAATAGTTTTGCCGCTGTAATTCTTGTCCATGGTGAAGGCCTCTTTTACGTTGCCGCCGATATTCACGCCAATAACCTGTGTCTCGATATATTCCGCGCCGAAGCCGATGGCCTGGTCCCGGAACATATCCAGAAGCTCTTTGCCCGAAAGCGGCTTATTGCACATGCCAGGATAGTTTTCTATCTTGTGGGCAAAGGCCAGCGCGCCAGCTGTTCTGGATTTATCCAGCACAAGGGTTGAAAGCCCCGCACGCGCCGCGTACTGGGCGGCGGAAAGCCCTGCCGGGCCGCCGCCTATGATAAGCACGTCATAAAGTTTTTCTTCCATCAGCGCTCCCGTATCTTTAAAAGTATTTTAGAATATTATACAATGTGTCCCTCTGGGCGGGCCTGAACCCGGCCGCCTTTATGCCGTATATGATATCGTCCTTGGAAACCCTGTATTTCACGCCCGCGGATGCCACCACGTTCTCCTCTATCATCGTGGAGCCGAAGTCGTTGGCGCCGAACCTCAGGGCAACCTGCGCCATCTTCAGCCCCTGCGTAACCCATGAGGCCTGGATATTTTTTATGTTGTCCAGGTATATCCGGCATACCGCAAGCACCCGCAGATAATCCACACCGGTAGCAGGCGCAATCCCGCCCATTTTAGTATTGCCGGGCTGGAAGCTCCACGGTATAAACGCGGTAAACCCTCCTGTTTCGTCCTGGAGCGCCCTTACGGCGTCCAGGTGGGTGATTATGTCTTCTGCGGACTCAGACGCGCCAAACATCATGGTGGCTGTGGTCCTCATGCCCGCCCTGTGGGCCTCGCGCATTACGTTAAGCCATTGCCTGGCGCCTATTTTTCCCGGGCTGATTTTTTTGCGCACCCTGTCCGAAAGTATCTCCGCGCCGCCCCCCGGAACGGAATCCAGCCCGGCTTCGCGCAGAAGTCCAAGCGCCTCCCGGATGGTTATGTGGTTTTGCCGCGCGATAAACTCGATCTCCGGCGGGGAAAAACCGTGTATGCGCATTGATGGGAACGCGCTTTTTATCCCGGCGAGCATGCCGGTGTAAAACCCCATCGGCAACTGCGGATTAAGCCCGCCCTGAAGCAGTATCTGCGTCCCGCCCAGTGCGATGGTCTCTTCTATCTTGCCAGTAAGTTCTTCTTTGCTGATTACATAACCTTCAGGGCTTCCCTCGGGCCTCCAGAAGGCGCAGAACTTGCAGCCGTTTATGCAGACATTGGTGTAATTTATGTTCCTGTCCACAACGAACGTAACCACCTTTTTGGGGTGCAGTTTTTTCCGCATCCCGTCCGCCATCCGGCCAAGCTCCAGCAGGTCTGCGGATTCAAGGAGCTTAAGCGCCTTTTCCTTGTTAATCCTCATCTGGCCGTCCTGTTTTTGCTTTTGATTTCCCTGTAAAAAGAGTCCCGCCGCACCGGGGTTTTGCCGGCCCTTTCTATAACGGTGCGCAGCCTGTCCTCCGCGATGGAGCTTTCGGTGGAGGCCCCCGCGCAGTGGGCTATTCTTTCCTCTATCACGGTGCCCTCCAGGTCGTCCGCGCCAAAATAAAGTGCAGTTTGGGAAAGCTTTTCGCCAAGCATTATCCAGTACGCCTTTATATGCGGGATGTTGTCCAGAAACAGTCTGCTTACGGCTATGCACTTCAGGTCCTCCGTGCCGGAGGTGTGGTGGCCGCCGATGGACGTCATCGGCTGGTAGGGCAGGGCCACAAACGCCTGGAATCCGCCAGTTTCGTCCTGGAGCGCCCTTAATTTTTCAAGATGGTTTATCCTGTGCGAGTAATTTTCAAGATGGCCGTAAAGCATCGTGGCGTTGGTCTTTATGCCCGCATTGTGGGCGGCCCTCATCACCTGAAGCCATCTTGCGCCGGTCAGTTTTTCCGGACAAAGCTTTTTGCGCACGGACGGGGCGAATATCTCCGCGCCGCCGCCTGGCATTACATCAAGGCCGCTGTCCTTCAATTCCTGGAAGACGCGCTCAAATGGCAATCCGCTTGTCTGCTGCATGTAGTCCACCTCGGCCGCGGTAAACGCTTTTATCCCCACGCCCTTGAATTCTTTTTTAATGGACGAAAGAAGCCCGGTGTAATGGGCCAGCGGCCAGTCCGGATGCAGCCCTCCCACTATGTGCACCTCGTCAAATGGCGGGGCTTTTTTAAGTTTTTTGATTATGTCCTGCACGGTAAGTTCATATGCGCCTTCCTCGCCCCTGGAGCGCGAGAACGCGCAGAACCTGCACCTGTTTACGCATATATTGGTCGGGTTTATGTGTATGTTGCGGGTATAGAATACCTTTTTGCCGTTCAGCTGGCCTGAAAGCCTTGCGGCACGCCTTCCAATGGAAAAGATGTCGTCAGAGCGGAACAGCTCCAGCGCTTCTTCGGACGAGATGCGTTTTGATTTTTTCAAGATAGCGCGCACATTAGATTATAAACCAAAGAGATGATAAACCAAAGGAAGCCAACGGACAAGGGGTTGAGATCAGCCCCGGGCGGCAATTGCGTTTTCCGGCTTTTGTGTGCTGGCCGCGCCGGTTTCAAGGAAGCACTGGGGGTCCTCCGAAAGAAAATCCCCGTTGCCCGACATTGCAGACCACGCATACGCCACAGCCCTGCATCCCCTGCATGAATCCCACTTTGCGCATGCCGCGCACCTGCCATTATATCTGGACTTGTCTCTCAGGGCCTCAAGGACCGGGGAGTTGGCCCAAATCTCCCGTATGGAGTCTTTCCTAATATTGCCAAGCGGCACCGGCAAGCGCCTGCACGGGGTAATCGTGCCGTCGGCTTGTATAGTCAGCCCGAACAACCCGGCAGAGCATCCGCCGGGCAAACAGCACCCCGCGTCTGCAGAAAATTTCATCTGGGATGCAATAGGGTCCCCGGTGACTATCTCCAGCCCGTCAATTTTAATGGACATCAGTTTTTCATACAGGCTTTTCATCCGTTCCGGCGGGAGCATGTGGTTATGAAGCGCCGCTCCCCTGCCAGAAGGCACCAGCCTGGCAAACCCAAGCCTCTGCACGCCAATGCTAAGCGCCAGTGAAACCATATCGTTGATGTATTCCGCATTCAGGCCCGAAAGGGTTGCGTTCAGGGTCACAACCAGCCCGGCGTCCAGCAGGTTTCTTGCCCCCCATAGCGCCTGAGACAGGCTGCCCCGGCCCCGGATCATGTCATGCACTTCTTCCGGGCCCTCAACGCTTACCTGAACCCCCTTTACATTTCCCAGTTCGCCAATGGCCTTTGCGCGTTCCGGGCTGGCCAGCGTGCCGTTGGTAAGCAGGTGCACCGGCCATGACCGGCCGGCAAGCTCTTCAAGAACTTTCATCAGGTCACGCCTGATCAGGGGCTCGCCGCCGGAAATATTGAAACTGGGCGCAAACCGCATTCCGCCGGCCTGCGCCCAGCTATCCAGTGTCTCCGCTATCTCGGCTATCGTTGCCTTGATCTCGCGAAGCGAAAGGTCCTTTTTGGCGGAGCCGTCCTGATAGCAGTGCTTGCACCGCAGATTGCACTTCTCCGTCAGGTGCCACTGGAAAAAAAAGTCGAACCCGGCCGCCAGACCGGCGGCATCCAGTCCCGCAACTGCGGGATCTAGCTCTTTCAGCTGCTTCATTTCCGGCATACTTTCACCGGAGCGCTTTCCACCTTCTTCCTGAGCGCGGCCCAGAGTTCCGCCTCTTTTTCCAGGGTCTTTTTGTCGTGGATTTTCTTTTTCATTCCGTTCACCTCCTTTCCGCACATTAGATACATACTAGCAACTGTCACCGCCCTGTCAATATTTTTGCATCCCGGTTTGTGAATTGCAACACTAGATTCCCGTCCGATACGGCGATATAGTTTAGGTAGTGACGCGTATGAGGCAGACAGACAAGCCCGATAACAGAGGTGGACTGCAAGAAGGGCAGCGCCCCGGAAACAGCACGGACCAAACCGAGGGGCTGAGGAAGGAGTGCGCGCGCCTGCGGGCGGAGCTTGAAGCCAAAACCATCGAGGCCGCCGCCCAGCGGGAACAATCCGCGCCGGAAATCCTCCGGTACATAAACATCCTCTCGCATGACCTGCGTTCGCCGCTTTCTGTTTCTTCCAATTTCATAGGGCTGATACTTGCGAAGTACGGCCTGAATATGGAGCCCAAGATGAAGGAATACCTGGGCTATGCGGCGGAAGGCCTCAGGACAATGGATAGGCTGCTTTCGGATGCTGTCTTTTACGCAAGGATAGGCACATCGCAGAAACCTCTTGTGGAAACCGACTGCAATAAGGTCCTTGAGAGCGCTGCAACCGCGCTCCGGGGTGAGATAGAGGCTTCGGGCGCAACTGTGACGGTGCAGGGCGGAGAGGGCAGCCTTCCGGTGGTAATGGGAGACGTGGCGCTGCTGGCCCAGTTATTCAGGAACCTGCTTGCAAATGCGCTGAAATATGTTGACCGGACGCCGGAAATTCAAATCTCGGCCGTTGCCCAGAACGGGCAATGGCTATTTGGCTTCAAAGACAACGGCCTTGGCATAGCCCCTGAAGACAGGGAGAGGATATTCGAGCCTCTGGAGCGTGCGCACAGGCAGGTTGCGGACAAGGGCGGAAAGGGGACCGGGCTTGGGCTTGCCATATGCAAAAAGATAGTTGAGAGGCATGGCGGGCGCATCTGGATAGAGTCCGTTTTGGGAGAAGGCTCAATAATTTATTTCACGCTGCCCAAAGCATGACCTTCACCCCCCCGGTTTTTCTTTACCGGTAAATTAATCCCTTTGTATGCTCCACGTGATGCTCATCGTAAAATTTCCGGTTTTGTTTTTCAGTTTTCCTGATTGACAGATTCCGCTACCGTATTAACTATTATCTCCGCAGCCCTTTGAAGCAATTGCCTGTTGAACACCACAGTTTTGCCTCCGCTGGTTATTACCCTGGAGCCAAGCGGCGGAACGTGTATGAACCCCCGTGGCGCCATTTTGGCGGAATTCAATCCTGGATTGAACATCAGATTGTAAAAAGTATCATTGCATAAATAATTACCGGCATCCTGCGATTGCTCCGCCGGTATTCCGGCGGCAAGCAGACGGACCATAATGCCCGGCGCCGGAAGCGTTGTCTCCAGCGTTTGAGGGGAGCCCACATACACAATGCCCGCCTGGGGCAGCATCCCTTCATTGTCCGGTATCGCCCCTCTCACATTACGGGCCGTTGTTTCCAGCCGGACCGGGCCTGCCCCTGCCTGTCCGAAGGATATTACCGCGGCGGGCTTATAAAACCTGACAAGCTGGCGGAGTTTTTTTGCTGCCTTGCCCCAAACCACCGGAAGCCGGGCCGCTACAACAACCGAATTCCCGAAATGCCTGCCGTCGAGGCCTTTAACCGCCTCCCATGAGCCGTTTGTTGCATCGCCCCCGAATGGCTCAAAGCCGGTTACAAGTATCAGCTTTTCCTGGGCCGCCGGCGCGGCCGCATGCGCGTGTGCAGGCAAAAAAACCAGCGTCAGGGCCAATAAGAGGGCGTTTGGCAGTACATTCTTAAACTGGCGGCTACGGGCTTGCCGTAAGGAAAAAGGCATAAATGATTTTAATCAGGCAACTGCCTCCCGGTCTGTAAACCCGGTCACAATCTGTTTTGCCGCATTTGCCCGCCAGCCGGAATTTCTGTGATAATAATGATGTGAAAAAGTTTTACGTGCACACGTTTGGCTGCCAGATGAACTTTCACGATTCCGAGAGGATGTCCGGGGTGCTGGCCCAAAAGGGCATGCGCGAGGCCTCCGGGGCCGAGGATGCGGACCTTATCATCTTCAATACGTGCAGCATAAGGGACAAGGCGGAGCATAAATTTTTAAGCGAGCTTGGCCGGATCAAAAAACTGAAAAAGAAAAACCCTGCCCTCCGCGTTGCTGTGGCCGGATGCATAGCCCAGCGGATGGGGGAGGGGCTTTTCAAGCGCGCCCCGCACGTGGATTTTCTTATAGGCCCCAATAACCTGCATAAGATAGCCGATGTCCAGAACTGGGAGGGGCGGTCGGCCGCGCTGGAGGAAAACCCGGAGCTTGCCGGAACAGACCTGCCAGCCTTAAGAAAGAAAAAACCCCTGGCCTGGGTATCAATAATGTTTGGCTGCAACAATTTCTGCTCCTACTGCATAGTGCCCTATACTAGGGGGCGTGAAGTCAGCCGTCCGGAAGAAAATATACTGACTGAAATTGAAGGCCTGGCCGCCGAGGGGTTTAAAGAGATAACGCTTCTGGGGCAGAATGTGAATTCCTACCGCGGTAAAGACGGGCAAGCCGGCCTGCCGGAACTGCTTGAAAAAATAAATGGCGTGCCTGGAATTGAACGCATCAGGTTTGTAACGTCCCACCCCAGGGACTTTTCCGATGCCCTTATATACGCAATGGCCTCGCTTGGCAAGGTTTGCCGGCACATACACCTGCCAATGCAGTCCGGCTCGGACAGCATTCTGGCCGCCATGAACCGGCGCTATACGGCCGGGCAATATATAGAGAAAGTGGAGAGGCTCAGGCGTCTGGTTCCGGGGGCGGCCATTACCACAGACCTGATAGCCGGTTTCCCCGGAGAAACCGAAGAGGACCACAAGTCCACGCTAAAGGCCATGGAAAGCATCAGGTTTGACGGCGTGTTTGCGTTTAAGTATTCCGTGCGCCCCGGCACGGCTGCTGCCAGGATGGAGGGCCAGCTGCCGGAGGGTGTACGAGCCAGGCGGCTGGATGAGATACTGGCAATGCAGGACGGCATTACGCTTGAAAAGAACAATGCCCTGCTCGGGGCCGAATTGGAAGTGCTTGTGGATGGGCCAAGCGATCTGGCCCCCGGCAGGCTTACAGGCCGCACCAGCACAAATAAAATCGTAGTTTTTGATTCAACTCCGGCTATCAAACCCGGTGATATTATTGCAATAAAGATTACAGTGCCTGGCAAACACTCCCTTTGCGGCAAACCCGTATAACATTTCATGAAAGTTGCTCTGCTCACCCTCGGCTGCAAGGTCAACCAGGCTGAGACCGCCGCGCTGGAATCCGCCCTCGCCCAAAAAGGTTTTCAGATTACGGGGCTGGACGAAGGCCCGGATTTCTGCGTCATAAATACCTGCACTGTTACAGCCAAGAGCGATTACCAGTCCAGACAGCTTATACGCAAGGCCGCCCGCGCAGGGGCCAAAGTAATAGTTACCGGTTGCTACTCCGAGCTGAACCAAAAGGCCGTAATGGATATGGACGGGGTGGTCGAGGTGATGTCAAATAAGGATAAAGACTGCATTATCAATGTGTTAAATTCAAATTCTTCAAAAAGTAATTTATGTTTCATGCCATCGCCAATGACCAGAAAAAGGGCTTTTTTAAAAATACAGGACGGATGCGACCACCTGTGCAGTTATTGCCTTATACGCATAGCCAGGGGACGGTCAATAAGTATGGAGCCAGGCAGGGTTATAGAAATGGTCCGCAACGCTGCGGAGGAGGGCCATGCGGAGGTAGTTCTGACAGGCATACACCTTGGCCTTTATGGGGGTGTGGTCGCCGGAAGTGGGAAAGCAGGGCTTGTCTCATTGTTAAAGCGGATTCTCAAGGAAACAGACGTAAGGCGTATCCGGCTGAGCTCGCTTCAGCCAAACGAGATAGATGAGGGCCTGGTTGAGCTTATGCAGGACAAGCGGATATGCAACCATCTGCATATCCCACTTCAAAGCGGCGATGATAACATACTAAAAAGGATGAAGAGACCTTATAATCTTAATGCTTTCTTAAGGAAAATAGAGCTAATTCACCGTAAAATAAGCGATATTGGCATCGGCACAGATATAATAGCCGGGTTTCCGGGAGAGGATGAGACCAATTTCAGCAATACCCTGGCCGTGCTTAGAGACCTGCCTTTTTCCTACGCCCATATTTTCCGTTATTCTGACAGGCCGGGAACCGCGGCAGCGGATTTGGATGGCAAAGTTCCCGCCGGGGTTAAAAGGGAACGCACAGCAATTCTGAGGGAGATCGCGGAAAACAAAAAAATATCCTTTATACAATCGCTTACCGGAAAGACGCTGGATGTGCTTATTGAAGGGGAAGCAACCGTAAACGGCGAGCATGGCTTCAAGGGAACCGCAGGTAATTATATCAAGGTTTTTACGGCTGCTCAAGAGGGAATTTCAGCCGGGAACATTGAAGATATAAGGGTTTGCGGGGGCTATTTGGATATGGCCCTCGGAGTCCTTTGATTTTGGGTGCAACTTACTGTTTTTACAGTAAATTTAAACCGCTCAAAATCTGACCATCAGTTATAAATTGCTTCGAGTTGCTTGATATTGCCGCCTTAGGGGACCCCTTATTAACAATTTACCAACGCGTGTTGTTGATTATAACATCTCGAATGTCTGATAATGTATATTATGTTAAATTCGATAACATTCCGGATGTCCGCCGGATGTCCGGCTGCATCCGCTTGCATTCCGGTTTATTGATAGGTATTTCATAGTTTCCGGCAAATCTGCCTAATAAGACTTTGCAGGGCCAAACCGGCCGGCAATGCCGTTTCAGCCCTGCTCAGCCTGTTTAGTGCTTGTACGCAAGGTGGCACTGCATGCAGAGGTTATCTACATTTTGCCAATTGGAATACGATAACCTGTATTTGTGGCTGCTGTAAGGATCATGACAGGAAAGGCACGTCACCTTGCCGTTCACAATAATTATATGCCTGTCCGGCATGGGGTTAAGGCCATTTCCCCTATAAGGTATATCCAGCGGATGCTCATCCGGAAAGCCGCCTATAAGCGGTGCCTGGGTGCCGTCATGGCAGCTCCGGCAATCCCGGACAGCGGCAGACAGGTCATTGGCGTTGCCCAAATGCGCTCTACCCAGCATGCAGGCCATGCCCTTTTTGCAGTTGTGACAGGTCATGCAGAGCGCCCTGCCATTCCTTCGCAATTTGCATGTACCGTTTTCACAGGAATGGCATGTAAGGCAAACCATCCTTCCGTTTTTTGCCACTGGCCAGCCAGGCGGCAGTTTGGACTTATCAACTAAATTGCGCCTGTGTGTGGGCAGCGCAAGCGGATGGCATTTAAGGCATTGTCTTACCGTTACTCCCGGGTTGTGCTGCGGGACAGTCCAGGCGGCTGCATTGGTTGCCCAGGGAAATGTTATCAGAAGGAGAACGGGAAGAAAATATTGCATTCGCATTTTTACCCCTCCTGATTAAACTTCTACCACCATCAGGCGAGTGTGTCAAATTTATTTCTACTTTAAGTTGTATGTACCTGGCCCTTGTTGGATTGCGCGCTATACAGGTTGAGGTGAAAAAAACATTGCAAAAAATGAAACTTTGCAGAGAAGGCGGTTTCTTCAAGCAACACTACATTAAATACTAATTTGAGACATGAAAAATAAGGATAATATCTGGATGCGGCAATTGCTGTAAGCTGTTATTGAATTAAACCGGCCCTGAAACTTGCGTGCTGGAGACAGCCTAGAAAGGCATTACCTTGGGGATGCGGAATGGGCCCTTCCCTCCGCGCATCATCTTGATCATCTTTTTCATTTCAAGGTACTGCTTAATCAGCCTGTTTACATCTGCCACATTGGTGCCGCTGCCTATGGCAATACGTTTCTTCCTGCTGCCGTTCAACAGGTTATGATTTTTCCGTTCGGCCCTGGTCATGGAATTTATAATTGCCTCAACCCTGCCAAATTCCTTGTCGTCAACCTTAACACCCTTCATCCTGCCCATGCCCGGGATCATTGCCAGCAGGTTTTCAAGCGGACCCATGCTGCGCAATTTTTTAAGCTGGTCCCGCAAGTCCTCAAAGGAAAAGGAATCCGTAAGCAGCCTTTTGCCAAGCTCCTCGGCCTCCTTGACGTTGTAGCCTTCCTGGGCCTTCTCTATCAGGGACAGCACATCGCCCATGCCAAGCACCCTGGAAGCCACTCTCTCTGGATGGAACGGCTCCAGCATGTCCAGCTTCTCGCCCATGCCTATAAACTTCACAGGCTTTCCGGTAACGGACTTTATCGACAGCGCGGCCCCGCCTCTGGCGTCACCGTCCATCTTGGTAAGTATCACGCCGTCCACGCCTATCTGCTCGTCAAACGATTTTGCTATGTTTACCGCTTCCTGGCCGGTCATTGCATCGGCCACAAACAGCGTTTCATGCGGGGGAACGGCCTTTTTTATGTCGCCAAGCTCCGCCATCAGGGCCTCGTCTATGTGCAGACGGCCGGCGGTGTCCAGTATTACAATGTCCCTTGCTTCAAGCTTCGCCCTCTTCAGCGCTTCAGCGGCAAGCGCTGCCGGCGTTATCTTTTCCCTGGTGGAGTGCACCGGCACATCCAGCTGGCCTCCAAGTGTTATAAGCTGGTCTATGGCGGCAGGCCTTTGCAGGTCCGCGGCCACAAGCATAGGCCGCCTGCCCTCCTTTTTGAAGATGCGCGCAAGCTTTGCGGAGGTGGTTGTCTTGCCGGAGCCCTGCAGGCCTATCATCATTATTACAGTTGGAGGATTGGCGGCAAGCTTTATCTTGCTTTCGGCCCCACCCAGCAGATTGCAGAGCTCTGAATAAACAATCTTTACCACATGCTGGCCTGGGGTAAGGCTCTCAAGCACTTCCCTGCCAAGGGCCCTGTCCTTCACGCCCTGTATGAAATCCTTTACAACCTTGAAATTGACGTCCGCTTCAAGAAGAGCCATCCGCACTTCCTTAAGCGCAAGATCAATATCCTGCTCTTTCAGAAGGCCCCTGCCCTTCAGCTTCTTGAATATGGAATCTAATTTATTGCTTAAATTATCAAGCATTACTTTAAAAGTTGATTAATATCCCCTTGTAAGATTGGGAAAATATCCGGACTGAATCCGAAAAACCTCTGGGCAATCCGGCCGTCTTTGGCAACCAGGAAGCTGGCCGGTATGCTGTCTATCTGATATGTGTTTTCCAGTGCGTCATTACCGGCCAGGAACACATAGTTTACCTTGTTTTGCCGCCAGAACTTTTTTATCTGGCTGAGCACGTCGTTGCCTTCATCCACTGATATGCCAAGTATAACAAACGGCTTGCCCTTGTACTGCGCGGCAAGCTTCATCAGCTCCGGGATGGATTCCCTGCATGGCGGGCACCAGGTGGCCCAGAAATCAACAAGCACCACCTTGCCCCTCAGCTTGGAAAGCGTGTACGTCCTGCCGTCCACCCCGGGCAACGTGAAATCCGGCGCAATCGCGCCAATTACAGGCCCGCCCATGCCGGACGTGCCCTCTCCGCCCTGTGTTGTCTGCGGCTGGTTCTTATGGCAGCCTGCAATTATTGAAATAAGCGCCAGCGCCAGGACCGCCATTACAAAAAGCTTCTTCAAGTCAAAACCCCTTACGAAGCCAGCAGTGTGTCCACTTTGGATTTAAGCTGCGGCTTTGGCACAGCTCCGACAACCTGGTCCACCTTCTCCCCGTTTTTAAAGAATATGAGAGTGGGGATGCCCATTATCTTGTACTTGCTTGCGATGTCCGGATTCTCGTCCGTATTGAGTTTCATCACCTTCAGCTTGCCGGCATACTCCCTGGCAATCTCTTCAACGGTGGGCGCGATTATCCGGCATGGTCCGCACCAGGCGGCCCAGAAGTCTACCATCACCAGGCCGTCAGCCTTCAAAATCTCCTTATCCCAACTGCCCGTGTTTACTTCCGCTGCCGCATCAGACATTTGAACCTCCTCAAGGACATTGTGAATTTTCTTTAATTATGGGAACAACAACCATTATTATAATATAAATTAAAAAACTTGCGCCTTTTTAAAGCAACTTTTTTTAATGCGGAGGAGCCATACATCATGAGATTTGGAGAGACTTTAATACCTACGCTCAGGGAAGCCCCGGCAGATGCCGTGGCGGAAAGCCATAAATTACTGCTTAGGGCCGGTTACGTAAGGCAGTTGGCCGCGGGGCTGTATATCTACCTGCCCCTGGGCTGGAAGGTGCTTGGGAAAATAAACAGGATTTTACGGGAGGAGATGGACGCGATAGGGGCGCAGGAGGTTTCAATGCCCGTGTTGCAGCCCGCCGAGCCCTGGCAGCAGACAGGCCGGTGGCAGGCCATAAAGGAGGAGATGTTCCGCCTTAAGGACCGCCCCGGGCGCGACATGTGCCTTGGCATGACCCACGAGGAGATAATGACCTGGCTTGCCGCAAGGGAGATACGCTCTTACAGGCAGCTGCCCCAGATGTGGTACCAGATACAAACAAAATTGCGGGACGAGGCCAGGCCCAAGAGCGGGATATTAAGGACGCGCGAGTTCCTGATGAAAGACAGTTACAGCTTCGATGCCACCCATGAGGGCCTGCTGCGCAGCTACAAGCTGCATGAAGAGGCTTACCACCGCATATTCAGAAGGTGCGGGCTGGAGTTCCGCCAGGTGGAGTCCGACACCGGGATGATGGGCGGGGCTGTCGCGCACGAGTTCATGGCCCCAAGCCCTGCCGGCGAGGACGAGATTCTGGTATGCCCTTCCTGCGGCTACACCGCCAATGTGGAGGTGGCAGGCTCTGTGCCGCCTGCGGCGGAGTTTTTTATGGAAGACGCATCCGAAGAGGTCCATACCCCGGACAAAAGAACTGTTGAAGAGGTTTCATCTTTTCTTAAGAGAAAGCCCTCCGGTTTCATTAAAAGCATCCTTGTGATTACGGACAAAGGCCCCGTGCTTGCGCTTGTACGCGGGGACCAGCAGATGCACGAAAAGAAACTCTTGAAACTTACAGGCCCATTCCGTCCTGCAACAAAGCCGGAGGTGCAGGAGATCCTTGGCGTAGAGGCCGGGTTCATCGGCCCCGCCGGGCTCAATAAAGAACTGCGGATTATCGCGGACCACGCATTGCAGACCGGCGTTTATGTAACAGGGGCAAATAAAAAGGACTACCACAAAAAAGGCGTGCGCCCCGGAACGGATTTCAAGCCGGAATGGCACGATATCCACACGGCATCCGCCGGGGATGGCTGCCCCAAATGCTCCGCTGCCCTTGCAGCCGAAAAGGCCATAGAGATTGGCAACATATTCCAGCTTGGCACAAAGTATTCCGCGCCGCTTGAGGCCAATTACCTGGATGAAAACGGCAGGGAGATACCGCTTGTAATGGGAAGCTACGGTATAGGCCCGGCCAGGATAGCCGCCGCCCTCGTGGAGCAGAACCATGACAAAAACGGCATAATCTGGCCGGAAAGCGTTGCGCCCTTTGATGTGGAGATAATCCCGCTTGCCTCCGGCAAGGCCACCGAGGCCGCGGAAGAGTTCTACGCACGTTGCCGCAGCAACGGCATAGATGCCCTGATGGACGACCGCGATGAGAGCCCCGGCGTAAAGTTCAAGGACGCGGACTTGATTGGAATCCCCAAACACGTAATCATCGGCGAAAAGGGGCTGAAGGATGGCGTGTTCGAGTTCAAGGACAGGCTCACCGGCCAGGTGGAAAAACTGCCTCCCGGAGATGTCTGGGAAAAGGTCAAGTGGAGAAAGCCGATCTCCTGATCCTTGCGGACCATGTTATAACCGCAACGAACGAATCTCCGGTTATTCAAAACGGCGCCGTTGCGGTCAAAGGCCCGCTTATACTGGACGTTGGCCCTGCCGCTGATATCACCCGCAGGTATCAGGCCGCAAGGACCATTTCGCCCGGCGGCAAAAGGGCGCTTATGCCGGGGTTTGTAAACGCGCATACTCACGCGGCCATGGTGTATCTGCGCGGCATCGCGGGCGACCTTCCGCTTAAGGACTGGCTGGAAAATCATATCTGGCCGATAGAGTCCAGATGGCTGGGCCCTGAATTTGTCCGGGATGCAACCGGGCTTGCCTGCCTGGAGATGCTGAAGGCGGGCGTTACCACTTACAGCGACATGTATTTCTACGAAGCGGAGTCCGCCGAGGCCGCCAAAAACCTTGGCATGAGGGCCGTCCTTGGCGCGGGCATCGTGGATTTTCCCACAAAAACCGGCTCCGGCCCTGATGAATACCTGGCCAAGGCGGAGAATTTCATTAAAAAAATAGCCTCCCTTGGCGAGGGGCTTGTTACCCCGGCGGTAGCGCCCCACTCTCTTTACACATGCAGTCCGGATACGCTCAAAAAAACCCGCAAGCTGGCCGATAAGTACGGCGTGCCAATGCACCTGCACCTTTCCGAAACCGAGTGGGAAGTGCAGGAGGTGATGAAGAACTGCGGCCAGAGGCCGGTAAAGTTCTTTCACTCAATCGGCTGCCTTACGGAAAACACCACGGCGGCCCATTGCGTTTGGGTGGATGATGAGGAGATAGAGCTGCTTGCCCAGAGCAAGGCCGGCGTGGCCCACTGCCCGGAAAGCAATCTCAAGCTGGCCTCCGGGTTTGCCCCGGTTGCAAAGATGCTGAAGGCGGGCGTGCGCGTTGCGCTTGGCACGGACGGCGCGGCAAGCAATAACGATTTAAATGTAATGGGCGATATGGGTACCGCCGCAAAATTGCATAAAGCCTTGTCTGGAGACCCTTCGGTCCTTGATGCCCTTACGGCAATAAAGATGGCCACATCCGAAGGGGCCGCCGCTATCGGCCTGGGCGGAAAAACCGGCTCAATAAAAAAAGGCCTTGCCGCGGATATGATAATACTGGACATGAACAAGCCCCACCTTACCCCTCTTCACAACGTGCTTGCCCATATCGTCTACTCCGCGCTCCCCTCGGACGTGGAATCTGTTTTCGTAAACGGCAAACAGGTGGTAGAAAATGGAAAGCTGATTTCAGCCTCGGAGGAAGAAATCATGCAAAAGGCGGAAGAATGGGGGAGAAGGATAAGAGAGGAAAGAGAGTAGATGCGGATAACCAGCATTGATACAATATCGCAGCCTTTATTTTTACGGCGAAATATATATGAGGGGTGCCATTTCCCGTTCTCTAAATAACTGGTAGAAAGCCTCTCAGCGTTTGCGCACCCTTGTCCTCCCCAAAAATATGACATCCTTTCCATTGACAATGTCATGATCTCCCGCGTTAAGATGGCAAGGTATGGGGAGTAACCCGCCCCGGCCTTGGGCCATCCCTCTTGGGCGGGCACAAAGTGGTGGGTGTTCCATGCTCTTTGAAAAGACGGACTGGCGGCAGATTTAAAAGAAAAGGATAAAGACTAAAAAGCCTTAAAAAACAGCCTGTTATATATTGGAACAGGATTGCGGGCTTTAAATATCGGCTTCTTTTTAAATCAAATACTCAGCTGATGGGGGTTATATGAAAAATATTGAACAGATGGAACAAAAATTTGGCCCTAACTGTTTGAAATTAAATCATAATCCCGAAATGGCCGGAACATATAAAAAAAAGGGCTCATCAGGCTTTCTGCGGGTAAAAAGGGCCCTTGTATCAGCCGTTTGGGTTTGTCTTTGAAGTACCTGGCTATGCGGGAGCGGTTAGTGAGCGCAGCGGGCCGCGCGTGCGTGCGTCTGCAAGTGCCTTGCCAGAAACAGCTCCGGCGCGGGTAATGCCGCAAGGCTTGTATAACGTGAGACGCGGCCCAAACGGAGACGAACACCGCCCCGCGAAAAAAGTAAAACCGGCTATTTAAGATTCAGGCATATCGGCGAACGCCGCAAATAAACAGCTAGGGCGCTTCACCCCTACCCACAGGAAACCCGGTAAAGCCAAAAAAAGAGGGCAGGCTTTTGGGCCTGCCCTCTTTCGAAGAACCTCAAACGCTCCTAGATATCGTAGTACAGCATGAACTCGTACGGGTGCGGACGAAGCCTGAGCGCGTCCACTTCGTTCTTCCTCTTGTATTCCATCCAGGTAGAGAGTGCGTCTTCAGTGAACACTCCGCCTTCCAGAAGGAACTTGTGGTCCTTTTCCAGGTTGTCCATCGCCTGGTCCAGGCTGCCTGGCATCTGAGGCACCTTCTTCAGCTCGGCCGCGGACATTTCGAAAATGTCCTTGTCCAGGCTGTTGCCTGGGTTGATCTTGTTCTTTATGCCGTCCAGGCCGGCCATCAGCATGGCGGAGAAGGCCAGGTACGGGTTGCAGGACGGGTCTGGGAATCTGACCTCCACCCTCTTTGCTTTCGGGTTGTCGGAGTACATCGGTATCCTGACCGCGGCGGAGCGGTTTCTGGCGGAGTAAGCCAGGTTCACAGGGGCCTCATAGCCAGGCACCAGCCTCTTGTAGGAGTTGGTGGTGGGGTTGGTGATGGCCGCAAGGGCCTGGGCGTGCTTGAGTATGCCGCCGATATAGTGAAGCGCCATCTCGCTAAGCCCGGCGTATTCCTTGCCGGCAAAGAGGGGCTTGCCGCCCTTCCAGAGGCTCTGGTGAACGTGCATGCCGGAGCCGTTGTCGCCGAAGATGGGCTTGGGCATAAAGGTTGCCGTTTTACCGTTCTTTACGGCCACGTTCTTGATTATGTACTTGAACAGGAGGAGGTTGTCGGCCATCTTAACAATCGGGCTGAAACGCATGTCGATCTCGCCCTGCCCGGCTGTGGCAACCTCGTGATGCTGGGCTTCCACCTGGATGCCGCACTGCTGCATCATGGCAACCATCTCGGCCCTCAGGTCCTCCTGGCTGTCGGTGGGAGGCACCGGGAAGTAGCCTTCCTTGTACCTGGGCTTGTAGCCAAGGTTCGGGTTCTCTTCCCTGCCGGAGTTCCAGATGCCTTCCTTGGAATCCACAAAGTAATAGCCGCTGTGCTGGTTCTGGTCGTACCGGACATCGTCAAATATGAAGAACTCAGCCTCCGGGCCGAAGAACGCGGTATCGGCAATGCCGGTGGACTTGAGGTAAGCTGCGGCTTTTTTAGCTATGAAGCGCGGGTCCCTGGTGTAAGGCTCCTTGGTAACCGGGTCTATTATGTCGCAGATCATGCTCAGTGTTGGATATTTGCGGAACGGGTCCATCATTGTGGTATCCGGGTCCGGAACGATGAGCATGTCCGAAGCGTGAATGGCCTGCCAGCCCCTTATCGAAGAGCCGTCAAAACCGAGGCCGTTTTCAAACGTCTTCTCATCGATTTCCGATACCGGCACGGAAAAATGCTGCCAGATGCCGGGGAAGTCGATGAACTTCAGGTCCACAAGCATAGTCTTGTTCTGTTTCGCGAAAGCCAATGCTTCCTTTGGCGTCATAAGAACTCCTCCATTGAAAAATATATTTCAGCATACCGCCGAAATGATTTAAGCTTTTTGGGGCAAACGGCAAACCATTGCCGATTGGGTAGTATAAAAAAACACCTCTACCCTGTCAAGGCAAAATTTTTGTCGGATGCCTCTATTTTTGTTGGCTTTTTCAGCCGTTTTCTACTTCACTCCGGCGGCAAGGAATTCAATGAGCAGCCGCACGCCAATGCCGGTTGCGCCCTTTGGGCTGTAGGGGCGGTCCTTGTCCGTCCACGCGGTGCTTGCGATGTCCAGGTGCGCCCAGGACAAGCCGTTTGCGAACTCCTTCAGGAAGTACCCCGCGGTAACAAGCGAGCCGCTCCGGCCGCCGGAATTCTTCAGGTCCGCAACATCGCTTTTTATGTAGTCCTTGTACTCGTCAAAAAGCGGCATGTGCCAGGTGCGCTCGCCTGTTTTTCCGGATGCGTCCTGTATCCGGGCGATAAGGTTTTCATCATTCCCCATAAGGGCAACGGCTTCGCCGCCAAGGGCGATGTCACATGCGCCGGTAAGCGTGGCGATGTCTATAACGGCAGCGGGTTCGTATTTTTTGGCATATCCCAGGGCATCGGCCAGCACAAGCCTGCCCTCGGCATCGGTATTTATTATCTCGATGGTCTTGCCGCCGATGGTTTTGGCTATATCGCCGGGCCTTGTTGCCGTGCCGCCAGGCAGGTTCTCGGTGGCAGGCAGTATCCCGATTACATGCAGCGGGAGCTTCATCCCCGATATCGCCTTGAACACCCCAAGCACCGCGCCGCCCCCGGCCATGTCGTATTTCATCTTCTCCATGCCCTCGCTGGGTTTTATGGAGATGCCGCCGCTGTCGAAGGTTATGGATTTTCCTATAAGGACAACCGGCTTTTTATCCACGCCGCCTTTATATTCCAGGATGATGAACTTAGGCGGCTCCATGGAGCCTTTGGAAACAGCTATGAAGGCCCCCATGCCAAGCTTTATGGCTTCGTTTTTTTCTATAACCTGCACCGATACGCCGGAGCCAATGGACCTGGCAGCCTCGGCAAGCGCCGTAGGGGTCATGTCATTTGCGGGCGTGTTTATGAGGTTGCGTGTGAAACCAACCGCATCCGCGATTATCTCCGCCTTCTTTACCGGGGCGGCAAGTTCTTTTTCTTTTTTGGACAGGACGGCAAGGCTTTCAAGCCCTTTCTTGTCTTCCTCTTTTTTGTAAGCGCCAAAGCGGTAGTGGGCAAGAAGCATGCCCTGGATAAAATCCGCGGGAGACGCTTCCTGCCCATCAAATGTCCGGGTGGAAAGCGCCGCGTTTGCCAGCCTGGTATTTTTAAGGTAGCTTGCCGCGGCCCCGCCTGCCTGCCGGATGGTCTCCGGGGTGGATTTATCGCGCGGGCCAAGCCCGGCAAGCAGCACCGCCGATGCCGCGATTTTCCCGTAGGTGAAAAGTAGCATAGTCTCTTTGTGCTGCGCCTTGAAATCGCCTTTTTTTATTAAGTCCAGCGGAAGCCCGCCAAGGGCCTCGTTGATATCACCAAACGGGCCGGCTTCGGTTGACTCAAACAGCGGCAGTATGAGGACGTCACCTTGCGTTTTAATCTCATCGGTGTCTTTGATATTTATTTGCATATAGTCTTCCCTTCTTTTTTGTTATGGGAATAAGAGTAGCACAAATAAGCGGGGTACGGAATTCGCCGTTTGTGGGCATTGCCTTGCGGCACTTTTCCTGTTATATAACTCATATGAGGATTCTTAGAATTATTCCCCTTGCCTCTCTGGCTTTAATTCTGCTGGGCTGCGCACCGGCAGTGATTACAAGGCAGGCGCTTCAGGGCGCGTCGAAAGTTCCTTTCAGCGAAGCGGTAAAGCACCCGGACCGCTATGCCGGCCAGAATTTCGTGTGGGGCGGGACAATCGTAAGGACTTACCGTATGGGAAGCGGGTCCGAGGTGGAGATGGTCCAGAACCCGGTTGACGGCAGAGGGTACATTACAAACCCGGATGTTTCGGATGGCAGGTTCATCGTGGCCTCAAGAAGATTTCTGGACCCTTACGTATTTAAACCCGGATTGCTTATGACAGTTGCAGGCCGCCTCACGGGCGGCAGGGCCGCGATGTTCGGTGATACCGAGTATCTGTTCCCGGTTATCCAGGCAGCCGAGATACACCTTTTCTCACCAAGGCGCGTCCCGGCTTTTTTCCCATCTATCTCAGTGGGTGTGGGTGTGGGCTTTTAATCCCGGTTACTGCGCCTGCTTAAGCTCCACTACTTTTGATTCGCCTTCTCCCATAGTGGCGCGTCCGTTAAGCTGGCCGCCCTCGTGCACCGAGAGCCTGGCCGTCCTGATATCACCCTCAATACGGCCTTTCCTTTCCAGTTCCAGGCTTTCGGATGCCGAGACGTTCCCCTCTATCTTTCCGCCTATGATTACTGATTTGGCGGAGATGTTTCCCTTTATGACGCCCTTTTCGCCAAGGATAAGCCAGTCTGTCTCTATATCGCCCTCAAGCACTCCGTCCACCCGGAGCGTGCCTTTTACCGTTAAATTGCCCCTGAAGGCGCTGTTTGCGCCCAGAAGCGCGTCCATCTTGCGTTCGCCTTTGGAAGAGAACATAATGCCTCCTTAAGCCTTTCCCAGCACGTACGGCAGAGGATTTACAGGTTTATTGTTTAAGTGCACCTCGTAATGCACGTGAGGGCCGGTAGAGTGCCCGGTGGACCCGCTGTAAGATATTATCTGGCCGCGCTTTACCACCTGGCCAACATGTACCATTACCCTGGTGTTATGGGCATAGAAGGTCTGGTATCCATGCCCGTCGGCTATGCCCACCAGGTTGCCATTCCCGCCAACCCAGCCAGCCACTATCACTACGCCGTCCGCCGTTGCATGGACGGGGGTATCAACGTTCGCCTGTATATCCAGGCCAGTGTGGAACCCGGATTTCCCGTTTATGGGGTCTACCCTGGGCCCGAACGGCGAGGTGATCTCGCCCACAACGGGCCAGCCCCTGGGTGTTGCATCATACAGGCTTTTTTCATCAGCAAGGTACTGCTTTATCTGGACAACCGTCTGCATCGATTCATCTATCTTGCTTTGCAGCGCGTTAAGGTCTATGTTGCCGGCGTCCGTGACTTTGTAATTTTTCAGAACGTCATTTTTGGTTTTCAGGCCGAAGAGTTTGCTGAACTCCTCCTGGGATTTTTGAAGCGCCGTAAACGTGCCCTGCATCTGAATGAACCGGCCGGTGTAGTAATCCAGCTTGCTCTTCATCTGGCTATACTCTGTAGCATTTACCGAGACCTTTGTGGTGTATCCGGCAGCGGCCAGCGCAATGGCGACTGCGAATATAAGGCCTATGGAAGGGAGTTTGAAGCTGTACGGTTTTGAGCAGCCGTGAGGAATCAGCATCACGGTTACCGGGGTGAACAGTTTTTTTATTAGCGCCTTCGATCTTCTCATTGGGTTACCTGAGGTACTTGGAAACCGGGGTTAATTTAGCTCAACAGGCTATCGCATGTCAACCATTTTTTAAACTAAATCCTTTTTAATCAGCCGGTTTCACAGCGCCATCTGGTGAGATAGCTTCCACCTTTCGGAAGGTTTTTTCCGTGACGGGAGACACAAACGCATTTTTGGGGGAATGGTTTAGGAGCGGAAGGGTTTATTTATACCTGACTGCGCCGCGGCCTTTCACGGCCTGTCCGATAACGAATGCCGGGCAACCGGCCCTTGCCAGCAATGAGACCGTCCTGCCAGCATCGCCCGGCGCTACCGCCATTGCGAAGCCTATACCCATATTGAATGTTTTTCTCATTTCGCCGGGCGGCACGCCTCCGGCCTCTTCTATAAGCCTGAATACCGGCGGTACGTCCCATGCTCCGGCATCCACAAGCGCGTCAATATTTTCCGGCAGCATGCGGTTAAGATTGCCGGGTATGCCGCCCCCGGTTATGTGCGCCATCCCCTTTATTTTCACCTTGCCCGCTACCGCTTTGAACGCCTTTACATATATCCTGGTTGGGGTGAGCAGCACTTCCGCCAGGGTTTTATTTCCAGCCTCCATTATCTTCCTGCGCAGTTTCATGCGCACAGGGGGCTTGTCCCCCTCCAGCAGGGCTTTCCTTGCCAGCGAGTAACCGTTTGAGTGCAAGCCGGAAGATGCCAGCCCAATTATCGCGTCACCGGGTTTGATGCCGCTTCCGTCTATAATTCTGCCGCGCTCCACGGCGCCCACGGCAAACCCGGCCAGGTCGTACTCATCATTCTGATAGAAGCCCGGCATCTCGGCGGTCTCGCCGCCTATAAGCGTGCAGCCCGCTTCATTGCACCCGGCCGCTATGCCCTCAATCACCTTCAATGCCTTTTCCGCCCTGAGCTTGCCGGTTGCGAAATAATCCAGGAAGAAGAGCGGCTCCGCCCCGGAGGTGAGTATGTCGTTTACGCACATGGCCACAAGGTCTATCCCAACCGTGTCATGCCTGCCGGCCAGGAAAGCAACTTTAAGCTTGGTGCCTACGCCATCAGTGCCGGATACCAGAACGGGGTCCTTGTACTTTTTTGTGTCCAGCCTGAAGAGCGCGCCAAACGGGCCTATGCCCGTAAGCACCTCCTTGCGCATCGTCTTTTTGGCGATTGGCGCAATCAGCCTTACAAACCTGTCGCCCTCGGCTATGTCCACGCCGGCTTTCTTATAAGTTGTTTTTTCTTTTCTTGCCATCGCAGGGTTTATATTTTGCCTTAAACGGGAAAATTTTTCATTACGAACAGTTCTTCATCCTTACGTGTCTTTATCCTGCCTCTTAAACGTTCTTTTAAAAGCGCGGATAATATGGCTGAATAAACCGGCCCCGGGGCGATGCCCATGGCCTGCAAGTCATGTCCGTTCATTACCGGTTTTTCACGTGAAAGTTCAAGTATGAACCTTGTAACATCCTTCTTCCTGCGCTCGTCCGGGGCAATGGCCAATGTAAGCAGCAGCCCTTCTAGTGATAACCCATGCAGAGCGTCATAAAGCCCCGCGGGGTCCTGGAATTCTTTCCCGGCCATCCTGGCCAGCGCGGCCTCTGCCCCGGTGATGTCCTTAAGTATCTCATCTTTTATTCTGGGAGACACCGCAAGCCGCGCAAGGGCCTGGGTGATATCCGCTGGCGGCAGCCCGCACAGGATTGCCATGAGGAACAGGAGCTTCCTGTCCGGCTTTTCGCCTTCGATATTGGAAAGGCCAAACCAAAGCAGGCTCTCCTTTACCGCGGCAACCGCGTCAAGCGCCTTTGAAGGCTCTATTGCAGGGTGGATAACGCCAAGCAGGCCGTAGCCGCCAAGCCGGGATACAGACTCGTAAGGATCGGTCTCTTCCAGCATAAGGCAAAGCTCCTCGTACATCCGCGTTCCTGATAGCCTGTCGAACAGGCCCAGCCTCACCGCGGATTTAAGCAGCGCCTCCGTGTGCCTGGAAAGCTTGAACCCGAACCTCACGGCAAAGCGCACGGCCCGGAACGCGCGCGTGGGGTCCTCCACAAAGCTTAAATCATGCAGCACCCGTATTGTTTTTTCGCGCAGGTCCCGCCTGCCGCCGAAGAAGTCTATCAGGGCGCCGAATTCCGGATGGTTTAGTTTCACCGCCAGCGTATTTATGGTAAAGTCCCGCCGTTGCAGGTCCTTTTTTATCGAGGACACCTCCACCGTCGGAAGGGCCGCAGGCATTTCGTAATATTCAGTACGGGCCGTTGCCAGATCCACGCTTAGCCTGTCCAGCAATATCCTGGCTGTGCCGAACCGCTCATGCGTTTTAAGCTTGCCGCCAAGCCTGGCGGCCAGCCCTCGGGCAAATCCGATTGCATCCCCCTCCACCACTATGTCTATGTCCAGGTTCTCCCTGCCTCTCAGCAAGTCCCTTACAGAGCCGCCAACCATGTAAACGCCCACCCCGGCTTCATCACCGGCCGCGCCCGCAAGTCTCAGGAATTGTTTTACGTTTTCAGGGAAATGTGATTCTATGGAGCGTGCCAGGTTTCTTTCGTGCCGGAGCCGTTCTGCGCTTTCCGCCGGGATTGGCATTTCCTCCGGGGGTATCTGGCTTCTTTTCAGATAGTCTTCATACAGCACTCGCATTATGTCCGTGCGCGTAATGGCCCCGGATATCCCGCCCTTTTTGTCCAGCACAGGCATGAACCGCTGGTTCCTCTCCATCATCATGGATTCCACTTCCGTTATCGGCGTCTCCGGAGTTGCAGTAACAGCATCGGTAGAGGCGAACTCGGTTACCTTGCTCTTTGCAAAGCCGTGGAAGATGGCCCTCTCTACAGCCTCCCTGGATATCAGGCCGGCATACGCTCCGTTTTTTACAACCGGCAGCACGTTTACCCCATAGCGCGTCATCATCTTGCCCGCCTCGGATATGCTTGCATCGGCACCCGCGGATATAACGGGCCTTGTCATAACTTCCGATGCTGTTGTAACAGATTTAGCGGCAAGGCGGATAGTCTCTTTTATCTGCCCGGCAAGCTCTTCCAGCGGGACCTCCTGGAAAGTGGCGCTGGCCGCAGCCCAATGCCCTCCTCCGCCAAATTTTTCAAGCACCCTGGCAATGTCTATCTCCGGCACGCGGCTCCTGCCAACTATGAGGGACTTGCCATCCATGGAGAGCATCATCAATAGCGCATCTATTTTCTCCGAGTCCATAATGGTGTGGGCAAGCAGGGCCGCGTCCCCGGCATAACCGCTTGCTTCGGCCATGGCAATTTTCACCCTGAACCCGCTTATAACAAGGTCCTCGGCGTTATTAAGCAGCTCGCTCATCAGGGCCAGTTCCTGCCTGCCAAGCTCGTTCTTCAAATAAAGTGATGCCGCCTTCAGGCTGGCGCCGCACTTTAGAAGCCATGCCACGGCAAGTGCGTCCCGCTCGGTTGTGGAAGGGAAAAGCAGATTGCCGGTCTCCTCGTAAATACCAAGGCACATAAGCGTGGCCAGGGCCGGGTCCGGCTTCAGCTCTTTTGCCCTGAGCTTTTCGGCAAATATTGTTGCGCAAGCGCCAACGGGTTCTATAATCTCAAGCTGCCCATGGATGTCCTGAGGGCCGTGGGGGTGATGGTCGTACACGTGCACTTCCATTGCCGGCGCGGAGAGCAGGTTTGAAAGGATGCCCAGCCGGCCAGGAGATTTGGCGTCCACTATTATCAGCCTTTTAATCTCACCGGAGTGCTTTTCGATTTCCCTTAGCTTCTTTGCATCGGGCAGGGCATACGATTCCAGGAACTCCCTTACCCGCCTCTCCTGCGAGCCGGGGAATACAAGTAATGCCTGGGGGTACAGCCTTTTTGCAGCCGCCATCGAGGCAAGCGAATCGAAATCCGCGTTCAGATGGCAGGTGATAATTTCCATCCTAGAATTAAATCAGATGCGCGCCGTTTAATCAATGCGGGAATCAATGAGGGGGCTTTTTGCAGCATGGCAACGCAGGCAAATGCGCCGCAATCACGGGTAAAAAATTTTTATCAGCTTACCTTCAATTCAACAAGGTAATCATTAGGGGAATTATTGTTATCAATGCTCCCTAATAAAACAGTATTGAAAAAGTTGTCTATTCTTTCCAATTCCCTCTTCCGTTTTAAATAGTTGAATACCGGCCGGCCCGCGTAATGCCGCATGAAAACCAGCGCCAATGCGGCCGCCCTGGAACCGTTTGGCATTTCCCTGTAGCCATAATTCCGGCTTTCCGCAAACTTCCTAAGCTCACTTAGATGGGGCAGCGTGCATTCAAGATGCTCTTTGGCCCAGTCCGCTCCGGTAATCTCCACCAGCAGTTTCAACCGCTCCAAATCCTGCTGCATGGGATCTGCAACCGGGTTCAACAGAAGGACGTACTTTTTTGCCTTGGAGCAAAGGCTGTCCAGAAAAGCAGTCCGGCCCTCTGGCGGAACATGCTCCAGCACATGGCAGGATACAACCGCGTCGAAAAATTTTCCGGCAAACGGGAGTTTTTCTCCTGAAATGCCGTTTACAGATGGCTCTGCAAGCACATATCTGGATTCCGGCAGGAAGAGAGAGAGTGCCCCGTTTCCGCCGCCAACATCAAGGACCGAAAAGCCGGGGCCTTCAAACAAACCGGACAAATGCTGCGCAAGGGCGTGCATCCTTGAATAGGTTGTAGCAGTCAGGAAGGTAAGCGGTTTTGATCCAGTCGCTTTTGCCTTGCCTGTTATTTTTTTGGCCTCCGGAGCAAATTCACTTTGCCCCTCATCCAATACCTGCCTGCATTTTGCCATGGCAAGCTCAACCTGGCCCGAACCAAGGTAAGCCCTGGCAAGCGAAAGGCGCACCCGCCCGCTGTTGTTTCCAAGCGATTCGCTGGTGCGATATTCGGCAATCGCCTCAAACCACTTGCCTAAAGCCGAATACCCCTGCCCCAGTTCTTCATGCCAGAGCGGGTCAAGTATGGAGGCGGCTGGTCTGTTTTTAATCTTGTTTCTGAGCAAGCGGCCATGTAACGAAAGCGCGTATCTCGCTTTAATATCGCGAGCAAAGGCAATGAAATTTCCCATATGGTTTTTTGATTATAGGTACGGGTTTATCTTAAGTCAACGGAAGCCAGACAAAAAGCAGCCGGGCTGGATGAGTTTTTTTAATTGCCAGCCATCAAGCCGGAGTAGTTTCTTTCCCTTAATGTAAAAACATCAAGCTTTCCGGAGGTGTAGTCGGCCACCCATGCCTCCAGCCTGTTGCTTCGCTGGTAAACGCTTACTCCAACGGGATGAGCCATGGAAACCCAGCTGCCAAGCAAACTCAGATTGTCCGCTGAAAAGGCCTGCACCCGGTCTCCGCGGTAGCAGGTAACAAACACAATCCTGCCGTCACCGGACATGGCTATGGTCCTTGGATAATCGCCTGTGCGGACTTTTTTGACCACCCGGCCCTTCCTTAAATCCACCTTCACCAGTTCCGATGCCTTATTCAAAGAAACGTACATGTACCTGCCGTCCATCACTATGTGCCTCGGATTTACGCCAACGCCGATAGCGCGCACTTTTTTCATTTGGGGTATCTTCACAACCTGCACCGCGCTGCCGCCCATCTGCGCCACATACAGATAACGCGAGTCTGGCGAAGCCGCCAGCCCCCTTGGGATAACAAGCCCCTTTAAATCCTTCACCTTAACCCAATTTACGGGCCTGGGGGAAGCAATGCTTATCTCGCTTACAGTACCGGAATGCCAGTTTGCCACAAATAAATATTTACCATCCGGGGTGGATGTTATTACCTTGGGAATACTCCCGGTCTTTATAAAAAGCAGCCTGACCTTTCTTTTTTCAAATTTTGCCGTGGCTGCATTTGCGGCACCGTCAGATGGGATGCCGGCCATTCCGGCGTCAGGCATGTTTGCAACGTCTTTACTGGCGCCCGTGCGGGCGGGCAGCCGCTGGTAAACCCATGCCTCTTTGTAAGGCCTGCCTTTTACATATGTGTCCCCGCCCCGCAGGTCCCATGCTACAACGCCGCCGGCGTTATGAAGCGATATCCACAGGTAGCGTCCCCCTTTTGTAAGGCGGGCCTCAACCGGCTTCTCCTGATATGAATCTTCTATCCATTTATGCCTTGCATAATCGTAGCCCCTGCCCTTGTGCGGAACAAATACCAGTTTTCTCTTCAGCTCTCTTGTTTTTCTGTCGAAATCAAATACGCTCATGCCCTCCAGGTTCATCGAATATACATTCGAGGAATCCGCATCCATGACGACGGACTTAACTCCGTAGGCGGCTGGCAAAATCTCTTTTTTAATCAGGGTAAGTTCCGGATGGGTTACACTCTCTGGCCCCTGTGCGCGTACAAATCCGCATAAAAGAAGAACGACAGGTAAAACGGCCAAAAGGGCGGTTAACAGAGGCTTTCTCATCATTTGTACAATTGCAGGTAGTTTAAGAGCAGGTTGCGGAGTTTGTCAAGAAAAATCAATTAATTATGCCTTTTATTGTCACTTCATCAGCTCAAGGGGCCCTTTCATCTTTTGCCTGTTCTTCCTGATAATCACTGGAAGCAAAATTACCAGTGCTATAAGTACGTAAGCGGCTATTACCCTAAGGCTGTATAAATCACTTGCGGACTTGATAGTGCCAAGCTGTCTTCCTGCATATGTGAAAGCAACGGAGCCAGGCAGCATACCCAATGAGGTTGTCCACACTATCGTCCGCAGGCGTATATTTGTGAGCCCTGCCAGATAATTCACCATAAAAAACGGCAGTATCGGGGATATCCTCAGGAATATCAGATAGATATGGCCGTTTTTCGCCAACTCCCTGTTGAATCTTGCCAGTTTATCGCCGTATTTCTCCTGAATTTTTTTGCCAGCCGCGTGCCTTGCAAGAAGAAAAGCAAGGCTGGCCCCCGCCACAGACGAAATATTTATAAGCACCACTGCCGGGATTACGCCAAATACAAACCCGCCGACAAGCGTAAGCGGCATAGCAGCTGGAAGGAAAAATGCGCTGGTGAACATAAGGCCCATATAAATCAGCGACGCCAGCAGAAAATGCTTTTTGGCAAAATTCAGGAAAACCCGCCTGTTTACCCGGACATCGCCGATGCTCACATGTTTAAACAAACCAATGTAGGCAATACCGAATTTTATTGCCAGGACGGCGGCTACCACTGCCACAACAGAGGCCAGGTGCAGTTTCTTAAATTTTTTTCTTCCGGCCATAGCCGATTTTAGCGCGTCTGCGGGCCCGTTGCCAGAAGCTGTTTGAGATTCAGGGTATTGAGGGCGGCGGGAAGGCGTCATATAATTTCAAGAAAGCACCATGTAAATCTTTGGAAGAACCAAAAGACGCAGCCGGTATCCTATGAAACCAAGCGAAAGATTCAGGATAATGACATATAACGTCCATGGATGCATCGGGCGTGACGGCCAGGCATCGCCATACAGGATTTCGGAGGTCATCGCAACTTTTTCCCCCGATGTAGCAGCCCTGCAGGAACTGGACGTAAATAGGATCAGGACCGGCGTAGTGGATCAGCCGCGGGTTATTGCCGGGGATTTGAACATGTACTTCCATTTTAACCCCTCATTCGGGCTTGAAGAAGAGCAGTACGGAAACGCCGTGCTCAGCAGGTATCCGGTAAAGCTTATAAAGGCCGGCGCCCTTCCCTCCTTGCCCAACAGGTCCGGCCTGGAGACAAGGAGCGTGCTGTGGGTGTCTGTTGAGATATACGGAACGGATGTGCAGATCATGAACACGCACCTTGGCCTCAACCGCAGCGAAAGGCTTGCCCAGATGGAAGCCATAACCGGGCTGGAATGGATGAAGGCGCCAGGGTTCAGACCGCCGTTTATTATTTGCGGGGACCTTAACTGCGGGCAGGGTTCGCGCGTGTATAAAACCCTGGCCGCGCTTTTAAGGGATGTGCAATGCCCCTTGCACGGAAGGCCGCGCAAAACATGGCCAAGCATGCTGCCGCTGACCAGGCTGGACCATATATTTGCAAGCGGCGATTTGAACGTGCTGGACTGCCATGTGCCGCACGGAAAAATGCTCAGGTACGCTTCGGACCATCTGCCGCTGATTGCAGAGCTGGGCATCACAAGCAAGGGGGGGGCTTGATCTCCGCGGCCAAGACGGACATATTGAAATCCGGCCATAACTGCTGGCAGATAAAGCCTGTGACGGAGTCGGGCGTGCTGATAGACGGGCGGGACTATTACAGGGCTTTTTACAGGGCTGCGGCAAACGCCAGCAGATACATCCTGATGTCCGGGTGGCAGTTCGACAGCGAGGTAATCCTTTTGCGCGGGCGGGATTCAAGAGAGTCGATTGGCGAAACACGCCTTCTGCCATTTTTAAAAAGCCTGTGCGGCAGGAACCCTGAACTCCGCATATATATGCTGGCCTGGGATTTCAGCTGGCTTTTTGCGCTTGAGCGCGAGTGGTTCCAGAAATGGATATTCGACTGGTCCTCCAGCCCCGGCATGAAGTTCCGTTTCGACAGCAGCCACCCTGTGTGGGCCAGCTATCACCAGAAATTCGTGGTGATTGACGGCCACACTGCGTTCATAGGCGGTATGGACATATGCTCGTCCCGATGGGATGACCGCCGCCATGAAGCAGACAACCCGCATCGTACCGGCCCGGACAGCGGCCCATACGGCCCTTATCACGACGTGCAGGCGTTTGTGCGAGGGGAAGCAGTTGACGTTTTAACCGGGCTGTTCCAGTACAGATGGATTGAAACCGGCGGAGACCCCATCGAGTTTCCGCCGCTTTCCACACGGCATGAGAATTCCAGCCTTTATGCCATTCCAGGCCTGTCGCTGCCCATCAAAAATGTGGCATTCAGCCGCACCCAGGGGAGGCTTTCAGCGTCTTCACCGGCGGTGCTGGAAATACAAAGGCAATACGTGGATGCAATTATGGCGGCCAGGGAAACAATATATCTGGAAAACCAGTATTTCACTTCGGAGATTGTGACCCGGGCGCTTGCAGACCGCATGGGGCAAGGCGGGCCTCCGATCGAGATAATCATGGTCCTCCCGAAGGGACCGGAGGACTTCCTGGAACAGGCCGTTCTGGGCGCCGCACAAGCCAGGCTGGTAGGACGGCTAAGGAGCATTGCCCGTTTCACTGGCCATTCCATCGGCATTTATTATCCGATGTCCAAAATTTACGGACCGGACGGGATGCAGAAACCGGTTTATATTCATTCAAAACTGCTGATAATTGACGACCGGTTTTTGATGGTGGGTTCGGCCAACACCACAAACAGGAGCCTTGGGGTTGACATGGAGCTGAACATATCCTGGGAGGCGCCGGCGGGCGACCGGGAGGCGGCTTCCGCAATCAGAAGGCTAAGGACGGGCCTGATAGGCGAACATGCAGGGCTCCGCTCCTGCGCAGGGCGAAGAGAACTTTTGCAAAATAAAAAAACGGTAGAGGTGCTGGACCGGCTGGCGTCTGCGCCCTCCGGCACGCTCATGCACGTCCCTGAAAACAATGTGCCGCTGGAAAGCAAAATAAGCCATGCCATTTCACTTGAAAGCTTTTTTGACCCTTCTAAGGCAGGGCTGGAAGAGGCCTTTTACGAGGCAATATCCACGCTTGCAAACGGGTCTTTTACAAAAGGCATAACACGGCTTTGGCGCGTTATCTCCGGCGCGGAAAAAGGCCAGCAGGCCCCCAAAAAAACCTTTTTACCCTGACCTTTTTGCCTTGACAATGTTTTGAACGATTGATATAAAGGAATTAACCATCGGTTGTGTTTCACTTTCCAAAAATCCTTGCCAAGACAGGAAAAAACCATGAAGAACCTCAAGGGAAAGCGTATTTTAATTACTGGCGGCGCCGGTTTTCTGGGCTCGCATCTCTGTGAAAAACTGCTTTCGCACGGGCACGACGTGCTATGCGCGGACAACTTTTTTACCGGCCGCAAGTCCAATATAGCGCACCTGATGGACGCGCCCTTTTTCGAGGTTATCAGGCATGACGTCTGCTTCCCGCTTTACGTTGAAGTGGACGAAATATATAACCTGGCGTGCCCGGCCTCGCCGGTGCATTACCAGACGGACCCGGTGCAGACTGTAAAAACTGCGGTGCTTGGGGCCATAAACATGCTTGGGTTGGCAAAACGGCTGAAAATCAGGATATTGCAGGCCTCCACCTCCGAGGTGTACGGATGCCCGGAGGCCCATCCGCAGCCGGAGGCATATTGGGGGCACGTTAATCCAATCGGTATCCGGTCGTGCTACGACGAAGGCAAGAGGTGCGCCGAAACCCTTTTTTTCGACTATCACAGGCAGCACAGCCTGAGCATAAAGGTTGCCAGGATATTCAATACGTACGGCCCAAGAATGCACCCCAATGACGGCAGAGTGATAAGCAATTTCATAACGCAGGCCCTCCTCAATATGGACATGACCATCTACGGCGACGGCATGCAGACCCGCAGCTTCTGCTATGTAGATGATCTGATAAACGGCCTTGTTGCGCTGATGGACAGCCCGGACGACATCGCCGGCCCGGTGAATCTGGGCAACCCCCGGGAGATAACAATGGTCACACTGGCGCAAACGATCAAGGATCTGGCCGGTTCAAAATCCAGGATAGTGTTCAAAAAGCGCCCCGCGGACGACCCCGTGAGAAGGCGGCCCGATATCACGATGGCAAGGGAAAAACTGGGGTGGGCCCCAACGGCCACTCTTGAGCAGGGGCTTAAATTTACAATCCTCTACTTCGAGCAGGTCATGAGGAAAAACCGCAAAAATGCCGCGCTGGATGAAAAAGACGGCATTAAGCCCGCCGTTTCTTCCGTGCACGCTGGCGATGAATACATGCGCCCCCTGGCAAGCCGGCTGCGTTGACAAGCACCCGTGATTTTGATAAAAGGAAAGAAGGTGCCTGCCTGCAAAAAAGACAGGCGGCAAGGGACAGGTAAAAGGCAAAACGGCCTGAGTGTTTTCTCTTGCTGTCCCAGGTTTATTCCCCGGCCTTAACCAAAAACAAATGACAAAAAAAGTGCTAATTACCGGCGGGGCCGGATTCATAGCTTCTCATTTGGCCGACGAACTTCTGGCGCACGGATATGCCGTGAAGGCCCTGGACAACCTTTCCCCCCAGGTGCACGGGCATGCGGCCAGAAGGCCCTCGTACCTTGACAACGATGTGGAACTGCACACCGGTGACGTAAGGGACCGCCAGGCGGTAATAAAGGCGCTGGAAGGTGTTGACGCCGTATTTCATTTTGCAGCGGCCGTAGGCGTGGGCCAGAGCATGTACAGGATAGCCGAGTACACGGAAGTAAACAATATGGGCACGGCGGTGCTGCTGGAGTGTCTGTCGGCCCATCCGGTGCAAAAGTTGGTTGTGGCTTCCAGCATGAGCATCTATGGAGAGGGGCTCTATAAAACCCCGGACGGCAGGCTGCTTGAAAACGCGGAGCGCACACTTGAGGACATCAAGGCCGGGTTCTGGGAGCCAAGGACCGCCGCGGGGCAACCGCTTACACCCGTACCCACACCGGAGGGCAAGCGCCCCAACCTGGCCTCGGTTTACGCGCTTTCGAAATACGATCAGGAAGTGATGTGCCTGATGGTGGGTAAGGCATACGGCATCCCCGCCACGGCCCTCAGGTTTTTTAACGTATACGGCCCAAGGCAGGCGCTTTCCAATCCGTACACGGGCGTGCTTACCATCTTTGCCTCCAGGCTGCTCAACGGAAATCCCCCGATAGTATACGAAGACGGCATGCAGCAGCGGGACTTTGTTAGTGTTCACGACGTGGCAAGGGCGTGCAGGCTGGCGCTTGAGTCCGAAGAGGCTGGCGGCATGGCTTTCAATATCGGCAGCGGCACCCCGCAAAGCATTATTGCCACAGCCGGAAAACTGTCTGCGTTAATAGGGCGCCCCGGGCTGGGACCGCAGATTACAGGCAAATACAGGATGGGTGACATCCGCCACTGTTTCGCGGACATATCACTTGCAAAAGAGAAACTGGGGTATAACCCGGTGGTTTCGTTTGAGCATGGCATGACGGAACTGGCCCAATGGCTGGAGGGCGCAGCCGCACTGGACAAACTGGAAGAGGCCCAGCAGGAGCTGGCCGAAAGGGGCCTGGTGGTCTAGGCGGAAAAATGGAAGACACATACGTATTGATAACTGGCGGCGCCGGCTTCATCGGCTCCAATCTGGCGGAAAAATTCCTCTCCATGGGACGCCAGGTGCGCATTTTCGATAATTTATCCAGGGCAGGCGTTGAAAGAAACTTGCTCCAGCTCAAGGAAAAATATGGCGGGCTTTTGGGGGTTGATATCGCGGACTTGAGAAACTTCAACTCCTTAAGACGCGCCGCAAGCAGGGCCGAGGCTGTCTTCCATCTCGCTGCGCAGGTAGCCGTTACCACAAGCCTCACAGACCCGTTGATGGATTTTGAGGTGAACGCCAGGGGCACGCTTAATCTGCTGGAGGCGGTGCGGTCGGCCGCTCAGGTTTCAAAAAAGCCCGCTCCGCCAATCATATTCACATCCACCAATAAAGTATATGGCACGCTGGAAGACATGCACCTGGCCGCAAACCGCACAAGGTATTTGCCTGAATCTCCGGAGGTGCTTGCCTTTGGTGTAAACGAAAAAAGGCCGCTTGCTTTCCACAGCCCCTATGGTTGCTCAAAAGGGGCGGCGGACCAGTATGTGCTGGATTATGCCAAGACCTTCGGACTTACGGCGTCCGTTTTCCGCATGAGTTGCATATACGGGCCGCACCAGATGGGCACGGAGGACCAGGGCTGGGTCGCGCATTTTCTGATAAGCGCAATAGAGGGACGCGCCATAACAATATACGGAGACGGAAAGCAAGTAAGGGACGTGCTGTTTGTGGGCGACCTGGTGGACGCCTTTCTGCTTGGGCTGAAGCACATTGAAAAGATAACCGGCAGGGCCTTTAATATCGGGGGCGGGCCTGGAAACTCCATGAGCATACTTGAATTCCTGGATCTCATAGAGGAGGTGCGTGGCGAAAGGCCCGAGGTCTTTTTTGCTGGATGGCGGCGCGCGGACCAGAAATATTTCATATCGGACACCCGGAGTTTTACCAGCGCAACCGGCTGGGCGCCCAGAACGGACGTAATAACCGGGGTGGACCGCCTGCTCGACTGGCTTATGGACAGCCGTGATCATGGCAGCGCCATATTCGTTGAAAAAACGGCAGGGGGCATTTCGGCAGGGACGGGGCCGTAACCATATGAGATTTGCCCTGATAAACCCAAACTGGAAATTCGATGGCAGCGTGTATTTTGGCTGTCGCGAGCCTCACCTTCCGCTTGAACTAGCGTACGCAAAGGCCGCCCTTGAAGAAAAAGGGCATGAGGCCATACTTGTTGACGGCCACATGGAAAGGCTTGGCCCGGTTGAAACAAGGGACCGCATAAGGGATTTCAAGCCTGATTTTACCGTTCTTGAGACCGCTCCCACATACCTGTTCTGGAGATGCCCGCAGCCGGAGCTTAGCGTGCCCCTGCAACTGGCCAGGGACATCCGGAAGTATGCGGGAACACTGGTTATAGTCGGGCCGCACGCATCAGCAACGCCCGCGGCTGTTGTGCGCAAATTACAAGCAGATGCCGCTTTGCTGGGTGAGTTCGAGGATTCACTTTCTCTTCTCTGCGACGGGCCGGACGCCCTGCCCTATTTTTTTGACGCAGCCAACCCGGGGCTTTTTGTGGCTGGCAGTGCCGTCCCGCACGAGGCGGACATCCGGCTTCTTCCACCACTGGACTGGCCGGGAAAAACCATTGCCGCGCATAAGCACCACCATCACAGGTTCGATACTCCCGTTCCGGAAGGCCCGGCGGCGGAGATAGAGGCCTCCAGGGGTTGCCCTTTCAAATGCCTTTTCTGCGCCAAGGAGAATTTCAGGAACTCTTACAGAAAACGCCCGTTTGAAAACGTGCTGGCAGAGATAAACAACCTGGCATCAAAAGGAGCGGCATACTTCTATTTCATAGATGAGATATTCCTGCCGGACAACGCCCTGCTGGGCGCCCTTTCGCAAACAGGGCTGAAATTCGGCATACAGACCAGGATAGACCTGTGGAGCGAGGGCCAGCTTGAGACGCTGGGCAAGGCGGGGTGCGTTTCGATAGAGGCCGGGGTGGAAAGCATAACCGAAGCGGGCAGGATGTCGCTTGGCAAGCGATGCCACGCTTCCGGAGAGCGGATATTTGCGCTTTTAACCGCGGCAAAAAGGCATGTGCCTTTTGTTCAGGCAAACCTTGTGAAATCGAAGGACGACAACCCGGAAGCCGTAGATGCCTGGCGGCGTGAACTTTTAAGGCACGGCGTATGGGCAAACGACCCGGTACCTGTATTCCCATATCCGGGCTCCCCTGCGTACAAAAAGCTTTGGGGGGCGCCGGACGACTGGGCGTGGGAGCGCGCCCACGGCCATTATCTGTGCATTTCGCAAAGGGAAGGGTTAAGCGAGATACAGGAGAAAAACCCGGTTGGGCTGGATAAGCTGGAAGCCAGCCGGTAAAACAATTGCATTGAATGGAGGGTTTTAAAAGAATGTCTTTTCGTGTCCTGATGACGGCCGACACAGTTGGTGGGGTCTGGGTATATGCGCTGGAGCTTGCACGCGGCCTTGAGAAAAAAGGCGTTGAAGTTATCATGGCACTGATGGGCGGGCACATGTCGCCATCGCAGAAGCTGGAGGCTGCGGAGATACCAGGCCTGCGGGTGTTTGAAAGCGATTACAAACTTGAATGGATGGAAGCCCCATGGCATGATGTTGAGCAGGCGGGCGATTGGCTTCTGGAACTGGAGACCTTCTTCCAGCCCGATATAATACATCTGAACGGTTTTGCGCACGGCCCGCTGCCATGGAAGGCCCCTGTGTTCATGGCCGGCCATTCCTGCGTGCTTTCATGGTGGCAAGCTGTGAAAAAAACTCCGCTTCCAGGCCAATGGAGCATATATGAATCCAGGGTGAAAAACGGGCTTATGTCAGCTGACATGATAGCGGCCCCTTCACAGGCCATGCTGGATAATTTGCACCGTCACTATGGGCCTCTGCCAAACGGCAGGGTGATCCTGAACGGACGAGACCCGGATTGCTTTTCGCCCGGAGCCAAGGAGCAGTTTATAATCACTGCCGGCAGGCTTTGGGACGAGGCAAAAAATATCCGTGTTCTGGCCAGGGCGGCGCGAAATACAGACTGGCCGGTATGCGTAGCCGGGGAGACCCGCCATCCAGACATGGGCATCTCGTCTGAAAACACACAGGCAGCACACCTTTCAGGCGATTTCACGGACCTGCACCAGATAGGCTATGTGACACAGCCGCTGATGGCCAGATGGCTTTCCAAGGCATCCATCTATGCATCGCCGGCTTTATATGAGCCGTTTGGCCTTACAGTGCTGGAGGCAGCGTTGTCCGGATGCGCGCTGGTGCTGTCGGAAATCCCAAGCCTGAGGGAGCTGTGGGAGGGCGCGGCACTGTTTGCCAACCCGGAATCCCCGGAAGAGTTCGCTGCGGGCCTGAATAAAATGGCCGGTAATGCCGCATACAGGCAGAAGATGGCCGCGTTTGCCCGCAAAAGGGCACTGGAGGCCTACTCGCCCGGCAGAATGGCCGATGAATATCTTGCCTGTTACACGGAGCTTGCCGGGGCCAGGGAAAAGGTTTTTACCAAGCCATGCTCAACGGGTGCGTCCCGCTGGACGGAAACCGCTTGAAGATAGTACTTTTTTATCACTCGCTGGTTTCGGACTGGAACCACGGGAATGCGCATTTTCTGCGGGGCGTGGCTTCGGAGCTTTTAAGCCGCGGGCACCTGGTGGATATATATGAACCGGCAAACGGGTGGAGTTATTCAAACCTTGTGCGGGAATCCGGCCATCAGGCAGTAGATAAATTCCACCTGGCGTTCCCGAACCTGAAGAGCGTTTATTATCATCCGCAGGAACTGGATGTTTCCAAGGCGCTGGATGGGGCCGGGCTTGTTATCGTGCATGAATGGACGCCACCTTCCGCCATATCCTCAATCGGCCGCGCCAGAAAACTGGGGGCAGGGTTCAGGCTTTTCTTCCACGACACGCACCACAGGCTGCTTACCGACCCCGGTTTTGAGGCTATCGACCTCTCAGGCTATGATGGCGTACTGGCATTTGGAGAGGCGCTCAGGCGCATGTACCTGGAGAAAGGCCTGGCCGCAAACGCATGGACCTGGCATGAGGCTGCGGATACCCGCGTATTCAAACCAATTAAGCCGGAGCCCGGAGCGCCCATGGAGGACCTGGTGTTTATAGGCAACTGGGGAGACGGCGAACGGAAAAAGGAAATGCGCGAGTATTTCGTAAAACCATCGTCCGCGCTGCAACTGAAAACAGCCGTTTACGGGGTGCGATACCCCGCAAGGGCGCTTAAAACGCTTTTTGCCGCAGGCATAGACTACAGGGGCTGGGCGCCAAATTACGAGGTGCCGGAAATCTTCAGCCGCTTCAGGGCTACGGTGCACGTGCCAAGAAGCCCCTACTCCTCCGTGCTTGAAGGCATACCAACAATCCGCGTTTTCGAGGCCCTGGCGTGCGGGATTCCGCTTGTGTGCGCACCATGGACAGATTCCGAAAATCTGTTTACCTCCGGGCGCGATTTCCTGCTGGCCGCAAACCCGTCGCAAATGAAAAGCCATTTAAAGGATGTACTGAACAGCGCTTCCCTTGCCAGCCGGCTTTCGGAAAACGGGCTTGCCGCAATAAGGCAAAGGCATACGTGCGTGCACAGGGTGGACGAACTTTTATCAATCTGCAATTCTTTAAATGGGATAAAGGAATATGCTGGACAGGCCTGAGATTGCCTTCTTCGGATCCAGCCTGCTTTCTGCCTACTGGAACGGGGCCGCAACATATTACCGCGGCATCATATCCGCTCTGAACGCCATAGGATACAAAACAACATTTTTCGAGCCGGACGCCTATGACAGGCAGAGGCACCTGGACATTGCCCCGCCAGACTGGGCCCAGGTAGTAGTGTACAAAGGCGAGGACGGGCTTTCAAAATCTCTTGAGCAGGCAAAAAAATACGGCCTTGTAATAAAGGCCAGCGGCGTTGGCGTATACGATGACATCCTTGAAAAAGAGATAGCCGCGCTTGGCTCATCCTCCAGGATGGTTGCTTTCTGGGACGTTGACGCGCCCGCAACCCTGCAACGTATTAGTCTGGATGCGTCCGATTACTTCAGGCCTCTGATCCCAAAATACGATATGGTATTTACTTATGGCGGCGGGCATCCTGTTGTAACCGCGTACAAGTCCTTCGGCGCACGCGACTGCTTTCCCATTTATAATGCGCTGGACCCTTCCACCCATTACCCCGAGCCGGTTCGGGAGGAGTTCGCCTGCCGCCTCTGCTTTCTTGGCAACAGGCTGCCGGACAGGGAAACGCGGGTGGAGGAATTCTTTTTAAAGCCTGCCTCCGCACTGCCGCAATACCCGTTTATTCTTGGGGGCAACGGCTGGCACAACAAGCCCGTGCCGCCTAACGTAAAACTGCTTGGCCACGTGTACACGAAGGACCATAACGCACTCAATTCATCCAGCATGGCGGTGCTGAATATCGAGAGGCAGAGCATGGCCGAAAACGGATTTTCGCCCCCCACTAGGGTATTCGAGGCGGCCGGGGCCGCGGCCTGCCTTATAACGGACCAGTGGGAAGGCATCGGCATGTTCCTGGAGCCGGGCCGTGAGGCGCTTACGGCCAGTAACGGCGATGAGGTTGCGCAAATCGTAAGCTCGCTTACGCAACAGGAGGCCCGGAAGATCGGGCAGGCCGCAAGGAAGCGTGTTTTAAGCGAGCACACTTACAGACACCGCGCTCTCCAGTTCGATGCTATCGTAAGGGCCAGATGAAACTCCATAAGCTAAATATCGTTTTTTTGGGCCTGTCCATAACTTCCTCCTGGGGCAACGGGCATGCCACCACGTACCGCGCGCTTATCAAGGAACTTTTTCAAAAAGGCCACCAGGTAACCTTTATTGAAAAAGACGTCCCCTGGTATGCCGGCAACCGCGATCTGCAATCCCCGCCCTGGTGCCGGATCATCATGTACGGCGGCATTGATGAGCTTGTGGATTGTTGCGCGGCTGAAATCCGCGCGGCAGACGTTGTTATAATAGGCTCTTACGTGCCGGACGGTGTTGCAGTATGCAGACGGGTTTTTTCACTGCGTAAAAAGGATGGGCTTACCGCATTTTACGATATAGACACCCCCGTTACGCTTGCCGGGCTTGCAAGCGATAATTGCCGCTACATAAGCCCGGAGCTTGTATCACTATTCGATATCTATCTCTCTTTTACAGGCGGGCCTGTGCTGGCGCATATCAAGGGCGCGTACGGGGCAAGCATGCCGGTGCCGCTGTACTGCTCCGCAGACCCGGCCCTGTATCAGCCGTCAAGCGTCAAAAAGGAGTGGGACCTTGGGTATATGGGTACCTTCAGTGAGGACAGGCAACCCGGGCTGGAGCGGTTTATATTCGGGCCGGCGCTAAAATGGCCCGGGGGGAAGTTCTTTGTTGCCGGGCCGCAATATCCTGAAAATATAATATGGCCTGGGAATGTGGAGCGAACATCCCATATCCCGCCGCACCGCCATGCCGGCTTCTATAACAGCCAGAGGTTTACGCTGAATATCACCAGGGCGGATATGATAAGGGCCGGGTATTCGCCAAGCGTAAGGCTGTTTGAGGCGGCGGCCTGCCAGACGCCCGTGATAAGCGATTACTGGCAAGGGCTGGGAGTTTTTTTTACACCCGGAAAAGAAATACTGATTACCCGCAGCGGCGGACAGACGCTTAAATTTCTGTGCAGCATGCCCGAAGAAGAGCGCGCCGCCATCGGGGAGCGCGCAAGGCTCCGGGTGCTAAGGGAGCACACCCCTGCCCACAGGGCCGCCGCGCTGGAAGATTATATAACCACGGCTTTTGAAGCAAAGGCCCGCGCATCAGCAAGCGGCCGCAAAAAGACGGCATCCTCCGTTTATTCCACCCCACCTTCGGCGTATCCGCGAAAGAACCTGGCATAAAGCCCAACATATGCCAGTTGCAGAAAAGCCGCTATGAAAAAAGGCAATTTCAGCATGCCCGCGTGCAGCATAAAACCGGAGATAAGCGGCCCAACAGCGCGCGGGACCTGGATGGACACGTTTTGCAGGCTGGCCGCCAGGCCGCGCCTCTCCCGCGTCAGGCCGGCAACAAGCGCCTGCCGAACACCAGCTGTGCCCTGATTTACGCCGGTGCGCACTGCAAACAGGGCTGCGGACAACCCGAACTGCGGCATCAGCGGCACCAGAAGCAGAAGAACAAAACCAATGCCGCGCAGAATGATCACCGGGCGTATCAGCCCGTAGCGCTGTGCCAGCCTGGCAACCAAAACCGAGCCGGTCCCGCCCAGCAAAAAACTGGCCGAAAGCGCCGGGCCGATGGAACCAGGCCCGTGCTGGAACCTCAGTGCAAACCAGTAGGCTATCAGCGGGGCTATCATCCCGATGCCCATTCCGTTAACGGTGTTTGCTATAACCAGGCGCGCAAGCATCCGGTTTTCCTGGCGGCGCTCGCGGTATTCCACCGGGCGGCTGCCGGTTAAAACGACAGGGGGCGTCTCATGCAGTCCGGCAATCATCCAGAAAGCCGATACAGAACCGGCAAAAGAGACCAGAAACAACGGCCTGTAGGCAAGCGTGTTACCCAGCGGCGATATAAGGAAGTGCACGCCCCCTGTAATAAACGCCCCTGCCGCCATGCCCAAAAAACCTATTGCCGCATTAAGGCTGAATACCGCGCCGCGTTTATGGGCTGGCAGGGCATTGGCCAGCCACGCCTGCTCCAGCGGGGCAAACGGCCCGGCACTGCCCCC
>JAKAKS010000049.1 GCA_021813405.1 Nitrospirota bacterium
AGGTTAGGTTATGTTTCCACCAGTTAATGTGCGTCAATCAGCTTCGTCGGCGGTGCGGACTTGAGGGAGAATCACGTTATCGAAAGTTCTCCTTAGTTCGTTCGGGTTCCTGGACGTAACTGAAAGACACTTCTGAGTACGCCTGGGTCAAACTTCCTGAGGCAATCCGGCCCGTAGTTAAGACCACTGGATTTTTTTACGGGGCGGGGTAAACACCGGCTGGATCCAATTGCATATGGGCGGCCCGCCGGGGCCGCCCATAAATTAGCAGTTGCAAACGCAAGTCCCCCGTGTAACGGGTGGCGGCGCTTGCCTGAAATTCAAATGTTATGGAAGGGAAAGGCCTTCAGGATCAGCTAAGCCTGGACTTTAGCTTGTCCGCGTAATCGGAAATCTCTTCCCTGGCATCCTCTACGGCGTCAATTATCTTGCGGCGCGTCTTCTGCCCGGATTGCGGCGCAAAAAGAAGCGCAACCCCTGCGCCTACCAGCCCGCCCAGGGCAAATGACATTATCACGGTGGCAGCATTGTTTTTAGACATAAGGCCCTCCTTCTTATGTTGTCCTGTTTGCCGGGTTTTTAATTCCCGGTTTAGTCCGGAACGGTTTTCCCTCTTCTTATAGCTTCGATTATATCACCCGCCCCGGCCTTCTTGAAGAGGCGTCTTCTGTCCGCGGCCGCAAGGCCATCCCTGTTATTCTTTACGGCAGCCGCGCGGGCCTTGGCCCGCTTCCGCAGATATGCGCCGAACTCCTTGCCATAAAGCTTTTCAATCTCCAGCCTGATGCTCTTGGCCATGGCCGGGCTTGCCCCGGAAGTCGATATGGCTATTTGCAGGGGGCCCCTTGCTACAACGGAGGGCACTATAAAACTTGAAAGGGCCGGCTGGTCAACTATGTTAACCGGTATGCCCAGCATCGAAGCCTCACGGGAGACAGCCTCGTTTACCGTCTGGCAATCCGTTGCGGCATAGGCCAGAAAGGGAGAAAGCCTTTTAAGGTCGCCTTTCCGGAATTCGCGGCGCAGGTGGGCCACAAGCCCTTTTTCCTTTAATTGGGAGAGTTTTCCCGAAAGCTCCGGGCTTATTATGGTCACCTTGGCCCCGGCCTTAAGCAGCGAAACGGCCTTCCTTCCGGCAACCTGGCCGCCGCCCGCTATAACGCATTTTTTCCCGTTGATATCAAGAAAGGCTGGATAATACCGCATGGGCGATGATGCCTCCCCTCCAGGGGACCAGAGCGCCATTAAAGGCCCCCGCTATTTTTTGGAGATCGGGCTGCCAAGCGCCTTGGCGGCCTTTTTTACATATTGGCTGTCCGGGTATTTGGCTGAAAGCTCATGGTCATATTCATCTGCCTTCGCCTTGTCACCCGAGGCATTTAACGAAACCGCCATCAGATAAAGGACCTGGGGCTCCTTCCTGTAGCCCGGGAAATCCTTCAACACCGTTTCAAACCGGCCGATGGCGCCACGGTATGCCTTCTTGTCGAAATAGAACTTGCCAACCAGAAGCTCGTAACCCGCTATTATGTCCTTGCATTTCTCTATTTTTATATCCACGTTTTCCTTGTACGGGTTCCTGGGATAGGTGGATTCAAGAGTCTCGAACTCGGAAAGCGCCTTTTGAGCTGCGCCGTAGCCGCGCTCCACGCCTACTATCTGGCTGTAGTAGATCATCCCTATCTGGTATTGCGCATAAGGGGCGTACTTGTGGTCCGGATACATCCTCAGGAATTGATGGTACTGGTCTATGGCGTTATCCATGTCGTCCTGCTTGTAATAGGAATCGGCTATCCGAAGCTGGGCCAGAGGGGCGAACCTGCCGCTTCTGTCCTGCCCTTTTACCTGGAGCAGAAGCTGGCGGGCCTTGTCGTATTGCGCCTTGTCTATCTCGGTATTGGCCTTGTCAAAAGACTTCTCTGCATTGAAGTTCTTGAAATCGGGAACTACCTCCTGCTTTTTTGAACAGGCGGGAAGCGCGAGGGCAAAAACAGCCAGAACCACAACGGAGCACAACTTTTTCATTCTTAATTATTAAAGCCTTTTGGCCGGGAAAGAGTCAAGTTGAAAACTATTGCGCAAAATGGATGGGCAGAAGCGGTTCCCACCCCCCGGCTTTTTGTGACCGCGCGCACAGAATTAAACCATTGCATTAAGGTTTATTTTTAAGCTCTTGAATTAATTTTAAAAAACGCTTGACAATTGTTATCCCTTTTTGCAATCATAACCTTATGTTTTTTGGCGGCGGCAAAGTGTCGCTTGGGCTGGACATAGGTTCCAGCCATATAAAAGCTGTTCAGCTGAAGGAAAAGCGAAGCGGCTACGAGCTCGAAATATTCGAGATGGCCCCGCTGTCCCCGGATATTATAGTTGACGGCTCCATCATAGACTCCCTCCGGCTCATAGAAGCCCTGAAGGAACTTGTCAAAAAAGCGAAGATCAAGACAAAGAGCGCCGTTATAAGCATTTCGGGGCATGCCTCCGTAATAATAAGGCGCATCTCCCTGCCCGAGATGGGTGAGGATGAGCTTGGCGAGTTCATCAAATTCGAGGCGGAGCAATACGTCCCATTCGATATCGAAGACGTTATCCTGGATTTCCAGATACTGGGCCCCAAAGATGAACCAGGCCAGATGGATGTTATGCTGGTTGCCGTGAAAAAGGACATCATCAACGAGTATGTGACCGTGGTTAAGGAAGCCGGACTCAACCCGATCATAGTGGACGTGGACGCGTTCGCCTTAAGCAACATGTACGAGATCAATTACCAGATTGAGCCCGGCAAAAACGTTGCCCTTGTAAACGTGGGGGCCAGGGCAGTTAATCTTAATATGGTAAAAAACGGGGTTTCCGTTTTTACAAGGGACAGCTCCATAGGGCTTAATGTGGTTACCGAAGCCCTTCAAAAAGAGTTCAATGTTTCATATGAGAACGCCGAAAGGATTGAAAAGGGGCTGGATGTGGAAGGCGTTTCGCCGGAGGCCGCTCAGCATATAATGACCGCTTCCAGCGAGGAGATATTGAATGAGATAACGCGTTCCATAGAGTACTTCCAGACTACCACCTTCCATGAGGAAGTCTCGCAAATTGTGCTTTCCGGCGGCGGTGCGCTTCTGAAAGATTTTTACAAGGCCCTGGGCGATAAAGCGGGCATCGAGGTTTTGATTGCCGAGCCGTTCAAGACCATAAACATCCCCAAAAGGTTCGACCGCGGCTATATAGACGAGATTGCGCCTCTTGCCGCCGTGGCAGTTGGGCTTGCCTTGAGGAGGCCCTTCGACAGATGATAAAAATTAACCTGCTGCCAACCAGGAAGAAGAGGAAGAAACCAAAGCCGGTACCAGGTTTTCTTGTTGCGTGTGCGGTCCTGCTGGTGCTATCGGCAGTAGTCAGTTTTTATCTGGGCCATTTCCTGAAAGGCAAGATCAAGGACTATGATGCGCAGAAGGCGGCAAACGCCCAGGCAATCAACCAGCTTCAGGCCAAGATTACCGAGGTAAAAAATTATGAGAGCCTTAACAAAAAATATGATGAAAGAAAACAGATAATAGAGGAATTAAAGAAGAACCAGTCCCATCCTGTGCGGATGCTTGCGGAGATAAGCTCCAGGCTTACAGACGGGGTGTGGCTGCAAAGCCTGAATATCAGTGACACCGATGTTACAATGAGCGGTATGGGATATACAAACGAAGACGTTGTCAATTTTGTCCAGAGCCTGAAGGCCTCCCCCCTGTTTTCCGACGTGTACCTGAGCGGCACCAACCGGACCACAGTGGATGGGGCGGAGGCGTTCAGTTTCAACCTGACAATGAAGGTAAAACCCTGGAATGACTGAACTGCCCAAGATATCTTTAGATAAAGTGTCCAAGCCTGCCAGGATAGCCATAGCCATTGTTCCGGCGCTGGTTTTTGCGCTGGTATTCAGCTTTTTGGTGCTTCGCCCCAAAATCAAGCAGATAAAATCAAAAAAGGCGGATATCGCGGCCCAGATGACACAAATATCAACTGCGCAGAGCACGACGGCCCAGTTGCCCAGCCTAATACAGAAAAACCAGGATTTAAGAAACAGGCTTCAGCAATTAAGTGAGCAGCTGCCGGAGGAAAAAGAAGTCTCTCAGCTGCTGTCGCAGGTGTCTGACAAGGCGCTGCAGGATAACCTGCTGATAAACTCCTGGAGACCAAGCGGCAGGAGCCTGGACAAGAGCAAGATAGTTTACCGGGTGCCCGTCAGCGTGACCATGAACGGCAGTTACCATCATCTTGGTAAATTCTTCAGCGACCTTACCAAGCTGAAAAGGATAGTAAATATAACGGATATCAAAATGAGCTCTCCCACCCCCAAGGGGAATGAGGCTGTCCTCAGCATAAGTTTCACTGCCGTTACGTTCACTGCCGCAGAAGAGGGGGGGTTGACTAAGGAGAAATGAAAAAGAATTGGCTGATAGCTCTCCTGCCACTTATGGCCCTGGCTATTGCCGCCACGGCGGGCGGCGCAACATCGCCTGCGCCCGGTAAACCTGGGAAGCCCGTTGCCGTTACGGGGAAGGCGGTCTTAAACGCAGCAGCCCCCGCACCGGGCGTGGCAAACTCGGCCCCGGTGAAGCCGGAAGAAGAGACATTCGAGTACAATGCCGATGGCCGCAGGGACCCGTTCCTCTCGCTTATCTATGTGCAAAAGCAGGCCCAGGCAAATAAGAAAAGAAAGATAGCCATACCGCTTGAGGAGTACGATCTGTCTGATTTCCAGCTTGAGGCTGTAGTGATTAGCGGGAATAGATATGCCATGGTTAAACTGCCAAATGGCAAATACTATGACTTGCGCATAGGCACCGTGGCCGGAGTAAACGGCGGGCGGGTGGTCCGCATATCGCGCAATTCAGTAACTATTGTTGAATCCATACCGGATTTCAAAGGCGTAAAGCATAATAACGCAGTTACTCTAAGGCTCCGTAAGGAGGAGGAATAACCGATGACCAAGAGGGCCGTTGTTGTATTTCTGGCGCTTTTTTTCCTGGCGGCACCTGCGGCCTTTGCCGTCGGTACGGCCAAGCTGAAGGGCGTCGATATAAAGGACAATTCGGTGCAGTTCAATATCGACGGTCCTTTTACCTACACTATTTATAAGGCTGATCCCTACAGGGTTATAGTGGAATTGCCCGGGGTGGACCCCGGTGCGTTTACGGGCACGCACGCATCCAAAAGCAGCGGGCTTACCCAGATCAATATCTCTGCGGAAAAAGGCGCTACTAAAGCCGAAATAATACTTGCAAACCCTTCGGACGTAAAGCCGTTATATAAAAAAGGCAGGTTTGTTCTGAATGTTCTGCCCATAGCAACGGCAGCGGCCAGCCCAGCCGTATCCAATACCACCGGGCAGGCACAGACGGCAGCGGAGGCCGGGGCCAAAACAGGCGTGGAAAACGCGGCAGCACCCGCTCCCAAACCGGAAAACCTGGCGTCTGCCACATATATAAGCTCCATCTCGCTTAAGCGGGAAAACGGCAATGTGAAATTCGTTTTGACAGGCAACGGCGCGATAAACCCCGGCGTCTTCTCTCTGCCGGGCAGAATAGTTGTAGACGTCCCGAAGGTGCGTCTGAAGGCGGCGCTGCCGGCGGTAATGATCCAGCCGGTCAGGGACATAAGGACAGGAAGCTATTCGGACAAGGTGAGAGTTGTCCTGGACACCACACGCAATACTAAATACGATGTGCTGACCAAAGGGGACACCCTTACGCTCACTATGGCGGCGCCTGCAAGAGCGGAAGCTCCCGCAGCCGAAGAGGTTGCCAAGCCGGCCGCAGCGCCCTCCGCATCCGCTCCTGTAACGGCGCAGGCCCCCGCAGCGCCAAAGGGCCAGCAGCGTATATCTCTTGATTTCCAGAATGCGGATATAGTGCCTATATTCATGCTGCTGGGGGAAGTAAGCGGGTATAACATGGTAGTGCACCCCAGCGTACATGGCACGATTACGCTGAAACTTAAGGATGTTCCCTGGGAGCAGGCGCTGAATATTCTTATGGATACCTTTGGCCTAGGCAAAAGGGTTGAAGGCAATGTGATGACCATAGCCCCTCTTTCACAGTTTGCAACATGGGACAAGGAAAAACAGAGCCTTGAAGAGGCAGAGGCCAGCACCGAACCGGTTGTTCAGACTGTAATAAGGCTCAGCTACGCCCAGGCAGCGGACATAACTTCGGCCATAAGCAATGCCAAACTGCTAAGCAACAGGGGAAATATAACCCAGGACATAAGGACAAACTCGCTGATAATCAAGGACACCCCCACGCAGATCGCCAAGATCGAGAAGCTGGTAAAAATAATGGATGTTGCCCAGAAGCAGGTTATGATCGAGGCCCAGATAGTGGAAGTAAGCAGTTCATATGCAAAAAGCCTTGGGATCCAGTGGGGCGGTACAGCCAATTTTGGCGGATTCTCGAACGGCACCGGAGGGCAGGGAGCGCAGTTCTCTGTTAATACCCCGGTCCTTGCAGCAGGGCCCACGGCGGGTACGGCAGTTACTCCTTTTTCAGGCGCCAGTTTCTTCCTGGGCACCGCAAATGCGCTCTCGCTGCAAATATCGCTAAACGCGCTTGAGACCGTTGGCAAATCAAGAAGCCTGGCCAACCCGCGGGTGCTGACTCTTGACAACCAGGCCGCAAGCATACAGCAGGGCACAAGCATACCGGTGCAGACCACAAGCGCTTCAGGCACATCCACACAGTTCGTAAACGCAAACCTGAATCTGCAGGTAACCCCGCGGATTACGCCGGACGGCTATGTGCTTTTGAAGGTTACGGCAGCCAACGACAGTCTTGGCGACCTTACCCCGCAAGGGTATGCCATTAACAGGAAGAACGTAACCACGCAGGCCCTTGTAAAAGATGGTGAAACGCTGGTGCTAGGCGGGATATATACGGATTCAAGAAGTACAACAGACACAGGGGTGCCGTTCCTGAGCCGGATACCTCTTTTGAACCTGTTTTTCAAGGACAGGACCGAAACCGGCCCCAACCCGCAGGAGCTTCTAATACTGATTACGCCTAAGATAGTAAAGGCGGACCGTAGCTAGTTTTCAGCTTCAAAAAATAAAAAAGGCCGGGCAAGCCCGGCCTTTTTTATCCAGGTTTTTGTTTCCATAACAATGAATCCGGCACAGGCAATTCGGTTATAATATCCAATGCTGCGGTTTTTCACATCTGGAGAGTCACACGGCAAAGGGCTTATTGCCCTTATTGAAGGCATACCAGCCGGATTGCCTATGGCCGCCGATTTTATAAACCTGGAGCTTCGCAGAAGGCAGGGCGGATACGGCAGGGGCGGCAGGATGAAGATAGAAGCAGACAAGGCGGAGATTATTTCGGGCGTGCGATGGGGGAAAACCCTGGGCTCTCCCATAAGTCTGCTGATCCGTAATAAGGACTGGGAGAACTGGCAGGCGGCGATGTCCGAAGCCCTGGAGTTCGACGGTTCCGTGCCGCCGGTTACCAGGCCGCGCCCCGGGCATGCGGACCTGCCCGGCGCACTTAAATACGCCCATAAGGATATTCGCAATATACTGGAGCGCTCAAGCGCCAGGGAGACGGCGGCCCGCGTGGCGCTTGGGGCGGTGGCAAAAAGGCTGCTTCAGGAACTGGGCATAAAGACTGGCAGCTATGTTACTTCCGTTGCGGCAGTAGAGGCCCGGATAACGCCTGCGCACAAAAAAGAAGACCACCTGGCCAGGCTTTTTCAAAAGGCGGAAAAATCCCTTCTTCGCTGCCCCGATGCAAAAGCTACGGAGCTTATGAAGCAGGCAATAGACCGGGCTTCCGCCAAGGGTGATACCGTTGGCGGCACGTTTACGGTGTTTATTGCAGGCGTGCCGGCGGGGCTTGGAAGCCACGTACAGTGGGACAGGAAACTTGACGGCCTGTACGCCCGCGCGCTGATGTCCATACAGGCGATAAAGGCCGTCTCCGTGGGCGGCGGCGCGGAGCTTGCTGGCATGAAAGGCTCACAGGTGATGGACGAGATATTTTACAGCGGGAAAGAAAAATCCTACTTCCGCAACACAAACAACATGGGCGGGATCGAAGGCGGAATGACCAACGGCATGCCTGTTATCCTTAACGCCTCGATGAAGCCCATACCAACTCTTAAAAAACCTTTGCGCTCCGTCGACATCTCTACAAGAAAAGCCTTTGCTGCAGCCTACGAACGCTCGGACGTTTGCGCCGTGCCTGCCGCATCGGTAGTGGCGGAGGCGATGTCTGCGCTGGTGACGGCGGAAGCCCTGCTCGAAAAAACAGGCGGAGACAGCATGGCCGAGGTAATCCGCAATTACAATGCATACAGGAAACAGGTCCAGGATTTCTAACCTTAACATCTGCCTCACAGGGTTCATGGGCACCGGCAAGACTGCCGTTGCCTCTGAGCTTGCTTCGATTACGGGAAGACGGGTCGTCGACGTAGACACGGAGATCGTCAAGGCCACGGGCATGAGCATTAACGATATCTTTGCTACAATGGGCGAGCCACGGTTCCGGGAGATCGAGACGCAGGAGATAAGGAAAGCCTCCTCGCAAAACAGGGTGATCATCTCAACCGGGGGAGGCGCGGTACTTAAAGGCGAAAACATGGAACTTCTGCGGGCCAGGGGCGTTGTGGTTTGCCTCAGCGCGGGGGCCGGCGTGATATTCGAGAGAATAAGGCACAGCACGGAAAGGCCGCTGCTAAAAGTGGACGACCCCTTGGGCCGGATTAAGGCACTGCTTGCCTCAAGGGAGCCTTATTATAAAAATTGCGACCTGATGATAAACACCGAGCACAAGACCCCGGCGGAAGTTGCCAGGGAGATACTTGAGGAGATAGCCTGACTTGGCCCATACGGAAAATATAAACGTAGAGCTTGGCAAGCGCAGTTACCGCATCGTGATTGGAAGCGGCATTCTCCAAGGGCTGGGCGGCGCGATTTCAGAAAGCCTTTCCAAAACGGGGAAGGCCGCACTGGTCAGCAATCCCACTGTACATGCCATCTACGGCAAATCAGTGGAAAAATCCCTCCGGCGCGCCGGGTACCAGGTAATCACCGTGCTTATCCCGGACGGAGAGCGTTACAAGACCTTGAAGAGCGCGGAACTGATATGGGGGGAAATGCTAAAGGCCAGGCTTGAGAGGGCCTCCTTCATAGTTGCCCTGGGCGGGGGCGTTGTGGGCGACATAGCCGGGTTTGCGGCGTCCGCCTACATGAGGGGCATCAGGTTCGTTCAGGTCCCAACCACGCTTCTGGCGCAGGTGGACAGCTCCGTGGGAGGGAAAACTGGCGTAAACCATCCCCTTGGCAAAAACATGATAGGGGCATTCTGGCAGCCCTCGCTTGTCTGGATAGATACCGAAACTCTTAAGACCTTGCCGCCCAGGGAATTGCCTGCGGGCATGGCGGAAGTGATCAAGTACGGAGTAATAAAAGACCGCAGGTTCTTCAGTTACCTGCGGGACAATGCCGAAGCTGTCAAGTGCCAGCGGCCCGCGGAGCTTATGCACATTGTGGCCACCAGCTGCCGGATAAAGGCGCAGGTTGTAAGCCGGGACGAGCGTGAATCCGGGCTCAGGGCCATTCTCAATTACGGCCATACCGTAGGCCACGCGATAGAGACCCTTACCAATTACAAAAAATATCTTCACGGCGAGGCGGTTGCAATCGGGATGTGCGCGGAGGCGGAGATCGCAAGCAGAAAGGGCCTCATAACACGCCCGGAAGTGGAGCAGATACAATCCGTTGTCGAGGCCTATGGCCTTCCTTCCAGCCTGCCTAAAGGGCTGTTAAAACGCAATGACATTGCCAAGGCAATGACGCTGGATAAAAAGGTGCTGGCAGGCGAGGTCAGAATGGTGCTTCCGGAGCGAATTGGCAAGGTGCTGATAGATACGGTCAGCCGTGGTGATTTGCCCTAAGCCGTTTCCGCTTTAATAGTCCAGCTTACCGAAAAGGGGCGGATGATATTTCAGCTGCCCGCTCATGAGCGTCCTCAGGAAATAGAATTCCAGGTAAGGCTTGTCGTCGGTATTGCTGGGCCACTTGATCATGCCCTGCGGCACCCGCACCCATCCGGACGTGTAGAATGAGGCCGGGACCTTTTCCCATTCGGTAATATCTTTTAAAGCGGCAGGGGTGGCGGCAAGCCGGCTTGTTATCAGGTTTGGCGAAAAATCTATTGGCTCAAACGAGCCCAGCACGTGCAAACCATCACCGTCAAAACTGTTATGAATGTATGTATACGGGAAAACCCTGCTGAAAGTCCCGATAAGCAGGGCAACGGTCTTCTTGCTGTCCACGCCGGTCATCGGCCCCGGGCGCGGTATCCAGAACGCCATGATGCCGCCTTTTTTAAGGTGCTTTGCGGCAAGCTCAAAGAACTCCCTGGAATGCAGGCTGTTAACCCCGGCGGCATCGATGGGGGGCGGCGGGTCTATGGTTATAACATTGAACTTCTGCCTGGTGAGCTTAAGGAAATTCCGCCCGTCATTGATTACTATCCTGCCATTGGGGTTGGCCTTCACCTCCGCTGCGTCCGGATAAAAATAATTCATGGCCTCCACCACCTCTTTGGCAAGCTCAACCACGGTGACCTTTTTGCCCCAGGTAAGCGCCGAGCGGTAGGTGGTGCCCATTCCAAAACATATTACCAGGGTGTTTTTTGGGTCCGCCTGCAACATCATCGGGAAATGGGCCATCATCTTTGTGTCGGTGGTCTTGATGGTCATGCCTATGCCGTTTACAAAGAGCTTGTCCCTGAACGTGGAGAACCGGTTTTTAAGGACGGTGGTTATCCCCTGCAGGCCCGGCTTCTGAAACGGAATTGTATACTCCGGATGGTTCTTGAAGAGGCTTGCGGTGTAATTACTGTCCTGCGCGCCCGTAAAGGAAACCGCCGTAAACACGATTGCAATGCCACCCAGAGAGGACGCAAGCGGCGTTCTGTAAGATACTTCCCATTTAGCAAAGAATAAAAACCCGAAGGCGGCCGCTGCTGCCAGGCAGTAAAGGGCCGCAAGCATGTAGATGGCGTTCAGGTATCCCAGGTTAGGCGCTATCACGAACCCGGCGGCAAACGAACCGGCCAAAGCGCCTATGGTGTTCCATGCGTAGGCCCTTGCCACCAGCGCGCCCTTGGCATCTTCGGATTTGGGATCTATTATCCGGGTGGCCAGGGGAAAGCACGCGCCGGAAAACAGCGCCAGCGGAAAGAGGACGGCAACCACTTCAAAATAATGGCCGAATATGGTCCATATGGAAACCAGCATGCTGCTGTAGCCTGCCATCGAGTTCCTGATTGCCTCGAAAAGCCATATTGAGATTACCTTCCATATCCCCATAGCCAAAAGCATGAAGGCAAGCCATACCGGCAGGTTCTTAAGGCGGCTGGCAAAAAGCGACATTATCCAGCTGCCAACAGCTATGCCAACAAGATATAAAAGCACGATGGAGGCAAAGGCGTAAGTGGAGCTGCCTATCACCGTCTCCATCGTCCTGGTCCAAAGCACCTCGGAAGCCAGCGCCAGGAACCCGCTTGCCGTAATCACCGCAACAGCAAACTTGCCCGTGCCGGCAAGGGCCCTGCCGCCCTTTGCCGGGGTGTCATTTTTTTCAAGCGCAACCCGGCGGGAAAGCGCATATCCGGTTGCCGCCACAATGAAGTTCAGCACTGCCGCGGCGCGCGTGGTATCCAGCACCCCGATGGCCTCGATCAGGATAAAGCTGCCGGCTATTATTCCAAGCGCGGCCCCAAGCGTATTAACGGCGTAAAGCACCCCCACCCTCCAGTTGCGGGTATGCACGGGGCTTCTGTGGAAAAAGTCTGTAAGCAGGGGCAGCGTGGTGCCCATGAACGTTGTGGGCACAAGCAGCACCGCTATGGAAAGCACTGCCCTTACAAGCAGGCTGTACCAGTTAAGCGATACCGAATGCACAAGCAACGGGAATATGTAATCCGTAAATCTGGCAAACAGGGGAAATAGCAGTGCGAAAATCCCGATCCCCATCTCCATAAAGGCATAGAGCCGCATCGGGTTTTCTATGGAGTGCATCAGCCTGCCGGCAATCCAGCTGCCAAGCGCCAGGCCCAGCATGAAGCTGCCCAGGACTATCGAAACCGATAATGTGGTGTTGCCAAATACAAGCCCAAGCCACCTGGTCCAGATTACCTGGTAAATGAGCGCGGATGCGCCGGATACGGCAAATATAAGATAGACTGCCAGGGTGTTTTTTGCGGCGGGCTTGATTTCCGGACTGGTTGTGGCCATCAGGCGCGGCCTTTTCCGGTTTTTTTCATAAAAAACATAGGATTCTATTTTAGGCGGGCGGTTGCATTTACGTCAACCCTTCACGTCACCTTGTACTTAAAGATGACGGCTTGTTGCGCCGCCCCGCCCAGCCCTTTCTTTTTATGTGTTCCAGCCATTTTGGGGGTTTGCTTTTATTCCGGCTACTTGCGGCTAAATTTTTTGTTCCATTTGTTCCATCTGTTTCATCCGCCCTGCCGTTTGCGGTACTTGCAGTATTCCGGCATCTCCGGTTATTTCCGCCCTGGCCTCAACAGCCTCCGTTTCGGCCAACGGGCCTGTTTTATGGTGCAGCCTGGCCTGCTCGATCTGCATGCCCTTGTCAGCCAGTATGGCGGCGCAAATTATCCTGTCTTTAAGGGAGGCATTGCATATGTTGTAGTCCTCAATCCCGTTTAAAATATAGTCGGCCAGCAGGTAGTGCTTGGCGGCGAAACGCGCCTTTATTGCCTCGACAAGCGGCAAGGTCTTTTCATAAGGCTCCTTCGCTATCCTGTGGACGCTTGCTATACCGATATCCAGGGCCTCCGCTATCTCCCGGTATGTGCGCCCGGCCTCCAGCAGCGCCACAGCCAGTTCCTTTTTTTCCTCCCTGATCTTTTCCCTTTTCGTTCTGGCCTTGCCGCCTATGATGGGCAGCATTGGGACCAACTCCTTCCCGATGTCCATTTAAATCTCCTTTCCGTCATGGCTGTTTGGCCTGACGAAGGTATCATAGACCCCAAAAGCATGACATTGTCCATATGACATGGTTCATGATTTCCATGTCATGATTCCGGGATTGCAGGGGTATCATTACGGCGTTTGATTCACCTGATATCCGATGTAACTTGCGACTTCAGCCATTTTCTTTATCAGGGAGAAACAGGCGTCTTTCTTGAAATTGCTCCGGTCAACAGTCCGTCCAGGAACCCGAACGAACTAAGGAGAACTTTCGATAACGTGATTCTCCCTCAAGTCCGCACCGCCGACGAAGCTGATTGACGCACATTAACTGGTGGAAACATAACCTAACCTTTTTAATTAGG
>JAKAKS010000010.1 GCA_021813405.1 Nitrospirota bacterium
ATGCCTGAGTGCCTTCAATCTGAGAGCTAAGAAGGGCCTCTTTTCGGACGTACATTGCGATGAAAAGATTTATGTTTGGCAGGATGTGCCCTATGCCGTCCAGCCGCGCCAGGGTCATGTCAGCCTGCGATAGCAGATTCTGGAGCTGGCCTTGCAATATTACAGGAGGCTTCGGCGGCAGCGGCCTGGGAATAAAGGCCTTATAACCACCGGCCTGATTAACTGATGCCCCGCTCCTATTGCGCACGTTCTCTCCCGTTATTCAAGCATTATGGAATAAGATAGCATCCGGAAGGATATTATTCAAGTATTCTTGAATAAGAATCGTTTATAAAAGAGACCATTCCCTGGCAAAGCCTGCCCGGTTGCCCCCTCCGCTATTTATCTATGACATGCGGAATAAGCGCGCGGCTTTTCCAAATCCGGGCCTATCTCGATAACGGCATTGGCTCCAAAAGAGACAAGCTGCTTATTCTGCATATTCATGTTTCACCTGCGATGCAATGCTGGCCTGGTAATCACCGAATATTGTGTTATACAAGTCCTTGCCAAAACTGGTCTGTAACGGGCCTCCTTCCAGCAGCTTGAACGTCCGCCGCCCATCAGCCAGCCTTTCAGCGCGCAGAAACATCGCATTCCCGGTCTTTTTATCATAAAAATTGCGCGCGAACTCATATAAATGGGTCACAAAGAAAACCTTGACGTTTTTTTCGGTCAGCGCGCTTACTATCTGGCCCGCTATCTCCGAGCCCTCCCTTTCGTTAGTCGCCGCGAAAGATTCGTTAAAGAGCACCAGGGAATCGGCTGTTTTTAGATTATCGGCTATCCCGGCCATTCTCCTAAGCTCTTCATCCAGTTTCCCGCTTTTCATGGCAATATCTTCTTCCCGTTTGAAATGTGTAAAGATACCCCCGCAAATATTAGAAGAAAAGGCCTCGGCAGGGACAAACATCCCGCACTGCATCATGAGCTGCGCCAGGCCAATGCTGCGTAAAAAAGTTGATTTGCCGCCCTGGTTGGCGCCTGTGATTACCACAAGGTTTTTATTGCCGGCATCAACATCGTTCCCCGCCACTCTTTGCTTCATGATTAGTGCCATACAGACATCATATAATCCCTTAAAGGAATGGGTGCGCTCAAAGAAAGCCGTGGGGACAGGAAAGCATACCGGCTCCCCTTTCACGGCAAGCCGTTCATTCAAATTCAGGCAGCCGATGTAAAAACCAAGTTCGATCCGTAGCATATTAAAGAACTCAAGGATGTGATCGGCTGATTGGGCAAGCACGTTGGCCACAGTGTTTATGCCTTTGTCCTTTATTTCCGCGATGGTCCTTGCGCCGCTTGTATCACGGGGATGAAGCCTGAAAGTAAAAGTGCCTGGCTCTTTAAAATGAAATAGCCGGTCCAGCCAGCCTATTTTCCTTCTTGTCGATTTATGAAGTACGTAATTTTGGCCTTTAAGGCCTTCCCCCAGCCCGGCGCTTAGTTGAACACCATTTGGAAATTTCAATTCCGCAAGATGATTTTGAACGCCTTCGAAATATTCGTCAGTCAGTTCTCTCTTGAGCATCGCAAAGAAAGTCCGTAAGCCTTCAGACTCGAATCTGCCGGAATGCTCGTCTGCAATGTTTCTGAGTTTTTTGAGAAACTCTGTAAATGCTTCCAGTGCCTCTATCGAGCTGCTCAAAATTGAGCCGGGATATTTGCTTAAAATGCCGAAATAAGACCTCTGTTTGCGCTCAATGGCTTCAACTGCAACATTGTAGATTGCTCTGGCGATAGCGGGGTTTTTCAGGCAATCCTTAAGAATATCCTGCCGATACAGAATTGTGTCCTTGTCAATCACGCTGGACAAAACCGCCTTTTTTGCGACATCGAACAAGAACTCATCACCAGGCGACATTGCGTTAAACAGAGTAGCTAATTCCAGGTCCCGGGTCAATGCCTGCTCATTCCATGGCAACTCCAGACGCAGGCCGAAATCCTGGTTTTTAAACATGAGAAACGGCCTCATGATTTTATCCGTTCCTTTAACTGGTCATATGTAAGCCGGTATTGCTGGGCAATTAAAATCGCATGTGCAAGCCCTTCCGCGGGTCTCCTAATGACCTTGAAAGTCCGCAGAGTGGGATTTTCCGGGGCAACAGTGCTGACCATACTCACGGTTTGCCCGCCGAAGGAAGCCAACTCATCAATGAACGTGACCCAAACGCATAGCAAGTCCAGCTCCAGTATCTTTTCCATGATCCTTTCGCTCAGGAAGACGGCATCCCGCAAGGTTGTTGAGGTAAAAATCTCGTTCATAACGATGATGCTGTTTGGCGTGCACTGCCTTAAAATTTCATATATCCTGACCAGGTCATCCTGCAGCTTGCCCCGCAGATTCTGGACGTCCTCCCCCTTCTCAAAATGCGTAAAGAGCCTGTCAAACAGAAACAGCCGCGCCTCCCTGCCAGGAACCGGACAGCCAATAGCGGCAAGGTAATGCAATTGGCCGAAAGTGCGGGCGAATGTGGTCTTGCCACCCTGATTAGGCCCGGTTACTACGATTACGCGCTCCTCGCCCTTCATAAAAAAATCATTGCAGACAACAGGCAGGTTTTCTTTTATGAGATTATGCGCCAGGGCCATATCAAATCCCTCATAATCATATACGTCCTTATCGCTGCCGGAAATACGGGGATAACAGAAATTCAGCCCAGCCGGTTTGAATATGGAGATGAAATCCAGACAGGAGATGTAAAATTGCAGCTCACGGTCTAAAATTCGAATGGTTTCATCCAGAAAGCCGCTGTTTTTCAGGTAGTAATTATCGAGGTCCAAAAACAAGCCCGGATTCAGCATGGCTACGAAATCCAATATTCTGGCCTCGACATGGTTCATATCAGGAGAGCCCTCTGGAAATCCCATCCTGTAATCTTTTGCCGCCGGTTGTTTGAATTTTTTAAATATTTCTTCAACGTGCGCGCCGTAATCCGTTTCAGATTCATACTGGCGCACCCGGACTTTATCACCATCTATGAGAAGGCGGTATTTTATCGATGACAGGCCCGCAATTAGCCGTTTTGTTTCTTTCAGAAGGGATGTAAAAGGTTCCGAACCGGCATAGTCCGCCAGGTATTGGCGCAACGACAGAAGGCCGCGCGATTTTAAATGTGCGCTGGACAAGTCCCGGAGCAGGCCATTGACCGCGCCGCAATAAATCTCCACCGCATCCGAAAACCATCTTTCCTTCTGGAATTTGTAATGGAGCTTACCGGACTGTTCAAGATGTTTGCGCATTACACGCATTTTTTGGGCGAACGCCTTTACGTTCTCAAACAGGATTTCACTCTCAAGATCGCGGAATATCTCATGACGGTACTCTATGGAATCAACGTCGTTCAGGGGAGTGTAAAAGAACGGTTTAAGATTGTATTCATCTTTGCCAGCCGTAATCGCGGCTATAACCTGGCCGAGATTCAGATCCGCAAAGAAATCCGGCGCGTCAAATGTTTCTTTTTTGCCGCTGTTATTTTCAAAAAGTATGCTGTTAATCTTCATAAAATTAAAAAACTCCTGCCAAAGAAAACCTCTAGCAGGAGTTATTAGCCCTTGCGGACCTTTAATGGCGAACTCCATCGCCCTCTTTTCCTATGTTCCAATCCCAGTATATCTTAAAGGCCTGAATTCTTCAATAAAACGACTGTGGCGGCATCGAATTCCTTCCTAGCCTGGAGGCCATGAAAATTTGCGCCCCGAAAGAAGGTGTATATGAATATGCCCTACAGTCTGGCCTCCTCCAGCGCCGTTGTTTACTACTGTCCGGTATCCAGCCTTGTCAAGGCCTCGCTCCGACGCAACCTGTACAGCAACCCAGAACCACTTTTTTATGAGTTCTTCGTCTCCGGATGTTATGTCCTTAATTTCAGAAATATGTTTTTTGGGTATCACGAGGATATGGACCGGGGCCTGGGGACTGGCATCCTCTATGGCAACAAAAAGATCATCCTCGTAAACAATACTTGCCTGGGTCCGCTTTGCGGCTATCTTGCAAAAAATACAATCCTGTGCCGCGTCCATCTTCACAAAGCCCCGCGCCTACAGCGCCTCAATTCCGACGTCCCGGTGTGTGTACTTTATGATGTTGACGTCCGATACCGCGACTATCCCTTCATTGACCATGTCGTCAAGAACAGGAATGACTTTTTGTATTTTTTCTTCCGTGTCCAGCACCGTTATAAGAATTGGCAGTTCTCCGTGCGTAGAGAGTGTTTTTTTCTTGTGGTATCTCTTGTGCGGGCCGTATCCGGCGATGGCCTTGTATATCGTGGCCCCGGCGATGTCCGTCATAATAAGCCTTTTCACAAGCGCCTCGTAAAGCGGCTCGCCCTCCCACTCGTCGTCCTCGCTTATTATGATCCTGAGCAGTTTTGCCTTGCCTTCAAGTTTCATGTGCTCCTCCTCTTCTTTCCCTTCCCAGGCCTTTGAGACCGCCTTGACCACAGAGGTGTCGGTAATTTCCACCAGCCCATGTTCCACCACCTGATAAACATCCGGCAGTACACGGTTAATGTTTTCTTCTGTATCCAGGGCCTCAATCTTAATGGGCATATTCATGGCCAGTATCTCGATTTTTGAAGTATGCACCACGCCGTCCACTCCATATCCCGCAACGCCCCTGAAAACGCTAACGCCTGTGATCTTTTTTTTGTGAAAGATGTCTATCAAAACCTCGTATACAGGTTTACCTCCAAATCGGTCCGCTTCTTCCACATAGACTGTGAGCTTTTTGGCCGGCCCTTTTGTGATCATTTATCCGTCTCCTATATAATTTTGGCAACAACATCGCCTAGCTTCAAAGCTATGAATCCGACAGCTACGCTCAATATTACATTCAGCGCAGCAAAACCCATCTCCCCATCCAGAACCAGTTTGCCGGTCTCGTACTGGAATGAAGAAAACGTGGTATATCCTCCCAGCCCACCCACAACAAGGAAGAGCCTCCATTGGGGGTTTTCAATAAGCCTTTCGGCCATCAGAGTCATCAGAAACCCTATCAGGAAACTGCCTGTAATATTAATTACAAACGTGCCCAAGGGAAAACTCCTTCCCCACTGCTGCCCGATCCAGCCGGCCAGCAAATAACGTGAAACGGCCCCTATACCTCCTCCGACGAAAACCGCCAAATAACTTATCATGAAAAACAATCCTTTTCTATGGTATAACTGCTACCAATTATACCTTCTGAAATAATAAAAAAATAACCATTACCGCCAGCAGCATCAGCAACACATAAGCCGCATATGCATTAAGCCGCCCGTGATGCAGCGACGCGAGCCCACGCGCCAGCTTCATTACCGCCGCCCGGACTGGATGAAAAACCAGCTTGTCCACAAGATGAACACGTTCCTTTTCACGCAGGATGGCGGTGCGGAAATGCTCCGACACTGTCTCTCGCGTGTCCTCCACCATCGTCGGCCGGAATACAGCATCGAAAACCACGCGCACAGGATTGGAAAAGCCCGTTGCCGTGTAGGTCATCTCCGGCAGCAGCCGCCGCACCCCACCGTCCCAGCGCGCCCTGCGCGACAATTTCCGCCCGCGCGTCAGCCATACCCGGACAATTATGTAAGTCAGAAGCAGCAGAACGATCAAGACAACGAACATATAGGCTGTGGACATGGCAAAGACCACAGGGTTTTCCGCGCCGCCGCGATGGAGCACCACCAGCCCCCGGCCTGGCAAAAAGCTTTGCCCAACCTGAGCGCCTATATTGTGGAAATCGGACACGAACTCGGGCGGCAGCGTATTGTGGGCCGGATTTGAGGGAAAAAAAGGCGGCACCAAGGCGTCAGCCGTGCTGGCCCCCGCCAACGGACCTGCCGCAAGGCCCAGCACCGGTATCACGTACGTTGGCAGAACGCCAAATAAAAGACATAAGACGGCAAGAATAAACATCGGGACAAGCGCGCCGGCTTTTGGTTCGATGACCCGCCTGGTTTCATCAAGGCGCCGCATCCCAAGAAAGCTCATTGCGAAGACCTTTACAAAGCAGGTGACTGCCAGCGCCGCCGTGAGTGCAAGACCGGCGCCGCTCAGGGCAAAGATCAGTTTTACTCCAGGCGTAGACAATTCCGCCGCGCGCAGCATCGTCTGAAGAGTAAGCCATTCACTGGCGAAGCCGTTAAACGGCGGCAGTGCTGCGATTGAAAGCGTGCCGGCCAGAAAAGCGAGCGCGGTCAGCGGCATCCACCTGATCAGTCCGCCAAGCTTGTCCATATTGCGCGTTCCGGTCTGGGCTTCCACCGCGCCTGCACCGAAAAACAGGAGCGTTTTAAAAAGCGAATGGTTGACCAGATGATACAGCGCGGCGGCAAAGGCAATTGCCGCCGGAATGGGGAGATTGGCCGCTAAAAAGACCATGCCCGCACCGAGCCCGGCGGTAATTATGCCCGCGTTCTCGATTGAACTATGGGCCAGCATGATTTTAAGATCGTTGTCAGTAGTGGCATAAAGAATCCCGATTAGCGCCGTAACCACTCCGATTAGAAGGGCCAACAGACCAGGCCCAACATGTGCCGCCGGCATGGCAGCGGCATTGACCCGCAGAATCCCATAAAGCCCAAGGTTTAGCGTTGCGCCAGCCAGTACCGGAACAAACGCCCGCGGCGCGGCCTCATACGCTTGCGGAAGCCAGAAATTCACGGGCACCAGCCCGGCCTTCACCCCAAATCCGAAAAACGAAAGCAGAAAAACAGCCCACCTCACACCTTCGCCGATATCCGGCGCGACCAGATGAATTGCGTTAAAATCCAGTGTGCCGGCACTTGCCGCAAGCAGGAGAAAGCCAAGTGCAGCCGCCAGCGTGCCAGCCTCGCCCATCGCCAGTAAAAGATACCCCGGACCGGCCTGGGCGTTCTCTTTTTCGCGCGAGCTTACGATAAGCAGATAGCAAATAATGGACATCATTTCCCATGCAAGCAGGAACAGAAGGGCATCGCCAGCAAGGAAGATCAGGCCGATAGAGGCATACAGCGCCAGCATCTGAATGGTGAATGCGCGTCCATTTAACCGGGATGAGCGGCCCATCTCTCCCGCGGCAAAAATGGAAGCCGGGAAAAGCACAAGGCCGGTGATAATCAAAAATACCGCTGAGAGAGGATCCAGACCCAGCGTGAGTGTTGCCAATCCCGGCACCGCCCACAACGGTCGATTAAATATAGTGCCTGCCAGAAGTGAATTAGCGCCTGCCAAAGCCAAAGCCGATGAGGCCAAACACCCAATCCAGCCAAGTACAATGCCGTGCCGTGAGGGCAAAACCAGCGCCCCTAAAATACCGATGCCGCATAACGCGAAAAAAATGGCAATAAAGGTTGCTGTCCACGCTATCATTTTGCGGCCTCACTCCCAGAAAGAAGCATCGAAAGAACACTGGCCGCCGGCCCGCGCCCGGTTGCCACCAGCAGCCCATGCAAAATGGCAAGCGGCGGCGGTGGGTTTCCGGGAATTTCCAGAGCCACCGGAAGCACATCCGATATACCATTGGCGCAGACAAAACTTTCCGCAAAAACCCCGCCGGAGAGCGCGCATGCGCCGACAGCTACAACCTTTTTGGGGCCCGGCATCGCATCATAAATCTTTTTCAAAGCTGGGCGCATATGGTCCGTCCCTGGGCCCACGGCCAGAAGCACGTCGGCATGGCGAGGCGTGGGGGTAATGAAAAATCCCAGCCTGTGCATGTTGTAATACGGGTTATTGAGCTGTCTGACCTCATTCAGGCAAGCGCCGCAGTCCCCCGCGTCCACTACCAGAATGTGAATGGATTTTTTGAAGGCTGAAAGAAACTCATTTTGTCCTTCTCTGGTGATTGTCCATTCATAGGTCTGCTCCCAATTCGCCTTATTCTCCACGGCACGAACGCAGCGGTAACAATGGATACAACGGCGGACATTCGCCTTCACCTTACCGTCTGCCAGGCTGAATACTTGCGTGGGACAGCGTTCTATCAGCGCCCTGGCCGCTGCGGCGCCGAAATCGCCGCCCGCAGGGAGCCCCGGCGTTGTGCCTGCTGCGGTTTCCGCCCCCTTTGGATATGCGGTGGTCTTTATTCCCGCGCGGATTCCATTAAATACCCATTGGCTCATCGGTCGTTCTCCGCAACGGACAGATCGAAGGAAGAGAGCATGATCGGGAAATCCTGAAACGCAAATTTCTCAACAGCCAGATGGAAGCCGTGCCAATTGGCAAACGAAGGCGGAGCAACATGGTAACGCACAATATGTCCATGCTCATCCAGGCGCACCCAGTGGAAAGCCCCTCCGCGTGGCGCCTCAACCCAGCCCAGCGCAGCGCCTGCGCGGAGCTCAACCGGCTGCCGCACAGGGCCTTCCTGTAAAAAAGCAACTGCCTGCTCCATGATGCGCACCGATTGTCTGGCCTCGGCAAACAGGACGCGCAGCCTGGCGTAACCGTCTCCCTCCTGCTCACCAGGGATATCGAACTGGAATTTTTCATATCCGGAATACGGCCGGGCGCGGCGCATATCGCGGACTACTCCGGATGCCCGCGCAATCGGGCCCAGAAGACCGTAAGCCGCCGCCGTCTCGCTAGCAACGGAACCTACCTCTTCAAGACGGTCCAGAAAACTGCTGGAAACGCGCAGCCGTCTTTCAAGCTCATTTAATTCGGCCAAGGCTTTTTTGGACCGCTCCAGCGCTACCCGGCAGGCATTATCGGCCAGATCGCAGAGCAGTCCGCCTGGCGCCAGGAGGCCAAACAGATAGCGATGGCCCGTCAGTCCGCCTGATGCGCGGAGCATCTCCTCCTCGAAAATCCCGGACTGGCTGGCCGCAACTACCAGTGCTGTGGATTCGCAGATTTCCTGAATAGCTCCGGCGTGCTGTCGCAGCCGTTCCAGTTCGGCAAGAAATACACGCAAAACCTTTGCGCGCTCCGGGACTTCAGTGCCGCATATACATTCAACCGCCTGGCAGAATGCGAGTCCGTGCGCGAAAGCCGTTGTTGCGGCAAACCGCTCGGCAAGCAACAGGACGTCATCCGCCTTTTTCCCTTCCGCCAGTTTTTCTATCGCCCGCCATTTATAAAACAGGCGGGGAGTAAAGCGTATTACGTCTTCACCAACCGTTTCAAGAAGAAAATGGACCGATTCGGTCACCCCGGAGAATTTCGGCCCGATGGGCATCACAAACGCTCCCGGCTCCCTGACTATACGGTGCGGCCGCCAGCCGGTATCCGGTTTGCGGCGGCTCATGGCTGCATGAGAATCGAAGCCACGGCGCATCGGCTCAACGTTTTCCTGCCAGGCGTCATCGTGCAATATGAAATCGCCAAGACGGGGGTGCCCCTCAAAGACCAGGCCAAACATGTCCTCAGCCTCCCGTTCGTGCCAGTCTGCGGCGTGGACAAATTCAACAATGCTTGGGAAAGTTTTTTCAGCCAGCGGCGCGCCCGGGAGTACATGAATAAAACCGCCATCATTGTAAAAAACGTGGCGCAATTGCCACTGGCTTGCCCCTTCCTCCACAACCAGGCCGGCGTAACTGCAATCATATCCCAGGAAGAGCCATCCGCAAAGCCACGGAAGTACCTCGCGGCCACATGTGATCTCGCATTCGGCGCCCTTTGCGTCAAAAAGGCATTTCGCCTGCCCCGGCCATCTCTGCTCAATTTTCTCTTTCAGTTCAAAAAGTCCCATGCAACCCTTCCCTCATTTCGCGGTTAAAACGGCTGCCGCCTGTGATAACAATATCTGCAGCGGCTGAGGAATGTAGAAACCCAACACCAGCACCGGCACAGCCGCCAGGACCAGCGCCAACCGGCAGCTGAATGGCAGATGAAATCTGTTCCCCGGCACAGAATAATTATCCGGATGTGCCTCGCCAGATTCGCTTTCCCGGGCGCCGAAGACCATCCGGTTGACGTGCATCATGATCCCGAAAAACGCTATAACGATAAAAACTGAGAGCAGCCCTGTAACCACATACTGTTTCTGGGCAAGCCCGGCCTTAAAGATGGAAAACTCGCTTAGAAACACTGCCAGCGGCGGAGCGCCAGTGATGCCCAGCGCGCCAAAAACGAGTGCGGCGCCGGCTACGGGAGACCGGCGCATAAGCCCTCTCACGGAGGAAATCCCCCTCGTCCCGATTGAAAGCAATACGGCGCCGGCAGCAAAGAAACAAAAGGACTTTGTTAAGGAGTGGCTGACGATTTGCCAGACCGCGCCGTAGCTGGCTGCGGCGCCAAGCCCTACCGCTGTCAAAATAATGCCCATATGTTCGATTGTTGAGAAGGCGAACATCCGCTTGTAATCGCTCACCTGCATAAGCAAAAAAGCGGCCGTTCCGGCGGAGATCAGGCCAAGCACAATGGCCCAGGTTTCCGCGTGGGAATTCGGAGCAGCCTGCATCACTGGAAACAGCCGCAGGATAACATAAAGAATTACCGATGTCTCGATACCGGAAAGCAGTGCGCAGACTGGTGAAGGGGCCTGGCTGTGCGCGTCCGGCAGCCAGGTATGCATCGGGACAAGCCCTGCTTTGGCCCCAAGCCCGATCAGGATTAGCAGAAAAGCAAACTGCAGCAGCACCGGCGGCATAGAGTGGGCGGCGTTAAGCAGTCCTCCCCAGGTATATGCTTCCTTGCTGCCTGATGCCTGCATCGCCGCAAATAGAAGTAGAAATCCCAGCAGCGCAACACCCGCGCCCATTAATGAAAGCACCACATATTTCCAAGAGGCCTCCAGCGCCTCGCGTGTATCCTCAAATGACACAAGCAGCGCTGAGGCAAGCGTGGTCAGTTCAACCACAATCCAAACCAGCGTGGGCTCGGCAAGAACGGGGATGGCCAGCATTGAAAAAAGAAACAGGTTATAGTTGGCGTAATACAAGCGCAGCTTCCACGGCTTGTAATTTCCATGCGCCATATAGCCAAAGGAGAAGATTGCCGCCGTCGTTCCAATAAACGCTATAAGCAGCAATATGAGAGCGCTTAAACTGTCGACTGAAATCCATTTAAGCACTCCGGATTTCAAACCGGATGTAATGGGAGCGCCCGCCGAAACCAGCCGGACAATCCGTACCGCGATAACCAAAACAGCCAGTGATGACAGCACCGTCACTCCCGCCGCCCAAGCCGGTCTTTTGAATGGAATGGCGACAAGGGCTGTTGCGATCAAAGGAAGAAGCAGAATGACAAATATGCTCATTTCGCCTTCTCACCCCCTGCAGTGGCATCCGGCGTCTCTTTCAATGCCGCAAGTCCACCCACCGCCGTCGTGCCAATCCGCTTCTGGACGGCGCGGGTCAGCACCCCCATGATGAAAACTATGATAAGGCCGTCAGTGGCAATTGCCAGCTCGACAAGCATCGGCAGATTGCGGGAAACAGCGATGCCGCATAAAAACGCCCCATTTTCCATCGCCAGCAAACCTATCAAGAGCGGCACCGCTTCGCGCCGCACAGTGATTGTGAAAGCGCCCAGCAACAGGCCGGCTATTCCAATCGGCACGTTAGAACCGCGAAATTCCGGGGCCACGGAGTTCAGCAACAGTGCCCCCAGAAAATGGGCCAGGATCGCCAATCCTAAAGCTATGAGTAAGGCAGTTGGTATGTTCAGCGCCTGGTCGACCTCACGGCGGGTATAGATTTCAGCGGGCGACGTCTTCCGCAGGAGCCACGGGACGATTATAGGCTTGCTTATGACGTTAACCAGCGCAACCCCGTAAAGATCTGCCGACTGAAAACGCAAACCCAAAAGAGCGGCTGACGCGGCAAGGAGCAGAGATTGAACAATAAAAAGATTCAGACATCCCCGGGCCTGCCTCATCGCTACAATTCCGAAGGCGGTCAGCAGAAACAACCCGGTTACCAGCGCGTTCAAATTATCCAGTAATTGGCTTGTCATTTTCCTGTCATGGCAAAAAAATCTGGGCGATCATTGCCGCAACCGATGTAATAAATGCCGCTCCCAAAAATTCGGCGATGCGAAAAAGCCTGAGCTTCGAAAAAGATGACTCGATAACGACCAGAACGAGCAGGAAACAGAAAATCTTGAATAGCACGTAGGGAATTGCCAGCAGGACTGCGCCAATCGTCTGGCCTGAAGCCAGGCCCCACGGCGTAACCAACACGTTTAAAAAGATGCACATGAGCACGAACATCTTCATTTGGCCTCCCCATTTCATAAGCGCAAACCCGCGTCCCGAGTATTCAAGGGACTTGGATTCATCGATCATGGCCAATTCGAAATGGCCCGTAGGATTATCCACCGGGATCCGGCCGCCTTCAGCCAGGATCAGCATGAGAAACGCCAGCACAAGCAGCACATGCGACGGGAGAAAAAAATTCGAGATGGGTGAGACCCATTTTCCCTGAACGATGTAGGGGATAGTCGAACCGGCGACAAATGAGACGGTAAAAAATACGATCATAAAAACCGGCTCGGCCAGAAAGCCCACCATTCGCGTGCGACTCGCTCCTACAGGCCCGTATGGATTAGCCGTGTCGATTGCGGCTAAAGTAGCAAAGAACCCGCCCAGGGCAAGCACAAATCCTCCGCCTATCATGTCGCCCATGAAGGCGAAAAAGAGCGGATAATTCGTCAGTACTGGGATCAAAAGCGTGACAAAAACAGGCGTTATAAACACAATATAGGGTGTAAACCGGAATACCCGCGAGCTTTCTTCCGATACGATTTCGTCCTTGTGGAATAGCTTCCATAAATCGCGGTACGGCTGAAAGATACTTGGTCCCCGCTTGGACTGAATCATTTCTTTGAGCCGCGCCAGCACACCGGACGCCAACGGGGCAAAACCCATGACCACTAAAACCTGAATCAGGTTGAACAGGATTTTATTTGCCACGGCGTTCACTTTCGCTGGCAACTGAGAGGGTGTCTGCAATGATTAATGAGAGGGCGTGAAAAGAATCGAAAAAAAAAGCGGCATTTGGATGGAGAATTGCCGGCGGCTGAGTTTCAACCATGTCAACCAATACCCTGTCTCCTTCCAGGCATTAAAAAAACCCCTACCTCGACCAGGTAGGAGTCATTAGCCTCGCAAAAACAAAGGCGGTTAAAGGCGGAACTCCATCGCCTGCTAAATTTATATCAGAAGAGGAAATCTCAAGTCAAGAGCTTTTGGCCTCCCATGCTTTTACATGGCCAGTG
>JAKAKS010000002.1 GCA_021813405.1 Nitrospirota bacterium
GCTCCTCTATCCGGCCAAGGGGCTTGTGTGTTACCGGATGATAGAAGATGGCGCCCTTTCTGAACACCTGGAGGCGTATGCCGGTTTTTAAATCAGTGGTGTTGGCGAACGATGCCGTTATCAGCCCGTCCTTCTCCGATATCACTTCTCCTTTGGATGGCGGAAAGAATGAAAGCAGCGAGTCCCTCAGGCCCTGGAGCGTATTGAGCCGGGGGTTGCCCAGCTCGGTGGCGCAGGCCCTCCGGACGCCAGGCCAGCCAGCCTGAAACGCCGTTAAGGCAAGCGCCGCGACAACGGCCAGGAGGGCTGTTTTATGCGTGATTTTGAAACAGCTCATAAACGGCTAATCCTCCCATGAGTAATCAAAAATTATAACATAACGATTGACATGATTTTGCAGCGTGTTGTAAGGTTGATAAGGAGATTTTAGTTACGGCAACGCCACTTACAATTACATCGCAGCTCCCCACTATCCTTCCAGAGGCACTGATTTCTGCACTGGCCATAGCAGTGATTCTGCTGGACCTGGTTATAAGGCGCAAACAGGTGCTTGCATGGATAACGGTGGCCGGCTCCGCCGGGGTGTTCTACAGCCTGTTTGCCGCCAAGGGATTCGCGTTTAACCGGATGTTCCTTGCCGACGGCTACGGGATATTTTTTAAGGCCATATTCCTTATCTCGCTTGCGCTTTGCTCCCTCATGTCCGTGAGGTATCTAAGTGTGGAGGGCGCGCAAAAAGGGGAATATTTCGGCCTCATGCTTTTTGCCACCGTTGGAATGATGGTGATGGCCTCCGCGCCGGACCTGATAACCGTTTACCTGGGGCTGGAACTCATGTCTCTTTCAGTTTACGCGCTTGCCGGGTTTATAAGGAACAGCCCCCGTTCCAGTGAGGCTGCTCTCAAGTACTTTATGCTTGGGGCGTTTGCCTCCGCATTCCTGCTGCTTGGCATAGCCCTGGCGTATGGCATGACAGGCACTACCTCAGTGGCCGGGATAGCTCAATGGATACAGTATTCCAGCAGCACAGGCGCCAGTGCCAGCCCGCTTCTGGTGCTCTCCATGATTCTTTTGATTGCTGCGTTTGCATTTAAGATTTCGGCTGTGCCTTTCCATATGTGGACCCCGGACGTTTACGAAGGAGCGCCTACACCCGTAACCGCGTTTATGTCTGTGGGGCCGAAGGCGGCCGGATTTGCCGTGATTGGCAGGGTGATACTGGTTGCGTTTTCCTCCATGCGGGCTGATTGGGCAAGCCTGCTGATAGTGCTTTCCATACTCAGCATGGTTGCCGGAAACATAATTGCCATAGCCCAGACCAACATAAAAAGAATGCTTGCCTATTCCTCCATCGCCCACGCCGGATACGCTCTTCTTGGCATCATAACATTCAGCCCGGAGGGCCTGGCCAGCATGATGAATTATCTGCTGATTTACGCCTTCATGAACATCGGGGCGTTCACTGTGGTAACCATGGCCAGGGTTGAAGGGCAGGGGGGCGAGGAGATTCAGGATTACGCCGGGCTCTCCAGGCGAAGCCCGTTTGTAGCATTTCTAATGCTCCTGTTCATGTTCTCGCTTACAGGAATACCGCCGACCGCCGGGTTCATGGGCAAGTTCTATATCTTTTCGGCGCTGATAAATGCCGGGTATACCTGGCTTGCCGTGATCGCCGTTGTGATGAGCGCTGTGTCGGCCTATTTTTACCTGAGGGTGGTTATGTACATGTACATGAAAGAGCCGCTTGAGGCCGCCACCCCCGCCGTTGCCGCGGCTGCCTCCGGCGCGCCCGGCCTGAAACCTTACGGGGCCAGGTTTGCCGTGCTGCTTGCCGGTATTGCAGTTCTGCTTATAGGTATATTTCCCACGCCAGTTATACAGATGGCCCGCGCCGCCCTGTACGATTTCGGAAGCTGAAAATTAACGGATTGCAATCTGCTTTTTACTCGAAGAGGCTGGAGAGTATCTCCGCCTTATGGGAGATCCTGACTGCGGCTTCGTCCTGTTCCTGCTTCAGTGAATGGTATTGCCCTGCTATGTTAAGGGCGGCAAGGATGGCCGCATTCAGTGCGGAAATGCCTGGGGATTTTGAAAGCACCTCCTGGATTTGCCCGTCCACGTAAGCCGCTATTTCCTGCATACGCTCTTCGCTTTGGTCAGACCGCAGCGTGAACTTTTGCCCGAATATCCGTACTTCCGTTTTGTTGCGCATTTTTCAGCTGTTTATTGTTCCAGCCCCTGGAGTTCCTCAAGCAGTTCTTCTATCTGCGCCTTTATGGCGTTTCTTTCCGTGGCAAGCCCGTCCAGTTCCCGGGTCTTTTCATCCAGTGCGGATTCAAGCTGGCGGACCCTGCGCTCCAGGGCCGTCTTTTCTTCCTTGAGTCCCCTGATCTTTTCTATTGCTGTTGATATCTGGTTTTCCAGGTTTTTAAATGTCTCCAAAGCCGCAGCCTCCTTGGCATTCGGTTGCCCGTCAAATAAACTCATCGTGATGAAGTTCCGTTCTGTATCAGCGCAACGCCGTTAATCTTCTGCTCCTGCGCGGCGGCGCCATTTTCAATGCCGGTGGCGCCGTTGCTGAAGATGTCCTCCACTACCTGCCTGCCGCCGTATTCATAATAGGATGTTATTATACGTTTTACATAATTTTTTGTCTCATCAAACGGGATGTCCTCGATGAACTCGTCCGTGGATGTGTAATTGCCGGCGGCCAGCCATTGCCCGACGGCGTTTTTGCCGGCGTTATAGGCCGCAAGCGCCTCCGGCACGGATTTAAACCCGCTTATAAATTTTTTCAGGTAATAGGCCCCTATTTCTATGTTAGCGTCTACGTCGTAAATGCCGTTGTCGGTTTTGAAGTTAAGGCTGAGCGCCCGTCCATATCTTCTGGCCACCTTGGGCATAAGCTGCATCAGGCCCAAGGCCCCTGCCTGCGAGCGGGCATCGGGGTCGAACCTGCTTTCCTCGCGCATAACGGACAACAGCAGGTATGGGTCCAGGTTGTCCGCGGCGCAGGACTTTTTTACGGGTGCCCAGAAGGCCTTAGGATAAAGAATGTCCTTTGGCTGCATGCCGTCAGGGACCCTTTCGGCCACCAGTATGGCTCGCCTGAATGCGCCAAGCTGTTCCAGTTTCAGTGCTATCTCCACAAGCGCCACTGGGTCCGATATCCTTGAAGACGCGGAGGCCAGCTCCAGCATGGCGTCGTTGCGCAGGCCCGCTTTCAGGAGCATGCCGGCCCTGGTGATTGCCAAGGGGTTTTTTTCCTCCTTGGCGATGGCGAATATGGAATGTTTTTCCTTGCATTCCCGGCCCAGCTTCCCGGCCGCCAGGATGCCGTAAAAATCTTCCTCGCCGCTTAATTTGCGGTATATTTTTTTTGCCTCGGATGCGCTGTTTGGCCCGGCAAAGTTCTCGATGCTCCTTGCCTTCCAGTAAAGATAAACAGGCTTTGGATCGTCTGCCGCAAGTTTTGTGAATACATCCAGCGCATCTTTATAATCATGCTGGGTATAGTAAAGCCAGCCATTTTCCCACAGGGCATCCTCCGTATAACCTGGGTATTTTTTCCTTACCATATCCAGAAGCGAGATGGCTTCATCCGGCTTGTGCTCCCTCCTTTTACGGCTGGCCAGGGCCAGAAGAAGTTTTGCCGCCCGCTTGTCGCCTGATGCAAGGAAACCGTTTAGAAGTCCGCCAAAAGATGTATCGTCGCCGGCGCGGAAGTACGCCCTGGCTGCATCATAATTGTCATTGGCCTGAAGAAAGACCCCGGCGGACTCAACATAGCGTTTTTCCATGAAGAGCGCCTGGGCCAGTGCGGTCAGGAAACTCTGTTGCATGGAAGCATATTCTGTATCCTGCCGGGCAAGCGCGCTTCTTGCCTCTGCCTCTGCCTGGTGCGGCCTGTATGCCCTGAGCAGGCTTCCGATACGTACAAGGGATTCGGCTGCCGTGGGTGCGCGCCCAAGCCCGGCCAAAGCCCTGGCTGAATAACGCCCAGCGGAGACGTACAGTTTTTCCAGTATAACCGAGGCCTGGTTCATGTGCCCCTGTGCCTTCAGGGTAAGGGCCAGCTGCATGTTGGCCCTCTGGTCCCACGGGTAGCGTGAAACATAATCCTGAAGCCTTTGCACAAGGGCGGCATCGGTTGAATTTGTAAGCGCCACAACCATCCATCTGGCCTTTTTCAGAAGCGGGCTCTTCGGGTATTTGCTTATTAATTCCTGCGCGGCCTTAATTGCCGGATCATTCTGGTTTATCTGCTTCAGAGCGCGCGCCTGATAGAAGAGGGCGTAATCGCCTATTACCGGATATTCCTTTGCTGCGGCGCCGAACTGTTTGCCGGCTTCGGCCCACTTATGGGCCTTAAAGAGGGCCGCTGCGTTTTGCAGGCTGCTTTTTACCGTTGCCCCGGCCTGTTGGAGCGCAGGGGCTTGGGGTTGATTGGCTGCGGGCAGGCAGGCGGCATTGGATACAGTAGCAGGCATATTGGAAGAATTGGAAATGGCGGCAGTTGGTGCATTGGATGCCAAAGGCGCGGAAGTTGAAATTGCCTGGATTTGCGTGGATACGGCCAGGCTGGTAACAGGGAGAGCAAGCGCGATAATCAGAAACAACAGCCTTATCATAGACTCGATATATTAAATAAAAAACGCTTAATTAGGCAACTTTCCATAAAGCCGGCCTTTGGAAAAATTAAAAACCGCTGTGTTAATATTTTCGATGATCAGAGACCTCAGTTTCCATGGCGAAGTAGGGGCCATGGACTTCAGGGTATACGTGAGCGGCCCGGAGGCGAAAAACGCGTATTTTTTTGAGGAGACAGCTTCCGAAGCGAGGTTTTTTTCCAGGGGCAACGAGTTCTCCATAGTCGGCGATTTCATAAGGTACAAAGGGACGGGCGGATCTTTTTGCGAGTACATGTTCGGGGTGGAGAAGGCCCTGAAAGACCTTGTCAAGAAAGACATTCTAAACAGGCTGGTCATGTTCGGCGCATTTACCGGGAATGACGAAAGGCTTATTTTCACGGACGAAACGGACGGGTTTGAAACTGCGGAAAGGCTTTTCCTCCTTGGCCATGCAGTAAAAAACTATTACTTCCTGGTGTCCTCCCCCGAAAGGCGCGAAACAAGGAAACGGCAGCGGGAACTGCTGGGCAAGATTGGCAAATTCCTTAAGCGGACAGCGATGGTGCAGGACAACAGGGACTCCGACCTTGTGGAAGGTTTTCTTCAGGCACTGAATGAGCCATCGTCCACACTGTATGTTTTCAAGCTGGTGCACAAAAACAACGGCCTTTTTTACGACGCTTATAGGGAAACGTATTTCAAGGACAAGGGGCTTGGCCGCGAGGAGGAACTTTACCTTGCGGAGCTTGCTGTCCGGCTGGGCGTGGATTACTACCAGCAGGAACGCATCAAGATAGACATTATGTATCGTCATCCAGAAAACCGTCCAATTGTGGACCAGCACAGGGACATTCTTGTATCCGCCCTGGAAAAGGGCGGTCTGGAAGACTCCGATGCCGCCCGGCTGCGGAGGATCAAGACGCTGAGGATAAGAAACCGTATACCTAGTGTGCTCTTCGAAACACTGGACGAGCTTCTGCTTAAAGGCAAAAGCATAGATCTTGAGGACTCAGACAGCCTGCGCGAACCGCGGTCCATCCTGGAAAACATGTTTTTCAAGGACCCAACTCTCAGAAGCACCATAATCAAGGAGGACATTGTAAGGCTTATCCGGGCCAAGCACAAGGCCTACACAAGCGGCGATATGGGGTTTGACCAGATGCTCCTTGATGTTGGCAAGATATGCGACGAAACTGCCCGTGAGACCGGCGACTACACACTGCTTGAAGAGCTGAGCTCTATCCTTACTTATTTTGACAGGTACGATCATATACAGGCCAACATGAGCCAGCTTGCATTTCGGCCGGAGGTGAATCTCAGCGAGGACACGCTAAGGAGCCTTATAGGAAACAAAAAGGAATTCGACCAACTGGATGAAGAATTGTTTGATGACATCTTCGCCAAGGAACTTTATAACAACAGGTATGTAACCGGATACGGCAAACGCAAGATAATTGCCGCCGCTGCAGGAATCGACCGGGTTATACAAGGCGATGCCGCTGTCAGGGACGTACTGGCGGAATTAAGGATGATAGGCGACGAGGAGAAACTCTATTGGGAGGTCCATGACGCTCTGAAGGAGCAGATGCGCACTTATTATGCCCCGCTGGAGTCCAGGGAAGGCAAGGAAGAGGCCAAGGCGGAAATAGAAAGAGTTCTGGCCAGGAAGGGCGTGGCCGCCAGGGTGCCGGACCGTCTGTTTGAAAAATGCCTGTTTGATCTGAAAAAGGAGCTGTTCTATGTTAACCAGCTTCTGCCCGTTATCATAAAGACCACGGACACCAGGCTCCGTGAGGACTTCATTCGCAACAGCGGGCTGGACCGCTTCTACATAGAAAATGTGGAGAAGGCATACTTTGAGGACCGGGGCATGGACAAATTCCTTCTTGAATTACTGAAAGAAGAAAACGCGGCCTAGAGGCGTGAACGCAAAAAATTCCTGTCAGGCTGAGTTGCAAGTTCAATTTATAAACCCAGGGCTTCTCTTTATGGCCTTTTTTAGAGTATCTTCAGGGGAGAAATGTATTACCGGAATTACATAAAAAAGGGAACCGGGGTTCGTTTCGCTCCTCCCAGCACGTTTTAAATATTATCCTTTTTTGACACCTGTTGCGCCATATGACCGCAAAGATTCGATCCTGGCCACTTTGCACAAGGGTAGCAGGGATTAAAACCCCGGTTCGATGTGACATAGCGCACAAAATCCTGGCTTAAAACCATTTCCCCGAAATTCTGACATGCTGGCACGCAATTTGCACTGATTTATCAGTGGAAAACGATAATTACAGGCGATGGAGCGGGGTTTGAGAAAAGGCGTTGATTTAAAGGAGGTTGACGCCATGATGGACAAAGAATCCGAACAACTATGGGACGATTACAGGAGGGCGGAAGCCCGAAAAAACGAAGGGTGCAGGCTTTGCCGGGACAGGGGGTGCCCTGAATTCCTGGAGATGGAAGACTGCATAACCGGCAAACTTGATATTGAACGCATGAACTATTGCCCGCGGTGCGGGCGCAAGCTGGAGGAATGAATGGGCAAGGGTAACTTGCACTTACCCGCGGCAGCGGCCTGATCATAAAAATCAAAAAAAAGGGCCTGGGTTACAGGCCCTGTTAACGCTTTTCTGGAGCTGCTATTTTTTCTGGATATAGAGTTCCCAGTAGCCTTTGTCTTCGAGCTTCACAGATTCAAAGCCAAAGCCCTGCTTTTCGGCCCACCTGGGGATAGTGTCTTCAGCCGAGGCCGGGGCATCGCACAGCACTTTGAGGACGGACCCGCTGCCAAGCTTCTCGATGGCCTTTTTCGTGAGCACCAGCGGATAAGGGCAAACCCTGCCCAGCGTATCCAGTGTCTCAGTGGGAGCCTGGTTGCTAAGATTACCCATCAGAAAATCCTCCTTTCTTAGAAGAACAGAACGTGTTTTGCTTCGTCCATCTTTTTTGCAATCTCTGAAAACGGGACCACATTTATGGTTTTTTCGGCACCCATCTCTTCTGCGTCGGGCAACTGGTCCACGGATATGCCGAATTTATCCAGATCTTCCTTGCAAACGTACACATCCAAGTCTACCAGAAGACAGTTCTTCAGGTGGGATTCCGAAGATGTGATACCGTAAATGTCCATCGCCTTTTGGCCCTTCGTGATGCCCAGCACGCCCTCTCCTATAAAGCAGAGGGACGGGGTGACGGTGTCGCCGTCTTCCAGGAGTATCTCTACTGTCTGGTATGCTAGGGCATGGGTCATGGCGAGCCTTGACGTCTCACCCTTGTACTGGGGCTTTTGAACTATAAAAGCGCATTTGACGTCGCCCATCTACTCACCTCCTATCAGGAGCACCCGGTCGGCCGAGTGGATCCTGGCCAGATACCAGTGCATTGCATTCCATTGTATCTTTTCTATGCTTTCGGTTTTCTGCACACCTCTGGCCACTGTGCAGGCCTCGCACGTGCATACCTCTACGCCGGCAGCCAGCAGTTCGGTAAGATATTTTTCGCCAGTGGAATAATCTTTCAAGTGCTTCTGGTGGGCCTTTACGGACCCGGTTGCGTTGCCTGAAAACCACATGCTTACTTTATGGCCTTTTTTGGCCGCCGCCCCAGCGAATTTTATCGCGAAGTCGTAGGAGGCGGAGCCGACCAGGCCAGGATAAACTCCCATAGTGATTGCGCCCATTTCCGGTGCCTCCTTATAGCCAGGCTATTTTTTCGAATTCGTTGAAAACAACGTCCACAAGGCCGTCGTAATTGACCACCTTAACCCTGCCGTCCACCTGGGCCGGCAACATTCCCCTGGTCTCGATGTCCTCAGAGAGGGCGTAGACCTTGGAAAACCTGTCGAGCAGGCTTGAGGCCTTGCCCGATTCCTTCAATAATGCATGCCATACGCCGTTCAGCACCAGAATGACCCCGGTTTTGCCCGGATCCAGCCTTTCCAGCGTATCGGAAGAAAGTTTGTAATCGCTGACGAATACGCCTAAGCTCACTTGCACCTCCTTTAACGGGATTTTTTTATATGAAGCATAAATGTATACCAGTTATAAGCACCCTTTGTCAATGAACCGGCCTTTCCGGCGTGTGGGTGTTTTCAGCCGCGCCTGCTTTCAAACGTGTGTATCAGGCCGGGATTTGCGGCGGGCATGCCCAATACATTATTACGAGCGTTTACATCCACACGCAGCCCTTTTCCGGCCTCTTTTTTATATGTTCAACCCGAAATCCATAAGTTGCTGATTTTAAAATTATTTTCGTCATTTTCTGTTCAATCCGTTCAATACCTTCTCCTATTTTGGCAGATGAAAACCTGGCAATCCAGCAGCCTCCTTTCCGGTATTGCCGGGAGCTTGCCCGGCCTGCCGGAGCATTTTAACCCGGCTGGGCATGGCATCGTCCATATGACATGCTTCATGATTTTCATGTCATGTTTTTTGAAGGGGGTGAAGGTCTGCAAAAAATAAAGCCCGTGGATGCACGGGCTTTGGCGGCCCCTCAGGGCAGAACCACCTTCGAGACGGTTGCCTCTTACTAGGATTGAAGAACAACCGCCGCTCAAGTACAATTAGGAAGTTTTTACCATAGGTAAAATCTATTTGTCAAGGGAGGATGGATAAATGGAAAACACAATACTGGGGCTTGACCTTGGCTCAAATTCGATTGGGTGGGCCTTGTTTGAAGCCAAAGAGCAAAGGCCGGTCCGGCTGATCGATTGCGGGGTGAGGGTTTTTGAGGAAGGGTTGGAAGGCATTGAAGCGGACGGCAAGGGTAAATCCCGAAACGTTGCCCGCAGAGAGGCCCGCCTTAGGAGGAGACAGTGCGACCGCAAGGCAAGAAGACTGGCGCACCTTGCGCGTCTTCTCCAGCGTTCCGGACTGCTGCCCTCAGGTAAGCTTAACACGCCTGAAGAAAGGCACGAATTTTTTACGCAACTCGATAAGACCCTTTTGCCTCCTTTGCAATTGAGGGCTGAGGCCCTGGCCAGAAAGCTTGAAGCTAATGAGCTTGGCCGGGCTTTTTACCATTTGGGGCAAAGAAGAGGGTTCCTCAGCAACCGCAAATCTGCACCTAAAAAAGATGAGGACAAGGGAGTAATAAAACAGGAAATCGCCGGTCTCGAAAAAGAAATTAAAGAGGCCGGGGCGCAAACACTGGGTGAGCATTTTAATAAACTTAATTCCGAAGGAGTGCGTGTAAGGGTAAGACATACGGCCAGAAAGATGTACGAGGATGAGTTCGGGCATATATGGGAGGCCCAAAGGCTCTACTATCCCGATATTCTTACAGATGAATTGAAGAAAAAAATGTACAAGGCGATTTATTTCCAGCGGCCGCTTAAAAGCCAAAAGGAGTTGATAGGTCTTTGCGAACTGGAAGAAGGCAAAAAGCGCGCGCCCTGGGCGCTGCTTGCCGCCCAGCGTTTCAGATATTTGCAAAAAGTAAATGACTTGCGGGTAAACAGTGGTGGTGATGAACGCCCGCTTACCAAGGAGGAACGAAATTCGCTTATTCAAGCCCTGGAAAATATCGGCGACATGACTTTTGCCGGCAGGGGCTTAAATATAAAAAAGCTGCTTAATCTCAAGAGCGTGGAGTTTAACCTGGAGCGCGGAGGAGAAAAAAAGTTGCCCGGCAACCGCACTGCAAAGGCGCTCAGGGATATTTTTAAAGATAGGTGGGACGGATTCACCGTGGAGGAAAAAAACGCCGTAGTGGATGAGATAAGGAGCACGGTAAAGGACGATATCCTGAAAAAACGGGGAGTGAAAGCCTGGGGCCTGGACGAAGAAGCGGCGCAGGATTTTGCGGAAATCAGCCTTGAGGACGGTTACTGCAATTACTCGAAGCTGGCAATCGGAAAACTGATGCCGCTTCTGGAAAAGGGGATGCCGCTTGCGTCAGCGATAAAGGAAATGTATCAGAACAGACGCGATAAAACAATTAACCCTCTGAGAGAACTGCCACCGGTAAGACAAGGGCTGGCGGAGATCAGAAATCCCCTTGTGGAGCGTGCCCTAACCGAATTGAGGCGCGTCGTGAATGCGGTGGTGGACAAACACGGCCAACCTGGCGTAATGCGCATAGAACTGGCGCGCGATCTCAAACGCCCCGCCAAAGAACGGGAGCAGGCATGGAAGAACATGCGCGCAAATGAAAAGAAAAGAGAAGAAGCTGCGCGTAAAATACTTGCCGAACCCGGCAACGGCAATCCCAGCCGGAATGACATTCTGAAAGTGCTTTTGTGGGAAGAATGCAACGGTAAATGTCCATATACCGGCAGGCCCATAAGCATGACCGCGCTGCTTGGCGATAACCCGCAATTCGATATTGAGCATATAATCCCGTTCGACCGCTCTTTGGACGATTCCTATGTAAACAAGACATTGTGCTACGCGGAAGAAAATAGAGAAGTAAAGAAAGGGAGGACGCCTTTCGAGGCGTATGGCGAAAGACCCGAGTGGTCCCAGATTTTGGAAAGGGTCAAAAACTTCAAAGGAGATGCGGCAAGGGAAAAGTACAGGCGGTTCAATCTGACCGAGGCGGAGCTTGAAGAGATACTGAAGGACTTTTCATCCAGGCAGCTTAACGACACCCGGTATGCCACCCGGTTAGCGAAGGGTTATCTTGGCCTTTTATATGGCGGCCTTGATGATGACGGGATAGACGCTGAGGGCAAACGAAGGGTGCAGGCGGCAACGGGCCAGGTGACCGCGCATATCAGGAACGCGCTTGATCTGAACAGGATACTGAACGACGGCCCGCGAAAATCCAGGGATGACCACCGCCACCACGCCGTTGACGCAGTGGCCATCGCCCTTGCGGATACCGCAATGATTAAACAGCTTTCTGATGCCGCAAAAAACAGGAAGGGCAGAAGGCTGTTTGCGCCTGTCCGGAAGCCGTGGGAAAACTTTTTCGAGGATGTGCGCAAGGACATATTAGGCATTACGGTTTCCAAGCGCGTATCAAACCGGGTGCGCGGCGCTCTTCATAAAGAGACTTTTTATTCGCCGCCCAAAACGGATGATAAGGGCAAAAAATACGTCCTTGTCCGTACAGGGCTGGCGGATTTAAGCAAAAAAGATATTGAAACTGGGTTGGACTATTTGGATGAGCGTGTCCGGGACTGCATCCTTGAAAAGCTTAATGGCGGCGAGGCCAAAAAAGTATTTGCGCATCCTGAAGACCATCCAGTTATAAAAACAAAGGACGGCAGAGAGATACCCATCCACAAGATAAGGATCAGACAATCGCAGGACGTGTTCGCAGTTGGCAAAGGAGATAGCGCGCGCTATGTGCAGGCCGATTCCATTCACCATATGGAGATCATTAGGACAAAGGACAAAAACGGGAACGAGAAGTGGGAAGGTTTTGTTGTGGACATGTTGGAAGCTTACAGGCGCTTGCATGCAAAGGAGCCGGAACCAGTGATTAAGCGCGACCATGGAGAAAACAAGGAGTTCGTCTTTTCGCTTGCGGGCGGGGAGATCATAGAACTGGATGAATTGGATAAGACGGGAAGAGGTCTTTATGTAGTGCGGACCGTGCCAAAAAGCAGACAGATTTATTTTACCCCGCTGGCGGATGCCCGGATATTAAAGGATATAGGTAAGAAGGGGCTTACTGCTTACCCTGAGACTTTGAAGGAGCGGCACTGTAGAAAGGTTGTGGTTACCCCGCTTGGAGAAGTCCGCCGGGCCAATGACTGAGCGCATCATAGATATTTCCGAAGGCCCGGCAAAGCTTAGTGTCAGGCACGCCCAGCTCCAGATCGAAAAGGATGGCGAGCTGATGGGCGCCGCGCCTCTTGAGGAAGTTGCCGCGCTTCTGGTTTCACATCCTGCCGTCACTTACACCAATGCCGTTTTGAGCGGACTTTGCCAGCATGGCGGCTTATTCGTGCTCTGCGGAGAAAAACACCTTCCAGCCGGTATGTTAATGCCCTTTGAAAGCCATTTCGTCCAGTCGGAACGTTTTTCCACGCAGGCGCGGGCCTCGTTGCCGGTTAAGAAACAGCTATGGAGGCAGATAATCCGCGCCAAAGTGCGGGCGCAGGGAAATCTTCTTCTTGAAGAGCGCGGGAAAGACAACGGGTTGCTTATGCTTGCGGACAGGGTTGGCTCCGGCGACTGCACGAACATTGAGGCGCAGGCGGCCCGCCGGTACTGGAGCGCGTTGTTCGGGGAGGATTTCATTCGGGACCGTAATGAGCCTGGGCCTAACATATTCCTTAATTACGGCTATACAGTGTTAAGGGCTGCTGCTGCGAGGGCCATATGCGCGGCGGGGCTTCATCCCGCTTTGGGCCTCCACCATCACAACCGGTATAGCGGATTCTGTCTTGCTGATGACTTGATGGAGCCTTACCGCCCGGCTGTGGATGCTATTGTTTTGGCTTCAGGCCAAAAAAGCGGCGGTGATTGCATTCTGGGAAAAGAGTCCAAGGCGTTTATCATCAAGACTCTAATGGACAAGAGGTTTGAAATAGGCGGGGAAAGCAGGGGATTATTCGATTCTCTTGCCCGTACGGCGGCTTCATTGGCGTCCGTTTTTTCGGGCAAGAGAAAGACGCTTCTTTTGCCAGTATAAACACATGCAAAGGCTGGAATTTTCGGAGTATCGCTCTATGTGGCTATTTGCGATGTTCGATCTTCCGGTGGACACACAGGAAGCCCGCCACCTCTATACCAAATTCCGGACTTTTCTTTTAAAAGAAGGTTTCACCATGATGCAGTTTTCAGTCTATGCCCGCTATTGCGCAAGCGAAGAACGGAGCGAAGCTTTCAGGCGGAGGCTGAAAAAGGCCCTTCCTCCCAAAGGCGAGGTCCGTCTGATGGCTGTAACCGATCATCAGTTCGGGAAAATGGAGATTTACAGGGGGAAAAACCTGTGTTCAACCGAAAAACCTCCAGATCAGGTAATGCTTTTTTAAGCTGCAGGAAAGGCGGAAGCCCTTGTAAATCATGGACTTACAAGGGCTTCATTGTACTTGAGCGGCGATTGTTTTCCAACCCCAGCCATGCCAGCAAAGACCGTTCAGGGCATCTTATTGTACTTGAGCGGCGATTGTTTTCCAACCCCAGCCTGTCCGATGTCTTTGCAACTGCCGTCCACATTGTACTTGAGCGGCGATTGTTTTCCAACCCCAGCGATTTTTGCGCTCGTAATCTTCCGTGATGGATTGTACTTGAGCGGCGATTGTTTTCCAACCCCAGCTGGTAATCAATATAATATCCCTCCTGCTTTATTGTACTTGAGCGGCGATTGTTTTCCAACCCCAGCAAAATGTGTTGGCTGTCGAACTCCCTGCCATTGTACTTGAGCGGCGATTGTTTTCCAACCCCAGCTCTATGTTGTAAGTGCCGTCCCATACCTGGATTGTACTTGAGCGGCGATTGTTTTCCAACCCCAGCCGTTGGCATCGTTTGGTGACAATGTGAGTTATTGTACTTGAGCGGCGATTGTTTTCCAACCCCAGCTACTGGCCTGTGCAATGAGGTATAAGCACCATTGTACTTGAGCGGCGATTGTTTTCCAACCCCAGCAGCCTGTCGCCGGAATTCGGTATTACACCCATTGTACTTGAGCGGCGATTGTTTTCCAACCCCAGCATCTGATTTCTTGCCCATTATTCGCGGACCATTGTACTTGAGCGGCGATTGTTTTCCAACCCCAGCTAATAACCCAAAACGTGTGCGCCCGCTGCGATTGTACTTGAGCGGCGATTGTTTTCCAACCCCAGCCATAATCTCGGTCCTGAACGGCTCGCCACTATTGTACTTGAGCGGCGATTGTTTTCCAACCCCAGCCTTGGGTTTTTTCTACCTGGGCATTCTGTATTGTACTTGAGCGGCGATTGTTTTCCAACCCCAGCGCGTAAAGTAATACTAATCCCTTGTCCTTGATTGTACTTGAGCGGCGATTGTTTTCCAACCCCAGCCTTAAATGTAACGGGGTATGCCGCAGGCGCATTGTACTTGAGCGGCGATTGTTTTCCAACCCCAGCTTAAGTCACAATAAGAATCTTACGTGAACAATTGTACTTGAGCGGCGATTGTTTTCCAACCCCAGCCTGGCCTTCGACGGGTTTTCTTCCATCGTTATTGTACTTGAGCGGCGATTGTTTTCCAACCCCAGCCAGACGCTAACACTTGCCTGACATCTTTAAATTGTACTTGAGCGGCGATTGTTTTCCAACCCCAGCGATACACGGGATACTATCGCGACTACTACATTGTACTTGAGCGGCGATTGTTTTCCAACCCCAGCCCGGTAGGACAGACATCTTCGTATAATTTTATTGTACTTGAGCGGCGATTGTTTTCCAACCCCAGCCGTTTAATGTCGCTCTTCCAAACCAAATCGATTGTACTTGAGCGGCGATTGTTTTCCAACCCCAGCAAGCCATCCAGCAAAGCCACCAAGATGCAAATTGTACTTGAGCGGCGATTGTTTTCCAACCCCAGCTGTGTACTCGTAATGGTTTGAAAAGGGAATATTGTACTTGAGCGGCGATTGTTTTCCAACCCCAGCTGTGTACTCGTAATGGTTTGAAAAGGGAATATTGTACTTGAGCGGCGATTGTTTTCCAACCCCAGCCCAGGCGCAGGTATGTATCTGTGTTTTCCGATTGTACTTGAGCGGCGATTGTTTTCCAACCCCAGCACAGCTTCGGGAATAAATAATACGTTGACTATTGTACTTGAGCGGCGATTGTTTTCCAACCCCAGCACGAAGCAGAAGACACAGACAAAATGGGCTATTGTACTTGAGCGGCGATTGTTTTCCAACCCCAGCTTCATCTGCTCAATATCACCGCGCGTTACCATTGTACTTGAGCGGCGATTGTTTTCCAACCCCAGCGGAATCTACAAAAGAAACTGCTTAAATGCATTGTACTTGAGCGGCGATTGTTTTCCAACCCCAGCCGGGTTTGCCTTGGGGGCATGGGGGCGGAGCCCCCATTAAATATTAAAAAAGGTTGATTTTCTACACAATAATTTTCGGGGTTTTATTGCTTTTTTTCAGTATTTTTGGCATATTTTCTGTAAACCGGAATCAAAAAACCAATTGGAAGGGAGGTGATTGGATTTGAAGAGGTTTACAGTTCTATTGGCCGCAGTACTGTTTCTGCTTCCCGCCGGCCTGGTTTTTGCCGTAAACTCCAGCTCTTCGGCGCCTGTCCACAAGGTCTCGAAAAAGACGGTGAAGAAAAAGGTCAGGATACATCAGCTTACAGGGGATGTTTCGGCGGTGAACCTGGCTGCAAAAACGCTCTCCATAAAGGGCAGGAAAGGCATAGCGCAGTTTGACATCACCGGCAAAACCAAGGGCCTTGCCTTGGACAAGCTGAAACCCAGCCAGAAAGTTACCGTAAGGTACTATATTGCGGACGGTAAAAAAACAGCCGTAAGCATAAAAGCCCCTGTGGTTAGAAAAAGCAAAAAAAAGGTAAAACACGCCAGTAAAACCAAAAAGGCCGCTGCCAAGCCCGCACCGGCAGCAACCCCGGAGAAAACGGGTAAGGCGCCCCAAAGACCCGAGATGACCGGATGTTAAATTCCGGCTCGCACTGGTTTTTTTAATTCAATCGGGCCTCCTTTTTGGAGGCCGTTTTTTTTGTTGTATTCGATGGGTTGGTATCCTCAAATAGGGAATATCATCTTCAAAAGAGGATTGTTTTTGGTGCTTCCTGAGCTTTGTATTTTTTGCTATTTTACAAAAAACATTATAAAACAGATTGTTATGCGATCATTAAATCATAGGCACGCATTTTGATTGTATGTGTCCATCATAGTAATGAAAGGAGGTGATTGAATTGAAGAAGGCACTTATGATGCTCGTTGCAGCACTCTTTATGTTCTCTGCTGTTGGTATGAGCTACGCGGCTGGTGTAAGCAACGCAACCGCTCCTACTCACAAGATGGCTAAGAAGAAAGTAGCCAAGAAGAGGGTAGTAAGGAAGAAAAAGGCTGCCAAGAAGAGGGTAGTAAGGAAGAAAAAGGCTGCTAAGAAGAGGGTAGTAAGGAAGAAAAAGGCTGCCAAGAAGAAGGTTGTAAGGAAGAAAAAGGCCGCCAAGAAGGCTGCCAAGAAGAAAGAGGCTGCTCCCGCTCCGGCGGCGAAGTAACCTACCTTAAGGTAATTAAAAGAGGTCTCGCTAAAACGGGGCCTCTTTTATTTTTATTCGGGCCCATTCCCACTTTAATCCATATGATCTGCGTCATACATTTCTTTTTCAAGACAATTAAAATAAACAATCCTTTATGAAGTTAAGGCATATGAAGATAGCTGTCTTGCTGGTCCTTTTTATCATGGTTTCATGCGGCACTGAAATCAGGTTGGGGAACTCTATAATCCGGCGTTCGTTTATAGCCAAAGACGTCAAGGCCGCTCCTGGAATGGCGGCATGGCTGGACCCAGGGCATCTTGTCTTTATAAGCAGCGGACATCTTTTTATATATAATGTGCGCACCGGGAAGCTATCTGAACGACCGGGGAAAGCCGGGAGCGCAGGGGCTTATTATTTTTTAGGCAGGTCCGAATGGGGGGTGGCGGCCCTGTCTGTTGCTGACAGAAAACCACGGCTGTTTATTCTGCGGAACGGCGGAAGTGTGACGGCAGGCAGCCTGCAAATGGAAAAATTGCCTGATCAAGGAATATCGGGCAATCCCAGGGCCGCTTTTGCGCTGCCCATTCCAGGGCGCTTTCTGCTGGTTTACCTTTCATTAAAGGAGACCTCTATCGGCCTGGAGGAAAATGGCCGGCTGGTATTGCTTGATACCAGTGCCGGGAAGACTGCCGGAAAAGTGCTGTATTCATCCAGCAGGTATTTACCCGGCCAATGGGCCGAATGCGCCCCCAGCGCCCTTGCTGGCTGGACGTGGGCTATGCCTGATAATTCAGGCAAGTTTTACCCCTTGATAGAAACGGAAGCGCCTCCCGTTGCCCCGGCATTTGCGAAGCTGGAGATTCTGGACTTCGTGGCCGGAGCTGTTAAAGAGATCGGGCGGCTGGATTACACGGCCTGCCCGGTGGCGGTGTCTGCGCCATCAGATGGCGCCGGGCGAGGCGTCCAGCTTGTGCTGGCCTCGGAGCATGGCCTTTCCTATTATAATAACGGAGTCATAAAGACAATCGGGCATATGAGGGGGATTTATCCATCCCAGAATCCTTCCGGGGGGCTTATCTACGTTGGCGGCTGGATCGTAAGCCGCAAAAAAGGCAGCGTGGCGGGATGGGGTTATCCATTCAAGCTGATTTCAGGTGCGCAAGACAGTGCTGGGTTCTGGTCGCCGGATGGCAGGCTTTTGGCTGTTGCCAATAAAAGAGGTCTCTATCTGTACAGCGGATTTCCTGTAAAAGGGGCTGGACGATAACGATTTCAGTTTTCGGGCAGTTTGACCGGCTTTGCCGGGAAACCAGACTTGCCGGATTGAACTGAAATATCCCTCATTTTTAAAATCTTACCCGTAAGCAGGCTCACAAAATAACGGGATTTGCACGCCTGGTTGTAATTATTGTCACAATGCGGCATAGATTGTCAGGCATTTTGCCCTGAATTTAGTTTCAATTCAAGCTTTAGTCATAGATACATGCCAAATTAGTGTCAAATGCCTCACTAAAAAACCTAAACTGAGTGTTTTGCCTCAGTTTTTTAAAGGTTTCTGTTTATTTTTCGTGATTCGGATTACAGGCACGTACCTTGCATGTGATTAGAGTTACAAAGTTTGGCTATAACATCTCAGTTTTAAACCCCTTTAGGGGGAGATAAGGAGGCAGAGAATGAAAAGGTCAATGGTAGTAATAGTATTAACAGTATGCATGGTATTGGTGGCTGGGGCGGCATTTGCGGCCAGCTCTAACAGCAGTGTGACCGTTTCCGGAACGGTGCAGGGCGTTTGCCAGTTTGATCCCACAAGCGGCACGGCGCTGAGTTTCGGCAGCATTACACCTAATGTTGCGGCCACTGCAACCAATAATGTTATCGTAGAGTGCACCAACGGTTGGGCGTACTCCCTGGCGGTTAATACCGGCCTCAATTCCGCCAACTGCGCCGGGTCCGCTTGCATGAAGAACGGCGCCAATTACATGAACTACTCAGCTTCATTGGCCAGCGCCAGCGGCACGGGTACAGGTTTTGGAAGCCCCATTACGGATGTCCTGACCGGCACAGTGAGCGCAACCAACTCCCAGAATGCGGCGGTTGGTTCTTACAATGACACCCTTACAGTAACGCTAACCTACTAAATTTATAAAAACGGACGAGGGGGAGTTTTCCCCCTCGTTCAATTTAAGGGTGATCCAATGCTGTACAGGGGACACAGGCTTTCATATATAAAACGTATTGCTTTGGCCCTTTGTTTTTTTCTTGCAGCGGGCACGGGGCGGGCACTGGCAGGCACAAAAACATCTTCCGTTGCGGTAAGTGCGTCAGTTCCATCCGGCCTATGCCAGTTCATCACCACAACGGCCGCCCTGAACTTTGGCAACCTTAACCCGGCAAACCCGGTGAACGTAAACGCCACCGCCTCGCTAACCTTTCTCTGCTTTGGACGGCCGGTGTCCTACGCGGTAACCCATGATGGCGGGCTGCACAACTCCGGCGGCCAGAACCGGATGATTAATGCGGACCTGGTGCATTACCTACCATATTCGGTTTCATTGAACCCCACTACCGGCACTGCTAACTTTTTTACTTTCCAGACGGTTACGGTAACCGGGACTGTAGCGGGCCTGGACTATCAAAACGCACAGTCCGGCAATTATTCCGATACGCTTACCGTAACTGTTACGCCTTAGGGTCGTTTTTTTTGTATAATACTCGCAATGTTGCTAAACGGTTTTAAAATGAAACCAGCCGCAAGGCGTGTTTTGTTTTGCCTGGCGGCTATGGCCTATTTCCTGGTATTTCTGGCCCCAGCTGCTTTAGCTGGAAACTTTTACGTCTTCCCTACGCGGCTGGATTTTGGCCCTCAGGCCAGTACAGGGGCAATTACCGTATCCAACAAGGTTAACGAGCCGCTCAATATACAGGTGGGGGCGGTCAAGTGGACCGAGGACGCAAGCGGCAAGGACGTTTACTCCGATACAAAGGACGTTATATTCTTCCCTAAAGTTGCATCCCTTAATGGAAACGAGCAGCGGCTTGTGAGGGCCGGCGTGCAACTGCCGCCATCAGCCATCGAGAGGACTTACCGGCTGTTCATTGGTGAGATACCGCAGCCCAAAAAGCCCGGCCAAACCCAAATCTCGGTGGCGATAAGGTTCGGTATCCCCGTATTTGTTGCTCCGGCTAAGGAAAACCCGGCAGGGGCCATCGGCAGCCTTGAAATCTCCAAAGGCAATCTGAACATCCTTGCAAAAAATACAGGCAACGTCCACTTCATCCTGAAAACCCTGCAGGTAAGAGGCACGGACCCGAAGGGCCATGTGAAATTCTCCAAGGACATTCCCGGCTGGTACCTGCTGGCTGGCGCTTCCCGGCTTTATACCACGCCCATCACCAAGGTCCAATGCCTTGGGTTGTCCAGGATCGAGGTGAAGGCGGTTACGGACAGGCCGGACCTCAACTTCTCCGGATCTCTGGAAATGAAAAAAGAGATGTGCGGTGCGTAAGGCCTAAATCCAGCCGGCTTGCCGCGCCGGTGCTGTTTGTGCTTCTGGCCGCGGCATTGCTCCCCTGCATAGCTTCCGCTGCCTCACAGAGGCTCATCGTCTATATAAGCCTGAACCAGGAGCCCAAAGGCGAGTTCTTTGTAATCATGTCCGGCGGAGGGGATTTCCTGGTGAGGCAGGCCGACCTCAAATCCATGGGCCTGCAACACATAACAGGCGCAGTAACGCAGCAGGGCAATGAAAAATATGTCTCCCTGAAATCCATTAAAGGGGTAAAATTCCATTTCGATGAAAACACGCTTACCCTGGAGTTAACGGCCACCCCTTCGTTATTGCCGGAGCATGAGAAGAACTTTACCCCCGCCAGGCACACCAAAGTAGTGTACCCAGTAAACAACAGCGTTTTCCTTAATTACGCGCTGGACTACAATTCCGGAAGCAATTTCAGGTCCACGGGCATCACCCTTGGCAATGAGCTTGGGGCAAGGCTAAGCAATTTCCTGCTGCTTAGCAGCAGCACTTACAGCCGTGCTCCTTCGGCAGACAGTTTCACAAGGCTGCAAAGCAGCCTTATCCACGACAACCGGGAAACCCTCCAGCGGTTTACGGCCGGAGATTTCTTTGCCGCATCAGGCGAGCTTGGAAGTGCGCTTAACATGGGGGGGCTGTCCTTTGCAAAGGTGTACCAGATAAACCCCTATCTTATAAAACAGCCCATGCTCGATGTAACAACGGACCTGCTTACCCGTTCTGACGTTGAGGTTTACATAGACGGCGTGCTGGTAGGCAAGCAGTCCTTTGCGCCCGGCCTTGCGGACCTCAGAGACATAAACTACGCGGGCGGCCTGCACCAGGTGGACATATTGATAAAAGACGCCTTTGGCAGGGAAAGATGGATTCATTACCCGTTCTACTTTACGGACACGCTGCTTCGGAAAGGGTTCCATGAATACAGCTACAACGTAGGATACCTGCGGGACAAATACGGCAGTGAAAGCAACAGTTACGGCAGCCCCGTCTTCACCGCATACCACAATTACGGCGTAACCGGCGGGTTTACCGCCGGGGCCAGGGCCGAGGCGGGCAGGGGGGTGTACAACATCGGCGGGCAGGGGACATACAGGATTGGCCCGTATGGCACGGTATTTCTTGCGGCCTCCGCCAGCATATGCAACGGAGCTTCCGGCGCGGCCGGTTCCTTCAGGTATGATTTCCAGAAACGCAACCTGAATGGGGGGCTTAGCCTTCAGGCCTTCAGCCCGGGTTACGAGATTATTTCATATACCCTTTCCCCGGACCTTGCCAGGCCGGAGTACACCGCCTCTGCCGCTGCAGGCTACGGGACGCCAAAGCTGGGTAATCTGTCAGCGGTTTACAGCATATCGGACCAGTACGGCGGCAGCCGTATCCGCATACTCACCGCTTCGTTTCAACGGAACATTACCAGCAAGGTAAACCTAACCGCTACTTACAAAAACACGGCTGGCCAGCCAAATGAAAGCGAAATAGTTTTCAACCTTACATACTATTTCGGGAAAACCTCGAATGTTTCGGCCATCCTGGACCTGGGCAGGCACACGGGTTCCGAGGGGCTCCAGGTGCAGAAAAACCTGCCGCTTGGCGAGGGGTATGGCTACAGGGCCGTCCTGGAGCGCGACAGCGCCGGGGGCGTTAACAGCTACCAGGTGGACCCATCGGTGCAGGTTAACCTGCCTGGAATTGCGCTAAGCGGGGAGTATTCCGGCAGCTTCAGCGGAAGTTCGGGCACCGGCTCCCTTGACCTGCGCGCGGCCGGCGCCATTGCATACGTTGGGGATTCTTTCGGGTTTGCGCGCCCCATAAGCGACAGCTTCGGGCTTGTTAAGGTTGGCAATATAAACGGGGTTGAGGTAAGCGTGAACAACCAGTACCTTGGCAAAACCAATAAAAATGGCGAGGTGTTTGTGCCAACCCTGTCTTCCTATACCGATAACGAGGTATCCATCAGCCAGAAGGACATCCCGCTTAACTACACACTTTCCGCGTCAAGCGAGTACGTGTCTCCGGCTTTAAGGGCCGGGGCGCTTATCAATTTTGAGGCAAAGCGGTTCACGGCGGTAAGCGGCTATCTGAAAATAAAATATAACGGGCAGGTGCAGCCGGTGGAATACCGTGAGGTCACTATGCAGGTGAATAAAAAGGCGGTCTCGTTCCCCACGGGCAAGGGCGGGGAGTTTTACCTGGAGGACATTCAGCCCGGCCGGTACAGCGCTTCCTTCGAATATTTGAAAAAGCGGTGCGTCTTTGAGATAATAGTGCCGGTATCGAAGGAGCTGATAAATGATCTTGGCAACGTGGTCTGCGAAGACATTCACTAGGTTGTTGGCTGCCACGCTTATTGTGCTGGCGGTTTCCGGGTACGCCTTTGCCGCCCGTTGCACTGTTTCGGCAACCGGCATCAATTTCGGCAGTTACAATATCCTGTCCGCCGCCCCAACCGATTCCACGGGCCAGGTAAACGTGTCTTGCAACGGCAACGTGACTTCGGCAGCCATCTCGATAAGCGCCAGCCCCACTTCGGGCAGTTTCTGGCCCAGAGACATGAGGAGCAGCCTTTCTCCTTCCTTTATGATGGCTTATAATCTTTATACGGACTCCACCAGGAGCACCGTATGGGGCGACGGTACGCTTGGCACCCAAACGGTGGTAATCCAGCCGGTAACCAGGAAGGCCGTTTACACCGAAACTATTTACGCCAGGATACCCGCCAGGCAGGACGTTTATTACGGGCCGTATTCCGATACGCTTACTGTAACTGTAAACTGGTAAAATAACTAATACATTATCGCATCGAAAAGGAGCCCTCAATGGCTTTTGTTATAGCGTTTGCCGGAAAGGGAGGCACCGGGAAGACCAGCCTGGCCGCCCTCACAATCAAATACCTGATGGAAAAAAGAAAAGGCCCCGTGCTTGGCGTGGACGCGGACAGCAACAACTGCCTTAACGAGGCCCTTGGCATAGAGGCCAGCGCTACTATCGGCGGCCTGCGGGAGGAGTCCCTTCAGGCGGTGCGCGGCGGAGGCCCCAGGCCCGGCGGCATGAGCATGGAAGAGCTGTTTGATTACCAGGTGCAGCAGTCCATCATAGAGTCCGGCGGGTTCGACCTGATGATAATGGGCAGGCCCGAGGGGCCGGGGTGCTACTGCGCGGCAAACAACATAATCCGTAAATACACTGACAAACTCTCGGACAGTTACCCCTATGTTGTTATAGACAACGAGGCCGGGATGGAGCACTTAAGCAGAAGGACAACGCATAAGGTAAACATCCTGCTGATAGTCAGTGACCCGTCCAAAAAAGGCATCCATACCGCTTCAAGAATAAACGCGCTGGTGGACGAGCTTAAGCTGGACATCGGCAGGCGCGCCCTTATAGTGAACCGCGTGCCCGAGGGTGAAAGCGAATTCCGTATTGAAAAAGTGCCGGCCCACCTGGACCTGGCCGGCACCGTGCCGCAGGACGAAAACATATTCAGGCTGGACGTTGCCGGAGAGCCGATGCTGAACCTGCCGGAGGGCTCACCCGCGCTTGCCGCCTTTTACAGGATACTGAATACGCTGGATATCCCGTAAGTTTGCGCCGGGCCTGCGCATCTCTGCTGGAGCCTTTTTTTATATGTTCAAACCAGAATTCACAATTCACTGATTAAAAAGCTTTTTCAGGATTTTGCCGTTCAAGCCGTTCAATAGGGCCGACATACCGGCGCAGGCCGGTATCCAAAAGCCAGACCTCTCCCGCTGCCGGATATGGAACGTATCTGGTCCTTGCCATTTCAAAGAGCACGGCCCCAAAACGGGACCTGGCCAGCGCATTTATAACATGGGAAACCATGACATTGTCCATATGACATGCTTCATGATTTTCTTGTCATGGCTCTTTGGGGAAGAACGGCCGGTTGGTGCCTGGTACTTTGGAAGGTATCCTGGATTGTTGCTCCAGTCCGTTTGTCTTCCCTCCTGATCTTCAAAATTTAGATTGACCATTCAGGACGCAAAATTTACCTTTTAATTTGAAAGGTGTTTGAGTCACATGAATGCCGGAAAAGGTTTAAGCCGGCAATAAAAGGCGGGCCTTAAAAAGGCCCGCCTGCCCCTGACCGCCCCAGGCTTAAAGAGGGGGGAAAGAAGTTTTTATGTTTTTGCGAATCTTTTCTTGGCAACAATTGCAAGGGACAGAAGACCCATCAAAGTGAGAATGAGGGTGGAAGGCTCGGGGACAGAGGAGCGTGTGAAAACTGCTTTAAAGGACAGATCTCCGAAATTTTCAAAAGTGCTCCAAGCGCTACTGGTTAGGGCTGAAAAATTGTTGCCGTTGTTATCCCATACGAATGAGCCGCCCCCATCATTAGGGGAAGGATGCGCGACTGTTCCCCATGAGCTGTTGCCATTAGAAGCAGCATAATCGCTCGGGTTAGATAACGTCAGGAACATGACGTAGGCATCCCCTGGTGTAAGGGTAATGCCACCAGTATTGACGGTAACGGGTTGAAAGACGCCGTTGTTTCCGGCAAGGACTATACTTGATGGGCTTGCATAGAGCGCGGAGCCGGTAGCCTTACCAGGGCCCTGCCCATAAGATAACCCTCCAGACCAGGCATACACGTAAGCCTTCGAATACAGTGTGCCGGACGGGTTAATATAGAACGTAAAGTCTTGGAACACATTGTCAGCTGGGGCAATAAAAGTCTCGCCGTATGTCGTTGTCTCGGGAGTGCCATAAGAAGAAATACTATTAGAGCCATTCCATGACGGAGTGGTATCGTAGATAGTATCGGCGTTGGCAGGTACTGCCCAGAGCATTGCCGCAGAAAGCGACAGGGCCAGCATAATGACTGCAATCTTCGATCTCATAGGGTTCCTTTCAAAATGGATTTGAATATAAGTTTCAATCCTGCATTTTTTATGCCACCGCAAAATTAGCTTTAAGTGCCTGATTTCGCGTAAAAATTAAAGTAATACTTGGTTTTTATTAATTAAAAAGTGTAAGGTTCAGCCGAATGACTGTAAAAAAAAATCGACAGGAGGAAGTTTTAAAAAATGGAAAATAGCCGGGACAAGCCGGGTTCTTTTGCAAGCTAAATCTTCCAAATGCTCCAAATGCAAAACTGGGAAACCGCACGGGCAGCTCTTTGCTTTTTTTGTCCGCTCACGGAACCGGTTTTTTTTATCGCACTTCCATCTGCGCCGATTTTTTTGCGAATATTACCAATTCATTGACAAGGGGGTTCGGCCACATCAAGTGTAAGGCGCACTTTTTTAACATGACGAATAATCTGGCCTTGGACATGGCTGGCCGCCCGGCATTGTGCCTGATACCGGCGTTTGCAATAATATGACGTGTGAAGGGGGGCCGGAATTATATGAAACGGATTTTGCCGATTCTCATATTGCCGTTATGCCTTATGCTGGCGGAAAATTCGTTTGCCAGGCAGCTTGGGAAAGAACTGTTTGATGCAATTCAAAACGGCAATCAGGCTGAAGTGAAGCATCTGCTCAATAAAGGCGCGTATGTAAACGCCAGGGCGAAAGGCGGCTTTTCGGCCCTCATATTTTCAGTTTTTTACGGACGGGCGGATATTGCCAAGTTTCTGATGAAAAAAGGGGCTGATGTAAATGCGAAGGACGATTTTGGCCGCACGGCGCTGATCTGGGCGGCCCGGCGCGGGAATGAGGGCATTGCAAATCTGCTGGCCGGCATTGGCGCTGATGTAAATATCAGGGACAATCAGGGGCACACGGCTTTAATGGATGCCGCCCTTAATGGGAAAGCGGATATTGTGAAGCTGCTGATAGGCAAGGGATCTGACGTGAACACAACTGACAATGACGGCTATACGGCGCTAAATGGCGCTGAAGATAAGGATATAGTACACATCCTTTGGGCCGCGGGGGCCAGGGACAGATCGCTCCCCTTGATTGCCGCAGCCAAGGTTGGCGAGACGGCCAAAGTCAGGGTTTTGCTTGCAAGGAGTGTTGACGTGAATGCAAAAGGCATGTACGGCGATACTGCGCTGATGTGGGCGTTTAAGTTTGGATACTCAGGCATTGCCAGGCTGCTTATAGATAATGGGGCAGGGGTAAACATTAAGGATAAAGATGGCCGGACAGCGCTGATGTATGCTGCGGAGTATGGAAATGCAGGGCTTGCGGATGTCCTGATAAATAAAGGGGCGGACGTGAACGCAAGGAACAAGGACGGCGATACAGCGCTGATTTTTGCGGCGATCAGTAACGATACCGCAATGGCCAAACTTCTTTTGGCCAGGGGTGCGGACGTAAACGCGAGTAATTACACGGACGGATATACGCCTCTTTTGCGCGCGGCGGAGTTTGGGCATGCGGAAATGGACCGGTTTTTGATAAGCAACGGCGCGGATGTAAAAGCGAGTACGGGAAGCGGTTTTACGGCGCTGATGGGGGCCGCTGCAAGGCGGGAAACGGATGTTTTGGAACTGATGATGGAAAAAGGCGCGGACGTGAACGCAAAGGACGAATTTGGCAACACGGCGCTGATGTATGCCGCCTTGAACGAGAAGATGGAAAATGTGAAACTCCTGCTAAAAAAAGGAGCGGACGTGAATGCAAAAAATAACAAGGGCGACACGGCGTTGGCTTTTGCCGAAACAAAAGGCAACAGCGGGATCATTCAAATTCTCAAGGCAGCGGGGGCAGGGCGGTATAACCCGTCTCAAAATTGAGCCGCTGCGCCTGCCCGGTACTCCCTGAGGACATCGCCAACCGTATCGTAGTAGGCGCCTGCGCCTATAAGCCGGGTGAACTGCGAGCGGGCCAATTCCTTAAGCACGTCATCGGAGACACCGGACATCACCAGCCGTATTTCCCTGGTTTTTAAATTGCTGGCGATCTGGCGCAATGTTTCGGCTGCGGAGAAATCCACATCGTCTACCGAGTTGGCATCTATGCAGAACCAGCGCAGGTTTGGCCTGGCCCCATCCACAAGCCCCATTACCTCACGGTACAGCTGGTCGGTATTGGCATAATACATCGAATGGGTGAAACGGTAAACCATAAGCCCCGGCGCCAGTTGTTCCGGCGCCGATACCGGCAAAAGCCTGAACCTGCCTTCCCCGTTAGCCTTTATTACGGAGTTTTTAGGCCTGTACCCGTGGCGGGTATGGGCAACAATCGAAAGGAGCATGGCCACGGCTATGCCCTGTTCCACGCCGTCAAATATAACCACCAGCGCAGTGGCCAGCGCTACCCAGAATTCCCATGGGCGCTCGAAATATATCCTGCGCATGCCCCTGATGTCGATAAGGCCTATGCCGATAAGAAAGACAACCAGGGAAAGCACCGCCCCAGGCATTAATGAGATGGGGGCCGTTAAAAAAAGCAGCATCAGAAACACAAAAAGGCCTGCCGTAATCTGGGCCAGCTGGCTCATGCCGCCCGCCATCTCCACCATTTGTGTTTTTGTGGGGCTGCCGTTCACGATAAAAGTGCCGGACAGTCCTGCGCCGATATTGGCCATGCTTAGGCCAAGCAGGTCGGCATCCTGGCTGAACTTTTCATTGTGCCGCTCAGCGTATGCCCTGGAAGTGGCGGCGCTTTGCGCCAGGATTACCACGAACATGGAGAATGCCGTGGGAAAAAGTTTTTCCAGCAAATCCCGTGTCCATCGGATTTGCGGCAGGGCGATTGCCGGCAGGCCCCGCGGTATTGCGCCAAGCACGTGCACTCCATGCGCCCGAAGGTGAAGCGCGGAACTGGCGGCAATGGATCCGGCAACCGCGATCAGCGCGCCGGGTATTTTTTTTGAAATCCTCCCGGCCACAAGGATTACAACCAACGCCGCCGCCGAGACCGCAAGGTCCGGAACACTGGTGCCGCTGATATGCCTGAACACGTCTATAACCGTTTCAACGGGGCCGTGGCGGCGCGTGGCAAGCCCCAGCATTCCCGGGATTTGGCCAAGCGCCACCTGCACGCCCACCCCGGTCAGGAATCCGACAAGCACAGTGCGTGACAGGAAATCCGCAAGAAACCCCACACGGATAAACCGCGCCAGAAGTAGTAATCCGGCTGACATTAAAGCCAGCGCGCCGGCATAGGCCATCCACTGGGCCGAAGCCGGGGTTGCCATGGCGCTTAGCCCGGCAAAAAGGATGGCGGCGGTGGCGGAATCCGCCCCCACAACCAGATGCCTGGACGAGCTGAATAGCGCGAACAGAAACATGGGCAAAAGCATCGTGTACAGGCCGGCAATGACCGGCGCGCCGGCTATCTGGGCATAACCCATAACCTCAGGTATGGCCAGCGCGGCAAGCGTGATGCCCGCGATGACATCCCTTGAAACCTGATATCTGCCCGAGGGGAAAATACCCTGGAGCGCCGTTATCCCTGTTCCGGATTTATTGTGCATGCCAATGCCAGATATTTTAGGGTTTTGCAAGCCGGTCTGTCCACGTTATATAGCTTGCATCCATGATATAATTTCCACCAATGAAGGCAGCAACGGCCGCGCAGATGCGGCGGATAGATTTGGCCACTATAAAAGAGTTTGGCATCCCGTCGCTTGTGCTTATGGAACGGGCCGCGCTCTCCGTGGTAAAACGCATCAAAGGGCTTTCCCCCAGCCCTAAAAAAACTATTGTGCTGGCTGGAAGCGGAAACAACGGCGGCGACGGGCTTGCCGTGGCCAGGATGCTTAAAAACGAGGGCTGGAACGTTAAGGCGTTTCTTATTAAGACCGGCTCCGGGTTGTCCGTGGAGTGCAAGGCCCAGCTTGAAACGGCAAAAAAATTTGGCTTGGAGGTTTTTAACAAGGCGCCGGAGCCAGCCGATTTCCATTCAGCGATAATAGTGGACGCCATATTTGGCACGGGGCTGGGCAGGCCCATTGAAGGCCCCGTCAAAAAGATAATAGAGGTTGTAAACGGTTTCCATGGAAATCAGGTAATTGCGGTAGACGTCCCATCCGGCATCAATTCCGATACGGGCGGAATAATGGGAACGGCGATAAAGGCCGCATGCACGGTTACATTTGGATTGCCCAAACCAGGTCTTCTGCTTCACCCCGGACGGGAGCACGCGGGCAGGCTCTTTATTGAAGACATCGGGTTTCCATCCATACTGCTGGAGGACCCCGCCATCAACTGCCAGTTAACCGGGGCTGAAGACATCAGCGCCCTCCTGCCAGAAAGGCCGCCGTATTCCAACAAGGGGGATTTCGGGCATGTGCTGTTGCTGGCAGGCTCCAGCGGGAAAACCGGGGCCGCGCTTCTTGGCGCCAGGGCGGCGCTCAGGACAGGAGCGGGGCTGGTTACGATGGGCGTACCTGAAGACACGCTTCACGACTATCAGGCAAACGCCCTGGATGAGATGACGTTCCCGCTGCCATCGGCTTCAGGCGGGCTTTCCGCTGCGGCGCTGGATGAAGTGCTACGGTTTATGACATCCCGCGGCAGTGTGCTGGCTATGGGGCCGGGGCTGGGTGTGACGCCGGATATAATAAAGCTTGTTTCGGGGCTGGTGAAAAGCTGCGCCTCTCCCATGGTAATAGATGCCGATGCATTGACCGCGCTTAAGGAAAACCCGCGGATACTCAGGCAGGCCAAGGCCCCGGCCATACTTACACCTCATCCCGGTGAAGCGTCCAGGCTCCTTGGGACAAGCGTAAAAGAGATAGAGCAGGACAGGATTGGGGCCGCCAGGCGTCTGGCGGAACTGACCGGCGCTTATATGATTCTTAAGGGTGTGCCCACGATAACCGCGGAGCCGGAGGGCAGTATCCATATAAACCCCACCGGCACCCCGGCAATGGCAAAGGCCGGGATGGGCGACGTGCTTACGGGCATGGTGGCGGCGCTTCTGGCCCAGGGATTGCCGCCTGCGGACGCTTCGGTTGCGGCCGTTTACATTCACGGGCTTGCCGGGGAGATTGCCCGGAGGATGCGCGGACCGGTTTACTCCGTGCTGGCATCGGACCTGCACGATACCATATCGCTTGCGTTTGATGAATTAATAAAATCTGAAATAAGCTGAATGGAACCCGAAGGCGCTGATAAAGGTATTATCCGGCCTGCAATCTTTGGCCCCGGCGTAAATGCGTTTTTTACCGGGCGGGAGGTTGGGGCCGGGGAGGCGGAGATTGCCGCCCTGCCGGGGATGTCTGCCCCGGACATCTACATGCCAGTGCAGCGGCATACCGGGCTGGTTGCCGTTTACCGAAGGGGCATGGAGCCGGTGGAATCCGATGCCGTTATCGCCGACGTGCCGGGGGTTTTCCTTGGCGTAAAGACCGCCGATTGCGTTCCGGTGCTTGTTTACGACGGCAGGGGTGCGGTTGGGGCGGTGCATGCGGGCTGGAGGGGCACTGCGCAGGCGATACTTGCAAATACCATCAATGCGATGAAGGCCGCTTTCGGCTCCAACCCAGAAGAGATGAAGATAGCAATCGGGCCGGCCATAAGGCAATGCCATTACGAGGTGGGCAGGGAAGTGCTGGAGGCGGTTTCAGACGGCATCAGGGCCGCAGTGATTGCGTATCATGAGATAAAGAGCGGGAAAATATTCGTAGACCTCCCTTCCGTAAACATGCTTCAGGCGATGCTGGCAGGCGTTAAAAAGGAAAACATATATGTAAGCCCCGAGTGCACTTTCTGCAATCAGGCCTTCCATTCTTACAGGCGGGACGGGCAAAAGGCCGGAAGGCAAGGCGCTTTCATAGGGCTGTAAAAATAAACCAAGGAGAAAGAAAAAATGACGGCCAAAGAAATAATGAAAACGGACGTGCTGACCGTAAGGCCAGACATGACGGTTGAGGACCTGGGCAGGTTCCTGATGGAAAATAACATTAGCGGCGCGCCCGTTGCCGATGAAAACGGAAACCTCCTTGGCATAGTTACCGAAAACGACCTGATAAGCCGTGAAAAAAGGCTGCATATCCCAACTTTGCTCAGGATATTCGATGCCTATGTTGCGCTGGAGCCTCCCTCGATAATCGAAAAAGAGATAAAGAAGATGGCGGCAATCAACGTGATAGACATATGCACCAGGGATGTGGTTACGGCGGACGAGGACACCTCTGTTGAAGACATTGCGACTTTAATGACAGAAAAAAGGGTGCACCTGGTGCCAATAGTTAAAAAGGGCAGGATTATCGGGATGGTGGGCAGGCACGAAATGCTGAAAACCCTTTCATGACATCAAGGCCGGATGAAAAGGTCACAAGGCGCACCACAAAAAGCGAAGCGGGTACAAAAAAAGTTGGCGCCGAACTGGGCCATAGCCTTAAGCCCGGCGACACGGTATGTCTGTACGGCGGGCTTGGCAGCGGGAAAACGGTATTTACAAAGGGCATAGCGTCTGCGCTGGGCATACCGGAGGCCGATATAACCAGCGCCAGTTTCCTGCTGGTGGCCGAGCATCCCGGACGGGTGCCGCTCTACCACGCGGACCTTTACAGGATAGAGGACCCGGCGCAGATAGACTTCCTTGGGCTGGAGGAGTATCCGGCACTGGGTGGAATAACCATTATTGAATGGGCCGAAAGGCTTCCTGAGGATTTCGACGGCTGCACCCATAAGGTGCGGATAGGGATTGTCCGCGGACGGCAAAGAGAGATTATAATAGAGCGCGCGCATGGATTTTAAGACAATAGGCATAGTGCTTAAGGAAAACAAGCCCGAGGCTGAGGAGATTATCCGCGGTGTAACGCAATGGCTGGAGAAGCGCGGGCTGGGAATTCTGTTTGATGAGGAGTCCGCTGCCAGATTGGGGAAGCCGGGCCTCTCCAGGGCGGAGCTTGCCGCCCGCGTGGACATGGTTGTTGCATTTGGCGGAGACGGCACTATGCTGGCCATGGCAAGGCTGGTGGCCGAACGGTCCGTGCCGATACTGGGCGTGAACCTGGGCGGGCTTGGGTTTATTACAGAGGTAAGCGTGCCGGAAACATACTCCGCGCTTGAAAAGGCCCTTGGCGGGGACTGCCCGTGCGAACTGCGGATGATGCTGGCGGCCGAGATCAGGCGGCACGGTGAACTGATAGCCGAATACACGGTGCTCAACGACGTTGTCCTTAATAAAGGGGCCACGTCCAAGATAATAGACATAGAAACCAGGGTGGACAAGACGCCCATGACCACGTTCAAGGCCGACGGCCTGATAGCCTCTACCCCAACCGGCTCCACGGCGTATAATCTTTCCTCGGGAGGCCCGGTGCTCTATCCGACAGTGAAGGGGATAATACTTACTCCTATATGTTCCCATACGCTTGCCATGAGGCCTATTGTGGTCCCGGAGGGGGCGGAGATAGAGATAAGGCCTGTTACGGAGAGGGCGGATGTGTTTCTGTCGCTGGACGGGCAGGTGGGATTTGCACTGAGGGAGAAAGATACCGTTACGGTGAGAAAATCCCCGCATGAAACCAGGCTCCTCATACCGTTTGGCAGGGATTACTTCAAGATTTTAAGGGAGAAGCTAAGATGGGGAAGCAGATGAAGCAAACGGCCAAAGATTTAAAAACGGTCCTCGGGTTTTTTAATGCCCTTGGCGTGGACCGCGTTCCAGCCCCGCCCAGTGTGAAAAAGCGCGGCGCTTCTAAAAAATCCGCTTCGCCCAGGAAAGATGATAAAGACGTGGGCGGGTTTACCTCCGGCCCAACAGCTCCGGCCCTTGAAGCATTAAAAAACGAAATAGGCCCGTGCAAAAAATGCAAACTGGCCGCGGGCAGGACAAATATCGTTTTTGGCGAGGGTAATCCGCAGGCGGCGCTTATGTTCATAGGCGAGGCCCCAGGCAGGGAGGAAGACCTTCAGGGCAGGCCCTTTGTTGGGGACGCCGGGAAACTGCTTACCGGTTTCATAGAACGGATGGGGTTTGCCAGGGAGGATGTGTTCATCACCAATATTGCCAAGTGCAGGCCGCCGGGAAACCGCGCGCCCGAAGAGGACGAGGTGACCGCCTGCATCCCGTACCTGAAAAAGCAGATTGAGATAATCAAACCCAGGGTCATAATGGCCCTGGGGGCTGTTGCTGCCCAGAACCTGCTTGCCACCAAAACGGCAATCAGCGCCTTGAGGGGTAAGAAATTTGAATTCAACGGTATACCCCTTGTGCCTACATTCCATCCGGCCTTTCTTTTAAGGAACCCATCAAGAAAGTGGGACACCCTTGAAGATGCCCTTCCGGTACTCGAAATACTGAACGAGCATGAAAAGACCGAAAATCTCAAGACTCTGATAAAGAAGAACAAAAAGAAATGAAACAGCTTTGGGCGCCATGGCGTATCGAGTACGTCCTTGGTGAAAAACCGGGCTATTGCATCTTCTGCGAATATCCCAAAGAAGACAGGGACAGGGAGCGGCTGATTCTTTACCGTGGCAGGCTGTGCTATGTGATAATGAACAAATATCCGTACAACAACGGCCACCTTATGATAGTGCCTTATGAGCATCGAGACCATTTAAACGGCTATTCCACCGAGACCCTGCATGAGATGATGGAGCTTGCAGACGCCTCCGTTGCCAGGCTTGAAAAGGCGATGCGCCCGGAAGGGTTCAATACCGGGATAAACGTAGGCAAGCCTGCCGGGGCAGGCATAGACGAGCATCTGCACATGCACATAGTGCCCAGGTGGACGGGGGACGCCGGGTTCATGGCCGTGCTGGACGAGGTGCGGGTGATGCCGGAACACCTCATGGCCACCTACGACAAACTTGCGCCGCTGTTCAAAGAATAAATGGAAAGAATTTGGCAGGATAGATGCGGATGGTGCAAGGCGGGAATACAGGGCAATCCTGCGCTTGTCATTGATGAAACAAAAATTCCGGTGGAATTTGAGCGGCACTATATCGAAAAAATCATCTTCCTTTCGTTAAAGGAATATCCGCATTGTGCCCATGCCGGTATTCTTAGAGGTGATGAACAATACGAGCATAAGGGAGTCCCTGTTTTTATGATTCCCTCCGGTGAGGACGCAAAGAATATCGCGATTAGGACCTGCGGCAAGGAATGTGCGGAACCGGTAAAAAATGCACTTGAAAATGAAGAGTATGTTTTTGAATGGAACTTTGAAGATGCAGGAAGAAGTTAAAAAATATGCCTAAACCTACAGAATCATATCCTAAAAAAGAGGAATGGGCCGAATTTTCTCCCGGCAGAGGGCAGAAAGCACGGATGTTGGTTTTTAACGGGGACACCCTTGTTTTTAATGGGGACATTCCAAGCAATTAAATGCTCAAAGAGCTCCGCATAAAGGACTTCGCCATCATAGGGGAGCTCTCTATTGCTTTTGAAAAAGGACTTACCGCACTTACTGGCGAGACCGGCGCGGGTAAATCCATTATTGTTGACGCGCTGGGGGCGGCGCTTGGCGAAAAGACCGGCCCCGAGATGGTCCGCTCCGGTTACGAGACCGCATCGGTTGAGGTGTTCTTTGACGTGGATGCAATTCCACAGGCCGCAGCCCGACTGGAGATCGATCCGGGTGACGGCCTTATGCTGCGGCGTACACTATCCAGTTCCGCAAAAAGCAGGGCTTATATAAACGGCGTTATGGCAACCATTCAGGCGCTCCTTGAAACCGGCAGGGAACTGGTGGACATTCACGGCCAGCATGAGCACCAAAGCCTTCTTTCCGCCCAGAACCAGCTGCTGATGCTTGACGGCTTTGCGGGGCTTGAAAAGACGCGGGAAGACGTTGGGGAACTGTACCGGGAAACAGCGCTCCTGAAGCAGCAGATAGCAAATCTGGAGCTTAACAAGGCTGAACGGCAGAGGACGCTGGAGTTCCTTTTGTATCAGGTAAACGAGATAGAGTCGGCCGCGCTGCGCCCCGGCGAGGATGAGGAACTGGCTGCCAGGAAAACGGTGCTTGCCAATCTGGGGAGGCTGAGAGAGCTTGCCGAAACCGCTCGCTGTGCCGTTTACGGGGATGAAAACACCGGCATTGGCGGCCCTGCAATTGACGCGCTGGACAGGGCGAGGGCCGCGCTTGAAGAAGCCGCCCGCCTGGACCCGGAGGCTGTGGCGGAACCCCTGGGCCACCTGAATGCGGCCATCCCGCTTGTTGAAGAGGCGGCCGCGTCCCTTCGCGCGGTCTGCGGCAGGTATGCGCCGGATTCAGATAATGAGCAAAGCCTGGACGCAGTTGAAGAGCGGCTGGAAGTTATAGACAGGCTTAAAAAGAAATACGGGGCTTCAATAGAAGACATCATCGAATTTGGCATGAAGGCCAAGGCGGAGGCCGAGGCCTTTTCCGGAATGGGAGAGAGCGCAGAAAAGCTGAAAACAGAACTGGCGGATAAGGAAGGCAAGCTCCAAAAAACGGCTGCCGCGCTCACGGAAAAGAGAAAGGACGCGGCACTCAAGGCGCAGGAGGGGGTAAATGCCGTCCTGCCTGCGCTGGCCATGGAGAAGGCGCAGTTCCATATAGACATAACCCCGGCGCAAATCGGCAGTGCCGGCGCGGACCGGGTGGAATTCCTTTTTAACGCAAACCCCGGAGAGGCATTAAAGCCGCTTTCAAAAACGGCCTCCGGGGGCGAAATGTCCAGGCTGATGCTTGCGCTTAAAAGCGCGATACGGGCCAAAGGGGTGCCGGTGCTGGTATTCGATGAGATTGACGCCGGCATTGGCGGCAGGACGGCTGAAAACGTGGCGATGAAATTGAAGGAGCTTTCAAAGAGCCATCAGGTGCTTTGCATAACGCACCTTGCGCAGATAGCCTCCGCCGCAGACAAACACTTCCTTATAGAAAAAGATTCAAAAGGCGGGCGCACTCAGGTTAAAATAAAAGCCCTTTCCGGGAAAGAGCGGGAAGAGGAGATAGCCCGCATGCTCTCTGGCAGTGTTTCGGAAACTGCACTGAGGCACGCAAAGGAATTGATTTCGGGTTCAAGGAGAAAATGACAGATAAAGTGGCAGGAAGGAAGGCAAAAATAATTTTAGACAGGGACCTGTGCAAGGGTTGCGGCTACTGCGTGGACGCGTGCCCAAAGGGCGTGCTTGTTATGGAAAAAGCGTCGTTCAATGCGGCCGGGTTCCTGCCAGCTGTTGTTGAAAAACCCTCCGAATGCACCGGCTGCGCCCTCTGCGCCCGCATGTGCCCTGATATCGCAATAGAAATCTGGGTGGAAGAATAAGGCCAAATAATTAAAAAAGATTAGGTAAAAATATGCCAGCGGGTCCGCAATACACACGTTTTTTTTAGCCAATACTTGAAATCCTGACGGAATTGGGGCAGGTGCTTGAATTCCGGGGGCAATATATTGTTAATCAAGTGTTTGAGGTTTTGGCATCCGATCCTGAAAGGCTGCTTAAGTAAAGTTTCAAGGAAGTATGGGAAACAGCCGGCAGCCATGCAGGAAAAATGAGGGTTATCGGTGATTATATTTCTGGAATGACGGACGAATATGCTACGCGCCAGTATGAAAGGCTGTTCGTACCCAGACATGGGACTGTATTTCAGAGGCTCTGATTAGCTCAGGTTTTCACCCTTTCCCGCCTCGAATCATCTTCCGAAATTAGCTTCAAAATGCGCTATTATTAAAAATAACGGGTCATAGACAATTACGGAGGCAGGTACTGAAAACTTCCGGAAAGCTTATTATCTGGGGTGCAATCCCGGTTGTTCTGATTTTTCTGGCTGTCTGGTGGCATGCCAGGGCGCACGAGCCAGTGGTACAGGCGGCGGTTGCGGCCAAGCGGGATCTTGAATTGACTATCCCCTCGTCCTCCGTAGGTGTGGTTAAAAGCGAGCATGATATCAAAATAACCGCGCAGAGGGCTGGCCGGATAACTACCCTGATGGCTGACGAAGGCGACCAGGTAAAGGCCGGGCAGACGATTGCCCGGTTGGACCCCGCCCAGGCCATCCAGAACTTAAAGAGTGCCCAATCAACTTACGAACAGGCCGGGGCGGAGCTTGAAGAACTGAAGACAACCGCCAGGCCCATTGAGGATGAGGCGGAGGCGGAAATGCGCGAGGCCAGGGCCGGATATTCCGAGTCTGAAAAAAATCTGAAGAGGATAGAGCAGCTAAGGAAAAAGGGCATAGTCTCACAGGCGGAACTGGACAATGCAATGGGGCAGCGGGACATGAAAAAGGCCGCCTATGATTCCGCCCTTGCCGCAAAAGAAAAGACGGGCAGCACTCCAATAAAGATAGACGCGCAGAAGGCCGCCGTGCGTGAGGCCCGGGCCGCCCTGCGGATAGCCCGGCTTGAGTATGGCTATTCCTTCATCAAGGCGCCGGCCCCTGGCATCATATCGGAGCGTCCCGTGAAGGTAGGCCAGTATGTGCAGCAAGGCTCGCTTATAGCCGGGTTGACCGATATGAAATCCCTTTATGTAGAGGCCGCAATGGACGAGGCCGATGCGGGCAATGTTACCCTTGGCGAAAATGCCGCGCTGAAGCTGGACGCCTTTCCGGGGCAGGCATTCCGGGGCGCCGTTTACATGATCTCGCCGCTGGTGCAGGGAAAGCAGTACGAGGCCAAAACATTCCAGGTGAGGATACGGCTTGTGCCGGAGGGCAGCACAAAAAATGAAATCTCCAGGGTAAAGCCGGGTATGTCTGCGGACGTTGAGATAATTGCTAAAAAGCTTAAAGGCGTGCTTGCCGTTCCCGCGCAATCGGTGTTTGAAGGGGATAGCGGCAAACAGTTTGTTTACGTTATAAAAGGTGGCAGGGCCAGGCTGCGGGAAGTTGCCACAGGCATGCAGGGCACGGACTACACACAGATATTATCCGGCCTGAAGGAAGGGGAGCGGGTGGTTGCCACCCCTGATGTTACCGGACTGGCGGACGGGGCAAGAATAAAAGTAAGCCGTAAAAATGCCGCTGATTGAGCTTAAGGATATTACCAAGGCCTACGCTCTGGGAGAGTCCCGGCGGGTGGATGTGCTGCGCGGGATATGCCTTGATGTTGAAAAGGGCGAGTTCATCGCGGTAATGGGGCCGTCGGGCTCCGGCAAATCCACGCTCTTAAACATAATAGGATGCCTGGACAGGCCCAGTTCCGGAACTTATCTGTTTGAGGGCGTTCTTGTTTCCGGGAAATCCGATGAGGAACTGGCCAGTATAAGAAACGGCAAAATAGGGTTTGTGTTCCAGAGCTTCAACCTTATACATAAATTCAGCGCTATGAAAAATGTGGAGCTTCCCCTCGTCTACGCCGGGGTGAGTGAAAGCCAGAGGCGGGAAACCGCAGCCAGGCTTCTTGAAAGGGTGGGGCTTTCCGGCAGGGCAGGCCACAAGCCGATGGAACTGTCCGGCGGTGAGCAGCAGCGCGTTGCCATAGCAAGGGCGCTGGCAAACAACCCGAAAATCATTCTGGCGGACGAGCCTACCGGAAACCTGGACAGTAAATCCGGGGCCGAGGTGATGGACATATTTCTGTCGCTTCACAGGCAGGGGGCAACCGTTGTGATGGTGACGCATGAGCCACGGCTGGCGGAAATGGCGGGGAGGATAATCCAGATCAGGGACGGTGAGGCGGCCTGATGGACGCGCTGGAAGTCTTCAATTCCGCAAAGGATTCGCTTGTAAGCAACCGGTTAAGAAGCACGCTTACCGTGCTTGGCATCATAATCGGCGTGGCCGCCGTTATTCTGCTTGTGTCGTTGGGCGAAGGGGCCAGGGCCTATATAAAACGCCAGCTTGGGGACCTGGGCTCCAACATCCTGATTGTAGTGCCCGGCAAGACAGCCAAGGAGGGCGGCATGCAGATGGGCACTTCCACAGTCCGGAAGCTCCGGATGAGCGACGCCGCACTTATAGAAAAACGCGCCAGGTATGTGGAGCATGCCGTGCCCATAATAATCGGCACGTCCTGGATAAAGTATGGCAATAAAAGCAGGAACACTTATGTAGTTGGCGTAACCGGGCCGTACTTCCATGTGCGCAATCTAAAAATGGCCGCGGGCCGGGCCATTAGTGATGACGACGTGTCGGCTGCAAGAAGGGTCTGCGTGCTGGGCCGTACCGTGAAGCGCGAACTCATGGGAGCTTATGGCCCCCTTGGAGGCAGCGTGACAATAGGCAATGCCAGATTCAGGCCTGTTGGCGAAATGGCCCCCAAAGGCGTTGCCCTTGGGTTCGATCTGGATGACGTGGTTTTCATTCCCGTTACTTCCGCCGTGGAGCTTTTTGATACGGACTGGCTGTTCAATATTACGGTGAAGGTTGCCTCGGAGGACAAAATACCCATCGTAAAAAAAGAGATACGCCGGCTCCTTATGAAAAGGCACGCTGGCAAGGAGGATTTTACTATACTTTCCCAGGACGAGATGATATCCGTAATGTCCAGGATACTGCGGATAATGACGGCCGTGCTTTCAGGCATTGCGGCCATATCGCTTGTGGTGGGGGGCATAGGAATTATGAATATAATGCTGGTTTCGGTAAGCGAGCGGACAAGGGAGATAGGCATAAGGAAGGCCGTGGGGGCCACGAACCGGGACATACTTGTGCAGTTCCTTGCCGAATCCGTTGCGTTAAGTCTTGCCGGCGGATTGGCCGGTGTGGCTGTGGGTGTGGCTATCGGCCTCGGTTTTTCCTACTTCACAAGCGCGGTGCCGGTAAAGATAGCCTGGTGGTCAGTTGGTCTGGCGTTTTTCTTCTCGGCGGCTGTGGGCGTGTTCTTCGGGGTATATCCGGCCGCAAAAGCGGCTGCGTTCGATCCTATTATTGCTTTACGCCATGAGTAGGGTGGCTATGGCCGTGCTTTTTTTCAGGGACGGCCGCAAGTACCTTTTCGCAGCATCCGATAACCGCATTGGAAGTCTCATTGGGGCAGCCGGGGCTCCCCTTTACCAGGGAAGTGAGTGTCTTTAGTTCAGATTTGGCGGCATGGGAAAGATGCTCCAGCTCGCTACGGGCCATCTCCAACTCATGGATTACCTTGTTTACATCCTCCACGAAGGACTTGATGTAAATGTCGTCCCTGTGGCGCACGTGCAGCCTCCTGCTGTAATCCCCGCCAAGTATAAGCCGCATCTCCATTTTCAGCCGCTCAAACGGGCCGATCAAACGATGCGAAAAGTACAACGTAAGTACCAATACAAGCGCTACGTATCCGGCCATGATTATGAAAGGAAGAAACTCGCGGTCTACCATGTTGCCCAGAAGCTTGGCAAGCGTTATGAACACTACACCGGCCCCAAGGGACCACATGACTATGAATAATATCGAATAGCGGAGCGCACTGGAGGTGAAATGCTTCTGTTTGACCATCTTCTGGGCAGACCCCTCTTGTTTCTTAAAAGCCCCACGTGGTCCAGCATTTGCTGCCCCTTCGGACATTCGTGATTCTATCACAGGGCATGGGAAAAAAGATATGGCCCAGGTATCGCGGGGGCGGAAAGCCGCCGAAGGAAATCCGGGAAAAGGCCTTTAAATTTGACACATAAAACCGATTCTGTTATCTTCAAACCGATGAAAAAAGCGGCACTTTCCCTTTCTATTTTCCTGTGCCTTCTGCCCTCGGTTGCCGCCGCATTCGATCTGGACCTGGTAAGGCCCCAGTCTCCTTATGGAGGGTTCTTCGCTTACAGCGCTGAAACAATACCCAAGGGGGACTTCGCCGTGGGCTACAGCCTGGAGCGGTCGCAGAAACCGGATTTTTACAGGCAGGTTGTTGGCGGAGCATACGGGCTGGGCAGCAGGGCGGACATTACGCTGGACACGGGCTTTGTAAGCGGGTATCACGGCCAGGGCGGGTTCGAGGACATAGGAGCTGCTTTTAAATACCGCCTGCTTGATGAGGGCAGATACGCCCCGGCGGTGGCGGCAATGGCATTTGGTTATGCGCCTACCGGGCGGGACACGGTTAGCTGGGGAGGCGGGGTGGGTGGTGGTGTGGCCCTGACAAGGACGCTTGGCCCGCTTACGGCAAACCTTGACGCCATCATAACCAACCCGGGCCAAAGCGGGCTCCATAATGAATTCGATTTTCTGGGCAGCCTGGGGTTTCCCATCGCCCACGGGGCAACCATATTAAGCGAGTTCCAGGTGCGCAAGGAAGCTTATTCGGGCCGGGTGGACCTTTCGGAGGTCCGGTTTGGATACAGGATAATGTCCGACAAGCTCTACAGTGCGCTTGGCCTTGGTTTTGGCCTTAAGGAAAGGCACCCCCAGTTCAGGCTGATCATCTCCGTGGGGGCCCTTCTGGGCAAGCCCGGCATAATGCAATAACGTTTTGGGGTAAAATAGAGTATTATGTTCGGTATCGGCCTGGGAGAGATAGCTGTAATATTTATTGTTGCACTGCTTGTGTTCGGCCCGGAGAGAATGCCTGGCATCGCAAGGGCAGTTGGAAGGGCCGCAGGCGAACTAAGGCGCGCCCTGGCCGACGCGCAGACCGATATAATCAACCAGGTGAAAACCGGAACCCCTCAGCAGGCAAAGGCTGAACCCCCCAAGCCGCCAGCACCGTCTGCCCCGGTTTCCAGCCCAATATCTGATCCAATCAAGGCCTTCTTCACACCGCAGGAAGGCGCTGCGTCTATTACCCCAGGCGAGGACGCTGAAAAGAAGTGATACCCGGCGACGAAGGGCGTATGCCGCTGATTGCACACCTTGCGGAACTGAGAAAGAGGCTTATGATATGCATCGCGGGGTTTGTTGTTGCCTTCGCGGTCTGTTTCTACTTCTCCGAAAACATCTTCAGCCTGCTTATGTTCCCGCTGCGCGGTTACCTTGTTTTTTCAATGGCCAGTCCGCATATAAGATACATGGCCACCCCTGATCCGCCTAAGCTCTATTTCATGGGAATAACAGAGGCGTTCTGGATGAATATGAAAATAGCCATGCTGGCCGGGCTGGTGCTTACGCTTCCGCTTATTTTCCAGCAGATATGGAAATTCATCTCACCCGGCCTGCTGGTGAAGGAAAAGAAACTGGCCAGCCCTTTTGTGATAGGCGGCACCATTTTGTTTGTAATGGGCGCGCTGTTTTGCTATCTGATAGTGCTTCCGTTTGCGATACGGTTTCTGCTTAACTACAAGACCCAGTACCTCACCCCGATGCTTACAGTGGGAAAGTATATGGATTTTTGCTTAAAATTCATAATGGCATTTGGCATAGTCTTTGAGCTTCCGATGTTTATCATACTGCTGGTGCGGATGGGCATAGTCTCCGCAGACACCCTCGCCAAAAACAGGAAATACGCAATATTGGGGGCCGTGATAGCCGCGGCTATACTCACCCCTTCCCCGGATGCCTTCAATCAGATACTGATGGCCATCCCCATGGTGCTTTTATACGAAGTGGGAATACTGCTTGCAAGAATTTTGATAAGGAGGCCGGCCGGCATTGGCTAACGCCAGGGGAAAGAGCCTCAAGGCCATAGCCCAGGACATCTCTGAAGGGTATGTATCTATAAACCCGCTGTTTCTCAAGCCGTTCTCCGATGAGGCCCTGAAGGAGCTTTATACTGAGGTTGGAAAATTCCAGGTGGAAATAAGGTCCGATAAATTTCCCAACGGGGACACTCTGGCCATAAGGATGAGGAATCTGAGGCTGCAAAGGCTTTTTTCCGCACAGATGGTAATCAGGAATTTTGCCAGGTCCAAAAGGATGATACTGGTTTGAAGGCGGAGCCCCAGCCAGCCGATATAAAAGCCGCGCAGGACGTGATCGCTTCCTTCCAGAAGGCAAGGAAAAGCCTTCGCATGTATCCCTCCAATAATCCAATTTATGTGAGGACAATAGAGGACGTTTTCCGCAGGCTGGACAATATACTTGAAATCGGCCCGCTGGAGCTTGGAGTGAGGCAAAATGAAATTCTTTTCGGTGACACTCCCGTCTATGCCGCATCGGGGATGGAGGACAATCTGGCCTTCTTCTTTTTCAAGGACGGACTTCGGGAAATATCCTTTAAAAGCGGGTTGACCCTGGAAGAGACAAGGGAGTTCCTGGAAGCGATATCGCAGGACTCCGGCATGGACGAGGACATTGTCACTCTGCTGTGGGAAAAGGACCTGGAGCATATCAAATACGTAATAGACGAGAACTTCCTCCTGGAGGACGAGACCTACGAAACCGAGGCCGTCCTCCACGCCAGGGAGGAGACCACGCCGGAAGAAGACCTCAAGAGGGCGCATTCCGAGGCGTTTTCCTCCAGCACGCCCATGTCGGCGCCGGAGATAGTGCCGCTGTCCAGCGCCGACTTTGAAGAGCTTATGCGGGAGGTGCGGCTGGATTCCGCAGACAAATTAATTAAACTGATAAGCATTCTCTTCGATATATTGAGTGACTGCCAGCCTGCCCTATACCCGGAAGTGGCCGGGATAATTAAAAGCGCCCTGGAGCATTCAATAAGAAAAGGGGACTTGAGCTCTGCGCTTGGCATATTTTCGGCAATGGATGCCGTCCCCCCGGAGGGGCCGGTTTCAGACCTGCTTAAAAAAGAGATGAAAAAAGTGCAGGCGCATGCCTCCTCACTGGAGCTTGTGAAGGAGCTTGGCGCGCATCTGGACTCCGGACAGATCCGGGATGAAGAGATGCTTATAGATTATGTGCGCCGCCTGGATTCCAGCGCGATTGCTTCCCTCATAGCGGTGCTGGGGGATTTGAAAACAATGGAGGCCAGGAAGACGATAATGAACGCACTGGCATTCCTGGGCAGCAAGGACCTGAACGCCCTGGCAAAGGGGCTTTCGGACCCGCGGTGGTACGTGGTGAGAAATATCATCCACATCTTCAGGAAAATGGAAGACAGGCGGTGCGTGGATTTTGTTATCAAGGCCAGCCGGCACTCGGACGTAAGGGTGCGCATAGAGGTGATAAGGGCGCTTGGGGAACTGGGCGGCCAGGGTGTCATCCAGACCGTAAGGGACGCCCTTGACGATTCCGAATTCTCCGTTCGTTCCAGCGCTGCAAGGGCGCTTGGAATGCTCAAGACGGAGCCTTCGAGGATGATACTTATGCAGCACATGGCCGGGAAGGATTTCATGCAGGCCGATTTCAATGAAAAAAAGGAGTTTTTTGAGGTGCTTTCCGGATGGAACAGTCCGGAATCCGAAGCGTATATGATCAAGTGCCTGCGCGCCGGCTCGCTGTTTCACAAGGGCAGAACTGACGAGCTTAAGGCCTGCGCCGCCTATGCCCTGGGGCTTATGGGCGCAAAAAATGCCCTGCCACTGCTGCACAAACTGAGGGATTCCAAAAACAAGACCATTTCGGATTACGCCTTTAATGCCATAAAACGGATAGAATATGGAAACTAAAGAGCCGGAACAGGACAGGCCGTTCAGGGACCTGGTAAGCCAGCTTGCCGTAGTAATCCGCACATCCCAGCTGCATAACCCTGCCAATGAGGCGGTGGTGACCGCGATTGAAAAGATGATACCGCTGATAAACGGCCTGCTGGAGGATGAGAGCTCCATTCAGGTGGAGCTTGTGGGGGAGTATTTCTATGTAAACGAGAACAGAGTAAAGTTCACGATGGAGCACCTGCTGAATTTCGACTTCCTTCAAAAGGAGTTCGCAAAGCGCTCAGTTGGAAGCATCTCCTTCCTTTGCCCCGTGGCGGTGGAGAATATACAGAATTTCCTGTCCGTGTTCATAGCATGCCAGTACGCGCCTGATCCGTATGAAGCCCTGGTCGCCGGGCTTGCCCAGGAAAAATGCATAGACCCGGGGGTTGTGAGGCGGATATCGGTGGATGGTGAGCACGATTTGAGAAGGGCCGTGAAAAAGACGTACTTCAATGCGGTCTCTTTTACAAAAGGCGTGATGAATAAGCTGAAGGCCGGCGAGCGCGTGAATATAAAGAAGGCCAAGAGGATAGTGGAGTCCATGGTGGACCTGCTCCTTGACAGGGAGGAGTTTCTGCTGGGGATGACGGCCATCAAGAACTACGACGAATATACATTCCATCATTCCGTAAATGTCAGTATACTGTCCGTTGCCCTGGGGCAAAAAATCGGCCTGAGCAAGAAGGACCTTATGGAGCTTGGCCTGGCCGCGCTCTTCCATGACATCGGGAAAACCGAGATTCCGCCCCTCATACTTAACAAGCCCACCAGCTTCACCGATGAAGAATGGAACGTCCTGAAGGGCCATCCGGTGCATGGCGTCCGGATGATATTCAGGATGAAGAGTTTTGATGATTCCTCCATCCGCGCGGCCATAGTTGCCTACGAGCACCATATGCATCAGGACCACAGCGGGTATCCTGGAATCAAGAAGCTGAAGGACCTGGACCTTTACTCCCGTATCGTGAGCCTGGCGGACCAGTATGACGGAATGACTTCGTCCCGCGTATATGCGAGGGTCCCTATGACGCCGGACAAGGCGCTCAGCCTTATGAGCAAGAGGGCGGGCGTCCAGCTTGATCCGCTTCTGTTCAAGTTTTTCATAAACCTTGTTGGCGTGTATCCCATCGGGAGCCTCATCATGCTGGATACAAGGGAACTTGCGGTAATATCCGGCGTAAACAACGGGGATTTTCAGCGGCCCAAGATGATACTGATTACCGACGGGGAAGGCAACAAGATTACTCCCGTTGCTGCAAGCCTCACAGAAAAAGACGGGCTGGGCCGTTATACCAGAAACGTCATGCGGACCCTGGACCCGGTGAAGTACAAAATTAACATTGCCGAATATCTGCTCTGAAATCTGAGTCAGATTTTCGAATTTTAGAGCTGCCTGATTTTTTCCTGTTTTGGTAGACCTGTCGTAGTGCGGAGTTTTTTTGCCGGGGTTGTGCTATATTCATTACGGCGGTATCAAGTTCGGTCATTGCCGGTTAAGGAGGGGCCCAATGAAACGAATACTTACTGTCCTTTGCGGTGCATTTCTTTCAATTTTGATAATAGCCGTTGCCGTTTTCGCATTCCGTGCCTTTAAAGGCAAAGGGCTGGACCAGCAAAGCAAACTGTACGCCGATTCAGCTATACCAGCCATCATCTCCCAATGGGACGAACAGGCGCTTGTTGGCCGTGCCAGCCCGGAACTCAAGGTTGTTTTGAAAAAAAACGGCGGCCTGGACAATCTCTTTGGCAGGTTCCATAAATTAGGCAGGCTAAAAAAATATTACGGGGCGGTTGGGGAATCAAATATTTCCATCACCACGCAAAACGGGAAGGTAATTACGGCCCTGTATATAGCAAAAGCCGACTTCCAGTCCGGCCACGCCGAGATCAGGATAGGGCTGATAAAACACGGCGATAACTGGCAGATTCTGAATTTCTACGTGAATTCACCCGGGTTCTTAATACCGGGTGCGGTCAAGGCAAGCTGAATAAGCCCCAACTTCAAAAAACCGCGTGCCAGCAAATGTCTTTAAAATATCCGGGCTATGCGGGTTTGCTAAAAAACTTTTTATATTAAAGGGTTTTAGGATATATTTAATGCTATGGTTTAAGATAAGGCAAAAAATATTTAGAAATCAGGAAGTTGATGTGGATTTTATGGAAAAGAGCATATCGGTGATCCTCTGGCCTTGACTACTTGGCGCGATAGTTGGTACATTTACTGTTAGCCAAAAACGCTTTATTTGAAAGGAGTTGATGATTAAATGCCCGTTATCAGGGTGGGCGACGGCGAGAGCTTCGATAACGCTCTGAAGAAGTTCAAGAAGCAGTGCGAGCGCGAAGGCATCCTCTCCGAAGTAAGGAAAAGAGAGCACTATGAAAAGCCCAGCATAAGGCGCAAGAAGAAATCCCTGGCTGCCCGTAAAAAGGCGGTCAAAAGGCAAAGGACTCCGCGGTAAATGGCCCTTTCCGAAAGGATAGACGCCGACCTCAAGGAGGCAATGAAAAGTGGGCAGAAACTCCGGCTGGAAACGCTCCGGATGCTCAAATCTGCGTTGAAATACAAGCAGATAGAGGCTGGGGCGCAGCTTGCCGAAGATGATGTTATTGCAGTTGCAGGCACCCTTTGCAAACAGCGCAGGGATTCCATAGAGCAGTTCAGGAAGGCCGGCAGGGAGGACCTTGCCAAAAAGGAAGAAGATGAGCTTGGCATTCTGGCGGCCTATCTGCCCAAACAGCTTACGGCTGAAGAACTTGCGCCCATGATAGACGAAGCGATAAAAAATTCCGGCGCCGCAGGCCCGCAGGACCTTGGCAAGGTGATGAAACTTATCATGCCAAAGGTGAAGGGCGCGGTGGATGGGAAGCTGCTTAATGAAAAAATCAGGGAAAAACTTGCCTCGCTTGGAGGGCCTAAATAGATGAAACTGAGTGATTTTTACCGCAAGGCCGTCCAGACCGGGATCGAGAACGACCCGCGCGGCAAGGATTTTGTACTGAAGACTCTTGAAGACAGGAAAAAGGATTATGAGGGGTTAAAAGACAAGGACAGGGAGTTTTTTGACCTTGAATCCCTTGAAAACCCATATGCGGACACGCGCATACTATCCGGCACAGGCGACGAGGAGATACGTTGCGCCATAGTTGGTGTGGACATGGAACTGCCCGAGATACTGCTTGTGGACGCGCTGAAGCAGAGGGGCAGGCAGGTTGATCTGGTATTGGCCCATCACCCAGAGGGCAGGGCGTATGCCAACCTTTATAAAGTGATGGGGATGCAGGCAGATATCCTGGCCCGCTTCGGCGTTCCAATCAACATAGCCGAGGACCTGATGGAAGGGCGCGCAAGAGATGTTGAAAGAAGGCTTATGCCGGTAAACCACACCCGCTCATCCGATGCGGCAAAGCTGCTTGGCATACCTTTCATGTGCCTTCATACCGTGGCCGATAACATGGTTGCCACCTATCTCCAGAACCTGATGGACGAGAGAAAGCCCGCCACGCTTTCCGACGTTGTGGACATTCTCAAGGAGATACCTGAATACAGGGAAGGCCTTTTGAACGGGGCCGGGCCCAATATATTGATAGGCTCTCCAAAGAGGAAGGCGGGCAGGGTATATGTGGACATGACAGGCGGCACCGAGGGCCACAAAGATATATTTCAGAGCATGTCCGCGGCAGGCATCGGGACCGTGCTTGCAATGCATTTAAGTGACGACCACCGCAAAGAGGCTGAAAAAAACCATGTAAACGCGGTGATTGCCGGGCATATAGCAAGCGACAACCTGGGTATAAATCTGCTTCTGGATGCAGTGACAAAAGATTCTCCGGTGGAATTTCTGGAGTGCTCCGGGTTCAGGCGGATAAAAAGAAATTAATAAAATCCTGCCGAAAGGCGGAACTGCGCTTTCATATCCCCCTTCTTTTCTAATATAATTTCAAATGCAGTCCCCGGGGAAGAAAAACCTTCTGGAAGAGATTAAAGCCAGGCTGGATATCGTTGCCGTCATTGGTGATTATGTTTCCCTTAAGAAGGCCGGCAGCAATTTCAGGGGGCTTTGCCCGTTTCACAGCGAAAAGACCCCTTCCTTCATGGTGAATCCGGAAAAGCAGGTATTCCACTGCTTCGGGTGCGGCGTTGGAGGAGATATGGCCGCGTTTGTGATGAAATACGAGTCTGTGGAGTTTCCGGAGGCCCTGAAACTTCTGGCCGTAAAAGCCGGGCTGAACCCGGATGAGTTTTCAGGCGGATATGACAAGAGACAGTCGGACGAAAAAAAGGACCTGAAGGAGATAATGGCCGAGGCCTGCCGGTTTTATTCCGCCTCGCTGCAAAAAAGCCAGCCAGCCCTTCAATATATAAAATCCCGCGGCATATCGCCGGAGTCCGCAAAGGAGTTTATGCTGGGCTATGCCCCCCCAGAATGGGGAGCGTTAGCCGCGCATCTGGCCAGAAAGGGTTTCAGCCCGGAGAAGATCATACTGGCGGGAGTGTCGAAAAAGGGGCAAAACGGCCTTTTCGATATGCTAAGAAACCGCATTGTTTTCCCGATTACCGACGCATATGGCGCGCCCGTGGCATTGGGCGGACGCGTTATGGACGCCTCGCTGCCCAAATATTTGAATACGCCGGAGACCGCTCTCTTTAAAAAAGGGCAAACCCTTTTTGGCATGAGCCTGGCAAAAGACGCCGTAAGGGCCGAAGGCAACGCAATCCTGTCCGAGGGCAATCTGGATGTAATAATGTGCCACCAGAACGGGTTTAAAAACGTAATTGCGCCGATGGGGACGGCGCTCACCGCCGCACATTTGAAATTCCTGAAACGCTATGCCTCCAAAATATTTCTTGTGTTTGACGGAGACAATGCCGGGATAAATGCCGCCAGAAGATCGCTTGGGATTGCCCTGGAACAGGAATTCGAGATAAAGGTGGCATTGCTGCCCTCCGGGGAGGATCCGGACAGCCTGCTAAGAAAAAATGGCGCGCCCGCCTTCCGGTTGGCCCTGGATAACGCGCTAAGCCCAGTGGAGTTTATGCTTAAGACCTTCAAGGGGACGAGGACCGAGGTGCTCCGTGAGGCCGTGCATATGGTTGGGCTTGCCGCGGACCCGATAATGAAAGAGGAGTTTCTCAGGGAACTGGCTGACAAAGGCAGAACCAGTGAGGATGCCATCCGGCGGGAACTGGCAAGGGTTGGGCAGAAACGGGCTTATGGCGGGCGGCCCACCGTGCCGGATGTCTCCAAAACGGCCGAACAAAAAACGGCCGGCCCGGCCGGGATCAGGTATAAAGAGGAAAAATTGCTTTTGAGTATTTTTTACAATCAACCTGATAAAAGAGGTGCTATACTGGAGGATATGTCTTCTGAAGAGCTTGAGGACCCCATTGCAAGGGGTCTTTTTAGTAAAATGGCCAGGGCAGAGGCGTTTACGGCGGAAGAGCAGGCGGTCCTTTCAGCGTTGGCCGTGGCCCCCGGCTTCGAGCCGGATGACGCGCTGGCGGCCGCGTCCGACTGCATAAAAAAGCTGAGAGTGCGCGCGATAAATAAAAAAATGGCTGAGGCCAGGGGAGACGCAGCGCTGCTTAAAAAATTGATAATGCAAAAAAAAGCCCTCACAGGAGGTAGAACTATAAATGGAGAATGAGTTCGAAGATATCATTACTGAAGAGGAAAAGGACGAGGCCGAAGAACATGCCGGGGCGGCCGCTGAAGACGCCACCGAAGGTGAATATGAGCCTATAAAATATTACTTGAAGGAGATGTCCAACGTACCCCTGCTTACAAAACAGGGGGAGGTGGAGATAGCAAAGAAGATAGAAAAGACCAGGAACGCGCTGGCCGCCTCGGTTTTCTCGATGCCGCACGCATATGAAATGATAACGGAACTGGGCAAGTGCGTGGAAAGGGGCGAGGCCCCTCTAGTGGAGATCATCCAGAATGGCGAGGACGTTGAGGAAGACGAGCTTTTCAACGAGCGGCAGAGGTTCTATGAAACCACGATGGCCTTAAAGGACCTCTGGAAGAAAAAGGCCGCGCTCAGGAAAAAAGGGACCTCGGGGCCCAAAGGCGAGGCAGCGCTGGGCAAACTGAACGAGGAAATAAGTTCCAGGCTTAACGACCTGCAGCTGAAAGAGGAGACCATACTGGACTTTGCCGCCAAAATCTCGGACCGTCTAGAAAAGACGCTGGAGATAGAGCATCTGGTTTCGGCATGCCGCAACAAGAAGAAATGCGAAATGGAGAAGAAGGAACTGGACTATCTCATCAAAGCGCTTGGAATTGATGTGGCCGAGATGAAGCAGACCAGAAACAGGATAAACGAATGCGAACTGGACCTGATGGAGGCCAAGCGCCAGCTTATAGAATCCAATTTAAGGCTGGTTATAAGCATAGCAAAGAGGTACATGGGCAAGGGCCTGAGCCTGCCGGACCTTATACAGGAGGGCAATATCGGGCTTATGAGGGCGGTGGACAAATTCGAGTACCAGAGGGGTTATAAGTTCTCCACCTATGCCACCTGGTGGATAAGGCAATCAATCACCCGCGCCCTGGCAGACCAGTCCAGGACCATACGCATACCCGTCCACATGGTTGAGACGATAAACCGGATCACGCGTGTATCCAGGGAGCTTGTGCAGGAGTTCGGCAAGGAGCCCCAGCCGGAGGAGATCGCGCACAGGCTGAAGCTGCCGGCCGACAAGGTAAAATCCATCCTCAAGGTGGCAAAGGAGCCTATCTCTCTGGAGACCCCCGTGGGCGAGGAGGAAGACAGCCACCTGAGGGACTTTATCGAGGACAAGGCCGCCCCTTCTCCACTGGAGGACGTGATCATGGACGACCTGAAAAAACAGATAACCAAGGTAATAGACTCCCTTAACCCAAAGGAGCAGATAATCATAAAGAAGCGCTTCGGCATAGGTGACGACCCGCATACACTTGAGGAAGTGGGCAAGGAGTTCTCCGTGACAAGGGAAAGGATACGCCAGATAGAAGTGAAGGCGCTAAGGAAGCTCAGGCATCCGTCCAGGAGCAAATGGCTCCGGGATTTCATGGAAAGACACTAGGCAGAGCGGCATTCTTTATTGCCATAAGTTTTTTCCCTTGACGCCGTGAGGCGATGGAGATTACACTAGGAATTCACCTGAATTCTTTCAGGGCCCATAGCTCAGTTGGTAGAGCTACCGGCTCATAACCGGTTGGTCCCAGGTTCGAGTCCTGGTGGGCCCACCAAATTTCCGGAGGTGTTTTGGGTTTGAACCCGCAGCTTAAGCTCCTGGTGGAGCTGCAGCAAATGGACAGCCAGATAATTGAAAGAGCTTATCTGGTAAAGCAGATCCCCTTTAAGATCGAGTCCGCAATGTCCCCTCTTAAGCAGGCCAAAGTTTCCTTGGAAGAAAAGAAACGCGCTTATGAGGCCGCCGTCAAGCGCAAGCGGGAGCTGGACTCGGAGCTTGAGGACATGGGCCAGAAGATAACCAAGCTGAAGGCCCAGACCTCCGGCGTAAAGACCAACAAGGAATACCACGCCCTTTTAAAAGAGATAGAGGCCGCCGAAGCCTCCAGGTTCGCCCATGAGGATTCCATCCTGTCTGCAATGGAGCAGATCGAGTCTTCGGAAAAAGAGATAAAGACAGAAGAGAAGAAGGTAAAAGAGGAAGAAGCCAGGGTGGAGGTGTTCCGGCAGGACCTGGAAAAACAGAAAGAAGCCGCCTCTCTGGAATTAAAGGAGCTTAAAGGCAAACGGGCCGCATTCGCGTCCCAGATAGCCCAGGATGCCTATGAGCTTTACATGTCGCTTCTGAAGGACCTTGGCGGCGTGGCCGTTGCCCAGGCCAAAGGCGAGGTTTGCGGCGGCTGCCATATGAATATAATGCCCCAGCTTTATGTGCATATAAAGCAGAACAGCGAGATACATCAGTGCCCCCAGTGCCGCAGGATACTGTTTTATAAAGAGGAGCCGGTGGAAGAGCCGGCGAAATGAAAAAAGCCCTCATATGGTCCGACGGGGCCTCCAGCGGGAACCCTGGCCGGGCCGGTATCGGCGGGGTGGTTAAAATTGGGGAGCACACCGCCGAATTCTCACGATGCATCGGGATCACCACCAATAACGTAGCCGAATACTCCGCGATTATAGAGGCCCTGGAAAAAGCTGCCGAAATGGGCGCAACCTCGGTGGAGGCGTTTATGGATTCGGAACTGGTGGTTAGGCAGATAAACGGCCGGTACGCCGTGCGGCACGAGAATATGAAGCCGCTTTTCGAAAAGACGATGAAGCTTCTTAAATCTTTTGACTCCTGGTCCGTCACCCACGTAAGAAGAGAGCAGAACAAGCGGGCCGACGCCCTCTCCAAAGAGGCAGTTAAAGACCCGGCATAGTTCCCTGCCGCAGCTTGCCTGTGCCTCCTTTTTTTATACGCTCAAACTGAAATCCGCAACCTTCTGTTTTCTATAGGGTTTTTATGCAGTCTGCGTTCAATCTGTTCAATGCCCTGCCCATTTTTGTCTCCTGTTTCGAGCCTGAGCGCCTGATTTTTTTTAAAGAGGCCGTTTCCTCAATATCGATAATTTTTTTCAAAGAGCGAAGGGGGAAATTCCCTTTTATCAGTGCCATCTTAACCTGGCACATCGTGACATTGTCCATAGCGGGCATACGTCATTAAGTTTATGTCATGGTTTGCAGGTTAAGGCGTTTGGTTCTGAAAACCCTTTCCGTGGCCGTTTTTTAGGGCTTTATTACCCCTTCAACCCTTAAAATCGATGCTCCCAGTTGGCGCTCAAGTTTCGCCCGGAGTCTTGCTTGCAAACACCGGGCGAAATGTGCATATTACAATAAGAATTTCAATTAAAACTTTTGGAATGTTTACTACATTTGCTGAATCCATGTAACGCAATCTTACTGCTGATGGGGGCTAAAATGAAGAGGATTTTAATTGTTTTTATTCTTGCATTTCCGTTATGTCTTACTTTACCGGCAAATGCCTCCACCGGACAGCTTGATGACCAGCTTTTGGCTGCTGTAAAGCGTGATGTAGGCTTCAGGGGCGTTGATGTTGACAGTATAAAGGCGCTGCTTGACAAGGGAGCGGATGTAAACGCGCGAGATAGCAGTGGCAATACACCGTTAATATTGGTTGCCTGCAAGGGTATTGATCATGGACTCCATGTGCCCCTCGGTGAGCCCCCTACGGATATTACGAAACTTCTGATTGATAGAGGCGCTGACGTTAACGCGAAAAATAATGCTGGCTGGACGGCACTGATGGATGCAGCTGGATGCGGGTTTGAAAATATTTCGCGCCTCCTTATAAACTCCGGCGCGGACGTGAATATAGAGGCCAGTGACGGCAGAACGGCGTTGATGCTTGCGGCCTATAGGGGTGCGGCAGATATTGTTAGGCAATTGATAGCCGCGCATGCTGCTGTGAACGCAAAGGACAAAAATGGCAATACGGCGCTTAGTTTTGCCGAAAAAAATGCACTTATCGAACGTGCGCCAGAATATTTCGATGAAATAGTTCAAATGCTCAAGGCCGCCGGGGCGGAACCGGAGGAGAGCGACCTTAAGTACATGTTGTTTCTGACGATCAGGAAAGGCAATTTGGCGCTTATGAAAGACTTGCTTAATAAGGGCGCAAATGTAAACGCAAGGAAACCCAAAGGCGGCTTGCCATGGGAGTGGGGCTTCAGATCACTGAGATCGG
>JAKAKS010000028.1 GCA_021813405.1 Nitrospirota bacterium
ATCTATCCAGTATTGGTTTTTTACCGGCTGCCGGATAATTTTTTGGCTGCTCCTGCGCGTCCTCAATAATTTGCGCTACATTTTCCGGAGTTGTGACATTTTTTTCAGGCATTTATTCAGAATCCTCCCATCGCGGCGAAATCACGCGGTTTTTTGCTGCGCGCCTCGAATTCTATTGCCTGGTTTGCGCCAGGGCCGGAAACAGCCGCGTACAGGCCCAGTGCGGCCGCCCAGAACCGGTCCGCATGGCCGGCCCCGGTCCTCTCACCGTCAAACCGGATATTTCCAGCCGCGGTTATGAATTTGCGCACCGAATGAAAATCCTCACGGACAAGCCCGTCCACAGGAATACGCACCTGTTTCTCTTCGAATTTCCGGCGGAACGTCACGGCCAGGTCTTCCTTCACCTTCGCGGTAAACACAACCGCTTCAACCAGGGCCCCGAAACTGTGCACCGCCTCCTCGGCAAGCTGCGCGCCCATCCCGGATGAATCTATGCAGGCCCTTCGCACTCTTATCCCTAAGGAGCCGTCCATAAGCGCGTAAAGATAGTCTCTCTGGGCGGCAAATGGCGCATTGCCCATCTCCTTAACCATGCGCGTCCAGAATACATCGCCTATCTTCTCCCACAACCAGAAGACCGTAAGGTCATTTTTCCGCGCCAAGTCCATGCCAAGGTAAAAATCACCCTCCCCCATGTGCGGTGAGGGATGGGAGAGGCTGATCAATTCCTTTTTAGCTCCCGCATCCTCGCATGCCGTTATCATTTCATAGGTAATAAATGCCGAAGTCTCGTCCAGGAACTGGCATTCGTATTCCTGGGCCCATGATGACGGGTCGAATATCCCGGCCCTGAGCCTTTGAATGTCTATGTTCAGTCCGTCATTGATAGCGTCGTGGATGGTGGTAATGTGTCTGGAAAAACCTTCAGCGCGGTCCCAGAGGGTATGGAAAAGGTTCCTTTTGCCTTTAGGCGTGGAAGAGATGCGCACCCTGAACCCCCTGGTTACGGCAGGGTACATAGCGCGCCAAATCTCCTCTGTGCTGGTGTGAAAGGCGAATTCGTCCAGGAACACGTTGCCCGAAAAGCCGCGCACCGTGTCCGGGTTCGCCGGCAGGCTTATTATTCTGGAGCCGTTTGGAAGGCGCGCTTCCTCACGTGTGCCCTCGGTGGATATAACGTCCTCGGACCTCACGCCGAAGTAGCGCAGATGGGTATGCACCTTTTCCATTACCTCTCTGGACTGCCTTTCCGAGGCCGAGAGAATGAGGCTGGTGGAACGCTTCTTTTCCAGCGCTTCCATCACAGCCTCCAGGGCCAGGGTAAAGGACTTCCCTGTCTGCCTTGCGGCAAGCCATATCTTCATGGGGCTTATGTCTTCAACCCACCTTTTCTGATAAGGCAGAAGTATGTGGTTAATTGCGGTTTGCGCCATAATCGTTTTCCAGTATGTCCCTTGCAATTGCCTTGAGTTCGGCTTCGCCGGACTTGCCTTCGCTCTTCATCTGCCTGTAAATCACAGCCGCAGTTTTGATGACCGATGTGTAGGCGGACAGGGCATGATGGTCCGGCTCACCTTGCGGCCCCTTTTCCTTGAAATACCTCTCGTAGCGCTTCTTGTGCTTAAGGAGGTCCTTCACCAGCTTCATCTCAAACCCGTCCGGCTTAACGCCCGTTTTCGCTGGCACCGCCGCTTCCCTCCCCTGGTTCCAAAAAGCCGTGGCTTTTCGGAATGGATACACCGTCTTCGGTGACGTTGCCGTCCAGCAGGTCCCATCCCCTCGCCGTAAGCGAGGCATATACGAACCTGAACCCGTAACCCTTCCTGGCCGCAAGCTTCACAAGGCCCTTCTCTGAAAGGTACTTCAGGTGCGCCTTAAGTGTTGCCTCCGGCATTGGAAACCCCAGGCTGTCGAGGGAAAAGCTGAGCACCTTCAAATCCAGGCTCCCCGGGTACTCGGTCCTCAGCAGGCCAAGCAATGCAGACCGTATAATTTTGTTCTTTTCACCCGAAATCGAACTCATCTCATTCCCCCTTTGAATGCAGACTCTCGCAAAACTTTCTTGCTGTAAGGTCCCTGTGCTGCTGTGCTATGTATTTAAGGAGTACCAGCATCTCCCTGTGTTCCGAGTTGTCGCGACTGATAAGGCTGTTTATGCATTCCTTAAGGTCTTCCATGCTTACGGCCTGCCTTGCCAGGGACTGTGCCTGGGCCCCAAGCGCCTCGGCCTGCGCCTGCTGCGCAGCGATGAACCGGCCGCCAAACCTGTTTGCAAGGCGGTAAAGGCCAAACAGAATAACCAGGGCTATTAAAAGTCCGCCGCCTGCGTTGATCAGGGCCTGCACTATCTGCGGGCTTAACGGGCCAACCATTCTTGCTTCTCCAATATCAAATCCGGGATTTCAAGTCTCAAATTTTTCACGCCGTTGGCCTTTCCCCTTTTTCAAGCTGGGCAATTGCAAGCCCGCCCGTGTACTCGAAATGGCAGAGGTCCCGGAATTTGAAGCGTCCACCCCACCTGAGGCCAATGGACTCGCCCAACTCCCCCAGTTTTTCGTATGATGCGGTGTCCGCCCAATCCGGTTTCCCGTCTTTTACAATGGCAATGTCAAAGGCGCACCCAAACTGGTGTACGCTTTTAAACAGCTTCGTCACAACCCTGTTTTCACTTTGCTTTATCGGCGCCAGCCCGGCATACGTGCGCAGCCGGTTAACCTCGTTCAGCCCCTTCCTGCCTTGTGCAAAAAGCGCGTGCTGTTCGGCATCGGTGCGCATGGTATAGGTGATGATAAAATCAATCCCCTCGCGCGCCGCGTCCGCCCGTAATGTTTCAAGCCGCTGGCGTACCGGCTCAACCAATTCATTAGGGTCCCTGCTCATTCAGAATCTCCTTTCATATCTTCTCTTCCAAGGGCTCCTTCAGTGCCGTCATCCATGGCCCTCAGTTCCATCTGGTAGCAGCCGATGCATATTTCGTCATTTTCAAGGGGCAGGCATTGGAAAGACCTTTCTATCCGGCACCGGGTCTTTCCCGCCCTCTTTCCTGCCCACCTTATGAATCCGTCATCAACCACGCTTGTAGGATAAAACGGGGCACCATGACATCGTCCATATGACATATGTCATGAAGTTCATGTCATGTTTTGACTTTTTTTGCTAATAAAAGGGCCGGATTGTAATTTAAAACGGTACTTAAGGGGGGTTACGCAGGGCCGCAATTTTTGATAAGATTCACTTATCCCTATTTATGGCTGTTATCCCGATGGAGGCATTTTGGCAACTAACGTCTTTGAAACCGGCAGGAACGATTTCGCGGCAGACCTGGCGCATCTGGCTGATTCGCTTCGCCTGTTCTGGGAAGAGAGGCCCTGTATATATGTGGAAAAGTCCGGCCGGCCACAAATGAACGGCGTCGCAAGGCAGCTGCTGGCCTCGCTGGGCCTGGATTTAAGCCATGTGGTGGACTTTGCCAGGGCTGGCGCGTTCTTCCAGAAGCTGTGCCTGAACGGACTGGATATGGAACTTACCAGGCTGCCGGGCGGCGCACTGGTGATTGTATTGGCTGGCAGCCGCAATACACACGAAAGCCTAACGCCAAAGGAAACGGAAGTTCTGGTTTATCTTGTTAAAGGGCTGACAAACAAGGAAATAGCCGGGGTGATGGGTGTAAGCCCCGGCACGGTAAATACCCACCTTGATAACCTTTACAGAAAGCTTGGCTGCTCCAGCAGGATAGAGGCCTGCCTGACTGCCCTGGCAATGGGACTGGAAAAAACGTAACCTGCCCTGCCAGATTCAAAAAGGCCGGTACAACCGGTGCCTTTTTGCGAAAGTCTCCTTAAGCCCCGCTTTTCTTTTTGCGAACGGACAACACGGCGTAGATGCCGCCAAACACCGCCAACGTCACTATAACCGTGTAAATAAGCATTGCCTTCGGGGTTATATGCAGAACGTCTATATAGCCTGCCACGGCCGTCATTATAAGAAAGGCCGCCCCGCCCAGGCCAAGCGCGGTCATAAAAGGCCTTTCAGCCGGGTTGGCGTTATAGTTCTGCATCTCTTTGAACCTGTCAAGAAACGGTATAAGCGCAGCAATGATAAAAATCACTCCAGGGAATATCACGCCCCCGATAGTCTCCGGGGTTATCTTGCCACCGAATATTGTAACGGACAGGTCGCCCGGTATCAGCTTCAGAAAGCCGTACACCCAAAGGAAGTACCAGTCCGGCCTCATAACCGGCGTGCCCGGATGGGGCGCGCCGTAAACCTCTATTGGGTTTATCGGCACATAAGTGGCCAGGACCGCAAGCGCAAACAGCAGGAACAGGAAAAAAGACAGGCTTATAATGGCCTGTTCCGGCCAGATAGGTATGCCTATCAGCCTTTTGCCCCCCTCAGCCTCAGGCCTGCCGATATTTGTGCGCGGTTCCGTGTGTTTCTGCTTTATCAGCAGCAGCATATGCAGGCCAATAAGCCCCCCTATGATCGAAGGTATCAGCATCACGTGGAAGAAGAAGAAGCGCGGCACCATTGCATCGGACGGATACGCCCCTGCAAAGATAAGCCTGGAAATCCAGTCGCCTACCCACGGGATGGATTTAGCCATGTAATATGCTATCGATGTAGCCGTAACTGAAAACTGGCTGTAGGGAAGCAGGTATCCGGTGAACGCCGCACCAAGCGATATGCCAAGCAGCGACAGGCCGACCAGCCAGTTGATCTCTCTGGGGTTGCGGTAAGCGGACGTGAAATATACCCTCATCAGGTGAATGATGATAGAGGCTATCATCAGCATGGCGGACCAGTGGTGTACGCGCCTGATTAGCATCCCAAGCGGCTTCAGGTCTATACGCACAACGCTTGCATACGAAGCGGGCACCATCGCGCCAAACAGCGATACCAGCCTCACAGATGGCTCATAAAGAAAGCCAAGGACTATGCCGGTAACAACCAGCGTGATAAAAGAAAAAAGAGCGATCTCGCCCAGCAGGTAGGCCGGATGCGTCGGGAACGTCTTGGACAGGAATTTGGCCTGAAACTTCTTCAGTTCCAGCCTTTCGTCCAACCACTTGGATATCATTATATTGTCCTCGCCTTATTATACCTGCGGTCCGATGGGGCCGGTAAAGCCGCTTGTAAATACCAGTGAGTCTCCCTGAACTTTTATGCCAATCTGCGCAATAGGGATCGGCGCCGGCCCTCCAATCACCCTGGCCCCCTGCACCGGGCTGAACATGCTGTTGTGGCAGAAGCACTCCGTGAAGGATTCATCCGGGTTGGCCGGTTTTTTTACCCACGAAACAGTGCAGCCCAGATGGGTGCAGATGGCGCTGTACGCCACAAAGCCCTGGTCCACAAGCTCCATTCTTGTGGGCGGCTTGAAAGCGGACTGGTCCAGCTTGATCAATTGCACAATATTGGCCGGGTTAGATGTTTTACCGGCCGGATAAACAAGCACGGCATCGCCCACATTCATGCTGGACGGTTTTACCGGCGCCCCGGCATTGGCGCCCTTTGCCAGCACAAGCTGGTCTCCGGGTTTAATGGTGGACTCATAGCCAGCGCCTTTCTTGGCCGGGGTCACCACTTTAAGCAGTGAAAGCAAGGAAGCGGCAGCGGCAAGCATGGACGCTATCATGATCCCGAAAGTAAATTTCCTGCGGGTTATGCCTCCTTCGGGCCGCTGGCCTTCTACCATAGCAACTCCTCCTCCCGGTCTTCAGACACTTCCCGGAAAGGCACAAATGCCCTGGCGTAAAAGACAAGTTCAAATCCGGCAAACAGGAACATCAGGGACGCAAGCGTCCCCAGGGTGTAGTTGCTGCCCTTGCCTGATATCAGGAGATACGCAAATGCCGCCGCCAAGCCCAGAAGCCCGATGGACAACGCGATTACAACCACGGCCAGGGCCACCGGGTACGAAGGTTTCTTTTCGTTAATAATTTTAAAACTCATTCTCAGCCCCTCTTTTCAAGAAGCAAATATATTATGAAGCCCATAACAAAGACGAAACCCGCCCCGCCAAAAGCTATAAGCCCGATCTTATAAGGGTCCAGGTCCTGCCTTATGCTGGGAATAATAGGGGGCCTTTTGCCTAAGATCCGCTGCTCGCCTTGCTTTATCTGCATCTTGGAAAGCATCTCCGCGGTGCTCTGGGTGACGTTCATCGGGTCAATCTGATCAAACCCTATGATGTCCTTGTGGCACTGAAGGCAGATATTATGCTTGGCCGGAGGCAGCACTGGGATTGTATTGTTGTGCGCTCCGTGGCACTTCGTGCAGGACGGTCCGCCCGAGCCTCCCAGCCAGGCCTTGCCCATTATGCTCTTTTCGTATTCCGAAACCATATCGGGATGGCATCTGTTGCACACGCCGGCAATTGCCGCACCAACAGGTTTGCCGATAAACCCGTGCGCCTTCGACATCGCCCCTTCCATTGTGGTGGCCCTGGGGTTTCCGCCGTGGCACTGGTCGCAGGTCACGCCGTTTTGCTGGTGGATTGAATGTGCCCAGTTAAGGGCGGGTTTTGCCAGTAAGCCGCCAAGGGTTTTATGGCAGTTATAACATGAAACGCTGCCGGGGGCGGCGCCGGCTGCAAAAACACTGACGGGAAACACAAGAGCCATTGTGAAAACTATCATCGCAAGTGCAAATTTCTTTTTGTTCATATCCTCAGTCCCGGACGTTTTTTGATTAATGCAAAATCCTGGAAACGGGACAATAATACATATAATTACCACGATTTAACTTTTTGGTCTATCCGCAGAAGAATTTCAGCGGATATTGGGGCAACAGACACCATTGTATTGCCAGATATGGCCGGCAATAAAAAAACTATGGGAAAGAGGTTCGGAGGGGATAGTAACCGGCGCGCAGTAGTTACCACGCGCCGGCTTAAGGAAGTATCAGGCTTTTTCGGAGGTCACATCATCAATAACGGCCCTTTTTGCCGTTACTGCATGCTCCCCGGAAGCAAATCTCAGTTTGCCGGTATGTATAGGAATTGCGAACTTGACCAGAAAGGTATAGATCATTGCCCCCGTAGCCCATACACCAAGTGAAACCAGAAGTTCAGTCGCGGTGGGCGTATATTGATATATCTCGCCAAGCACATCGGGGGTAAACCCGGGAATTACAAGGCCCATTCCCTTTTCAAGATATATACCAACGATCATAAGCACTAATGCAAAATTGAGAGTTGCAAACTTTTCACGCGTCTTCGGATTAAGGATCAGCACAAACGCAGTGACGTTGCACGCCACAGCAGTCCATATGTACTTCACCAGGTTCGTTTGCCCGTCGATGCCGAAGAACAGGTAATGGATGTTAACCGACTCGGCTGTTCCGGGATAGAACGATCCAAACACTTCCGCAAGTAAAAAGAACAGGTTCACAGCCATGGCATATGTGATCAGGGTGGCAACCCTGAAGATGGCCTTGTCCTCTATCTCCACATCCGTAACTTTCCTTAGCACCTGGAACACTAAAAGCATCAGCGCAGGCCCGGAACATAAAGCGGACGCTATGAACCGGGGCGCAAGAATCGAGGCGCTCCAGAAAGGCCTGGAGAACGCGGCGTTATACAAAAACGCCGTAACCGTATGTATGCTGATGGCCGCAGGTATCGACAGGTAAATCAGGAAGCCGATGACGGACTTCATCTCGTAATGCTCCCCGTGGGCGTACTTGTACATGACGTAAAACGCGATAATTACGTTCAGAATAAAGTAGCCGTTCAAAACAAGAACATCCCAGGCCAGAAGCGATGTCGGCCAGTGCATCATGCCTATCGGGGGCGGAAGAATATGCCACACCCTGAGGGGCTGCCCCAGGTCCGTCATGATGAACAATATGCACATTATGATGGCTGTGATCGCCATCAGTTCGCCAAACAATACTATTTTTTTAATGGGCTGATGGTTGTGCACATATGCCGGGATAACAAGCAAAACAGCCGCAGCGGCAACACCCACAAGGAAGGTGAAGTTGGAGATATAGAACCCCCAGGACACCTGGTCCCTCATGGCGGTCATTATTAGACCATGCTCCGCCTGGCCAATATACGCGTATACCCCAACGCCCATAAGGCAGGCCAGAAACGCAAGCCACAGGTAATACTTGGGGCCGCCTTTGAATATAGACAGCCATGCTATGAAAAAGTTCTTTGTCGCTTGCACCATTATCTTGTTCCCCCGAAATCGAAGAAGTAAAAGAATTTCGGACTTGTATTCAGATCCTCTTTAAGCCTGAACACTCTCTTGTTGGCGATCATATATCTGATCTCGCTGTTGGGGTCCAGGAGATTTCCGAATTTCCTGGCGCCCACCGGGCAGGCCTCAACGCAGGCGGTGTACTTGCCTTTCCTGGACCTTTGGATACAGAAGGTGCACTTTTCCACAACACCCCTGTAACGCGGACGGTTGCCCAGGTAATGAGTATTGGGATTAATATCCTGAGGCGCCCTGTGCGGCTCCCCCCAGTTGAAGTGCCTGGCGCCGTACGGGCAGGCGGCCATGCAGTACCTGCAACCTATGCACCAGTTGTAATCGATAGTAACAATCCCGTCCGGTTCCTTCCACGTGGCCTGTGTGGGGCAAGCCCTTGTGCAGGCAGGATTTTCGCATTGCTGGCACTGAATTGGCATATAAAAATAGCCCGGCTGAGGCGCCAGCGCCGCGTTATAGTATTTTTCCGCGTGCTCAAAATCCGGGAATTTCGGATCTTCCTTTTTGAACCGGAGCACCTGTATCCAATGTATCTGAGGGTCAATGGACTGATTGTTCTCGGCCACGCATGCATACTCGCAGGTCCTGCAGCCGATACAGCGTGAAAGGTCCAGCCCGTAGCCAAACAGAACGCCCGGCATGGCTGGCTCGATACCAACCTTTATGGCTATCTTATACTTTTCTTCGTATTCCTTTTCGAGGCGGGCTACAACCTTTTCCTTTTCAGCCTCGGTCATTTCCCTGAAGTGCTTTTGAAAAAAAGATTCCCAGAAATCGCTGAAAGAGGCATCCGCCCTGTTCAGGGGGAGCATGGTGGCAGCCGCTGCTGCCAGAGTGCCTTTCAACAGGGTCCTGCGGTTTACTTTCAGGGCCCTTCTTTCGTCTTTGGTCTTTTTCATAACGCCTTTTAAAATCCCCCTGCTGTTTAATTGCCGTATTTAATGTCTGCCGGCTTTATCGGAGCGGGCCAGGGCACGATGGGTTTGAAGTGCGGCTCATGCGGCCAATGGCAGTTTATACACTGGTAATATGTTTTGACCCCATTCCACATCCCAACCCTTTTGCCGTGCAAGCCATGCTTCCATTCCTGGAATATGAAGCCGTGGCACTGGCCGCAAACCAGATAGGACTGGTCAAAACTGACCGATTCGCCGGTAAACAGCTTTAACGTATCCCTGTTATTTGGATTGTGGCAGTCGTAGCACCATCCACCAGGCATATGTTTCAGAACGATATCCTGGTGCATCATGGTAAGCTTTCTTTTCGGCCCCGGGGGCATTCCCTTGTGGCACTGTGAGCACGGCCACAACCCCTTGTCGATCGGGGGGCGCGGCATGATGAACTTCTGCGCCGGAACACCCTTCATAAGAGTCAGTTTGTTCGAATGTTCATCGGCATAGGCTAAGGACAACGGCAGGAGCAGCAACGCAATTATGGCTAGTAGTTTCTTTCCCATTTCCTCTCTCTGTGTTTACAAACTCGCAACCTTAACAATCTTGTATCCAGTGCTGGCCCAGCAAAAAGGAATGACTACAGATTTTATAATAATTATATTCGTTTGTCAATCAGTTCTTTACATGTGTTTCCCGGATGATTTCAGAGCGGAATTCCCCGGATATGCGCGCTGCCTTGCAAGGAAAACCTTGGCACGGTTTACGCCTTTTTACGCGGGCGGGCGGTTGCAGCCCTGGCGTTTTCTCCTTCTCAAAATGACGTAAGTGGCCCCAAGGCCGCCGTCCCTGGGCTTGGCGCTTGCGTAAGCCCAAAGGCTCCCGCTCATGCGCGACAGCCAGAGCTTTACGGCTTCCTTCAGCACCGGCCCATGCGGTGATCTCAGCCCCCTGCCGTGCACAATTTTTACGCAGAAATATCCGCATGAAAGGGCATGCCTTATGAACCCTGAAAAAGCTTCCCGGGCCTCTTCCAGCACCATGCCGTGGAGGTCTATCGCGTCCTGGACGGCAAATTCCCCTTTATGCAGCCGGCGGGACATTTCGCGGCTTATATCGGGGGATGTCCATTCCACATATTCGCCCGTATCGGATATCCTTATCGGGGCCGTGCCCTCCACAATGCGCCGCAGTTCCAGCATAGCGTTATCCGGCTGGGGGACGGGCGGCTTTGCCTTGCACACCTTTCTGTCCAGCTCGCGGAATTCCTTTATCTCCTTCACCGAAGCCATCTCACGGTAAAAGAGCTCCGCATCCTCATTTTTCGGCGTCTGCTCATCGGCAGATGCGGAAATGGGTTTGGCGGAAAGCGGCGCAGGAGATTTTTTCCTTGCTGGCGCGGCGGGCCGGACGGTCCTCATTTTATTCAGGGCGGCAAAAGGAGTGAAGGAAAGGCGCTCGTCTTTTTCTTTCATGGCGGCCCCCGAAAGAATGGTTTATCTAATTATAACCGAATGCATTGCGCGGTATACAGTGGCAGACCGGCAGGGCGGGGGCCAGGGGAAGCCTATTTCCCCTTCGCCTGCCTGGTCTCCAGCATGAAGCGGTACATTCCGCAACAGGTTTTAAGGCGCTGCAGAAACACCTTTTTTGCGCTTCCGTCGGCATCCTGGCTGATGCGTTTTTCAAGGCCGCCGCAGCGCTTTACAAGGGACTTCAGCTCATCGTCGGAAAGGGCCATCGTCTGCCCGGACCTGGAACACACGCTATTGAATTCCGAACGCCAGTCAGCCTGGCCTGCACTGGCGGACTGGGCCGGGGCAGACTGGTCCGCTTTCTCCTGGGCCGCCAGACAGGGCAAGGCCGTTGCCATAAGCGCCAGGCAGAGCACGGCAAACAAGGTGGAAAAGGGTCTTCTCAAATCGGCCTCCTTTATTGCATGGTGATATGGCATCTCCTGCAGTCCTGCAGAGGGAAAGACACTTTCCCATGGCAGACGCCGCAGAACTTTCCGTTCAGGTATGCCATCATGTTGCTTCCCGGGGTCCCTTTCTTCTTGATATTAAACGGGTCCGGGTGGCAGTTATTGCAGTCCAGCCAGAACCTGTGGACAGTATGCGGGAATATGGCCGGGGGCACGCCGCTCCAGTCCGCCTGAAGCACAAGATTTCTGGTTGGAAAGCCGCGGGGCGGCCTGTCATGAAGGAAATGCACCGGCTTGATCAGCCTGTGCCTGACGGCCTCCGTCCAGTCAATGTGGTTGCCATGCCCGGCCTTTGGAAAATCGCGGGTCAGTTTATCGAATTCTTCCTTCGAGGGGCCTTTGCCGCCATCATGGCAGCGGTTGCAATTCTCCGGGCCGAAGGCCGCAGTGCCGTTGTGGCACACTCCGCAGTACTTGCCCTCCACTATCCCCTCCATGGTCATCCCGGTGCCGCCCTTCGTAAAGCTGAAGTTAAGCTCAAAATGGCATACACGGCAGGTATAGCGAATCCTGTGCACCCAGTGGGAAAAAGTGACCGGCTTTGCATCCGGGCTCATCGTGTTTATAATGACATTGCCGTAACTCCAGGGGGCGGGTTCAGGCGGAAAGCTGAAATAATCGTTGCTTCCGCCCAGCGCGGCCGCGGGCAACAGGCAAACAGTAAACATGGCCGCAAGGAAGGCCACTGCAAGGCGCCGCCACCTCTGGCTAACGCCGGCGGAATTCATGGCATCTCTGGCAATCGATTAATGGGAAAGACACCTTGCCGTGGCAGGCCCCGCAGAACTTACCCTGAAAGATGTCCACCATCGATATATGGCTTGCCCCGTTTTTAACCGTGAACAGCTCTGGGTGGCAAAGCTCACAGCCGTTCCAAACTGTGTGCTTGTCGTGAGAAAAAAGGACTTTTGGCATCCCTTTTATCGTGGGTGTTATCACCACGTCCTGCTGTGCCCCCAGTTTGGGCCTTTCAATCGAGATACCGGGAATAAAATCTATCAGCTTTATCTTCCCCTCTTCTTCCGCCTTCATCCAGTTTATGCCGTTTCCGAACCTCGCCTTGGGAAATCCCCTGGTGAATGTGTAAAAATCGAATTCCCGGTCCGGGTACCTGCCCTTGGAATGGCACCTTTCGCACCGCTTGATGTCGGCCGGCTCAAAACCGCCCCTGGGCATGGTGGAGCAGGCGGCAAATATCTTTTCGCCTTTGTATTCCATTTTTCCGTTATGGCAGGCCCCGCAGTAATAGCCCTTCTCATTATCCGTTGCCCTGATCTCGGTTGCGTCCGCCTTCAGCGCAAACCCAAGGTCCACATGGCAGACACGGCAGGTATAAATTGAGCGGTGCAGCCAATGCTCGAAGACTACCGGGGCCATCCCGCTGTACTGGGAATAATTGTCTATGTCCACGTTCCCGTATTCATCGGGCTTGGGTATTCTTTTGACGGTGCCTACTTCAGCCAGTACGGTTGCAGCTGATGCAAGAAGAAGAATCACGGCTGCTGCGATGATCTTTTTCATTTTTTCCCCTCTCTTTAGCAACTGATTTTGTATACAATAATCCGCATGCTAAAGCAAGCGGGGGGTGCATATGAGCCTTCATGCAAACTGCAGCCAAGCTTGCGTTCCGCTAAGAAAATAGCGGAATTTAATTGATTTGCTCCCCAATCAAAACCCCGGGTCCATATCCGGGATGCTGTCGCAGGACAAAGCCAGCAAAAAATGGTCACCATCTTCGAAGGCATCCTGCGGGCTGAAGAGGACCACCGCAACACATTTTAAACACTCTTGAGAAGGACTGATCTATTTGACAGCGCGCGCGCAGCGTATAGAATTTAATCAGCGCGATAGCGCGGCTGTTGCAGAAACGCGGCAGAAAAGAACAAAACCCGAAAAAAGCGCATAAGGACAAAAAGGGGAAAGACTGCGGAACTGTAGCGCCGGCGCATTGCCCCACCAGAAGGAGGTCAATATGAAAGTTCTGATACTGAGCGATGATGGTTTCGAGGACCTGGAGCTTTTCGTCCCCTATTACAGATTTAGGGAGGAAGGGTTCGTGATAGATGTGGCGTCAAAAAAAACCGGGGAGATAGAGGGAAAACACGATTACGGGATAATGGCCAACAAGGAATACGCGGAAATAAACCCTGGCGAGTACGACATGCTTTTCCTGCCAGGCGGCAAGGCCCCGGCCAAGGTCCGCAAGGACGAAAACGCGCTTAAAATAGCCCGGGACTTCATGGACAGGAACAAGCCCGTTGCGGCCATCTGCCACGGCCCGCAGATACTGATCAGCGCAGGCGTGGTAAGCGGCCGTCAGATGACTTGCTGGCCGGAAGTGGCAAAGGAGCTGAAAGATGCCGGCGCCCTGTACAGGGACGATGTGGTTGTTATTGACGGCAACCTTGTTACCTCCAGGAAACCGGAAGACCTGGCGGACTTCATGCGGGAGGCGCTTAAACTGGCGAGGACGGCCGTGCCAGCCTAGCCCTCCGCTTAAAATTATTTCCGGTTAAATCTGAGACTTCAGGTTTTTACCGTTTAACTGCTGGAGGGCCTTGGCGGGGTCCTTTGTAAACTGTTCCAATTGCGTGCGGCTTAGGCCGGAGAAGGCGGAGGCTGTCAGCAGGGCGGCAAGTATTATAACCAGGCCGCACGCAAGCGCCCATCTTTTCTTCTGGGCCGCCTGCGGAGATTCAACCGGCCCTTTGGCCGCCTTGATCTCCTCGAAAAGGATACACTGGTAAGTGATTAAAAACGGCATGAAAATCATCCATAGCAAAGGGCCGAGCACTGGCGTAAGGTTCAGGGCTATATAAAGCAGCAGAACCGGCAAATACCTTGAGAATACGGGCCACCACTGGCCCCGGACATATTGCCTGCTTTTTATGATGGCGCCGATGCCCTTGTCCCCGTCTATGGCCAGCACATAAACGGAAAACGAGAACCATACCAGCGCTATGATCCCCGGCACAATGAAAAAAACCATTCCGGCCAGCACCAGCAGGCCGAATATGACATAAACCCACGCAAACGATGCCGTTTTTTCAAGCGCCTCCTTCAGGAGTTTTTTTGTCTCCCGAAAGCGCCCTGAGGCCGCATATATAAACGCCGCCTGCCCCCATACGCTGACCAGCAGCGCCATTACTCCGCCAGCAACAAGCCATGCCAGCACCAGCGGGTTAAGCGGCTTTGGCGCCATGCGGTAAATGCTGGACATTACGGCCACAACCAGGGCCATCGGAACAAAATAAAGCACGTAGATAAGGGCAAATACGTTAAGGCTGGCCGCATACCGCCTCCAGCTTGCCTTTAAAAGGCTGGTTATAGACGGCAAACGCCCTGGTCGGCCAGCGTTAAATTCGCGCCTGGAAACGGGAGATGATTCGGGATTTGCGGATTCGGACATCGTCTAGATTAAAACGGATTGCGCGGGGTAGTCAATTGCCCGGCCGCATAATACCGGCTTGGTTGGAAATCAGCCCGAAATTACCTTCCTGTGGTAATGGCGGGCAAGCACCGCCCTTTTGCGGTGGCGCAAATGCCTGTAATGGCGTACCAGCCTGCGCCTTATGTGGCGGTGGTGCCTGTAATGGCGGGCAAGCATGCGTCTGTGAAGCCGCCTATGCCTTCTGTAACGCCTGGCCGTAAGCCTGCGGCTGAGGGCGCGCACGCGCCTTGCGCGGCTCGAAAGCATCACGCGGCGGCTGTAGCGGCGCACATAGCGGCGGCGGCCAATTCTCCTTGTGGAGCAGCTCCCGTAAGGATTGTACGAGGTAAGGACCACCGGCCCCTGCCTGGAATCGCTTACGTATATCTCCGGCTCGGCCTTCCCGTCGGCCACCTGCTCGCTCTTATGGATAAGCGTGTTGCCGTCACGCCAAAGGTAATCGCGTACCGGATCACCCAGCAGTGCCGCAACAAGAGTGTCCTGCCCGTTTGCCGCCGCAAATACAAGACAATGCTCCGCCGCCCGCGTATAGCCGGTTTTGCCGCCTATGAGGTCGTCATTGGCCCACAGCAGCTTGTCCGTGTTCCTCAGGTAAAGATTTCTTCTGCCGTCTCTTATCGTTATTTCCCTGGTGCTTACTATCTGCTTTATTAACGGATAGCGGAGCGCGGCTATCATTATCCTTGAAAGGTCATGTGCGGTTATGTACTGGTCTGGCGCCGGCAGCCCGGAGGCGTTTGCATACCTGGTGTTCACCGCGCCTATTGCGGCCACTTTCTGGTTCATGAGCGGAACGAACGCCTGCTGGGTGCCCGCGGTGGCCTCTGCAAGCGCCACAGCCGCGCCATTTACCGAGCGCATCAGCGCCAGATAAAGCAGGTCCCTTACGGTAAGCCTGTCGCCAGGGCGCATATGCGGAGATACCGAAGGGACATCAGCGGCATCGGCCCTTACGGTAACAACTGTATCGGGATTAAGCTTGTCCAGGGCGACCATGGCGGTCACCAGCTTGGTGGTGCTTGCTGGCATCAGCTTTAAATCCGGGTTCTTGGCGTACAATATCCGGCCTGTGCTGCCGTCCAGGACAATCGCAGCCCTGGCGCCTATGCCGTCTGCAAAAGAAATACCGGAAAGAAAAAAGAAGGAAATTAAAGCGAGAGCAGCAGCCAGGGAAAACCGCCTGGAACCTGAGACTTGACCCATTAGCAAAAACTCCTTGAGTTAGCGGTTAATACGTAAGTTCCTAGCAACTGATTCTAATATAAACATACAAAAAAATAAAGTACTTTGTAACACAAATTCTTTTAAATAATTTAAAACCTTTAAAAATTCCGCACCAACCGAAATGCCCTGGAGCCGCCGCTCTTTATTTTTACCTTGCGGCATTCGCCGATATGCCTGAATCTCTCATTTGAGTTTTTTCCTTTTTTAGCGAGGCGGCTTTGCCCGAGCCCCGTCCCGCTCCCATCAATTACGGTGGCAGCAGCCAACTACGCCCATGAGCAAAAAGAACCGCGTGGACTTTGTGACATATGTCACATAAACGCATCCTTTTTTCTTTTTTGATTTCTTCAGGATTTCTTCCAGATAAAAAAATCCCTTTTACTGGCTGTTTGGTTTGCCGTACGCTGGGAAGCGGGCGGTAGGTGAGCGAAGTGGCCGAGCGAGCCGTGGCGGACCTGAATTGAACCGAAGCGGGATGAGGCCCAGCGCAGACGAACACCGCCCGCTAAAAAATCAGAGAACAGACTGGCATAGTCAAATGCATCAAGAGTGACAGAAGCAAAGCCGCCAGGCCCCGCCCCCCCGGTATGACTCTGCGCCCTCCGGGCCAGGGGAAAACGGGTTTAGAGAATTTTTCCGGAGGCCGTCAGGCCCGTCTCAGCACGCAGAGGGTCTCTATGTGATAGGTATTCGGGAAGAAATCGAGCAGCCTCCAGGAAGAAAGCTCATATTTACCCGAAAGCCTTTTTAAGTCCCTTGCTAGTGTTGATGGGTTGCATGAGATATAGATAACCGACTCCGGGGAGAGCCCGGCCAGTTTTGTAATAGCCTCCTTGGTAAGCCCAGGCCTTGGCGGGTCTATTATTGCAATATCCAAACCGCCTTTAAGCGGCGCTTTCTCGAACACGGCATTCAGGAAGCGGACCTTTTTTTCAAGCCCGTTTATCTGCACGTTCCTGGCGCCGTCTTTTGCGGAGGACGGGTTTTCCTCAACCGCCATCACCTTTGCTGCGGCCCCTGCAAGCGGCAGCGAAAAGTTTCCTCCTCCGGCGTATATGTCAAGAATGGACTTGCCTTCCAGCGGGGAAAGCGCTTCTATTACGGCCTCCACGGCCTTAACGTTCAATTCCCAGTTGCCCTGGAAGAAGCTGGTTGGCGAAACCGTATATTTAAGCTTAACCGCCTCTCCGCCCTCTCCTATTCCCGGCAGGCCGAATACCGCATGGCCGCGGCCAAGATAACTGCCGTCAGCAAAATGGACGCCGGCAAACCCCATTGCCATGGCGGCCGCCCCGGCAGCCTCATCAAAATCCAGGCCCTTCAGCAGGGCTATGGCCCCGTCATCCCCCTCTGTAAGGTGTATCTCTTTCAATCCTTTTGGATGGAATTGCGAAAGCTTCAAAAGAAAATCGTTCAGCCCAGGAGAAAGCACCGGGCAATCCGTTACACCAATTACCTCCCTGGACGCCTCTTTGAAAAAACCGGTCTCCCCGCTGGGCGATACCTTAAGCTGGGCACGCCTCCTGTAACCAAGCGGCCCGCCGGATACCGGCTGCTGCCGGGAAGCGGCAACGGCCTGCAAATCCAGCCCGCCAAGCCTGGCCAGGGAGTCCGCTATTATGGATGATTTCATCTCCACCTGGAAGGCATGCTGTATGTGCTGCATCTGGCAGCCGCCGCAGATGCCGAAAACCGGACATACAGGTTCCACCCTGCGCTCCGAGGGCTCTATAACTGTTGTTGTAACAGCCACGCTGTAATCTTTCCTCTTTTCAACCAGATCGGCGTCAACAAGCTCGCCGGGTATGGCTCCCTTCAAAAAAACAACCTCGCCCCGGCCGTTTCCGGCTTCGCCGCGGGCTATGGAAAACCCCCCGTAAGCCGCACTTTCAGCCCTTACACGTATCATCTGCATTTATCCGCCATTTCAGTTGCCTCCGTTTAAGCCTCCGCGTTTTTTGCAAGCAGCTTTTTTATCGCGCTTTTCAATTCCGTAAGGTCGGCTGATTTCACTATATAAGCCTCAGATGCCCACACGGCGAAATCGTCCCTGTAATCGTAAGCCGTGGACATGATTATCGGCACCCTGGGCTTGAGGTCCTTCATCCTGCGCAAAAGCGTTATGCCGTCCATGTCCGGGATGAGTATGTCCAGCGTTACAAGATCGGGGTCCGTCTTTTCAAAAAGCTCCAGCCCCTGGGCCCCGGTCCTGGCCAGCGTTACCTCATACCCCTCTTCTTCCAGCTCCTCCTTGTAGAGCCTGAGAATATGCTCGTCGTCATCTACTACCAGAATTTTCATTGACCCTCCTTCCCCGGCAGATATATCCTGAATGTGCTTCCCGTTAAGATCTTGCTTGTCACGGTTATCCTCCCGCCGTGTTCCTCCACTATCCTCTTTGCTATGGCCAGCCCCAGCCCCGTGCCCGTCGGTTTCGTGGTGAAGAACGGGTCGAATATCCTGTGGATGTCCTCCTGGGCGATGCCGCAGCCGGTGTCCGTTATCTCTATTACGGCCTCTCCCCGGCTGGTAAACACCTTTGTTTTTATGGTGCCCTGCTCGGTGGACTGGTTTGCGTTGGCCATCACGTTGAAGAGCGCCTCCTTCAGCCGGTTAGTGTCTATAAATGCGCTTACCGGCTCATGCTCCTTCAAAAGCATGTTTCCCTTGCCGGTTATCTCCGGCTCTATCAGCCCCGAAACGTTGTTTACGAAATCGCCTATATCCGTGCTCTTCCTGGATATCCGCACCTCGCGCACAAAGCCCAGTATCTCCTTCAATATCTGCTCCAGCCTGTCCACTTCCACGGAGATGATGGCAGCGTATTCCTTCATTTCGCCGTCAAGCTTCTTTTCCAGCCGCTTTGCAAACCCCCCCACGGAAACAAGCGGGTTTCTTATCTCGTGCGCTACCTTGGCGGCAACTTCGCCAAGGGCGGCCATCCTTTCAGCGTTCTGCAGCCGCTCCCGCATCTCCTTCCTTTCGGTAACGTCCCGGACCACGTGTACCACCCCCAGGAAATTGCCGCCCGCGTCCAGCAGGGGTGAGGTGGAAGACAGGAAGGACCCGTCCAGCCATGGATCATCGTACTCTTCAATATTATACCCGCTGGTCTGTATAGTTTTGGAATGGGGGCAACTGGCCAATGGCTCCGTAAGGCCATGGAAGATCTCGAAGCACTTGTGTCCTATCACGTCCGCGGCGCTCTTTCCCGTGCGCTTCAGGACCGCGTCATTCACTTTTCTTATCGTGTAGTCCTTGTCGGTAATGTACACCATGTCGGAGATGGAGCGGAATATGTTTTCAAGCTCCGCCTCGGCAACCGAAATGCCCCTGAAGAGCCTGGCGTTTTCGATGGCCGAGGACACCTGGTTTGAAAAAGCGCTGAGAAACTGCATGTCCTCCCCGGTAATAGGGCGCTTATTGTAGAGGTTGTCCACCCACAGCACGCCGATCACCCTGTCCCTGGAAATGAGCGGTACGGCGGCGTACGCCTCCGTTGCCAGCATCTGCACCAGCTGCTGGCAGCCATCTGGATTGCCCCTGGCATTGTCCACGATGTAGGACTTCTTTTCCAGCACCGCATTGCGGAGTGCACCGGCCTGGTCCAGCCCGATCCTGATGGACTTCACAAGCGCATCAAACGGCGTGCTCTCGCCGGACTGCTTTTTTTCTTCTATCTCCCTTGTAATGTCGTGCAGGGTCTTGTGCTCCACAGTCAGGCCAGTCCAGATGCGTCCGGCTTCGTCAGGCGAGCTCGGCCCAACGCCCATCGCACCCTCAAGCACCCCGTCTTCCAGCCAGAACAGGACGGCCCGGTTGAACCCCAGCCCGTCGCTCATGGTGACCGTGGTAAGGGTCATCCTCAGCAGGCGGTCCAGTTCCAGCGTGCCGCGCATGGCGGAGCTTATAAAGTACAGCCTGGACACCTCCTGGTTTTTTCTAATGAGGTCGCGTTCCACCTGTTTCTTTTTGGTGATGTCCCTGGATATGCCGCTTATGCCGATGGTCTCGCCGGCGGCGTCCTTTATCGGGGAGAGTGTTATGCTCACCTCGATAAGTTCGCCCGGTTTCGTCTTCCTGACGGACTCGGTCTTTATCACATCGCCGGCCTTTATGCGGTTTATGAACTCCTTCTCCTGCTCAGTTAGTGACTCCGGAAGAAACGGAAGGAATTTTCCCACGGCCTCCTGCTCGCTGAAGCCGTAAATGCTCTCGGCCGCCTCGTTCCAGCTTGTGACGGTGCCGTTTAAGTCCGTGGTTACGATTGCGTCGGCGGAGTTCTTTATAAGGCTTTCAAGGTACTCCTTTGTCTGCGCCACCTCCCGGTAAAGGCTCATTATCTCTTCCTGGTACAGGATCCTGTCCGTAATGTCCTGTATAAATATTACGGCCTCGCTTACCACCCCGCCGTTTTTCATGGGGTAGGCATCCAGTTCCGCGTAACTAAGGCCGCTGGACTGCGTTATGGAGTTTATCTCCCCGGTGTCAAACGTGGCCTTGGCCGCGCAGTGCGGGCATATGCCGCCTGTGGGATGGAACACGTCCTTGGCGTTTCTGCCCACAACCTCGGACAACGGCAGGTCCACCCACCTCTCCACGTACTTGTTGGCCGCCAGTATATTGAAATCCCTGTCCAGCGAAACGATGCCGCCCTGCACAGTCTCAAAAAGTATGTCCAGCCTCTTTTTTGCCTCCGAGACCTCCCGCTCCAGCATCTCGGCTTCCCTGAGCTTGGCCTCCAGCCTGCGGCTGGATTCGGCCACGGTCTCCACCATCTTGTCGAACCTTGAGGATATCAGGCCGAATTCGTCCTTGCGCTTTGAGGCTATCCTGTAGTCCAGGTCCCCGGAGGCCACGCGCTCTGTTGCCTCCAGCATCTCGCCGAAGGGCTGGCTGAGCATCCTGCGCAAAAACAGCATAAGGAACACGAACATCAGGGAAACTATGGACACCAGCAGAATCAGATACATGATAGTGTTACGCCTGATCCGTTCTCCCATGGCCACAAGGCTTGTCATGTAACGCATGGAGCTTGCGGAATACTGGTCCAGCAGGGTGAATATCGTCTCCTTGCGCTGCTCCATCCGGCTTAGCTCCTCGAATGCGCCTATATCGCTCATGGGGTGCCTGCTGGCCAGTATCCTGTTGGCCATGGCCGTCAATGAACGGTACTGGGCTTGTATCTGGGTTAATTCCGGGGTCGGGGAGCTTTCAAGTTCGCCAAGCTGGCCGTTTACGCCTGAAACTCCGGCCTTATATAAGGCGCGGTATTTTGTTCTCCCTGTAAACGCCCAGTTCCTTACGTCTTCGGTGAGGTCCTGGATTGAGGCCTTCAGTTCGCTGCTTACCTTGTTTCTGTCCATCTCCACTTCCACCGCTTTCAGGTTCCGGTTCAGGCTGGCGAATATGTATATTGCGCCGAATCCCAGCATCCCGGCGGTGGCCAGGAAGGCAAGCATGAAAAAGATTATTTTAAGCCTTAAGGTCATCCCGAGAGCTCCTTGTAAATCCCGGTATAACCCAGGACGGCTTTCTTCCAGGTAAACCCGGCCCTCATGCCGGCTTTGATAATCGATTCCCTGCGCTTTGGCACGGAGAAGGCGCAAACAGCCAGCTTCACGGCCTGCAGCAATCCAGAGGCTGAGGCGCCGTCAAACAGAAACCCGTTTCCCTTGCCGGAGTATGGATCATAATCCGTAATGGTGTCCGCCAGCCCTCCCGTTCTGCAGGCCACCGGCGGGGTGCCGTACCTCAGGGCTATCATCTGCCCAAGCCCGCACGGCTCATACCTGGAGGGCATCAGGAAGATATCGCTTCCGGCATACACCAGACGGGAAAACCCCTCGTCAAAACCGATATTGGCAAACACCCTGCCCGCGTGCGAGCGGCCAAACTCCTGAAGTGCCTTCTGGTATGCCACATCGCCTTTTCCAAGGAACACCAGATTCACCCCCATCGAGAGGATTTCAGGCGCCGCTTCGATAATCACGTCCACGCCCTTCTGGCCGGAAAGCCTGCCCACGAAAGAGGCCACCAGGCCGCCGCGCCCTTCTTTCAGGCCGCATTCGGAAATCAGTTTTTTCCTGCAGGCGGCCTTTCCAGCAAGGTCCACTGCATAATAATTTGATGGCAGGGATTTGTCTTTTGCCGGGTCCCATTCCGTTTCATCAATCCCGTTCAGGATGCCCCGCAGGGATCCGCTTCTGCTTTTCAGCACCCCGTCCAGCCCGAACCCGTTTTCCGGCAGAAGTATCTCCCGGGCGTAATTAGGGCTTACCGTTGTTATCATGTCCGCGGAGATCAGCCCGGCCTTAAGGAAGTTGACATTGCCGTAGAACTCAACCCCTTCCGGTGTAAACAGTTCCGGCCCAAGCCCGGTAATGCTGTACAAATCCGCAGGGAACACGCCCTGATAGCCAAGGTTATGAATGGTCATCACGGACTTAGCGCCCGCAAAAAACGGGTCCTTCGAGTAAAGGCTTTTAAGATAAAGCGGTATCAGGGCGGCCTGCCAGTCGTGGCAATGGACTATGTTTGGCTTGAAATCAAGCGCCTTTGCGGCCTCCAGAGCGCCCCTTGAAAGGAATACGAACCTTCTGGCGTTGTCCGGGTAATCGCCTTCGGGTGTGCCGTAAAGCTCGGCCCGGTCGTAAAGCTCGCTGCATTTCAAAAAGACGGCGTGCTTGTCCCTTAATATCCGCCCCTCGTGCGTTTTATCGCCGATTTTGATTTTTACGGATTTGCCGGTGTCCTCCGGATTGAAGCGCCTGGCCACGGTGCTGTAAAAAGGCATCACCAGGAGCGTGTCCACCTTCTTTTTAACCAGTTCGGAAACAAGCGCACCGGCCACGTCGGCAAGCCCGCCGGTTTTGGCATACGGCACAGCCTCTGGCGAGACCATCAGCACCTTCATCGCACTTCCCTCATGAACCTGGCCGCATCTTCCGGAGGTGTGGGATTAATATAGAACCCGGTGCCCCACTCAAATCCGGCTATCTTGGTAAGCTTGGGCATAATCTCTATGTGCCAGTGGAAGTACTCGCTCTGCTCCTCGCTGAACGGCGACGTATGGATGATAAAGTTGTAGGGAGGGGATTCCAGAATGGAATCGAACTGTCTTAAAACCCGTTGCATAATACCGGCCAGTCCAACAAAGCTCTTCTGCTGGGGTCCGAATGCGGCCTCATGGGCCTTGGGCAGTATCCAGGTCTCGAAAGGGGCACGGGGCGCAAACGGGGCTATTGCCACATAGCCGTCGTTTTCGCAGACCACCCTTTTGCCATCGGACATCTCCTGATAAATTATATCGCAAAAAATGCATCTTTCCTTGGTCTCAAAGTGGTTTCTTGCACCTTTCATCTCGGCCTGCACCGTCCTTGGCACAATCGGCAGCCCGATTATCTGCGAATGGCTGTGTTCCAGGGACGCCCCGGCCTCATCGCCCTCGTTTTTGAATATGAGGGCGTATTTCAGCCTCTGGTCCTTTTTCATCTCCAGAAGGCGTATATAACAGGCCCAGAACGTGTCCTCGACAGCCTTCTGGTCCATGGTGGCAAACGTAAGATAATGGTCCGGCGTCTCAACCACTACTTCGTGCATGCCCACGCCGGACATACGGTCGAACATCCCCTCCCCGCTTTTGGTCAGCGTGCCTGCTGGGTCCAGGGCCGGGAATTTATTGGGCATTACCCTTAACGTCCATCCAGGCATGTTAGGCTCGCTCCCGGCCGGCCTGAAGGCCATTATCTCCGGAGGCGTGGTATACTCGTTGCCGGGGCAAAACGGGCAGAAACCGCCTTTTTTCCTGTGTGCAATGGAAGTGAAATCCCTGGGCCTTTTCCCCCGCTCAACGGATATGATCACCCATCTGCCCAGTATCGGATCTTTTCTTAATTCAGGCACTTAAACCTCCTATAAAGAGAACAAAAGCCAAATTTAATACTATAAATTATACTAGAAGGCTACATGAAGCCCACGTTTTTAGCAAAGGCCCTGAACAACCCCTTTGAGGACCCGTGTCTTTACGTCCGTCTCCTGCGGGAGAAACGGGCCATTCTGTTTGACATGGGTAAGCTGGACCATATTGCCGCATCCGAAGCCAACAAGGTAACCGAAGCCTTCGTTACCCATACGCACATAGACCATTTCATAGGCTTCGACCACCTCCTTAGAAACATACTGGGCAGGCGCGAGCCCCTCCGTATATTCGGGCCGGACGAGATCATAGGCTGCATACAGGGAAAGCTCTCCGGATACGTCTGGAACCTCATCGGCCAATACCCGCTTCGCATAGAGGCGTATGGCGTCTCGCAGGCCGGCATGCGCCATGTAAGTTTCCATGCCAAGCGCCGCTTCGAGCCTTCGGAGGCGGAAATTTTACCGGTAGCCGGAGGCGTTGTGTTTTCCGACGGCCACATAACCGTAAAGGCCGCGCTTCTGGAGCATGATATAACATGCCTGGGTTTTTCAATGGAAGAAGACTACCATATCAATATTGACAAACCGGCCCTTGAAAAAATGGGGCTGGAGGTCGGCCCCTGGCTGGGCGAATTCAAGAAGGCGTTGCGGGCCGGGGCTTCGGAGGACACCATGTTCGAAGGGTTCAGGCTTGGTGAACTGAAAGACAAAATATCCATGATTACCAGGGGGCAGAAGATTGCATATATCATGGACTCCTCGCCAACTGAAAAGAACATAGAAAAGATCAGTGAACTGGCAAATGGGGCCGGCAGCATGTATTGCGAGGCGTATTTCCTGAACCGCGAAGCAGGAAGGGCCTCCGAAAGGAGCCACCTGACGGCCCGGATAATTGGCACTATTGCAAAGGATGCGGGCGTGGGGGAGCTTGTTATCATGCATTGCTCTCCGCGATACTCGGAAAACGTGCGCGAGGTTTACGATGAAGCCGCGCAGTATTTTGGGGGCCGCGTGTCGCTGGCCAGAGGGTGATTGCTATGAACAGTTTTCGCCGGAACCTGGAGCCCGGCCAGCCATAAATTTACAAGGAGTGCGTCCACCTACCTCGCGGGAACATAGGATGACTTCCTGATGCGTGATTCGCCCTCAAGTCCTCGCCGCAAAGCGGCTGGAGCTATGGCGGATGCCAATAGAAACATGCTTCTTATATGCTCCGCTCTCCAGAAAAAAAGGGGGGGATCGTAGCCAGTGGCACGAAGAATCTCACCCGAAGAGATTTGTGCAAAAAATTGCGTACATGTAGACAGGGGGCTATCCTCCTATCGCGGACATTGAAGACAGAACTGGCATATCGTTTTCTTCGAGCCTGTGTCCAGCGGGTTTTATGGCAATGGCATTCCGGAAGAGTTTATCCAGTTCCTCATCTGATGCGCCCTTGCGCATAGGTGTCATTATGTCTATTTCTCCGCCCGAAAAGAGGCACGGTCTTATCTTCCCCCTTGACGTTATACGCAGCCTGTTGCACCACTGGCAGAAGCACTCGCTTATCGGGCTTATAAAACCTATAATTCCTTTTGCGCCTGGAAGACGATAGTTTCTGGAAGGCCCCTTGCCTCTGAATTCATGGGGACGGAGGCTGCCAAGGGCCACCGATATTTTACTGGCAAGTTCTTCTTTTTTTACGCGTGCCCTGTTGCTCCATCTGCTGCGTCCAACTGGCATTAGCTCTATAAATCTAATGTGCCAATCCCTTTCCAGCGTCAGTTGGGCAAAATCGGTTGCCTCGTTATCGTTTATATCCCGGATTGGTACCACATTTATCTTTATGGGTGTAAGCCGTACGCGCTCTGCTTCCTCTATGCCTTTCCACACGCTGCCAAGCTCTCCGCCACGGGTCATAAGCCTGTACTTATTCTCATCCATGGTATCCATACTGATATTAACCCGGTCGAGGCCTGCTTGTTTGAGGCAGCCCGCCATCTCACCAAGCATCATGCCATTGGTAGTGAGTCCGAGTTCCTTTATTCCGATTTCTTTTATCTCCCGTACAAGTTCAAGTATGTCTGGCCTGAGCAGCGGCTCACCTCCGGTTATACGCACTTTCGAGACTCCACGCTCATGCGCGATCCGGACGAAGCGCACTATCTCCCCGGTCGTAAGCATCTCCGCTCTCCCCGGATGCGGCGCGCTTACATCTGGAACGCAATAAATGCATTTCAGATTGCACCGGTCAGTGATGGATATTCGCAGATAGTCTATCCGCCGGTCAAACGGGTCTTTCAGGCCCCCGGATTCATTCATTTCCCGAATGGGCATTCAGGATACCTGCACTCCTTGCAATGCAGACAAAGCCCTCCATGGCCAAGCTCCGCAAGCTCTCTTCGTCCTATCTTTTCTTCGGCAAGTATTCTGGGGAAAATGAGATCAAATATGGTTATATTATGGTACATGCCGCATGCCGGGATTCCCAAAACCGGGATTGTCCTCCCATTTCTTTCAAGGTTTGCAACAAGGAACATCGCCCCCGGCAAAACAGCGGAGCCATAGGTAATATCCTTTGCCCCGATCTGCCGGATAGCAAATCTCGTCACGTCGTCAGGATCTACGGACATCCCACCAGTGGTCACCAGGAGGTCCACGCCGGCTTCGATGAGTTCTTCCAGTCTTTTAGTGATATACGCCACGTCATCAGGGGCGTAGTAAAGCCCAACAATTTCGCCTCCGAATTCCTCTACCTTTTTTCTTATCACCGGGGCAAATGCATCCTTTATCTTTCCGTGGTAGACCTCGCTTCCGGTTATTACCACGCCGGCGCGAGGCTTCCTCAACTGCTTCACTTCTATTACTGCCGAGCTTGACACTGCCGATACCGCATCGAGCACTGTTTTCCGCTTGATTACAAGCGGTATGGCCCTCGTCCCGGCAACTACCCGGCCTTTCTTAACCAGGGTATTATCGTGCAGGGCTGCGCACATCACATCTCCAAGCATATTGAAGGCAAGGAGGGCCTCTTTATCCACTTTTAAAAGCCCGTCACGCGCGGCGATGATGTTTATTTTCCCTTCAATGGGCCCGCCCTCTATAGTTACCCCTTCTCCCATGAGCGCTGCCGCAAGAATATGCGCGGCCTCGTCTTCATGCATCTCGTCTGGGGCGATCTCCAGAATGAAAAGTCTTTCTTTCCCCAGCCTCCGGAGATGGCATACGTCTTCCTGTCTGATAATGTGCCCTTTTTTGAAGGCCCTGCCTTTGAACTCTCCAGGCCGTATTTCAGTTATATCGTGGGCCAGCACCGCGCCCACGGCATCCGCTACGGGAATTGCCTTCCCGCCTGTCATGTCACTGCTTCCTATGTCAAAGCCCAGATCATCGCACATTTTCTGCCGCCCGCATTATCTCATTCTGAATTTTTTGCGCTCTTTGAATGAGGTTTCAGTTCAATTTCATCCTGCCCGTTCAGCGCCTTCTTGAAATCCCTGATGCTCTTGCCAAGTCCCGATCCTATCTGCGGCAATTTACCTGGGCCAAACACCAGAAGCGCTATCGCCAGCACCAGGATAAGATGCATCGGCTGCAACAAATCACCAAACATGTATTCCTCCTTCCAGGTTCCTCACGTTTTAAAATAAGCTGACTATTACCAAATCAATTACCCGCGTCCTCCAGGCCTTAAAAGCGGCATTCGCTTGATATGTAATTCTGGGTGAAAGCGGCAACCAGCCTGTAAAACTCAGGGGCTGCTTTCGTATGCATTTCGTTCAGGTAATCGTTAATCCAGCTCCGGATAAAACGCTCAAAAAAACTCTTTTCCCTGAAAACAACATCATTTAAAAGATCGGAAGCGCCCCGTTCCAGGTAATGTTGTTCTTTGCCTATGAGGAAGGACATGAAACTAAACAGACTGGCAACGTGGTCCGGATGAAACACAAAGACGTCTTCCCTGTCATTTATGAATCTGGCGCCGAATGCGCCATATGTGGCCGTCAATTCTTCTGAAAGGCCGCCATAAAAGCCGTTCTTCATGTCCGGCCCCATGAAGGCGGAAGCGACTGGCGGGACATAGGCATTTGAACCGGGAATTAAAAAAATCTCCTCAAACTGCTGACAAAGCCCTTTTATCCTATCTTTGTCAGACAGAAGTCTTTCAACGGCAAGCTTAAGCTTGCTAGTTGCCTCATCGCATTTGCAGAACTCCCCAAGAAAGGCCAGCAGGCCCTCCGTATTTAATTTCGTCAGGAGGGCCTCGTCCGGTCTTTTTGAAAACAGTTCCGACAGCACGTCATACGTGAGCTTTCTATCAAAGCACAATTCTTTCGCCGCCTTCATGTCTATGGCCGCTCTATACTTTCTCAACCTTCACCGGTGTATCGTAGTAATTCATGGAGCCGCCCACAGGATCCGTTAAAGAGACGGTCCAGCCGTCGGCTGCGGCGATTGATTCATCCACAAGCATCAGCGGGTTCAGGTGTGTTCCCGTGTTCCGCGCCGGATCGCCTTCGTACTTTTTGCCGTTTATGTACCAGGAGCCGCTGCCGGCCTGCCATCTGCCAAACGGGGCGGAGAAAGTCACCACTCCCGGCCGCAGGGCAAGCCTTATCCGGGCTATTGCTTCCATCCCTTTTGCATATGTAGGGGAGCTGATTTTTAAACGGTCGCCATCGCTTACATTGAGCTTTTTGGCATCCACTTCGCTGATTTCAACGAAATTGCCCGGCAGAAGCTCAATAAGCCACGGGTCGTGCATGGTCCTGGATTTGGAATGGATTGGCAGCCTGTAGGTGGAAAGCATAAACGGATATTCTTTCCTGGAATATTTTTTATAAATGAGGTTCCCTTTCATGTCCCTGACAGGTTCCAGCATGGTAGTGCCATTAAACCTTTCGCCGGTTATCGCGTTGTGGGTGCTTGCGACTTTTTCAGCGTACATCTGCACGGCGATCTTCTTGGCCCCCCATCTGTGGGTTACCCATTTACCCGTATATGCAACATCCTGTCCTTCAAACCTGCCGCCCCTTGCCATCACGTAGGCAACTTTTTTCCATTCCTCAGGCTTGAGGGCATCGGGATATTTTTTAACGTACTCCTTCACCGTGTCCATCTCCACGCCGTCCGCGTCGGGCACGGGCCCAAGTTTAACCATGCCCCCTATTTCCTTCTTCAGCAGGCTCTTGTCATAAGCTATATTGGCCACCATTTTCAGGTAGTAATCTTCCCTCTGGTCGAGGTCTCCGCCTTCTAGGAAGGCGTTTTTGCCGAAGCCGGGCAGGCCCAGTTTTTTTGCCACATCTATCAGGAAATTCTCCATGCAGACGGGTCTACCTTCGGTGGTTTTGGCCGTCATCGGCTCAATTACCGGCTGCCGCACCGCTATGCGCGACGTTGCATAAGTGGGGAGGCTGCCCAGAGCGCCCCAGCATTCGAGATAAGTGGTGTCCGGAACTATATAGTCCGCGTATTTGGAGCTTTCCGAGACCACTATATCGCAGTTTATGTACAAAGGCACTTTTTCGAGGTCTTTGGCCATCCTGATCCATCCAAGAGACTCGTCATTGCCGCCGCCATGCCCCGGATTGGACCACGCGGGGTTGCCCATTGTCATGAAGAAAATCTTTGCGGGATACGGGTACTGGAAGTATATGCCGGCCCATTCCTCCTGCCATACGCCGAAACCGAAGGGAAACCATGGGCGTTTGGCGGGAAACGGTGACGCCCCCGAAGCTAGTTTTTTCTTGTACCCGGCAGTGTCCTCATAGAAACTGCCTTCCCTGGAAATCTTGACCCCCTTGGGGGCCACAAAACCCGGCCACTTGGCCATGTCGTATCTGCCGCCCATGGCATTGGCAGCGCCTCCGCCGGCGATATATCCGCCTTGCCAGTCCACATTGCCTATGAGCACGTTCAGCATAAGTATCGCCCGCGCATTGTAATAGCCGTTTGTGTGCTTTACAGGGCCCCTGTACAAATCGGCGACGGCCTTTTTGCCGTGAGAAGTGAACTCTCTGGCAAGTTCCTCTATCACTTTTCTGGAGATGCCAGCCTCCTGCTCATACTGTTCCATCGAATGGGCGGAAAGTTCCTTCCAGAGCATCTGCATGCTTGTGAGGCAGGCAACACCGTTTACGGTCACAGGCTTCAGCGACAAAAAGCCCGTTGGCCATAATTCAGCCTTTTTAGAGGACGAAGCAGGCATATCTTTTCCGGACGCTTTATCAATAACAAGTATCTCCTTGCCGTTCTTTAAGAACTTGCCTGCATCCTTGTTGGATTCATCAGCTATTACCAGGAAGGAGGCGTTGGAAAAACTCGGTTCGCCATTTGTTTGGGCGGCATCGTTATTAGGACTCTCAAGATAGTTCTCATCATATTTTTTATTCTCGATGATCCATCTTAGCATGCCCATTGCGAAAGCCCCGTCGCCATCCGGTTTGACCGGCACGTAATCCGCATGGGCTATCTGATGGCCGCCCCTGGGGTCGATAAATACTATCTTGCATTTTCCGCTTGCCGTTGCCTCGGCGGACCTCCTTGCAAGGGTCTGCATCGGAAAGTTCGATTCATAGTAATTGGCGCCAAAGAGCAGTATGTATTCGGAGTTTGGCAGATCGGGTTTGAGCATCGCGTTGCCGGCGTAAGTATTCAGCGTTGCCACATGGTGTGAAAGCTCACAGACTGACACATGGGGTATCGCATTGACTGATCCCAGGGCGTTTGCGAACCTGGTTACAAAATTGTTCTGGCCGCCTTCGGCTCTGCCCCAGGTGGCTACGAACTGATTGGTCTTTGGCCCGAAATCGGGGTTGTCGGGGTCCGCGGGCTCAAACCTGTTTTTGCCGTCGTTCCATAGCTGTTTGAAACCTTCCACAAACCTGTTCTCCTCGCCGGGCACATCTTTGAAGAGATATCCGCCGTTTACAACCTCGTCAATAAGCTGCTCGTAGGATATGGCCTGGAATTTCCCGGACCCTCTCGGGCCGCTCCGCTTCAGCGGGACATAGATTCTGTAGGGATCATACGCGGTTTGTATCCCCGCCTGCCCCCTCGGGCAAAGCGAGTGGGAGCCGTTCACGTAAGGTTTTTTGGTATTGAAAGTGCCTCCCACGTAAACTATCGCGTCTTTGGAAGGGGTGTCATAATCCAATGTTGGCTGGGTGGTTTGAATATCGTACGGATTGCCATCAAGCTTTACTATCGTCCCGTTGAATACCCTGGCAATGAGGCCGCAGTCGCCATGGCATTGTTTGCAGACGGAAAATTTTACGTTTACTCCCGGCCAGTTTTCCACCCTGCCGGGGTAGGAGGATTTTGCGTCACTTGATAAAACCTTCGGCAGTTCGGCCTGGTCCAGGCCGCCGCCCGCTATGATTATGCCCGCCCCGAATGTACAGCCTTTTAAAAAATCTCTTCTATCTATGTTAGACACAATCCGTCCTCCTCATCAGATTATTCATTGCCGCTTGTTTGCGCTTACGCGCCCTTATAAGGGTTCTCTTGTTCTTCGACACCGGGCAGCACGGCTTTGCCACCGAGTTTTTTGAATGCTGCGGTAGTGAAGCCCATTGTGTAGGTGTACATCATCCTTGCCTCTTCCGGACTGGCCTCGAACAGATCCTCCTTCATGCCTATGTAATAAACATTCGGCCCGGTTCCGTCCTCCAGAAGCAGCCGGTGGGTCCGGTTGGAGGCGATGAGCTTTGAAACCTCGCTCTTGCGGTCTAGCAGGTCGCCGAACACTCTTGCCCTGCCCACGCAAGAAGTTGCGCATGCCGGGGCCAGTCCGCGTTCCAGTCTGTGGACGCAAAGGGTGCATTTGTCCGCCGTTTTCTGGACAGTGTTGAAGAACCGGTTGCCATAAGGACACGCCTCGACGCAGAGGCCGCAGCCGATACACGCGTCGTAATCCACCAGCACAAGGCCGTCCTGGCGCTTGTATGTCGCCTTCACCGGGCAGGACACGACGCATGGAGGGTTGTCACAATGATTGCACATGGTTGGGAGCATGGATTTTTTCACGTTCGGAGCGTAGTTGCCGTCTTCCGTAATCACAATCCCGTCATGCCTCGGTTCCATGTGTCCCGTTTCCAGCACTCTCACAGTCGTTCTGAAACCGCCCAGGGGGACTTTATTTTCGCTTTTGCAGGCAATAACGCATGCCTGGCAGCCGACGCACCTCCTTAAGTCCATTACCATCGCCCATTTATGTTTCGGATGGGTTCCTTTGATTTGATGAAAATTGTCATACCAGACCCGCAAACCAGAGGGATTTTCGATCTTGCTCCAGTCGTTCCAATCGTCATTTACGTCAAAGGATGGGTTCATCCAACCCATCCACCTGTGGTTTTTGATGGGGCCTGTTATCTGTCCTGAATCCAGGGGAGGCGTATCGTAACCGCCGCTCTTGTTCGTGCTCTTTTTGATTACCGCCTTGGCTTGAGCAAATGCATTGGAAGCCTTGCCGATGAGCGTGCCCATCGCCATAAAACCGCCTGCAGCCATAGCAAACGTCCTTAGAAAACCTCTTCGCTCGTTTCCAGCGTCAACCGGTTTGTCCTTCTCCGAATGGCCGTCCATCTTGCCTCCTTTTATGAAATCATGAACGATTAAATCCTTCTGTTGGAAAGCACCTTTTGTGCCAATTGCAAGTTGTTGAATTTTTTGAGAAGTTATTTTGCAGAATGTTACAGAAAAGTAACACAGCAGGCCGGATTTAAAATACAACCACTTAATTTAAAACAAAAAATATGTTACTTTGGAAAAAATCCTGTATTGTTACGATTAGGTAACGCTATTCGATTTTATAAGAATTCAGTTTTTCCCAAAGGGTTTTCCTGCTTATGCCAAGCATTTCAGCGGCCCGGGTCTTATTGCCCTGGGTTATGTCCAGCACTTTAAGGATGTGGTTCTTCTCGGCGGAGGCTGCAACATCGCTAAGAAGTGCGGTGCCCGGAGTTTGACTATGGCCAGCTACGGGCAAAGGGAGATCATTCCTTTGGATAACGCCGGGCGCCAGGATAGCGCATCTTTCAACAATATTTTCAAGCTCCCGGACATTGCCCGAGTAATCATAGGCCAGCAGTGCGTCGAAAGCCTCCTTTGAGAACCTGATATCTTTCGAAAGTTTACTCCTGTACTTTGCCGTAAAGAATTCTATGAGGGCGGGAATGTCCTCGCGCCTGTCCCGGAGAGGCGGAAGAACTATGGGTACTACATTCAGCCTGTAAAACAGGTCTTCCCTGAAACGGCCGGTCTTCACCTCCTGTTCAAGGTTTTTATTCGTTGCGGCGATGATCCGCACGTCTGTTGACAGTGTGGCAGCTCCCCCGACCCTTTCGAATTGCCTCTCCTGTATGGCCCTTAATATTTTTGCCTGGGTAAACAGAGGAAGATCGCCGATTTCGTCAAGAAAGATGGTGCCGCCGTCCGCAAGTTCAAACCTGCCCGGTTTTCTCTTTAATGCGCCGGTAAACGCCCCTTTTTCATATCCGAACAATTCGCTCTCGATAAGCCCTTCGGGCAGGGCGGCGCAATTTACCTTGATGAGAGGTCTTCCCCTGCGCTTGCTCTTGAAGTGGATGGCAGTGGCCACAAGCTCCTTGCCGGTACCGCTTTCTCCCTGGATCAAAACAGTTGAATCCGATGCGGAGACCCGTTCAATAAGTGAATAGACACTCTGCATTCCTGGCCCCTCGCCAATAATGTCAGGCGGGCGGCTGCACCTGGCCAGGTCCTTCCTGAGCCTGATGTTTTCTTCCTTGAGCTTTTTCATTTCCAGCGCCCGCTTGATCAGCAGGAAGAACTCGTCAAGGGAGAACGGTTTTGTTATATAGTCAAACGCCCCAAGCCTCATGGCTTCAACGGCGTCCTTTATCGTCCCGTAGGCCGTCATTACGATCACCGGAATATCCTTTGCGGCAGTTATTTCCCTCACAATATCGAAACCGTCCATGTCGGGCAGCCTGAAATCAGTAACGGCGACATCATAACGGCTTTGTCTAAGGGCATTGACAGCCTCAGCCCCTGTCTCAAAGGCCGTTACGCCGTAGCCTGCCCTCGACAAAGCATCTTCAAGGCTTATTCGCATGAGTTTGTCGTCTTCTATCATCAGGACTGTTTCTTTCATGAGACGGCCTCCACCGGAAACTTCAGAATAAACCTGCTGCCTTTTTGCTGTTCGCTTTCCACGGCTATCTCGCCATTGTAGTGCCTGATTATTTCATACGTCAACCATAGCCCCAGCCCTGTCCCTTCTCCGGCGGGTTTTGTGGTAAAAAACGGGTCGAATAACTTCCCTATATGCTCCGCCTGGATGCCGCAACCATTATCTATGACCTCGATTAACAGCTGCGTGTCTTTGATCTTGCCGTTAATCTCAAGGACGCCGCCGTCCTTCATTGCCTGGATCGAATTGATAAAAAGGTTCAGAAATATTTGCTGTAAATCGTGAACATCAAACGTGAAGCTCAAGTCCTCCGGCACTTCGTTTTTGAAGGCGATCCTGCCCTTTTTCATCTTGTATTCAAGAAAAGAGTATGCATTGGCAACGGCGCTCCTGATATTGATAACAACTGGCTTGTGCTCTTCTTTTCTAGACATCCACAAAAGCTTGCTCACTGTGCTTTCTATACGCCCCATGCCCTCATTTACCAGATCAAGGTACTTTTGCCGGAGTTCGGGGTCGCCTCCGTTCTCCCTGAGCATCTGGACAAAGTTGAATATCCCGCCAAGCGGGTTGTTTATTTCATGGGCAACCCCGGAGGCAAGAATGCCAACCGAGGCAAGCTTTTCCGACTGGACCAGCTTTTCATGTGTTTTCTTCAGTTCCTCGTTGGCCTGCCTGATCCTTGCGATCATGCTGTTGAATCTCTTGCCCAAAACGGCAAGCTCGTCATGCCCCTTCACCTCAACTTTAAGATCGAGATAATCACCCCTGGCCTTTTCCATAGTATTCGACAGGTGAATAATGGGGCTGATAAACCGTCGGCTCAAAAGCATGATAATTGCGAACCCGCCAATGAGGAATATCACAGTCATGAGCACGATCTTCCTGATTGTAGCAAGTATTTCGTGCTCCGCTTTTTCAAGAGATATCCCCAGTTTAAGGGTACCCCATCTTTTCATCCCTATTGAAAGCGGCACACCGATGTCGATGGCGTCATGGCCTCCGGCCGAGAAATGCTGCACGATGGTATGGCCCTCGGCAAGGGCCTTTTTGGTCATGGGGTCGGCGTATACCTTCCCGTATTCTCTGATGTCATTATCGGATATCACCTTGCCATGATCGTCCAGGACCGCGATATAAAGAAGCGACAGGTCCTTTCTCTTGAACATCTCCTGTATGTAGTCATCTAGAAGCCCTCCTTCTTCAACGAGTCCGAGCCTCTCATATATCCGGTCGTTAATTATCGGGATGGAGAGTGTTTCCCCGAGCAGACGCCCCTGTTTTTCAGCCGCCGCATACAGCACGTCTTTTTCCCTTTCGACCGTTAGATATCCCGCTATGCTCATGGCCGCGATAATAGCGCAGGTCGTAATAATGAAGAACTTGGTTTTCATTCCCAGCCGTGAAAGGAATGCCGCCATCGTCATAGCTTCATCTTCGGATGGGATTTCAATACACAGGATTTGCATGTTTTTTTGCATATTCCCGTGTAATTACTCTCTTTGGCCTTCACAAAACCATGCTGCAACCCCATGTTCTTCAGTACCTCTCCGCTTTTTGTACCGGGTTTTAACAGCTTCAGGGCTTTTTTTACCATTTCCACAATCCTCACCGGCACCTTCGGCCCTATGACAATAGGCCCTGCCGGTATCGGACCTGATTCCGCAATTATTTTCAGGCCAAGGCGGTTAAATTTCCTGGCGGACGTGTCCCTGACAGCCCCCGCATCATATTCACCACTGAGCACGGCCTTTGCAACGGATTCGTCATAATCAAAATTCGCATAAGATCTGAGATCTTCGGAATGTATCCCGGATTCCGCCAGCAGATAATGCGGGACCATGTCGCCCGCAGCAGATTCTGCCGCGCCAAAGGCAAAAGACCTGCCCTTAATATCCGGCATGCCGCGAACAGGCCCGTCATTTCTGGCTATTATCACGCTCTTGTAATATGCTCCACCAGGCCTCAGGATGCAGAGTGCGCCATATTTTTTATGCGCCTCCAGATATGTAAGCGGCCCCAGAAAAGCAAAATCGATTGTGCCGTTTCCTATGTCGGCAACCGTATCTTCGTAGGATCTTCTTAAGACCAGTTCAAATTTGTAGTGTGTTGCCTCCGAAAGGTAATCAAGAAGGGGCTGATATTTTTCATACTCGATCCTCGGGTTGTCTCTTGGGACAACGCCAAAATATATGATCCCTTTTTCTCTTGAAACCCCAATCCCCGCATTGACCTGCCGCTCCATCCTGCGCACGGAATTGTAATCGGCATCTGCAACTACGCTGAACTTATCAATCATCATCGCATTGAGAATAGCTTTACCTTTGGGGTCCTTGTCCATACCCAGAAGTATGGCCTTTATTTTTTTCTTAAGGCCCTTATCAATATCGGCGTTGATAACTACAGGCGGTGTCCCAAATGGCGGAGATTCCTCAATGACTCTTGTAAATGCAGCATATGGAGAATGGCTTTTTATTAAATAATTGTAAACAAGACCGTCTACACAAGCCCCGTCAATCTGCCCCTTGGCTACCATGGCGATTGATTTGTCATGGCTGTAACTATAAATATATTTGCCAAAAAAAGTCCTTGGCGTGTAATGCATTCTTGAGAGTTTATAGGCTACATAAAGCCTGCCTGAATTTGACCGGGGGTCAGTAAATGCGAAGGTTTTCCCCTTCAGGTCCGCAAAAGATTTTATCTGGCTGTTTTTATTGACAATGATATATGAGTTATAAGTCAATTTGCCGTTCACAACCGGTGCAGCCAGAAGCTCAACGCCGGATTTATCATGATCATGAACGTACGGACCGGAACAAATAAACGCCACATCTACTTCTTTTTTCCCCAGGAGATGGTCCATATCGGCATAATCCAGACGGTAAACCAGCTGGACTGCCATACCAAGCTTTTTCCCAATGTAATCGGCAATATTCTGATAATATCTGACCGAATCAAGCGGTGTAATCATGGAGGCCACGCCAATTTTTAGGGGATGCCGATTGATTTCGTGTTGTGCAGGATACACTTTTGCCGGAGCCAAACAGAGGACAAAAAAAATGACAAAGGGGATTAAAAAAGCCCTTTTATACTTCCAGTTCAAATAATCACCTTTTCTACATTTGTGCCCAGAATACTCTTTCAAAAAATAAAGACATTCCTTATGGGATAACCTTTATTCTATCCCCTTTTTTTAATATCCCGCCACTCAATACCTTTACGAATATACCCTCCTTTGGCATCACGCAGTCGCCGGCCTGATAGTAAATCGCGCATCTTGTGTGGCACTCTTTTCCAATCTGGCTCACTTCGGCACTGACATCTTCTCCTATTGCAAGCAGCGTCCCAACTGGTAGGTTCATAAGGTCAATCCCTTCAGTTGTAATATTTTCGGCAAAATCTCCGGGCTTCACATCAAGCCCTTTGTCCTGCATCTTTTTTATGCTTTCCATGGCAAGTAAACTAACCTGCCTGTGCCACTCAGAGGAGGCATGGGCGTCTCCTTCTATGCCGTAGCCGCTCTTTAGAATGACCTCATTCACTGGCCTCTTTCTAACGCCTTTTTTCTCGCTGATATTGAGAGAGATTATTTTACCCGGCATAGACTATACAATGATAAGATATCTGACCAGAACTGGCAAGTAAATCACTGTTCATGGAACTCAGTATCATCGGTAAGCGTTTAATTAACAGCATCTACCGCTGCGGGGGAGGCCTGCCGTGCCATGCTATGCCTGAATAACACTCAGTAATGTAGGCTGGGCTGAGCGCAACATAGCCCATCATGCCTTGTTACGGGTTTTAAATGAATATACGCCATGTGCCCGGAAAAATCATCAATACCCCTATTGAATTGCTGGGCTTCGCTGCCCTCAGCCCAGCCTGCAAAATTTAAATTCTGCTTGTACTAAGCACGTTTTTGCCATTGTTTTCAAGGCATGCTTCAGGGGGTAACTTGCTACCTTAAAAAAGGCTTTTTTCATAAGGACTGGAAGGGGTAATTAAAACCTGCTTGAAGCCGTGGAAGGGATTGGTTATCATATGAATCAGACACCGCTGCCTCGTACCCCCAAAAAACATGACATAAATTTCATGACACATGTCATATTGACAATGTCATGGCAGGAAGCATTATGATACCTTGTACGAGGGCCCTGCCCTCTATGCTCTTTGAAAAGGCATAAATTTAAAATCAGCCGCTTAGTAATGGACCGGGGGGCAAAGAGATTGAACAGACGGAACATAAATTTCGGCGCAATTTGCTGAAAACAAAAGAAAATCCCAAAAAGGCTGGAACATATAAAAAAAAGGCAGTCCTTCCACCGAAGGCCAGGGGCCTGATTTCGTTTTTTTCCGCCGGTAAAACCGGTGATATAATCTTTTCAGGAACGGGCACCATGTAATCCATGTTTTTCAAAGGAGGGCTTTTAAATGAAAAAAAAGGAAATCTATGCGGCCTTGTTTTTTACCATCATCCTCTCCGGGCTGTTTGCCGCCGGATTGGCCATGGCCGCGCAAATGCAGGACAACTCCGGCTACGGCTGCATGAATACGCCTGAAGGCATGATGAATTGCGGCGTGTGCGGATGCACAAAGGTGCCAGGTGGAGCTGCGGGCTGCATGAATATGCCGGGCGGCATGGGCATGATGGGAGCAGGCAGCATGGGCGGCATGATGGGAATGGGCGGCATGAAGATGATGGACAGGCGGATGGAAGTAATGTCCGCAATAGGCGTTGCCGCCGGCCCGGCGATTTCACCATTTGGCTCAACGATGGCAAAGGATATAATGCAGGACCCGGAGATAAAACAATTTCTGGACAGCACTAAAAAACTGAGGCTGGAGCTTGTTCAAAAGAGGTTCAGTTATTACGAGGCCCTTAGAAACCCCGCCACCAAGCCGGAGCAGATAATAACCATGCGGAAGGAGCTAAGACGTCTCCAGAAAGAGATATGGGACAAATCCCCGTTCAAGGCTGGCGGCTTGTGCGGCCCCCGAGAGGCCGGCTGGGACACCGGAGATGATTCTCGATAGAAAAAAGCAAAGCAGGCAAGGCCTGGAAAAAATTTGCCGATTACCTCCCCGCCTTGCTCATGGCGGACAGGTATAAATCACCGTAACGCGCGGCTGTTTTCTTCATGTCGTGCTTTTCATGTATCAAGGCTTTGCCTTTTTTGCCCATCGCGCTTCTTAATGCCGCGTCGCCTATAAGGATATCAAGATAATGGATAAAATCCGCCTCGTCTTTAGCAAGAAATCCAGTCTCCCCGTGGACCACCAGGTCCCTGTTGCCGATGATATCGGTTGCTATAACCGGCTTGCCAAGCGCCATTGCTTCAAGCACCGCTATGGGCATTCCTTCCCACAAGGAGGTCTGCATATAAATATCCAGCCCGGAAAGCAGCTTCAGCCCCTCCTGCCTGCTTTTCCAGCCGGTGACTGTTATCCGGCTATCCGGAAGCTCAAGCGCGTCCTTCATCTCCCCATCGCCTATCCATATGAAATTGGCCCTGTCTTTCAGGGATTTGGCGATGTTGCGAAAAAGCGCCGGGGCCCTGGCATAAGTGATCCGTCCGGATATGCCGGCATAAACCCGCCCGTTAGCAGAAAATTGATATCCTTCGCCGCGCACTATTTCCAGGTCCACCCCGTTTGGGATCAGCGCCGCGCTTCCGGCCAGCCGCCTTGCGTATGCCAGTTCATCCGAAGACACCGCTACCGTCGTGCCGCCCAGTTTGGCCGCGAATTTCTCAAGCGCATAATAGATTTTCCTTTTCAGGGCAGGCGAATCCTTCATCAGGAAGGAAAAACCGCGTGGTGAATAAAAGACATTCCTGGTTCCCGTCAGCGTGCAAGCCAGCCTCCCTAAAAAACCGGCCTTTGACGAATGCAGGTGCACTATATCGGGTTTTTGTTTTTTTAATATTTTCATGATGCTTATAAAAGCATTCATGTCGGCGGCGGGTGAGACGGCCCTGGTCATGGGCAGATGCACAAGTTTAACATCCGGAGAGAAGAAATCCCTGAAATTGACCGGTGTCTCCGGCCTAGTGGAATAAAATACGTGAAGCTCGAATTTATCTTTGTCCAGATGGCTGCAGAGCTGGGACACGGAGCTGAATACCCCGCCACCAAAGGCCTCTACTATATGGAATACTTTTATTTTTCCCAACAGGTGAATGCCGCGGCGCTTTCATCTTGTGGCGCGCTTTCTTGGCTTACCGGATATTATATCCCATCCCATGGCCATGAAGGGAAGCATAAGCGGGATATATTGCAGTTTGTACCTGGTGGCGCTGCCCAGGTCCGGACAGAAGAAACTGAATATGCCTATGAATACGGCCAGGTATATGAAAGTGAAAAGATGCGGGGCCCTGTTTTTGCCCGCCTTAAAAGCGGCATACAACCCCAGGGCAAAAAGTATGAAGGCGGCAATGAAAACCGTGTTTTCAATCCCCTGGAAAACACGGGCTATCCGCCCGCCGTCAGGATAAATAAATGGCAGGGGCAGAAAGAGCACGGAGAGCACCAGTTTTATCTCCATAAGCGCCAGCCCGGTTATGGAGTGGAAGCGCCATCCGGGGTACAGCAGCGTAGCGGGAGGTATCCCAGTATGCTCATTTGCGTAGAGGAAGCCATACCGGAATTCCATCACCCTGGCCAGGAATTTATAATGAGCAGGCGCTGGCACGGGCACGGCAACAGGCTTTGCGGGCGTGGCAGCATAAATATCCGGCACTGAAATGAAAGGCAGTGTTGTCAATTTGTAAATGACCCAGCAGGAAATTATAAGTGTGGCGCTATTTACAGCCTGCCCAAAGTTTTTAACCGCCAGTAGCCAAACTGACAAAAGCACAATGGACACCAGAAAGAACAAGGCTGTCTGAGGCCTCAGAAGAGAAGCCGTTAAAAGCGAAAAGAAAAAAACCGGAATCCATAAAAGACGGCTCTCATCATTCATTATTGCCAGAACGCTGGTGCATGCAAGCAGGCTGAAAAAAGCTATCCACGGGTCCCTTAAATTCAGGGAACTGAAAAAAATCAGGGACGGATATACGGCGTATACAGCGCATGCGCTAAGCGCAATCTTGTTGTTAAAGAGGAAGAGGCCCATTTTGTATATAAGAAAAATTACCGCTGCGCTTAAAGAGGCGTTCACGGCCATCATTACCAGCGTATGGGGGCCGAATATTGAATAAAAAAATGCGGCGATCCGCATGTACCAGACGTGGCCTCCGCTGTATCCGTGCACAGGAGAAAAAATTCCGTTTCTCAACAGTTCAAAGGCGCCATTTTGATATTCCTTTGTATCACCGAAATAATAGGCCGGGAAGATGCCCCTGGGTATTATCACGCCTCTAACAACCACGGCGCATAACAGCCTTAAGGCAAGGGCCGCAAGGAAAAGCAAAACAACCGGTCTGTGGACGTGCAACCTTCGCGTTTGCATTGGGTATCACGCTGCTTTCAAAGGAGATTTGGCTTTGCCTGCTAATGAAACAGAAAGGCCGGACTGTAACAGCTTTAGTCTAAAGAGCTGTTTGTAAAAGGCTATCATAGGAAAGATGCTTGTCAAGCTTGAATGGTAAAAAATCATTTATGGGCCTTTCGCCAGGCTGTCAGTTTTTCCCGAAGCCTTATAAGCATGGTCAACAGGAAAGGGAATGCCTTCAGGTTGATAACAACCCGGCTTGTTAATGTGGCGTATCTTTTGTATTTGGGGTTCACTTCCACCATTTTCCGGAACTTCGCAACATCCCCCCGCAATAAGTAATGCAATCCCCGTTTGCATTTCCAGCTGATTTCGGAGCGCTTGATAATCCCCGGCTTCACACCAAGTTCCTCCGCACGACGGTACGCGTCAAAATACGCCTGGTCAATTATGTGGGCCTGCGGCCAAAGCGGGTCCGAGGCGGTCATCGGGCTCTTCCGCCAAATTCCCAGCGTTTCGTTTATGTATCCAATATCGCCCTTGGACGCCTGCTCAAGATGGTAGAAGAAATCTACCGTGCGCCTGTCCCTATAACGGCTGATTATCGCGCTGCGGCGGTACATCTTGCTGCAATGGGAAAAATAGCAACCTTTCATGCAAAGATAGTCAATGCCGGCCTTTTCAGGGACTGTGAAATTCACAAAAGATTCCGAGATCACCTTCCCTGTGCCACCCTCGATCTTTCTGACGTTATGGGCAACTATGGTGCAATCCGTGTTTCTGTCCAGAAACTCCGCCTGCTTTTGCAGCTTCCCGGGCAGCATCATGTCATCGCCGTCAAGATAGGCTATATACTTGCCCTTTGCCCTTCTCATCACATCAAGGTAGTTTTGCGTTCCATTTATGTTTTTTTCACGTAAAACAGGGATTATCAGGTGCGGATAGCGGTTTGCATAATCGCGCAATATCTGCTGTGTAACTCCGTCAGTAGATGCGTCGTCCCCCACTATAATTTCAAACGGGAAATTTGTTTCCTGTGTAACTATGGATTCCAGGCATTCGGCAAGCCATTGCCCGTGATTAAAGGTCAGCACAGTAACGCTTACCTTGGGCGTAAGCAGCCCAGGCAGCACAGATACAATTTCAGTTGATTCTATGATATCCAAGCCCATAATTCACGACCGCCGGGGAAAACCTTTTTTGACTGGCCGGCTTGCAAAAGCCGGCCAGTGCGCATTTTAAAGCTTTTGAAAAGCGGCAGCTTAACCGGAGCCGCTGAAAATTCACATGTGCGATATCAGCAAATAAACCCGGCTCGGCCGCGAAATGGAATTTAAGCTTTGCGGAAAAATAGAAAAATCTAAACTACTTAGGCTATAAAAAGGCTATCACAGAAAGGTACGTTGTTCAAGGACAGCAAAAGAAAACAAACTTTACCTCTTTTTTTTATAAAGACGGCAGGAGGCGCAGATGGTTGGGACCGCTGGTCCTCCATATTTCCTGGCGCCAAAAAGGCTCCTCGAGTACCGATATTTGTCATTGTGCCAGATTGACTGAAAGGACTCTTCCGACATGTCCCCGAACGCAAAACTTTCATCCTTTACCAGGCAGCACGGGTAGACCTTGCCCGACGGGGAAACGGCTGGCCTGCGCCAAAGATAAGTGCAATGAGTGCTCAGGGTCCGGTCTTTCCTGTATCTCTTGTCAATAAACTGCTTACCAGCCGGAAGCCAGAAGGCTTTCCTTGCCTCCAGGTCCTCCGGCTCCTCATGAGGATTAAGGTCTCCAACACCCATAGTTGAAGTTGTAAAATCCATCCCTAGCATCTTACTCATAGCCCTTGCTTTTTCTATTTCGTGCTCATTATGCCGGTGGACTATGAACTTCCATGTAAGTGCGGGAGTCTTGCTGCCAAGGGCTTTTTTGGCTTCATTAATCGCCCGTATATTACCAAGGGCAAGCTCCAGGTCCCCACCTATTCTGTAAACCTGATAAGAGGCCTGTGTCGCGCCGTCCAGGGATGCGCAGAGCTCATCAAGGCCCGCTTCAACTATACCGCGCCAAAAAGCCTCATCTTTCCTTATATTCAGGTTGGAATGGATCACTGTTTTTATCCGCCTCTGCTTGGCCATCCTGATCATTTCAATAATCCGGGGATTAAGAAAGGGCTCTCCCCAGTTATAAAGGTGGACTTCGGCAAGCAACGGCATGTCATCGAGCACCTTCCTGAACAGCTCCAGGGGCATAACCGACTGTTTGTATTTATTTGTCCCTGAGCCGGTCGGGCAGATAGGGCATTTAAGGACGCAAAAATCAACCGGGTCCACATGGACGACACTGGGCATGGACGGCACCGATGAGAGGCCGTATAATCTCATTCTAATAAGGTCAAGCGCCGCGGCAATTCGATTTTTCATTCAGGCTTATGATTATAAAGACGGGGAAAGCCGTCAGTCAAGAAACCGGCGCGCCTTTTAATCGCCGTCCGGGCCGGGATTGGGCCGGGTGGTTTTCATTTTACGGAGGCTATTCCGTACACTGGCCTTCAATTCCGGATATGCCATGACAAGTATGTCCCTCACACTTAAAATTGCCTTAGCCACGAAGGGGAATGCTCTTAACCGGATGACAACCTTGTTTCTGAAAGATGCATACCGTTTATTAACTGAAATAACCCCGATCATTTGCCTGAAAGTTTCAACATCTCCGCAACGCAAGAATTGCAGAGCCCTGTCGCATTTCCAGTTGACCTCAAGATGCTTGATTATCTCCGGATCAACACCCAGTTCCTCGGCGCGTCTGTATGCATCTTCATTGGCCTGTTCAAGGATTCTGCCGAACGCCCCCCTGGGGTCCGATGCCGTCAGAGGGCTGCGCCGGTATACCCCAAGTGTTTCATTTATATATCCGATATTGCCTTTGGACGCCTGCTCGATATGATAGAAGAGGTCGATGGTGCGCCTCTCTCTGTAACGGCTGATTATCGCGCTGCGGCGGTACATCTTGCTGCAATGGGCAAAATAGGAACCTTTTTGGCACAGGTAATTGATATCGGCCTTTTCAGGGACTGTGAAATTCACAAAAGATTCCGAGATCACCTTCCCTGTGCCGCCCTGGATCTTCCTTACGTTGTGCGCAACTATGGTGCAATCCGTGTTTCTGTCCAGAAAGTCCGCCTGCTTTTGCAGCTTGCCTGGCAGCATCATGTCATCCCCATCTATAAAGGCGATATACTCGCCCCGCGCCCTTCTCATCACATCAAGGTAGTTTTGCGTTCCGTTTATATTTTTTTCACGTAAAACAGGGATTATAAGGTGCGGATAGCGGTTTGAGTAATCGCGCAATATCTGCGGAGTGACTCCGTCAGTAGATGCGTCATCCCCAACTATAATTTCAAAAGGGAAATTTGTTTCCTGTGTAACTATGGATTCCAGGCATTCGGCAAGCCATTGCCCGTGATTAAAGGTCAGCACAGTAACGCTTACCTTGGGCGCTGGACTGCTGGCGCATTTCAGATCTGCAATCTCGTTTTCTTTCATAAAACCCTGGCCTTGGCGGGCCTTAAGACCACCAGGGCAATACGCCGCAAGTCAGGCGAAGCCAGCACGCTGGCCGCGAAGGCGGCAATAACTGTCAACGGCAGAACAATAAGCAATTCAAGCCGCCCCTGAGGAACTATATTCCGCATTATTCCGTTTATTATACCCAGTACAATCAGGCTGGCGGCCAATGAGGGGAATATATCGGTCTTAAGCCAATTGCCGTGGATGCCTGGCGCAAACTTACGATGGACAATGTACGGGAAAACGGAAAACCACAATGCGCGCATTACAAACCAGCTTATGGCCACACCCATCGCCCCGTATTTAAAAGCGGCGTATGCAAGGACGGGCCCCTGCACCAGCACGTTCACCGTGTTATTAAGAACATGCAATTTCAATTTGCCGTAGGCGTACTGCAAATAATACGGGAAAGAGGCCACCGCCAGAATGCCCGTGCCCATTATATACCAGGACAGCACCGGCCCGGCCCATGCCGAGGCCTCCTTGCTGCCTGTCCACGCGAACAATGATTGTCTGGCAAATATCGTCAGCGTCCCTGCCAGCGAAAAAACGATCGCGGCCGTAAATTGGGTAGCTTTATTGTAAACAGAGACCATGGCTTCTTTATCACCCTGGGATAAAAGCATCGTCATCCTTGGCATAATGGCCTGGCTGACTGGTCCTGTAAGGCTAATAAGTCCATTGCTCACCACTGTTACCAGTGTAAAATAACCAAATTCTTTAAGACTTAATGCCTTTGATAAAATCAGTTTGTCGATCTGGGTATACAGCACCCACACAGCGGACGCATATGCCATGCCTCCGGTAAATGGCAACACCCGTTTAAATACAGCCGGAGAAAATCGGGCTGCTACCCGGTCCGGAGGCAGGCAACGGTAGAATTTGAACGCAACCACGCATAATCCAACTACGCTGATGGCCAGCTCATAGTCGAAGAAATAAGCAGGGGACTGGGTTATCCAGCGCAGCAGTACATATAAACCAACGTAGCGCAGTGTGGCAATTACGATATTGGCTCCGCTAAACCACACCATCTGTTCCATCCCCTGGATGCCGCCTCTGTATAGCGAAGCGAACCAGCGCAGCCACATCATTATCCCCATCAGCCTGATACAATAGACCACCTCGGAGATCGGCAGGGTTTTTACCTTCAGCCAGTGCGCCGCTATCCAGGGGCTTCCCAGCCAAACAGCAGCAGCAACGGCAGCGCCCGTTACCAGGAATATCCACTCAATGGTCCTCAGCAGGACGCGAATATCCATCTGCCCGTCCCCTTGCAGGCCACGCGCATGGGCGATCTGCCTGGAAAGGGTAGGCGACAATCCCATATCCAGCAACCCTAACCACGCCTGCATGACAATGAAAAAACCAACCAGGCCATAGGCTTCCGCTCCCAGATACCGCAAATAAAGCGGCATCATGATAATGACAATCAGGGCGGTGTACCCCTGGCCTACGTAATTGGCGATGGTATTTTTCTTTAAAGACATGGGTGTTTCTAATATTTTACAGATTCGGCATCTGTAAGGGAAACTTCCAACGGGAGGTCACCTGGCGGCCTTTATTTCAAGGCAGTTGCGTACAGCGTGGGCTACTGCGGCTGGGGAATTCCACATAAGCACGTCTAGAATGGACAGGTTGGGCTCATATTGATACGACGCTGTATTGTAAATAAATTCCTTTGGCTGCGCAAAATGCAACGCTACGCCGAGGCGCGCAAATTCAGCAGGGTCAAATAAGTCCTGTCCGCTGGCCGGATTCACGTAAACGGCGGCCCCCAATTGATGGCATATCTCCAGCGCCCACTGGCCGGGGCCCATTTTGTCAGGAAGCGGCAGCTTCAAATCGGAACAAATCCTGTAATTAAACGGTATCTCCAGATACCGGCATACGGCGGCAAGCCCCTTTACGTCCAGATAGACAAGCGAATCGTCTGTAGATGAGCCAAATACCTCTTCCACCAGGGCGATTACCGCATTGAAATATGGGGCCTTCTTTTTATAATGGCCCAGCTTGCCGGTAATATTTGCTTTTGCCTCAGCGATATTCAATATCCTTGCCTCATGGGTTTTGATCGACTGGGACGAGTTTACCAGGGGCACCGTTATGTACTGCCATCCCGCCTTTGGATGGAGTATGCGGTTGCGGTTCATCCAGGTTTTTGGCGTGTACTGCGTAATATCGAATACAATCCATTCATCTACTGCCGCAATCAGGGAGAAATGCCCCAGATAAGGAAAGAAATAGGGCTGCATTATGCCCATCGATAATTTTTTATTTTGCATGCCTGGCCAAGATTTCTCCGGCATTCTGATGCGCCATAAGTAGGATGCCGCAAATCCGCTCTACATCTGGTGCTGAAACAAGCGCGCCTATTGGGAACTGGACGCTTCTGGCGCAGAGCCTGTCAGTATTAGGCAAGGTTTCACCATATTGCGGCAGCGCATTGACGTATGGGATGCTGCGATGCAGGCCCGGATAGAACAGCCTTTTTGCCAATATGTTTTCCGCTCTTAGCAGCTTTATAAGCAAATCCCTGCCCATCCCGAATTCAGCCTCGTCCACCACGCATACAAGATGCTGGTAATTCGAAAGGCTGACCCCGCCTGGCCTCACCAGGCGTAATCCGGGAATTTCTACCAGAAATTTTTCATACAGATGAAATAGTTTTTCGTTGTTTGCCCTGTTAGCCTGAAAATCCTCAAGCCCCATAAGCGCGGCAGCCGCCTGCGCCTCAGACATCCTTGCGTTTGCCACCCTTAAAATATTGACGGGTATATCAGGCCCGTAGCTGGGCCTGATGCTCCGTAGACGGGCCGCAAGTTCATCGTCGCTGGTGCAGATGCATCCGCCTTCGGCGGCGTTAATGATATTATCCGAATGGAAGGAAAAGACCTCCGCCCTTCCAAAATTACCAATTTTAACACCGCCAGCCTCGCAGCCAAACGCATGTGCGGAATCAAAATACACCTGGATGCCATTTGCCTCTGCCACAGCGGCAAGCGCGCCTTGATCGCAAGCCCCTCCCAACAGATTAACGCCCATTATCGCGCTTACGCCATTGCCAATCAGCGCTTTCACTCGGTCCGGATCTATATGATGGGTGATAGGATCAACGTCACAAAATACCGGTTCCAGCCCTGCCCATGTTAGCGACTGGGCAGAAGCGGCGAAGGTAAACGCCGGCATGATAACTTTGCCTGAAAGCCCCATGGCGTCGGCCAGCATCATCAGGCCAAGGGTTGCATTATGCACGCAAATGACGTGATTAACCACGAAAAAATCACGGAGTTTTTCATCGAGCTGCTGATGAAGAGGGCCGTTATTGTTATAATACTGGCGGTCAAAAATCCCGCGCATCGCCGCTTCATAGCGATCCCAGGTCGGGAAATAAAGCTGCCCAAAAGGAACCGGCTGCTCAAAGGCAGGTTTAGCGCCAAAAAGCGCAAAGCCGGTTATATTCATTTAATTTCGCACACTGTATGCAACCGCTTGCTTATCCGCGCCGCGTTTTCTGAAATAAACGCAAGCATCTCCACAATTTTTTCTATATCCACGGGACTTACAAGGTGGCCACAAGGAAGGTTCACGTACCTTTCGGAAAGCCTGTCCGTTACCGGCAGGTCCGCGGGCACATAGCCAAACCCCATGGGTTTTTTGTGCAACGGGGGCGAGTAATAAACGCGGGCAAGGATTTTTTCAGCATTCAGGACACTTATCGTGTCTATGCGTGACAAGGGCCACTCATCAAGGAGTTCCACTACGATATTTTTATATCCTACCCGGTAGCGCTCATCAAACTCCACCAGCCTTATTCCACCAATGCCGTCAAGCAGCTGCTTGTAAGCATAATAGCGCTCACGGTTGCGCGCAACCTGCTCTTCTACCCCGTCAAGGCTGGCCAGGGCAAGGGCCGCGTGCATATCATTGAGCTTGGCGTTGAGGCCTTCAGGCGTAACAATATTTTCCTCCCCGGAAAAACCAAATTCCCTGGCTTGCGCCAGTTGCGTTGCCAGGGCCGGATCATTGGTGGTGACATAACCGCCCCCAAAACCGTTGAGCAGTTTGCATGCATGCATTGAAAAAGCCTCTGCAAGGCCAAACCCACCCACCCTTCCCTCGGGGATGGATTCATATACCGATTCCACCGAATCGAAAACAAGCGGAATATTTCTCTGTTTTGCAAGCGTCTCAAGCCCTTTGATATCACAGCAGTTCACAATAGGATGGGCGCCCAGTACCAATGCCGTGTTTTCGTTTATGCAGGGTTCCACGGTGGCGGCGCTCATGGCCAGCGTTTGCGGTTCCACTTCACAAAAATGCGGCTTCAGATTTAACCAGGCAGCGATGTCGGCCATGCGCCGGTAAGTCAGTGACGGCATGATTATTTCCGTTTTGCCTTCAATAGCAACGGCGGAGATTGCGCTTGCTATTGCCCAGAAGCCACTGCAAAACGTAATGCAGAATTGCGTTTTATGAAATTCCGCCAGCCGCTTTTCAAGCAGTTCCACGCACGGGCCATTGGAATACCGACGCTGGTTAAAAAAAAGTTTTGAGTAGCCCATGAATTTTTCGAAATCTGGCTGCAACAGGTTCGAAGTGGATTTGGGTACGGCAAACAGGCACTCTCCGCCAAAAATCGCCAGATCCTCAATGCTCTTTTTTTTAATCACAACAAATCCTCAAACTGCGCCTACCGCCTGAGCAACGCATCATACCGGTAATGTGAACCGTTAAACTCAGCAGGCATGAATGAAAACTGCACCTGCCATCCAGCGCCGCCGGCAAGCCGCTCAACTCCGGCCATGCTGCGCCAGATGCCTATTGCGGTATTGGAGTCCGACAACTCCTCCTCGCTGGGCAGCCCGGTTTTGTAAAAATTTGCCGCGCGGTCCCTATCCGGTATGTTACCGATAAAGATCGTCTGGACGTTGCAGAATCTGTCAAATAGGGCTTTAAGTATTCCGTGTGCTTCCTCATCGGAAAAATATTGAAAGCCCGCATAACAGAGCACTTTTGTAAACCTCTGCGGCTGGGGCTCCAGGTTAATATATTCCGTTGCCCCGCTCATCAAAAACTGATAATGTGGCAGCGCCTCAAAATTTCTCTTTGCCACCGAAACCAGGTACTCGGATATATCAGTGCCAAGATACCCCTGGCAATAGCCAAAGAGAAGCCGTGACAAATATCCATTTCCACAAGCCAGCTCAAGAAGAACGTCGGCTGGCGCAAGCTCAAGTCCGGATTTAATGGCCGCAATTATCATTTGTATCTGGTCCTCAGATACAGGCACGCCCTGCACTGTGCGGCGCGTCTGGCCCAGAAAATCATCCGG
>JAKAKS010000032.1 GCA_021813405.1 Nitrospirota bacterium
TAAAATACACGGCTACCAGCTGAAAAGGGGCGGCCTCATAAGGGCGCTGTCGTTTGCGCCGCCCGGCATAGCATATATATACGCAGGCAATGTCCTTCAGGGCATGCTCATGTTATGGGTTTTCCTGTTTGCCGTTGGCCTGCTGGTTTTAAATCCGCTCTTCACCACCGGGCTTTCGCTAATGGACCATGGCTGGCTTGATTACGCGGCATGGGGCACGGCAGCGATTTTATATCTTGTGTCCTTCGCGGGGATCAGAAGGAGGCAGGGCAAGGGATGGCTTTAGAAGGCAACCTCAGGGAATTCGGGCTGGCGGACATCCTCCAGCTTATTTACTACCAGAGGAAGACCGGCGTCCTTACGGTAACTTCCAGCATGGATAAGGTAAAGCTGCTGTTTTATGAAGGCAATATAGTGTTTGCCGAATCGTCCAGGCGCGGAGAATCCAGGATAGGCCGCCTGATGATAAAGAAGGGCATGATTACCCAGGAGCAGCTGGACTCCGCCCTGGCCCAGCAAAAAACTTCCGGCGGTAAACTGGGCAATAACCTTTTGAAGCTGGGCCTTATCTCCAAGGACGGCATTAAGGACACGCTGATAAACCAGTTCACCGAAACTGTCAGTTATCTTTTCACCTGGCGCCAGGGCGTGTACGAGTTCAGGCCCCAGGGTATTCCGATAGACAAGGACATACCGATTTCCCTGGACACACAGCACGTGCTTATGGACGGGCTGCGGATACTGGACGAATGGTCCGTCATGGAAGGCAAGATCACGCTGGACAGCCTGTTTATCAAAACGGCGGTGGCTGGCGAGGCCGAAGGGCTTTCATCGGAGGAAAAAGACGTGCTTGCCCTTGTTGACGGGGAAAATGACGTAAGCGCCATATCGGGGCTAAGCGGGCTGGACAATTTCCAGGTATCAAAGGCGCTTCTCAGCCTGCATGAAAAAGGGTTTGTAAACAAGCTGAAAGAGACGGAGGCCGCGCAGCCGCAAGCCGCAAAAAAACGCGGGGGGCTGCCCTCCGTATTTTTCGAGGCCCTGGTAGCGGTGTTGTTTTTGGTATCGCTGGTAATTTCCATGCTGGGGTGGCCTTTCCAAAAGTCCAGAACCGTGGAGGCGTCCCAGGCCATTGATGGCCTCAGGTTCCGGATAGAGCAATACAAGATAGAGCATGGCGCATATCCCGCAGCGCTTGGCCAGGTGGGCGATACCGTGGACCCGTGGGGCAGGCAATATGTTTACAGCGCAATCGCCAACAGCTACGTCCTTTACAGCACCGGCCCGGACGGACAACCCGGAAAGCCGGATAATATTAATTAAGGCCCTTTCAACACCCTGAAAAGTTAAAATAAAACATGGCTGAAAAAAGGTGCGTGGTGCTTTTAAGCGGCGGGCTGGATTCCGCCACCGCGGCGGCAATGGCTGCCGCGGAAGGGTTTTCTATTTACGCCCTCACGCTGCATTACGGGCAAAGGCATAAAAGGGAGCTGGAATCGGCCACGCTTACTGCGCGGGATGTCAACGCGCAAAAACATCTGGTTCTGGATATCGGGCTGGACAAGGTAGGCGGTTCCGCGCTCACCTCCGGGGCCGAAGTGCCCAAAGGCGACTCGCCCGCAACCGGCGGCATACCTGTAACATACGTGCCGGCCAGGAATACGGTGTTTCTTTCATATGCGCTTGCCTGGGCCGAGGTGCTTGAGACAGGCGACATTTTCATCGGGGCCAATATAAACGATTACAGCGGCTATCCGGACTGCCGTCCCGAATACATCCACGCCTTCGAGCATATGGCCAGCCTTGCGGTGAAGGCGGCAGTGGAAGGCAGGGTAAGGTTCAGGGTAAACGCTCCGCTTATAGGCATGACCAAGGCGGAGATCATCAAAAAAGGCATTTCGCTTGGGGTGGATTATTCACACACCTGGAGCTGTTACGACCCGGCCAGGGGCGAAAACGGGCTTGTCCCGTGCGGCCGTTGCGACAGCTGCCATTACCGCGCCAAGGGGTTTTCTGAAGCCGGAATGCCGGACCCGCTGCTGAAAAAAAACACATGAAAAAAATATTCAGTTGCGTGCGCAGGCGGCATAAGTATGCGCATGGCTCCGGCAACAGGTAAAATCCGGGGAGAAAAAATACATGAACAGTATGGCAGCAAAGATTGGATTCAGATTTCTTCAGCGCATATTACCGGCTGCGGCCGCGTGTGTCCTCTTTTTTGTGTCTGCGCACAGCGCTTTTGCATACAACATTTATCAGGCTATCGACGCGGGCGATATTAATGCCGTACATGACATGCTCGTCAAGGGCGCCGATGTAAACGCGAAGAACAATTTCGGGATAACACCCCTCATGGAAGCGGCCACGGCAGGCACCACGGATATGGCGCGCCTCCTCATAAAAAAAGGAGCGGACGTGAACGCCCAGGACAAGGATACCGGCCTAACGCCGCTTCTTTTCGCGGGCTTGATGCGCCATGCCGGCATTATGCAGCTCCTTATAGAAAAAGGCGCAGGCATTGACGCCAAGGCAAAAGACGGCACTACGCCGCTGATGCTGGCCGCCGCCGACGGTTTTGAAAACATTGTGCGCCTTCTTGTAAAGAAGGGCGCGGACGTAAACGCGGTGGACAGCACCGGGCATAGCGTGCTGGCCTGGGCGGCAAGGTCCGGGAAGCCTGCAATTACGCAAATTCTCAAACAGGCAGGGGCGAAATAGGATAGAACAGTTGGCTTTGCTGGCGTGTGTTTGCAGTTATTCCCGGGTGGCTTAACCGGGAATCCTGATATCAGATTCCTGAGGTTTTAAGGAAAATACATGAGCGCTAGGAACACCCCTAATTTTTTCTGAAAATTCTCATACAATACCGCTCAATCGTCCGCAAGCAGCCCATACCAAATTGGCCATTAGCGGCGGAAGCCTCGGCGCTGCTTTCTTTCCGGCTGCCAGTTGAATCAAATCGCAGGCGCTCCGTCCCATTCAAAAAACATGACACAAACTTCATGACATATGTCATATTGACAATATCATGTCCGGCCGGGTTATGATGGCGCTGGTGAGGAGGCGCCCCACCCGGGCTTTTGCCCCGGCGCAATGGCAAAAGCCGCTGGGTACAGGCCTGCGCCGGTGCGTCGGCCCGGGGGACAAGGCAGGCACTTAACAGAAGCAAAGCCGGATGAAACGGATGGAACACGCGGAACATAAATAAGGGTTGTAAGTGGCCGGAATCAAAAGATAATCCTGAAACGGCTGGAACATATAAAAAGAAATGGGGCTGGGTGGCGCGGAAGACTGGTGGGAAACCTTGGCCTCTATTTGCCAAATCCTTTCAAACGATTGTAATATACCGGGCTGTCTCGCCGCATCAAAAATTAGAAATGAGAATCATCCTGAGCGCCTCATATGCAAGCTGAACTGAACCGGCTTAACCCTGCCCAGAGGGAGGCCGTAACAACAATTGAAGGGCCCCTGCTGGTGCTTGCGGGCGCGGGCTCCGGTAAAACAAGGGTGATAACCATGCGCACCGCCCATATGGTAAGCAAGGGCATCCCGCCGGAATCCATAGTGGCCGTTACCTTCACCAACAAGGCCGCGGGCGAGATGCAAAAGCGCATTCAGGGCATGCTTGGCGGCGGACGGCAAAGGCGGCCCGTAATCTCAACATTCCATTCCCTGTGCCTGAACATTTTAAGAAGAGAAATAGAAACACTTGGCTACGCCAAAAATTTTACCGTCTACGATACCGGCGAACAGGTTTCGCTGCTCAGGCATCTGCTAAGCGATATAAGCGTGTACGGCAAAAGCTTCAGGCCGGAGGCCATCCTGGAAAAGATCAGCAGGATGAAAAACGGTATGGCAAACCCGCCTGCCAGCCAAAACGGGGAAGCGGATGCGGCCAATGCCGCCCATTCCGGAAATCCCGGCGACGACGATAAGGACTTTGATGTGGAAGCATTTTCCGAGCTCCTTATGCCCAGGTATCAGGAGACGATGAGATCGCTTAACGTTGTTGATTTTGACGACCTGCTGGCCCTCACCGTCCGGCTTTTCAGGCAATATCCCGATACTCTGGAACAATACAGGCGGCGCTTCCAGTACCTGATGGTGGACGAATACCAGGACACAAATAAAGTGCAGTTCGAGATAATAAAACTGCTTGCGGGCAGCCTCAAAAACGTGTGTGTGGTTGGCGATGACGACCAGTCCATCTATGGCTGGAGGGGCGCAAGCCTTCATAACATCCTGGATTTCGAAAAGCACTTCCCTGGCGCCAAAGTGGTGCGGCTGGAGCAGAACTACCGCTCCATGGGCAATATCCTGAAGGCCGCAAACGGGGTGATAAAGAACAATAAAAAACGGATGGACAAAACCCTCCGCACAGACAGGGGGGACGGGCCGAAGGTTTCATATTACAGGGCGCTGGACGGCGAGGAAGAGGCCCGCTGGATTGCCGAAAAGATAGCCGAACTGCATCTGGAAAAAAACATCCCCTACCAGGACGTTGCCGTCATATACAGGGCAAACACGCTGTCAAAACCGTTTGAGGAGGCGTTCAGGGCCAACCGGACCCCTTATACCGTAGTCGGCGGCACAAGCTATTTTGAGCGCAAGGAGATAAAGGACCTTGCGGCCTACCTCAAGGTAATGGTAAACCCCAGCGACGGCCTCTCGCTTCTGCGCGCATCAAGCGTTCCAAAAAGGGGGATAGGCGCGGGCGCGGCCGAAAAACTGGCCGGGTTTGCCAAAGAGCATGCAATAAGCCTGTTTGAGGCTTTCAAGCGCGCCGGCGAGGCCGGGCTTAGCGCAAGGGCGGCGGGGGCGGCTGCGGACTTCATCGTGCTCATTGAAAAATACACGGAGCTTTTCAAAAAAGCCGCCGAAATGGGCAATACCCTGAAGGCGCTGGTTGAAGAGGTCCGGCTAATCGATTATATAAGCGGCGTGTACAAGACACCGGAAATGGCTGCGTTGCGCATAGGAAACGTTGGCGATTTCATAGAATCCCTTTCGCGCTATGCCTCCGGCGTTTACGAAACTGAAGGGGATGCAATCTCGCTTCAGGGTTTTCTGGAAGAAACCGCCCTGGACGGCGAGGCGGAAAAGCATGACAAGGAGGAGGAAAAACCCTTCGGGGTTACGCTTACCACGTTTCATTCGGCCAAGGGGCTGGAGTTTCCGGTTGTATTTATAACATGCCTGGAAGAAGACATGCTGCCTCATAAGAAGTCCTCATCCGGGCTCCCCGGCGAGGGGATAGAAGAGGAAAGAAGGCTTTTCTACGTAGGCATTACGCGGGCGATGAAAGTGCTTTACCTCACCTGCGCCATGCGCCGGATGAAGTATGGCAAGAGCGAGCCCTATACACCTTCCAGGTTCATCGGTGAAATACCGGGCGATGTAATCAGGCAGGCAAGCGATGCGGATATCGACCCCGCGGAAACCGGGGAGGAAAAGGAAAACAGGGAAAAAGCCAGGGCCAACGCGTTTTTTTCCAGGATGAAAGAGATGCTCGGGGATTAAAAAACCATCATATGCTTATCCGGTTTACTCATAATTTATCCACGGAAAACGGAACAAGAAAGGTTCCGGGCGGGATCAGGCAAGAATAGCAATCAGGTGATTAAACCGGATAAGCATAAAACCGCATATCCCGCAAAAAATCAGTTTTTACTGTGTGCAATTTCACTTGAAAAAAATTTTTAAGCTTCCTATATTATCTTGGGAGGGCAAGCGATGCCCGATTTGATACTGAAACAGGGCGTAACCACTCTGGATAACAAGCTGCTGGCGCCGGCCGGGGCTGTCCTTTCGGCGGAGCTGCTAGCCGATATAATCTCCTCCGGAAAAAGCAGAAGGGCCAGCCATTTCAGCCGCACAGCCTCCCTGGCCGGATACGGCACGCTGAAAAAAGACATTGCGGAGTTTATATGCGAAGCGCCCTATAACACGATATTCAGCGGGGCCGGAAGCATAGCCGGACTTTTTAAATGCATGGAAAAAATCCGTCTGGCCGCCCCGCTTCTGGAAACGCTTGATTACTTCAAGGAGGGCGATTTTTATTCTTACCGGCATTTCCTGATGGTCTTTGCCCTTTCAACGCGGATAGCAAAGGAGTTCACTTTAGATTTCCAGCACCTGCTGCAATTGTCCGCGGCCGGGCCTGTCCATGATATCGGCAAGGCGTGCGTGCCGCTTGATGTGATCAAAAAAACGGTGCCCCTAACGAAGCAGGAAAGAGACATTCTGGACGGCCATGCCGCCGCCGGGTACGTCCTGCTGAGCTATTATCTGGGGGACCCGGCCTGCCTTGCCTGCCGCGTGGCCAGGGACCACCACGAAAGGAGAGACGGCACCGGATATCCGCGGGGAATCAGGCTGGATGACATCCTGGTAGAGATAATAGCCGTCTGCGATGTGTATGACGCGCTTTTGTCAGCCCGGCCATACCGTCCAGTCTGCTACGACAACCGGACAGCCCTCGAGGAGATCACGAAGATGGCGGAAAAGGGCTGCGTAAGATGGGAAGTGGTCCGGGCGCTTGTGGCGCTTAACCGCGATGCCAAACCGCATTATTCCATGACGGAAATATCAATCGACAAGAGGGGTGTTTCTCCGCCTGGCAACCTTTATGGCCTGATCGCTGACAACGGTAAGGGCCGGCGCCGGAAAAAATAACGCTGGCCAGGGCCGTCTCCAGCCCGGCCCCGCCGTTGCCTATGCTGGAGGCCTAAGCCCCGGCTTCCAGCACTTCCAGCCGCTCGGTAAGCATCCTTACGTGGCGCATCTCTTCCCGGATGATCCCGTCAAGCTTCGCCCTGCCCAGGTCCGCCGGAACAAGCTCCTTTATCCCTGTATAAAAAACGATGGATTCCTTCTCAAGCTCAATTGCCTTTGCAAGTATGTCCTCCATGCTCATTGTGTGCAGGATATCTGAGGGGTCGTTTTGCGGACCGAATACCTTCCCTCCGGCCATGGCCCTCAGGAAGAGCACGGCCTCATTTTCCTGCTCGAACCCTTCCGCCCATGGCTGCCCCGAAAGCCCCTGCTTCATGGAGGAGAATACCCGGATATGCTCGTCCTCCATTGCGGCAAGCTGAAGGAGCGCGTTTTTTAACCCTTCATCCTTTGCAAGGGAAGCGGCCGTGCGGTAGAACTTGCCGCCGTTGCGCTCTATCTGCTCTGCCATCTCGAATACCTCAAAGGCGTTAAAGAAATCTGCCACCGTTAAAACCCTCCTGAAGCCTTTTATTTACAGGCGGCGGCAAGCCGCCGCCCTTTATTTTAACGCGGTCCGTTAAATCCGTCTCTGCCTGCGCCTCCATCGCGTCCCGGGCCTCCAGGGCCGCCTTGCTGCTGCCTTGGCGCGGAACGGCTCCGCTGGCCAGATGGCGCCTGGCGCGCAGGCTCCCTGGGCGCATATTGCTGGCGTCCTCTTGGAGAGTACTGCTGTCTGCCCTTTGGTGCGAACTGCTGCCGTCCTGCAGGTGCATATTGCTGGCGTCCTCTTGGAGAGTACTGCTGTCTGCCCTTTGGTGCGAACTGCTGCCGTCCTGCAGGTGCATATTGCTGGCGTCCTCTTGGAGAATACTGCTGTCTGCCCCTTGGTGCGAACTGCTGCCGTCTTCCAGGCGCATATTGCTGGCGTCCTCTTGGAGAATACTGCTGTCTGCCCCTTGGTGCGAACTGCTGCCGTCTTCCAGGCGCATATTGCTGGCGTCCTTTGGGGGCGAACTGCTGCCTGCCGGGGGCCGCCTTGAACGGCCCGCCCGCCCTTCTTGCCGGTACAACTGCTTTGCCTCTGAACACGCCCGGCCTTTGGGTGGCGGCGATGCCCGGCCTGCCGTGATTTACATTGGCCCGCAGCCGGGGAGTGGCACGGGCAATGGCGGCCTGCCTTGTTTGTGCCCGCACAGGGCCAAAGCGCCGCTGATGCGCCGCCCTCAATTGCGCTGCGGTTGGGCGGGCGGCGATGCCTCCGCGTCCGCCGTTGAAGCTGATCCTGGAGACGTTGCGAACAACAACCTGCCGCCTGTATACGTTCCTGACGTTCGTGATGTTAACATTGTTTACGGTGCGGTTGTAATAGAAATTGCGGCCACGCCAGTAACCGCCTTCGTAACCATACCCGGTGTAACCGAAACCATAATTGATGCCGCCGTAAAAGCCTACAACGGGCCCCCAATAGCCGGCGTTCCAAACGTAAAAGCCGTTACTCCAACCCCAGTAGCCGGGGGTCCATAGTGCGCCAGTGAAAGGAGCTATCACCCATGTTCCAGGCACCCAATAGTACCCGAAATCGGGGTCCCAGGCCCAATATCCGGGCACCCAGATAAAACCGGGGCCGGGACAAACCGGCTGCGCATAAACTGGCAGCGGCGGCGGGGCAATCGTAACGGATATGCCTATTGCCATCTGCGCGGAAGACGGAGCCGGTGTGCCAAGCACGCCCGCCGCAAGCAGAACCAGGCAAACGGATATCACGCCAATCCGGCTGCTTAAGCGTGAAAACATTTTCATGGGTCCTCACCTCCTCTGGCTTTATCAGCTTTTCCTGATACGAGCATTTTCCTTTTTCAATACTGAATCCTATCACCGAATGCACTGGCAATAAAGCATAAATTAATGATGCCTCCGTCCCCGGAACTCAAGTGTGCCAGCATCCGGTTGCTCTATCTATAGAGACAGCCCAGGGCCTGAAAGGTTTAAAGCCCGGATTGCTTCTGGTCTTTACGGTTTTGCAAGAAGCACGGCGTCCTCTCCCGCTGCCTTCCATACTAAATCATAGGGCCGCGCAGCGCAACCGGGTATATCTTATTCAGTGGTGATATAATCGTCTTATTAAAGGAGGTTTTTACCCCGATGATATCCGGAAAGACCGGGCTTTCAGAGGCGATAATAGAGGCGTACACGATGGAAAAGGGGCAGAAGGAATTTTATGAGAGGGCGGCCCGAAACGCCCACGAACCGGCTGCCAGGGAAACCTTCCAGAGGCTTGCCGGATGGGAGGCGGGCCACATGGGGTATCTCCGTCATTTTTACTCTGCCCTGATGGAAGAGAGGGAGCCCCTGTCATTTGACGAATTCAGTAAAATGGCCGGGCCGGACCAGATAGAGGGCGGCATCCCGGTAAAAGAGACCGAGGACTGGCTGAAAAACTATGTTTTTCTGGATGAGATCGGTGCCCTTGCAGTGGCCCTGAAGGTAGAGGCGGACACGATTGTCTATTATAGGAATCTTGCAAGCCGGGTGGAGGACCCGCAGGTAAAGGTGCTTATCCAGGAACTTGGCCGCCTAGAGGACGAACACCTCAAGGTTTTAAAGGGCCTGCGCCTGGAAATAGAAGAGACTTCATAGCCGCCTTGCCTTAACTTGGCGAAGCAAATCTTCTTCATGCCGGTTTAACCCCCAGGCCTGCATGTACATCAATTCCTTAAATTTTCTTAAACGGCGATTCATCATCTTTTTTGAAGCTGCGCAGACCGGAAGAAAACCGTAAAATAAAGGATGGTCCAGGCAAACTGCATCACAAAGGCATATGGCAGGCATGTGCTTTTTAACAGGGCGTCTTTTACGCTGGGGGCCGGGGAACGCTGCGGGCTTGTGGGGAGAAACGGTTCCGGCAAGACTACGCTTTTTCGCATGATTTTAGGAAGCGAGCAGCCCGATGAGGGCTCGATAAGCATACCCAGGGATTACAGGGCCGGACACCTCTCGCAGCATATAAGTTTCAGTGGAGAAACCGTACTGGCCGAGGCCATGCTTGGTCTTAAAGCGGACCCTTCGTCTGAAGCACAGGCCTACAGGGCTGAGATGGTGCTGATGGGGCTTGGATTTAACCGGGAGGACTTTTGCCGTCAGCCGCTTGACCTCTCGGGAGGGTTTCAGGTACGGCTGAATCTTGCAAAGCTCCTTCTGGAGGAGCCGAATCTTCTTCTGCTGGACGAGCCTACCAATTACCTGGACATAGTCTCTTCCATGTGGCTGGAGCAGTTTCTTAAGAAATGGAGGGGCGAGCTGATATTGATAACCCACGACAGGGACTTCATGGACGCCGTTACCACCCATACAATCGGAATACACCGCGCGCAGATGAAGAAGACGGCCGGCGGCACGCATAAACTTTATGAACAGATACTCGCCGAGGAAGAAGTATACGAACGGACCCGCATTAACGATGAAAAAAAGCGGAGGGAGGTTGAGGAATTCATAAACCGGTTCAGGGCGCAGGCCACGCGTGCCAGGGCGGTGCAGTCGAAGATAAAGGGATTGCAAAGAAAGGGCCGGCTGGAGAAACTGTCCGGGGAAAAGGCGCTTGAATTCGAATTCAATTACGCGCCGCACGAAAGCAAATGGCTGATTAGGGCGGATGATATCTCATTCGGGTACAGGCCGGAGAGCCCTCTTTTTAAAGGGCTCAGTTTATCAGTGGGCAGAAAGGACCGCATCGCGGTAACAGGCAGGAACGGCCAGGGCAAAACCACGCTGCTGAGAATCCTGGCGGGTGAGATTAAACCGGATAGCGGCGGTGTCAGTTACAGCGGCAAAACGGCCATTGCTCATTTCGGGCAGACCAACGTCGCACGTCTGGATCCGGCCATGACCATAGAAGAGGAAGTGCTTGGCGCCATGCCCGTGCACAGCCGCAAAAATGCGCGCAATATCTGCGGTGCGATGCTTTTCAGCGGGGACGACGCTTTAAAAAAGGTATCCGTCCTTTCAGGCGGGGAGAAGAGCCGGGTGCTGCTTGGAAAACTGATAGCCCAGCCCGCAAACCTTTTACTGCTTGACGAGCCCACCAATCATCTGGATATGGAATCCATTGACGCGCTCCTGGAAGCTATCGAGGCGTTCGAGGGCGCGGTGATTATTGTTACCCATAGCAAGATGATCCTTCGCGCTGCCGCAGAACGCCTTGTGGTCTTTGACGGAGGCCAGGCAACAGTATTCGAAGGCGCTTATGACGATTTTTTGAGCAGCGGCGGATGGAAAGGTGAAGGACCTGCACAATTAACAGCAAAAAAAGAGCTGCCCTCAAATGAAGCCGGCAAGCCGGCAAGCAGAAAAGAGATAAGGCGTGAGCGGGCCGAACTAAACACCCTGCGCTCCAAAGTGCTCTGCGCCATACAGGCAAGGATCAACATTGCAGAGGGGGAGATAATGGCCTTGGAAGAGCAGGTGGAAAAAGAGAACCATGCGCTTATCGGCGCCTCCGTTAAGGGTGACGGGGATGAAATAAAAAGGCTCTCAAAATCCATCCATCTTGCCAAAGGGGAAATAGAGACCCTCTTTGAAGAGCTTGCAAAAGCAGCGGAGGAGATGGACGCACGGCGCGCAGAATTTGAAGCGCAATTGTCCGGACAATAAAGGTCTTCCTGGTTTTCACATTTGATTTTCCCGTATTTATAAAATTGACATAAACCCGTCCAGCAGAAATTTATTTACAACAGAGGTGAAGTGCAAGGGAAGGCGAATAGATTGTCTGCACCATAGGCCGCCGTGGATACAACCAACGCCCCTGGTGCTTTCAATAAGAATTTTTTCAAGGAGGCGGCCATGCTGGCTGCCATTGCGGGTGGCAAGTCTTGTTTGCGGGGCTACGGCACCATTGTGATTACAATACCCTTTCTGATTTGGCGGCACCTGCCTGCCGGCTGGCAGGCCGTTTTCCCTAAAAGCGCGTAATAGTGGGTGTGAAACTGGTTGAGGCGGCTGCCATATCCTCCGGCGCATACGGACTTTCTACCGGCAACTGGACACTTGTTTTCATTATGGCAAGTCTGATGGCCACACATGGCGCGGCTTATTAATTATCTCCTTAAAAAATTTGTGAGCTGAAAAAACCGGCCCGCAATTCACTTTTCCGCTTTTTTAAAAAACCTGCGTTTTGTGATTTTGGACACCAACAAAAAACCCCGGTTCAAATACAATTGCCTTGTGCATTCAATTGAAAGGAGAGGCGATGGAAGCGATATTTAAGATGCTGGATTTCAGGGTAATGGCGCTCCTGTATGCGGCGCTTTTTGTATCGGTTCTGCTTAGTCTTGGAGTGATTGCGGTGGCTTTGCGCGTTTTATCGGCGGCAAAAGAATTCCTGAGGCCGCTTTTACTTTACAGGGCGCACAGGGCCCCATTGCCTAAACCTAATTAGCTTACCCCCCCAGGCCTGGAGCTTGCTCCGGGCCGCCCCCCTAAAAAAACGGGGAGCATACCCAGGCGGCCTGGCAATATGCTCCCCATTATTCCTGATTATTGGCCGGGAGCGTTCGTAGCGCCTGGAGCATTTGTGGCCGCCGGTGCGTTGCTGGGAGCTGCCGGCGCGGCGGGGGCCTGCTCGGACGGCGGCGCAGACTTCTTGCAACCGGCGAAACCGGCCAGCGTGAACGCCAGTATCAGTGCCATGATAATGGAGACAAGGTGTTTCATTTCACCCTCCTTTTTGGATTTCCACCTGTTTTGTTATGAGCGCAATCTGCATACGCCCGAATTGTTTTTCGGGGGCACGTCTTTAATAGTGAGATTAGCAGAAAACGGGTTAAAGTCAATAAGACGGGGCGGCTATATGCTGAAAGTTATTTGCTTGCGGCCTGGTAATATTCCATTTCCAGGAGTTTTCTTTTTATCGCGATGTCCGGGGAATATCCCCCAAGGCCGCCCCCGGACTCTATTATCCTGTGGCAAGGCAGCACTATGGGCAGTGGGTTCCTTGAAAGCGCCTGGCCTACGGCCCTGGAAGCGCCTGGCCTGCCTACCTCTTGGGAAAGCCATTTGTAGGAACGTGTCTGCCCGTATGGGACTTTCCTCAAGGCCAGCCAGACTTCCCGCTCAAATGTAGTGCCGGACATAAACACAATAGGGGAATTGAATTGGGCCCCGTGGCCATGAAAATAGAAATTGAACTCATCGGCAAGCCTGGCCGGTGCGGCCCCGCGCCTTGCTCCGGCGGGCCTCTCGAAAGAAACGCCGGCCAGTTTGAGGTCCTTTGCGGTAATCAGTAGATAAATGGCGCCTATGGGGCTGTCCAGAAAATCATAAAACAAAGTCATCGCTCAGCCTGAGCCCTGCGTAATAGCAGCAAAGCTCGTTGTCCATGTCGTTTATAAACGAGCGCTCCTCGCCGTCATCGAAAAGCACCCTAACCATGCAGAGGCCGCCCTCCATACGGGAATGCTTCTCCTCAACCACTTCGCCCTCTCCCCAGCATATATACCTTCGGTGTTTTACCCGGTCGCCTATCCTCAGATACAGCCTGCGCATCCATGTTTATTATATCAACCGTGTCCGCAGCGGGGTAGTCTTTTCAAAAAAGCGCTGGTTGTGTTATAAAAAGGGGATGTCTTTAACCCCAAGGAGGTTTTCTCGATGAAAAAAATCCTAGTGCTGGCGTCAATGCTGATGTTGTTTGCCTGCTCCCACAAGACGGCCAGCGGGCCGGCTTCACAGACGTCCGCATCAGGCGATTATATAGCCAAGGTAAATGGCGCAATTATAACCGTTCAAGATTACAAGGAAGAGCTTAGCGCCGTTCCGGAGCAGTTAAGAGGCGCAATTGCAGGAGAAAACGGCAAGGAATTCCTGAACCAGCTTATTAACAAGGAACTGCTGTACCAGGAGGCAGTTAAAAAAGGGCTGGACAAGGACCCGAAGCTGGCCAAGGCGATAGCGGATTTCAAAAAGCTTCAGATGGTCCGGATGCTGGTTGAGGATCAGATAGAAAACAAGGTGAGCGTATCTGACCAGGAGGTCAAGTCCTTTTACGACGAGAACAAGGACAAGCTGCCAAAAATAAAAGGCAGGACGGTACCGTTTGACAGAGTAAAAGACCAGTTGAACCAGTACCTGCTCCAGAAAAAGCAGGAAAAAGCCTTCAATAAATATATGGACGGCCTGAAGCAAGCGGCAGCCGGCAAAATAGAGATAAATGAAAAGGCGCTCAAGGAAGCGAGCGCGGGTTCGGGTGCGGTATCAAACACGCCAGGCCAGCCTTCTGTATTGCCTCCGCTGACGCCAGGGAAATAAAAGCGCAAAAAGCTTAAAAGCAGAGCTGTAAAAAACCCTCTTTCGTAACAGGAAGGGGGTTTTTTAATTTGCAGCGGCGAATCAGGTGCATGTTGGAATTTTAAGAAGCCGAAGGTTTTTGCTTGAAACGGCTCAGAGGCCGCAAACCCTGAAGGAACAGGAGTCGTGGCCGGTTTGGATTGAGGATAGCTTGCTTACATTGCCGCCCAGCAATTCGCTTATCAGTTCGTGTTCGTACTGGCAAACTTCGCCATAGGAGCCGGCCACCTTGGAAAGAGGGCAATTATAACTTGTAAGCACGAACCCTTCACCGTCTTCTCTGGTGTCCATGATGTAGCCTTCTTCATCCAGCATTCCGGCCAGGGCCTTCAGTTTGCCGGCCAGCCCGCCAGCCCCTTTGAGAAGTGCCGATTTTTCCTTGAGCAGCCGTTCTTTCCTCAGCCTTAAAAGTTCGTTTATCTTTGCGCGGCCGTCAAGGGATTCCAGGTCCTTCAGCATATCAAGGGCAAACCCGTGGTAACGCTTCGGGAAAAGGTCGTCGGCCTTTACTGTAAGCTTGTATATGAATATCGGCCTGCCTATTCCATGCTTTCTGGCTTCGTAATTGACAATTCCTTTTCTTTCAAGCGCCAGAAGATGCTGCCTTATACCCATCGGGGTTATGCCGATCTTCTTGCTCAGTTGTTCAGCGGTGAGCCCGCCGGATTTTTTTAAGAACAGAATTATCCTGTCCTTTGTTTGTGCATCCTCTAGTCGCATGAGAAAAACTTAGCATAATTTTATTTTTTTGTAAACATATTTTTAAATTGGTCTTTTTTGCTCCGGATTGGCCGTTAATGCTTAACAAGTTTATCTTTGAGGCCTTGTTGCAGGATGATATAATTAGGCTGGTTTGGCGCAAAAATATATTCCACCGGGGGGTTTTCCTTATGATCCTGATAGCTGACAATCTGAACACGCGAAACAAGGAATACATGGCCGCGCTGGCGGCTGGAGATTCCGGCGCAATCTCCGGCATGTCCAGGCAACTGAAGCAGGCCGATGCGGACATAATCAACTTGCAGTGCTCGCTTGACGGGGCGGGCGATGAAGACAAGCTGCCCTGGGTTGCCGAGGTGGTTGAAAAGGCATCGGATGCCGCGCTTGGGCTGGATTCCAGGAACATCGAGGCCATCAGGAAGGCCCTTGCCGTTGCAAAAAAACCCTGTCTTATCAATTATGTTTCCGGCACGGAGCCGGAGGCCCGGCAGGAGCTTTTTGAGCTTGCCAGGAGGGCAAAGGCCTACGTGGTGCTGAGGGCCTCGGCCGGCAGCATCCCGGTAACATTCGAGGCCAAGATGCAGATACTGGAAGAGCTTCTGGAAGATGCCAACCGGGCAGACATTCCGAACGAGAGGATATTCATGGACCCCTCGCTTATCCACATAGCCCGTGGGGGCGGCCAGGACCACATAATGAATTTTCACGAGTGCGTATCCTCACTGCAGGAGGCGGTTGATCCGCCGGTGGGCACTATTGCCTGGATATCAAATATATCGGTTGGCATAAAAAAGAAGGCCTCCCGGAAAAAACTGGAGGCGGCAACTCTCCTTTACCTGGCTGGCGGCGGCCTGGACGCAGCCATGGTGGACCTGCTGGACCCCGAGATAAGAAAAGCGCTTTACTTCATTAAATCGTTCCGGGACGAGATAGTATTCTCCCCCGCTCTGCTGGATTAGAATGCTGCTAATCGCAGGCTCTACCGGGTTTGTGGGGGGGCATCTTGTTTCTTTTTTGAGGCAAAATGGCATTCCCGCGCGATGTCTTGTCCGGAACCCGGGAAAGACCGGGCCATGGGCCGGCATGGAGATTGTGCGGGGCGATTTAAACAACATACCCGAAGGCGCTCTGGACGGAGTGGATATGGTAGTGCACCTGGTGGGCATAATCCGCGAGGAGCACGGCCAGACATTTGGTTCCGTCCATGTAAAAGGCACTGAAAATCTTGTAATGAAAGCGCTTGCGGCGGGAACAAGGTTGTTTTTCTTCCAGAGCGCGCTTGGGGCCCATAGAAACCCCGGGCTTCCATACCTGGATTCGAAGGCGCAGGCGGAAGAGATAGTGCAGGATTCCGGGCTGGATTATGTTATCTTCAGGCCTTCGCTTATACTTGGCCCGGGCGACGGTTTTACAGAGCAGATGGTACAGCTTATAAAATCCTTCCCGGTGTTGCCTGTGCCCGGCAATGGTGAATCCAGGCTCCAGCCCATATATATTAATGACTGGCTGAAATGTTTCCAGAAAATCCTCGAAGAAAAAAAAGCGGGAGTGCAGAAAAACGAAGTGGTTAGCCTGGGCGGGCCGGAGCACCTTACCTTTAACCGGATGCTGGCACTTTATATGGACGCTCTGGGCATACATCCGAAAATTATACATATCCCGATGGGCATGGTAAGGGCAGGGCTGGGGTTTTTTGCGGCGGCCAGGCTTGCCGGCATCAAATCGCTGCCCCCTCTAACCGGGGAGCAGCTTGAGCTTTTATCCATGGACAATATTACCTCGCTGTCAGCCGTCCAGGACAGATTCGGGTTCCAGCCGGCCAGCCCGGCCGGTTTTATAAGAGAGTTTGTCGGGTAAATTCCATGACCTTTGCCGCTTACAGGACCAGCTTTAGCTGGTCCGTCCTTTACCTGAAACCTTCTTACATGCTAAAATTTCTTGTTTGGTGATTTAGATTCGATGGGCAAGCACATCCGATTTAAATGTTTTCCGGCATTGGCAGTTGCCGTCCTCCTGCTGGCTGGTTGTGCCGCTGGCATGCACAAAACCGGTATATCTCCGGACATGGTCGGCCCCACCCCTCCCGGCTCGTCCATGGATGCATCCAGGGCCGGTGAAATATCCAAACTTAACGCCTTGAACAAAAAACACGAAGCGGACCTGCTCTGGGTTGAAAATTCTTATTCCAGGCTCCAAATAAAGGACCTTATGAAGGTCCCTCCGGCCCAGTATGCCCGCTATAAAAAATATCTGGATGAAGGGTCTGTTTACATTATTGTCCATCCGGCCTATTATGTTTTTTTCAGCGGCCCGCAGCTCGTTACCGGGGACGACCCGCCTGTGGAAAATGCAGTGGAAAGATTTTTGTCCTTAACTCCGGATTCCAGCAAAATGGCTGTGCTTCAGGCACAGGAAAGAAATATGCGGGATTTCCTTGCATATGCTGCGATGCGCAAAAAACTTGTGCTCCTGATCCTCCCCAGGGCGTACAGGCTTCAGCCGGGTTATAATTACTACGGCTGGTACGACGAATATACAAGGTATATAAACCAGGTGGCCGGAGGTTCCAGCTCCGTTTTGTTTTTGGAATCCAGCTCGTCTTCAAGGGGCTACCTTACGAAAAAGGACAGGGCCGTCCTCCTGAATTTCCTGGCGGCCATACGCCCGGAACGCGTCCTGCTGGGCGGAGGATATATAGGGCGCTGCCAGGAAGAGTTCTATCAGGACCTGACTGGCAAATACGGCGCTAAAGGCGTATACTTGGTGCCGGAGATATCGGACATATCGCCTACGGAGCTTAAAGACGGCATAGCCACAAGGCTGCTGCGCACTTCCGGCGGCATAAATAACGGGGCTGCGGCCACTGCAATAGAGCAAAACACATTTAAAATTGAAAACGTGATACCTCAGATATACAATATACATTAAATTCCAATATGAGCCAGGCACTTCAAAAAGAAAAAAGAGTGCTGGCCAGAGGCAATGAGGCCCTGGCCCGCGCCGCGCTTGAGGCCGGCTGCCGGTTTTATGCCGCCTATCCAATAACACCGCAAAACGAGATACCAGAATACATGTCTAAATGGATGCCATCTGTAAATGGCGTCTTTTTGCAGGCGGAAAGCGAATTGTCGGCCATCAACATGGTCTTTGGCGCCTCCGCTGCCGGGGTGAGGGCGATGACCACTTCCAGTAGCCCCGGCGTAAGCCTTATGCAGGAGGCCTTGTCATTTCTGGCCGGGGCGGAGTTGCCGGTTGTTATAGCAAACATGCAAAGGGGCGGCCCCGGGCTGGGAAACATCTCCGGCAGCCAGGCAGATTACTTCCAGGCGGTCAAGGGCGGCGGGCATGGCGATTATAAAGTGCTTGTGTACGCCCCATACAGCGTGCAGGAATTATGGGACCTCACGATGCGCGCCTTCGACAAGGCAGACCAGTACAGGAACCCCGTGATGATTTTAGGCGACGGCGTGCTGGGGCAGATGATGGAACCGCTTTGTGAAACCCCTTACACCACCCCCGCCGGGCTGCCCTCAAAGGACTGGGCGCTAACCGGGTGCGCCGGCAGAAAGCCAAACGTGGTCAAGTCCCTTTACATGGGCGACGGGGTGCTTGAAAAGAGGAATCTGGCGCTCCAGGAAAAATATGCAGAAATGGAGGAGCGTGAGAAGCTCTGGCAAGGTTATGCCATTGAGGATGCGGAGCTTGTTGTGGCCGCCTTTGGCATAGCGGCAAGGATAGCCTATTCCGCTGTGGAGTCATTGAGGGCGGAAGGGCATAAAGTGGGGCTTTTCAGGCCTGTGTCGCTCTTCCCGTTTCCGTGGGAAGAGGTTGCGCGGCTTGCGGGAATGGGGACGGGCCTTTTTGTATTTGAACTGAATGCCGGGCAGATGGTGGAGGACGTTAAGCTGGCCGCATACCGTAATGCCGGCAGCGATGCAAAAGTGTTCTCCTATGGCAGGCCCGGCGGGGCCTCTGTAAGTCCGGAGGAATTATGCCTGGAAATAAAAAAAGTACTCGGCAAGGGCAGATAAACCCAGGGGGCTTTTTCCCGTTTGCGAGGTCCGGTATGCTTAAATTTGCACTTGCCGCGCTTGTTCTGGCAGCGCTTGTTTCCGGGTGCGCCGGTTCGGACGATGCTATCAAAACAACCCAGGTAAACACCTATTTTTCCGTGCTGCCGGTAAAAGCGGTAAGGGTTAGGATAAGGGTTGAGCAGCTTGTTCAGAAATTGAACCGTAATCTGGTAACTCCAAAAACAAAAGAATGGCTGAAAACCGTTTACGGGTCAATAAAGATAAAAAACCTTGAAGACATTCCCAGATCTTCCTACTCGCACTACAAGAAATACGCCGTCTCGGACAACAGGGCGGTATATATAATTGTGTTTCCCGGCTATTATTGCTTTTTCGACAAGACCCGTCCGGCCATTATCACTTCCGGCGGCAGCGGGTACCCGCAAAAAGGCGTTGCCTACAAACTGCTGGCCCAGACCCCTGGTAAATACGATTATAAATTCATGCTGATACAGCAGCAGGAATATCTAATGAGGCAGTTTTTAATGATTAAATCGGCTGAAAGGAAAATGATCATTCTCATCGTGCCGGGAGATTACAAAAAGGCCTTTACATACGGCAAATCCAGCCTGGACGAGTATGCAAGGTATATTAACGAGACCACTGGCATGTCAGACAGCGTTTTGTATCTGCCGTCAAAATCCGCTTCGGACGCCAGCCTGTCTGATGACGACATGAACAAGCTGACGGATTTCCTTACAGATATCGACACAAGAAACGTTTATCTTGGCGGCGGATACGTAAAGAGCCTGGGCCAGTTCTATGGCGGCATGTCAGGCGGAGAGTACGACTATAATGTGTTCTTCGTCCCTGAGCTGATAGACCTTTCGCCCAAGGACTTGGACAATCCCGCCCCGCTGATTTCAAATACAAAGCACATCAATTTCTATTCGCAGGTTTTTACGGACCGGCTTAATGCCGGCACGCTTGCAAGCGAGGCCCCTAATTTAAAACATATACACGTTTATTATGGCGTGCCTACGGGGCTTGGCGGGCACGAAAAGGCTGAGGCCAAACTGGAACTCAAAAAAGGAAGGGCTGCCGAAGCCGGCCAATCCGCTACTGTTTCAGGTTACTGATCCTTTAAACGCGCCCGGCCTGTAACCCCGCCCGCATGGCCATCCCCGCCGTTTAAACCGGCTGATACGCACCGGGCGCTTCTGCAAAACCACTATCAAACATTCCTTGCCATAGTCTTGACAAGGCTGCCTTTCCATGAAAGATTCTCTATAAAATCCAATAAAAAATGCGGCAATGAAAATATCAAAACATACCGGCATCCTTACCGGCGCGCTGGCTGGCGCGATGAACACCGCTGCAATGATAGCCTGCCTCTACGCGGGCTGGAAGGCGGCGGGGCTGCCGTTTGTCCCTTTTGACGCATTCGACTGGATAACCCGGCTTCTGCCGGAGAAGGTTATAGACACGGGCATAGATTCGATGGTGGCAGTCATCCGCACCTTTCATTTAGGGCCTACAGCCAGTGCAGCCAAAAGCATCGAGCGGATGATGGGCGTTTTCGGCCTGTTTGCCTCAGGGGCAATTCTTGGCGCTGCATTCTTTGGGGCCCTGGATCTTATCAACGGGAGATATGCAAAAATCCTCGGGCTGGTCTTGGGGGGCGCTGGGGGCGTTTTTTCGGCGCTGATCAGTCTTCATAGAAGCGGGACATCAACCGCCCCGCCTGCGGCCAGGGCTTTATGGATACTGGCGGTGTTTCTTATCTGGGGGCTGGCCCTTGCATTAGTCTACCGGAAACTGCGCGGTTATTTTATTACGGCAGCGGCCCGGGAAAAGCATGTGGCCGGGGTTGAAAGGATCAATCGCCGCAGGTTTATGATCCGGCTGGCGGGGGCAACGGCCATGATAACCGTAAGCGGCGCGGTTATCGGCAGGCTCTCGGAATACATAAAAGGGCAGCAGGCATTTCGCGCCGCGCAAACCCCAAAAAAGCGCTGGTCTTATGATCATCCCCTCCCGAACGCGGGCGATCCCGTAAAACCCGCTCCCGGCACCCGCCCGGAGTTTACCAGCCTGGAAGACCATTACCGCATAGACATAGACGCAGTCCCGCCTGAGATAGATGGAAAGAGCTGGAGATTGAAAATAAAAGGCCTTGTGGAAAGGCCGCTGGAATTCACGCTGGACGGCATTCGCGGCTACGAGCCAATGCACCAGTTTGTAACCCTTGCCTGCATATCAAACCCGGTTGGGGGCGACCTTACAAGCACTACGCGCTGGACTGGCGTAAGCCTTCAGCGCATCCTGCCGGAATTGAAATTGCTGCCTTCAGCCACCCACCTGAAGATCAGCTCGGCCGACGGGTTCTGGGAAGTTGTTTCCGTTGCCCGGATTATGGAGGACAAGCGCATAATGCTTGCCTACAACTGGGATGGTGTTCCGCTTTTCCACAAGCACGGATATCCGCTTCGCCTGTACGTGCCGGACTTGTACGGCATGAAGCAGCCAAAGTGGATAGAGTCGATCGAGGCCACAAGCCAGTGGGAGCCGGGCTACTGGGTGGTCCGGGGGTGGGACAGGATTGCCCGCATGAAGGCCACATCGGTGATAGACACCGTTGCCGTTTCCAATGCCTACGCCGGGCCTGCCGGGCAGACGCTTGTTCCAATAGGCGGCATTGCACATGCCGGCGCGCGCGGCATATCCAAGGTTGAATTGCAGATAGATAACGGCCCGTGGCTCCAGGCCAGGCTGCGAAAACCTTTGTCGCGCACAACATGGGTGATCTGGCGCTATGATATGCCGTTTGAGCCAGGCGAACATACCTTTACGGTAAGGTGCTTTGAGGCGGACGGAACGCCGCAGATAACCGAAATCAACCCGCCGGAGCCAGGCGGCGCAACAGGCCTCTACAGCAAAAGCAAGGATTTTGGCCGGGTTTGATTTTTGGCCGTGGAAAGATTTACAATCGGAAAAGTGACAAGGTTTTCGAAGATAGCTCTCTCCGTTTCATTTTTAGTCGGCCTTCTTTTGCCTGTTTCCGCATTTTCAGCCAACCTGGCTGATTTAAGATTCAGCCTTGTGGACGGTGACGTGCAGATATATACGGGCGACACCCGGCAATGGGTGCCCACGTCCGTAAATATGCCGCTTGCCTCGGAGGACAGGGTTTGGGTGCCTGATGCCAGCCGGACGGAGCTTCAGCTGGCCGACGGATCGATACTGAGGCTGGACCAGGATTCCTCACTTGACGTGCTCTCTCTTCAGCCCGATACTGCGCAGTTCTATATGGACCAGGGTGGCGCTTATGTGAACTTCCAGGGCTATAAGGACAGCATGGTCCAGGTGGACACCCCTCTTACTTCCATTTTGTGCTACGACCCTTCCAGATTCTCCATAGATATCTCCGGGGACGGCACGGTCACGGTCTCCGTGTTCAGGGGCGTTGTGTATTACACAACAGATACCGGGCAGGAGGCCATCCCTGCCAGGCAGAAGCTTGTAATGTCCAGCGATTATGCGGAACTGGACCCCATAGGCCCAAGCACGCGCTGGGACCAGTGGAACTTTGAAAGGGACAGAAGGCTCTACGGCAGCGATTACAGCACCCAGTACCTGCCGGATGCGCTTGATGCCTATTCCGCCGATTTTGACAATTACGGAAATTGGGTTTACGTGCCCGAATACGGCAACTGCTGGGTGCCAAACGGGGTCCCCGCAGGGTGGGCGCCTTACAGGGAGGGCAGGTGGACATGGATAGCCGGAGATTACGTCTGGGTATCTTACGAGCCCTGGGGATGGGCGCCATATCATTACGGCAGATGGGCGTTTGTGGCCTCTGTGGGATGGTGCTGGGTGCCCCCGCCGCCGGAGGCCGTATACTGGAGCCCCGGTTATGTAGGGTGGGTAAACACCGGCAGTTACGTGGCCTGGGTGCCTCTTGCCCCTGGCGACACGTATTACGGATACGGCTATTTCGGGCCAAACAGCGTAAATATAACCAACATAAATATCACAAACGTCCGGGTAACGAACGTTTACCGGAATGTCCGTGTGAATAATGCTGTAACGGTTGTAAACCGCGGGTCTTTTGTGGCCGGGAAAATAAAACCGGTGCATCTGCCGCAGCGCCGCAACCCGTTTTTGGCTGGCAGGATAAACGTGGGCAGGCCGCAAATAAGGCCCACAGCGGCCGTAACCATGCCCGTTACAAAACACATACCGGTTGCCAAGCGGCCCCCGGCAGTTATTACTAACAGGCCGGTAAGCCGGATACGGCAGTCGCACCCGCCGTTAAGAGGGGTGATCTCCCCCAGCTTCAGGCCCTCTGTAAGGCAGGGCACTGCGCCTGCCGGAGGGCGTACCGTAATGCCTGCACCTTCAACGAAACCCAGGCTTGCGCCCGGAGCTGCTCCGGAATTCCGCAGGCCAGCTTACACCGCCCCAAGGCAAGCATCGCCGCAGAGGCCGGCATTTAACAGGCAAGCCCCTGCTATTGGAAGGGGAGCCCCGGAAGGCCGTCAGGCCGTCCAGCCTCCCAAGCCCGCTTACAGGCGGCCGGTTTCGCCGCCGCAGCAAAGGTTTGCCCCCATGCCCAGGGAGGTAAGGCCTTCGGTTCAAAGGGGGGTAGGGCGTTTCCAGCCCGCGCCCCAGCAAAGGCCCGCTGCATCCAGGCCGCAGGTGTCCAGGCCTCCGCAGGGCAAAGGCAAGAGCGCGCCCAAAAAGGCCGCGCCCAAAAAAGCCCCCGTCAAAAGGGAGCCCAGGCGGACGGGGCCGGGACAGCAGCAATAAAAGCAATTCACTTAAAATTATCAGGGAAGTTATAATCCTTAAATGAGCATTTTAAAGATACTTGTACTTGCCATGGTGCAGGGTGCGGCGGAACTACTGCCGGTCTCCAGTTCCGCCCATGTCATTATCGCGGAAAAGCTGATGGGCATGGACCCCACCAACCCTAAGATGACGCTTCTTCTGGTAATGCTTCATACCGGCACCATGTTTGCCGTGCTCTTTTATTTCTGGAAGGCATGGCAGGCAAGCTTCTTTTCTTCAAAGGAGGTCTTCTGGCGTGCCGCAAAGCTGTTAGTTGCCGCTACGGCCGCAACCGGGGTAATAGGTTTTTCCCTTATAGAATTCATTGAAAAAGCAGTGATGAAGGGGGTTCCCCATGCCCAGGTGGAACTTTTATTCGGGAACCTAACACTTATGGCTGTTTCGCTTGCCGCGGCAGGCCTGCTTATCTTTTATGCCGGCTGGTGGAAACGGCGGCGGCAGGATAAAGGCGAGCTTACACTTAAGGGATCCGTATGGGTGGGGGCCGTCCAGGGGGTATGTTTGCCCTTCAGGGGATTTTCGCGCTCCGGGGCAACGATATCCACGGGGCTCTTGTTCAACATAGGCAAGGCAAAAATAGAAGAGTTCAGTTTCGCGCTTGCGGTGATCATTACCCCGCCCGCCATAGCACGCGAGGTATGGAGGCTGCTTAAGGCGCACCCGTCATCCACAACGGGAACGGGCTGGTTGTTCGGGATGATGCCCGGCCTTTTCCTGCCAAGCCTGCTGGGCATGATATTCAGTTTCATAGCCGGCCTGCTGGCCCTGAAATGGCTTTCGTCCTGGCTTGAGCGCGGCCGCTGGCACTACTTTGGCGTTTACTGCATAGTTGCTTCCGTGGTTGTCTTTCTCCTGCACAGGTCCGGCTTCTAGTCTTTTCTCTTTCATTCTTGATATATAATTACGCTATGAACACTGAAGCCATAAAAAATATTTACACTCAGAATTTCGGTATCAGGCCGGACGAGAGGGTGCTCGTTTTTACGGACACCATTACCCCCGAAGAGCAGCTGGCCAGGGCGGAGCGCGCCAGGCGCACCGGGCTTGTTGCCATTGCCAGGGCCTCGGCGGAAATTGGCCGGCAGCACGCAAAAGATATAGTTTATATCGAGTACCCGTCACTGGGCGGGCCGGCCATGGAGCCGCCCGTTAATGTATGGCAGGCGGCGTTCGGCAAAAAAGCCGTTTCCGTTTTAAAAGGGAAAAAACTGCTTGGCCCGATACTGAAAAAAACCGTGTCGCAAACGCAGATTGAAGAGGCCATGGCGGTGGCGGCGGCCAATGCGGACGGCGCGGTGGATGCCGTTATCGCGCTTGCAAATTATTCAACTACCCATACCACATTCCGGAAACTTCTCACCGCGGGCGCCGGGGCCAGGTACGCAAGCATGCCGCTTTTTGACGCCTCCATGCTCGATGGCCCGCTTGCGGCGGACTACAAGGAGCTGAAAAAAATATCCGCGGCGCTGAAACGCGCCCTCTCCGGCAAAGATGTTATACGCATAACCACACCCAACGGCACCGATATTTCTTTTAGGCGGGGCGGCCGGAAGATAAACGACGACACCGGCGACCTCAGAAAACCCGGCGCCACAAGCAACCTGCCCGCGGGCGAGGTGTACCTTGCACCGCTGGAGGGCACGGCCAACGGGGTGCTGGTGCTGGAGTGGAGCGCAACACGGAAGCTCAAATACCCTGTTACGCTTATAGTTGAGGGCGGCAATGTTGTGCAGATAGAAGGCCGGGAGCCGTTTGTAAAAGAGCTGGCCCAAAAACTTGCCGCCGCGCCTGAATGCGCAAACATAGCGGAGCTTGGCATAGGTACAAACGCTAAGGCCAAAAGGCCGGATAACATCCTGGAATCGGAAAAGATACTTGGCACCATCCATATCGCCCTGGGGGACAATCACACTTTCGGCGGAAAGGTAAGCGCACCTTTCCATCAGGATTTTGTGTTTTTCAAACCAACTCTTACTGCCGCGTCCAAAGACGGCGCTAAAACAGTAATAATGAAAAAAGGGAAACTCCTGCCCTGATGTCTCCTGAACGCGGCTTCACCGTGGTCCTGATAACCGCCCCAAACGAGGACGAGGGGGCCAGGATTGCCAGGACGCTTGTGGAAGAATCCCTTGCCGCCTGCGTGAACATGGTAAAAAACATCAGGTCCGTTTACTACTGGCAGGGCCGGATGCATGACGAGGCGGAAGCGTTATTGATTGTAAAGACCAGGCGGGAGTTATTTGGCGCGCTGTCTGCCAGGGTAAAAGAGCTGCACAGTTATGAAGTGCCGGAAGTAATATCGCTGCCGGTAGCTGAAGGCTCCGCCGGTTATCTGAACTGGCTTTATGAAGCTACCTCCGGGCAGCGTAGCTAAGGCCAAGGCGCTCCAGCGGAGGCTGAGGGCCCGGATAGTCCTTGCCCCCCTTAAAGAAAAGCCCAAATTCATAGCGGGCGCGGACGCCGCCTTTGACGGCGATTTTGCGCTTGCCGCAGCCTGCGTGTTCAGTTTTCCTGAACTTGAGCTGCTGGATATAAAAACCGCATGTGTGAAGGTGAAATTCCCTTACATCCCAGGGCTTCTTGCCTTCAGGGAAGGCCCGGCCGTAATAAGCGTTGTGAAAAAACTCAGGCCAAAACCGGACGTGCTTCTTATAGACGGGCAGGGGATAGCCCATCCGGAGCGCATGGGGATTGCTTCGCATGTTGGGCTGATACTGGGCATTCCTGCTATCGGCTGCGCCAAAAGCAGGCTTGTGGGCGAATGCGGAGAGCCCGGCAAAAAGGCCGGCAGCCGCGTGGATCTGATTTATAAAGGGGAAACGGTGGGCGCCGTCCTGAGGACAAAAGACAATGTGCGGCCCATGTTCATATCGCCGGGGCATCTGGTGGACATGCGGGACGCTGTTTCGATTGTGCTTGATTGCGTGCGCGGCTTCCGCATGCCGGAGCCTACCAGGCAAGCGGATCTGATAACAAAGAAGATGAAGAGGGAGGGCAAGCAACAGTGCACGGGGTAATTGTAAATCCACGCAATAATTTCTTGAAATTGCGGCGGATAACTGATACAAATTAGAAGACGTTACTTGTTATAAAGGAGGCGAAATGAGAAAACTGACCGCATGGACGATATGCTTGTTGTTTGTTGCCGTTGCGTCTGCCCAGGCGCTGGCGCAGCAAAATGCGATTATGGAGCCCAAAAAGCTCTTCACAAAGCATTTTAACAGCACGGCGTTTGACATCACTAAAAACGCCATGTACAGCGTGGAGGTGTTGCCCAACGACAAGGAATATCCCATCGGCAAGGGCACTGTTGGCGTGATAGTCCATAACGCCAAGGATGAAGATGTAAAAGGGGCGGGCCTGGGCATAACGTACAAGAACCTGGACACCGGCAAGGCAATAACGCCCGCTGGGATTAAAGACAAGCACAATGGGCTGTATGTAGTTACCGGGCTGGGCAATCTATATCAGCCGGGCAACTGGAGCCTGGCCATAACCGTTGACGTAAACGGCGCAAAGGACTGGGTTGATTTCAAGCTTCCCGAAGCTTTTAAAAAGCCTTATCCAAAAGGAAGGTATTCGCCTTAAAAACCGGCAACCGTTTCAGAGGGGGCGCCTTGTGGGCGGGCGCCTCCCTGAAACGAGCTATTTCCGGCTTTTCTTTCCGGGGGTTATTTCCCCGGCTTCAACTTTTTCCTGGCAGCCGATATTTAGCTTCTGTGTGCTTAATACCTGGGCAAAGTTCTTTTTTGCAAGCAGCTTTCGGACTTCCTGCCTCACCTCAGTCCATACGGGGTGAACGGTGCAGTAGCCGCTCAGGGAACACAGTTTTTCATCCAGCGCGCATATATTCATTGCCACCGGTCCTTCAACGGCCTCGACGACTTCCAGAAAATTTATATGCGCCGGCTTCTTTGCAAGCTCAAACCCGCCTTTTACCCCCCTGCGGGATTTTACAATCCCTGCCTTTGCAAGTTTCTGGAGTATTTTGGCAAGGAAATCCGCCGGCACGCGGGTGCTCTCCGCCATCTCGCTAATCGCGGCCGGCCCGGCCTTCTCTGCAAGGTAATATATGCTTCTTATGGCATAGTCGGTTTCCCTTGTTATCTGCATGCCTATCAGTATCGCGCTTTGACAGATAAATTTCAATACCGGGGCCCAACGGGGATTTGGTGTTACCCGGTGCCCCGGCACGGTATCCAGCGGCCTTGCCCCTGTAGCTGTCCTGCCCAAAAACCATGATATGCAATTCATGACACATGTCATATGGACGATGTCATGGTTGGTTATGTTATCTATATGGCGTGGTAAATGCCGGGCGTATATTTCCGCCCGGAAAAAGAAAGGAGAATAAATTCCGGAAAAAGAAAGGAGAATAAATTCAAAAATGGCTTCCGGGCGGGTGGAATCATGCTGGGCCACAAAGCTGAAACATATGGAACAAATGGAACAGGATTGTGGACGCAAGCGGCGGGAATAAAAAGAAAATCCCGGAATGGATGGAACATATAAAAAGAAAGGGCTTCAGCAATACAGGATTGCCCGGAATTTCAGACAGGGCATTAAGCTTTAAATTAGGGCCAAACTTTGCGGGGCGGATTGAACGGATTGAACAAATGCCTGGCCCAAGTTGTTGAAATTAAAGAATAATGCCGGAATGGATTGAACATATAAAAAAATAAGGCCGGGCCGGTTACAAAAAAATTACTGAACCGTGTACAATATAAGGCTATGCCAAAGAGAGAAGACCTTAGAAACATCGCGATAATAGCGCACGTGGACCACGGCAAGACCACCCTGGTGGATGCCATGCTCAAGCAGTCCGGCGTATTCCGCGCAAACCAGCAGGTTGAGGAGCGCGTTATGGACAGCATGGACCTGGAACGGGAAAAGGGCATCACCATCATGGCCAAGAACACCGCGGTAAAATACGGCACGCATACAATAAACATTGTGGACACCCCCGGCCACGCCGATTTCGGCGGCGAGGTAGAGCGCACGCTGAAGATGGTGGATGGCGTTCTGCTTCTGGTGGACTCGTCCGAGGGCCCGCTTCCGCAGACCCGGTTTGTCCTTAAAAAGGCGCTTGACCTGGGGCTGCCGCAGGTCCTGGTGATTAACAAGATAGACCGCGCGGACGCACGGATACAGGAAGTGCTGAATGAGGTTTACGACCTGTTTATAGATCTGGACGCCGGGGAGTCCCAGATAGACTTTCCCATCGTTTACACAAACGCCAAGGCGGGCATAGCCAAGCGGGAACTGGATGAGGAGTCTTCCGACTTAAAGCCGCTTTTTGACCTGATACTCTCCTATATCCCCGCGCCTGACATGGGCGGCGAAAACGACCCTTTGCAGATGCTGGTTGCCAATATAGATTATGACGATTACAAGGGCCGTCTGGCCATAGGAAGGATTTTTGCCGGGGAGATTGCCGAGGGCACCCAGGTGGCCGTATGCGGCAAAGAGGGCGCTGTCACCAATATGAAAGTGTCTTCCCTGTATGGTTTTGAGGGGCTTGGCAGGGTAAAAATAGAAAGCGCGAAGGCGGGCGACATCATCTGCCTTGCCGGTGCGGACTGGATAAATATAGGCGATACAATTACAGACCCGGAGCGCCCAAAACCCATGGCAAGGATTGTGGTGGATGAGCCCACCATATCCATGGTCTTCTCCGTGAACACCTCCCCGTTTGCGGGCAAGGAAGGCAAGTTTGTCACCTCCCGCCACTTGAGGGAGCGGCTTGAAAAAGAGCTTCTGTACAACGTGGCGATCAAGGTTGATTTCACACAGCCTGACGCCTTTACCGTCATGGGCAGGGGCGAGCTTCAGCTTGCCGTGCTCATAGAGATGATGAGGCGCGAAGGGTACGAGCTTTCCGTCTCGATGCCCGCGATAATCACAAAAGAGATAAACGGGGCGCTGCACGAGCCTGTGGAGCACCTTGTTATAGACGTGCCGGAGGAGTATATCGGCGTGGTCACCCAGCAGGCCGGCATGAGAAAAGGCAAAATGCGGAAGATGACCGACAACGGAAAAGGCCGGGCAAGGCTGGAATACCAGATACCTTCAAGAGGGCTTATAGGTTTCAGAAGCCAGTTCCTCATTGAAACAAGGGGCACGGGGCTTTTAAACCATATTTTTGACGGGTACGAACTATGGCAGGGCCCGATGACAAAGAGGCCAACCGGTGCGCTCGTTTCGGATAGAAAAGGCATAACAACCGTTTACGCTCTCTTTCATCTCCAGCCGAGGGGCGAGCTTTTCATACAGGAGAACACCGCCGTTTACGAAGGGATGATAATAGGCGAGAACGCCAGGGGGCAGGATATGGATGTAAACTGCATTAAAGAAAAGAAGCTTACGAACATCAGGGCGTCAAACGCGGACGAGGCCCTGAAGCTGATCCCGCCCAGGGCATTGTCGCTGGAGCAGGCGATAGAGTTTATCAAGGAAGACGAGCTGATAGAGGTGACCCCGGCTTCCATAAGGCTTAGGAAGAAGGTGCTGGAGAAGGGCAAGCGTTCAAAGGGGTCATCTATTTAGGCCCTGTCTCAAAATTGCTTCCGGCTGCAAAGTCCTGCTCATTTACGCCAAAAAAGTTACACGTTATTTTTATTTGGTTTTTTCTGCCGTCTGGCCTGCATAGATTATATTCCCCGTTTCCACAGTAGCCATCGGGTTTAGCTTGTGCTCCTGTGCCTTCTTCTCGCTCATTATGTGCATCACTTTGATGCCGCGCACAACCAGCGCGTCCGCTATCAGCGAGCGGTGGCACCTGAACGGGACGGCCTCCGCGCACATCACCGCAACCTTGCCTTCGCGGCCAAGCGCGATCAGTTTTTCCAGGTTTTCGTGGAAGTCCGCCGTAAGCATGTAGTCTGCAAATCCGCGGAAGGAATAGTTCTGCCACCCGGTATTGGGCGAGTCCTTCTTCGGATGACGCAGGCCGCCCAGGCCGCGTATATGCTCATAACCGATGCCGGCCGCCTTCAGTGAAGCCGGAAGTGAGTCTATATTGAACTGGGGATTGAAGGCGCTTCTGGGAACGGTGCGCACGTCTGCAACCGTGGTGATGCCGTATTTTTTCAGAATCCATATGAAATCCTCAAGAAGCCTTGTGGAATGGCCTATCGTATAAATGGTAATTTCTTCGATGGTCATTTATCACACCCCCTGACGTACCCCTTTGATTCGAGCCCCCTTAGAAGGAGGTGGAAGTAAACAAATCCGCCATACGGATGGAACCTGGACAGTGAATGTGCCGCCTCCGCCGGGCCAAGCCAGTCCGCAAGCGCGCGAGATGCGCCGGAGTCCCCTTCCGGGAATATGTTCAATCTGCCCAGCCCCCTTAAAAGTATGTATTGCGCGCTCCAGCGGCCAATCCCTCTCATGCTTGTGAGAAGGCGCATGGCGTCTGTGTCCCCCTCGTCTTCCAGGGCGCCTAACACGTCCTCTTTCTCCTGCCTGGCCGCAAGCCCGGCAAGCGCATTTGCCTTTGCCTGGCTGTATCCGATTTTTTTTATTTCCGTAATCATTGCTCCGCTCAATTCCCGCGGCCCGGGGAACCCCGGCGCGCCGTCCTTGTCCTTTATGCCGTAGGCCGAGGCCAGCCTGTTTAGAAGTGTTATGCCAACTGTCAGCGAAAGCTGCTGGCAGGAGACCGCGTTTACAGCCGCCTCGAACACTGATGCAAAGCGCGGCGGCTTCAGGCCGTGAAACTGCGCGGAGATATTCCTCAATTTTTTGTTTCCCCTGGCCAGGGCATAAAATCCCGAAAGGTCGGCATCAAGGGAAAGCATCTTTTTTAACAGCTCCGATACGGGCTTCACAACGGATTGCCGCCCCGCCCCGTCGCCCCGCACGGTCACTTCCAGCTGCGGATTCAAACCGCCGCCGGACTGGACCGCCCGCACCGAATACGGCCTGCCCTCAAGGACAAGCACCCGGCTGTAAGCGCCGTCTTGCCAGCGGTCTATTATATTTTCCGGTCTCCTCCTGAGCGCCCATGCCGTATAATCCAGCCTGAACGGCGGACGGGCCGGCAGGGCAAATCTGGAGACGCCCATATTATGAGTTTATCATCAAATCGGCGGTTTCCAATGGCTTCTTTAGCACTCTGGAAACCGCGCAACACGGGCTTTTTAGCCTGGGGGCCAGTGCATATGCCTTCCGCCAAGCACGTGCAGGTGGATATGATACACGCTCTGGCCGGATTCGGGATTTGTATTCATTACCAGCCTGAACCCTCTCTGGTCTATCCCTTTTTGCCTGGCTATCTGGTTTGCCGTCTGGAAGAGCCGTCCCAGGAGCGCATTGTCCTCTTCCGCAAGCTCCAGGGTTGTGGATATGTGTTTTTTGGGTATAACAAGCACATGCACCGGGGCCTGGGGGTTTATGTCTTCGAAGGCGTAGCAAAGGGCGTCCTCGTACACCTTTTTTGACGGCACCTTCTTTTCCAGTATCCGGCAGAAGAGACAATCGGAAGCCAGATTGTTCAATCTCATCTCCTGTTAACCGCGGGGCCTTGCCCGCGGCCTCATTTTTCTATTTTCCTGTAGAAGCACGTCCTCTCGCCGGTGTGGCATGCGCCTGCGCCGGCCTGGCTTACTTTTACCAGCAGCGCATCGGCGTCGCAGTCGTAACATACCTCTTTTACCGTTTGCAGGCAACCAGACGTCTCGCCTTTTTTCCAGAGTTTTTTCCTGGAGCGGGACCAGAAGTGAGTAAATCCCGTGTTGATTGTAAGGCGCAGGGACTCCTCGTTCATCCATGCCATCATCAGCACCTCGCCTGTGGAGGCCTCCTGCACTATGGCGGGGATAAGGCCTTGCTCGTTGTACTTCAATTCAGGAAGAGTCATAGCTTGTAACCTATCTTTCTAAGGAATTCTTTCCTCTTGGATTTATCCGGGGCCGTTTCGGTCCCCTTGGGGGCATATCCGTCAACTACTCCGAGCACGGCCGACCCCATCCCGGTTTTTGCGGTTATCACCTCCACGGGGTTGGCCGTTGCGCAGAATATGTGGCATACCTCCGGGCAGTTCTTTATCTGGTTTAACACGTTTATGGGGAATGCGTCTTTAATAAGCACGCAGAAGACATGGCCCGCACCGATTTTTTGCAGGTTGCGGGCGCACACATCAACCAATCCGGCGTCGTTGCCCTCGGTGCGGATAAGGCAGGGCCCCGATGCCTCCGTGAAGGCCACGCCGAATTTTGCCTGCGGGACCGAGGTGGCCATTGCTTCGTAGAGGTCCTCCGCTGTTTTTATGAAATGGGTTTGCCCCAGTATTATGTTTGTCCCTTCCGGTATCTCAATGCTTATTGCGGCAAGTTCCATCTTTCCCTCCTCAGAAAGCGCACGCTGAATTTTGGCGGCCCTAACATTTTACAGCCAAGCGTGCCGGGGCGTAAACCGTCCGTCTTGACACCTTGCGCCCCGGCATCCATAATAATTCCGGCTTAATCAACCAAGGAGGGCAAATGGAGATAAAGGTGGGCATTATAGGCGGCTCGGGGCTGGACGACCCCAAACTGATGAAGAACCCAAGGGAGAGAAACGTCCGCACCCCTTATGGCAAGCCGTCTTCCAGCCTTACTGAGGGGACCATTAACGGAGTAAGCACGGTCATCCTGGCAAGGCATGGCAAGGACCATTCAATCTATCCCACCGGGGTAAATTTCAGGGCAAATATCTGGGCGCTTATGAAGGCGGGCTGCACACATATCCTGGCCACTACCGCCGTGGGCTCACTAAGGGAAAAGATAAAACCCGGTGATTTGGTATTCCCGGACCAGTTCATAGATTTCACAAGGCACAGGCCGCTTACGTTTCATGTTGAAAAGGTGGTGCATACTCCCATGAGCGAGCCGTTCTGCCCGGACCTGCGCAATCTCCTAGCGGCCAAAGCGCGCTCCGTGAAATTACGGCATCATAAGACGGGCACTGTAATAACCATAGAGGGGCCCAGGTTTTCCACAAAGGCGGAATCTCACATGTTCCGCAGTTTCGGGGCGGACGTGATTAATATGTCCACCGTGCCGGAAGTAGTGCTGGCCAGGGAGGCCGGTATCTGCTATCAGGCTATAGCAATGAGCACTGATTACGACTGCTGGAAAGAGGGTGAGGAGCCCGTAACCTGGGACATGGTGCTTAATATAATGCGCAATAATGCGGAGAACGTAAAGAAACTTATTATCGAGACCCTGCCGCAAATAAAGAATTCCAAATGCCAATGCCGCCCGGAGGAAGGCCATGCCCATTAAATCAAAGATACGCACCATACCGGATTATCCCAAGAAGGGGATTATGTTCAGGGATATCACCACGCTTATAAAAGACCCCGTCGGTTTCCGCCTGGTTATAGACAGCCTTACCCAGCGGTACATAACCGGAGAGGTGCAGTTCGATGTGATAGCCGGGATAGAGTCCAGAGGCTTTATAATGGGCGGGGCGCTGGCCTACACACTTGGGAAGGGCTTTGTCCCGATAAGAAAGAAGGGGAAGTTACCGGCGGAGAAGGTTTCGCAGGAGTACGAGCTTGAATACGGCACGGATTCGATAGAGGTGCACAAGGACGCCATTATGAAAGGCGCCTCCGTGCTCTTGGTGGACGATCTGGTAGCCACCGGCGGCACAGCACTGGCCGCTGCCGCCCTTATAGAAAAGCTCGGCGGGCGTGTGGCCGAGATGGCTTTTATAGTGGATTTGCCTGATGTTGGGGGCAGGAAACGGCTGGAGGCAAAAAACTACTCCGTCTTTGCCCTCACTGAGTTTGAGGGGGAATAAATCACCTTATATACATCCCGCCGTACACATACTGGAAAGTGCCATGTACGGTGAAGCTGTCCATGTGCCATGAGTCGGGAAGGGGCCAGTAAGGTACCCCGTCCTTTAAGGCCCTCACGGCCGCATCGTCAAGTATTGGATAGCCCGAGGTTCTTGTGACCTGCACCTCGCCCAGGGTGCCGTCCTTGTTAATCGTAAAGCTTATTTCCAGGTCCCCCTCAAGTCTCTGCTCGATTGCCCGGCGGGGGTATACCCAGATGCCCTCAATCTTTTCCTTCAATCTCTGCATATACCCGATATACCGGAATTCCTTTGTGCCAAAGCCTATAACATTTTTGGATTTGGGCTGCGCTCTCTCGCTCTGCTCCACTTCGTTTATTGCCGCTTCAGTTCCGGCCTCGGCCAGATTGATAGTTTTATGTTTTCTTCCTCCGGTTGCCTCGTAGCCGGGCTTGCTGGAAGTGGTCTTTTCATTCCCAGTTTGTCCGTTCGCGCCAGACTGCGGGGCCGTGCGCGGACCAGTGTGCATCAGAGTCGGATGTGATGCGGCCCTCGGTATTGATTTAACAGGCGATCCTGCCCGGGGCATTCCGCTTATGGGCATCCTTTCCAGCTCCTCTTTTGTTGGAGGAGGCAGGTTGGGTATCCTTTCCATTGGCGGCGAAATACGCCTTGGTTGGGGATGGGGTCGCGGGGGCACGACCACTGTGGGCGGTTTGATCTGCTCTGGAGTCACAAGGTCCGCCATCAGCTGGCTTTGCGGCGGTTTTGGCGCGGGAATATGTTTGTAGATAAAAAGCAGCGCGGCAATAATGGCTGCGTGAAGCAAAACGGAAAAAAGAATGAATCTTTTAATCGTCAAAAAGTTATTTGCTTCCTGAGTGCGTTAATAAAGGAGTACAGACTGCCCTTCCTGTCTGATTTTTCAAGCCAGAGCCGGATGCCCCTCTGCTGTACCACCTTGTTCCTGAACACATTTAAAAGCCTTGCGGTGTCGGCGTCGTTTTTCAGGAAAAGCCCCCACAGGCTTTTCATAAGCATAAACCTGAGCCTGAAACGGCTCTTCCAATATTTTGGATAATCACCCGGCTTGCCGGCCTTGATTGCCTCCGCCGCAAACGTGCCGGAGCGCATGGCGTAATAAATTCCCTCAAATGTAAAAGGCATCACGGCTCCGGCTGAGTCTCCGGTAAAAAGTATATTGGCCATCCTCATCGGTTCGGCCTCCCAAAGCGGTATTCTGTATCCGCGTAATCTAAGCCCGTCCATACCGGCCCCCAGATTTGCCATCATCTGCTCCAGCGCGGGCTTGAGTATCTTGGCATCCGTGCTGCCTATCCCCACGGAGGACAGCCCGGCAGATGGGAAAATCCATGAATAGCCATTTACCGCGGCACCGCCGAAGAAGAACTCGCATGCGTCTGTTTCCAGGTTGACTTTTGTGCCCAAGGTGTAAAGCGAGCGGACCGGTTTAAGTCCCAGGGCGGCCCTTACCCGCGAATTCACGCCGTCTGCAGCTATTACATACTCCGAGCGTATTTTGAGAGTTTTTTCATCTCCATCTGCCGTGCGCACCTCTGATACTATTTTGCCTTTTTCTTTATGAATAAATCTAACGAATGCCCCTGCCAACAATTGTGCGCCTTCCGCCCTGGCCATCTCCCTTAACCCGTGGTCGAAATTTTTCCTGTTCACGATCCCGATGTAGCCTGATGGGAACTGTATGTCGAAACTGGCGCTGGCCGGGGGATGAACACGCATCATCGTGATTTTCCTGCTGATAAGGCTTTGGGGCAGGCCCAGTTCTGTAAAAGCGCCGGAAGGGATGCCGCCCCCGCAGGGCTTTTCCCCTTCCAGGTTTTTTTCAAGTATTATGGAATCGATGCCTTCACGCGCCAGAAATCTGCCGCAGGAAGCGCCGGCAGGGCCGCCGCCGGCAATTAGCACCCTTGTTTCAAGCATAAGCCAATCAGAGAGTGGGTGGGAACGGGCAGTGGATCTTGACCTTTCGGGTTGTGGCCTCCGTGCCGTTTAAGCAATAGGCCGATATCTTGAAGAAATACCGGCCTGCGCTGCCGGAAATTGTCCCATCCCTGTTCTCCCCCCAGTTCATTGTTTTGGAGTTGTTGTTTATGGCTATGATAAAATACACGCGCCCTGGGACCATGGTCTGAACGTCCTCCCTGCTGGGAACTGGCCTGCCCTTGAATTCGCCATATTGAGTATGGGAATGAAAATCCCCTATAATCCGGAGCCTGTGAAATTTGTCTATAATTGGAGTGATCTTTTTCTGGCTTTCCCTGTCCAGGTCCACATTGCGGTGTCCGCGCTTGGCGTTTTGGAGAGTAAAGGCGTGCTCCACAATGTACCTGTCATCCATGGAATATCCCAATAAATATCCCAGGCACTCTTTTTTGTAGACCTCGGCCGAGCCAAGCAGTAACTCAAGGAAGGCCGAATCGGACAGGTATGCTCTCATTGCCCCGCTTATTCCGGTGCGCGGACCGTCAGAACGGGGTATTTGGATTGCCTCACAACCCTTCCGGCCACACTGCCGAATATAACTTTATCCAACCCTTTCCTGCCATGCGTGCCCATTACAATCAGGTTTACATCCTTTTCCGTTGCATAGCGCAAAATCTCATGGGCAGGCTGCCCTCGGAGGACTGCAAATTCCATGTCCTTATATCCCCTGAGCTCTTCCAGCATTATCGTTTCAAGCTGTTTCTGGGCGGTTTTTTCCATATCCTTGTAAACCTCTTCCATGCTCGTATGCGGAACATACCAGCCGGACGCCGAAGCTATATCGTAAAGAACATGTATAACATATAATTTAGAACAGTACTTCCTGACAAGATCGGCAGCCATGCATAAAGCAGCCTGCGACCCTTCTGTAAAATCGGTTGGAAAGAGTATTTTTTTAATTTCCATTATGCGCCTCCTTGCAATTATGTATAAAATTCCGTTGTTCCGGTCAACTTGCCATATGAATGAGCCTGATCCCTTTAAGGGTAAGCGCCGGCTCGTGATAATCGATTCGTTTTAAAAACGGTGCAACCAGGCCGGAATTCCCTCCCGTAAGGGCAACTTTGAACTGTTCAAGGCGCTCCATCTCCGCTTCCTCCAGGATTCTTCCAACAGCCCCGGCCGTCCCATATACAATACCAGAAAGTATGCTTGCGGAGGTTTCCCGGCCTATGGCCTCCTTTATTAAGGGGGCCTCAATTCCCGTGTCGACAAAAGGCAGTCTTGCTGTGGCCTCCTTCAGGGCTTTTGCCATCAGGCTCACCCCGGGCAATATTGCCCCGCCCAGAAAAACCCCATCCCCAGACACGAAATTCAATGTGGTGGCTGTGCCCAAGTCCACCGAAACCACCGGCCCGCCATATAGCTTGAATGCCCCATAGCTGGATGCAAGTCTGTCCGGCCCCACGCCTGCCGGCACGGAAACAGCGAATTTCATGTCCTTTATTACCCGGTGGCTAATTATTAGCGGCACATTTCCTTTTGCGCAGATGAGTGAGAGAGCCTTTTCAAACACCTCTGTGTGTGAAGAAACCACCGAGCATAGCGCGGCAGAATCTGGCCTTTCCGGGAAGCCATATTTTTCAAGACCTTTTTCAATTTCATGTATATAATTTTCGGCACTTCTTAAGGGATGGGTAGCCAGATTTATAATATACGGCTCCTCTTTCTCAAAGAGCCCTATGCTGATTGAAGTGTTGCCTATGTCAACCGCCATAAACATTCTTCTTCAATCTAACACTTGACCGTAGGGGTGTCAATGCAATGATCGCCGGAATGATCGCCGGAAATCTCAGAATGTAGGAATCTTCTGTTTCAGCGCCGTTAATTTCCATTTTTTGAAAAAATAAGCTTATTTTTCAATACATTAAATTTTTTATCGGCTGGCTTTAAAAATAGTTCTATTTGGCTTCATTTTGTGGTATGTTTTTTGGAATAAATTTCAAAGGAGGTAAAGATGGCCAAAGCCAAAAAAGCGACGGAGCAGTCAAAGGAATTCATCCAGCTCCTGAAAGACTGGATGAAGACTGAGGACCAGACTATCAAGTATTCGAATGAAATGTTGAAGAAAACGAAGAACAAGCTTGTAAAGATGACAATGGAGATGATCAGAAGTGACTCGCAGAAGCACAAGGCCATGCAGCAGATGTTGATAGACAGCCTTACCAAGGAGCCTTTTATATTGGCGCCGGATGATCTGGCCGGCATATCGGATCATCTTAATAGACACCTGGCCTATGAGGCCAAGTCGCTAGAGCTTGCAGACGAAGCGCTTATGAATAGCGAGCTTTTCGTGACGCAATACATCCTCTCCTATCTGATTGCGGATGAGCAGAAGCACCATAATCTGCTTGCAAAACTCAATGAGCTTAAGAGGGCGGCCGTATTTGTAACTTAGATATTATTTGCTTTGAGTACGCAGGGGCTTGTCCCCTGCGTACTCTATAGTTACCCGGGCCACTCCTTGCTTAAGCATGCCAAGGTCTTTGGCGGCAGCATAGGAAATATCCAGCTCAATAGCAGGATTTGCCGGTCCTCTGTCGTTTATTGTTACTGTCGTTGAGCGGCCATTCTCAATGTTTGTAAGCTTCAGCCTGGTGCCGAAAGGAAGCTTGCGGTGGGCGGCCGTTCTTTTAAATTTATTGAATATCTCCCCCGATGCCGTGCGTTTCCCCTGGAATTTCCCGCCGTACCAGGTAACCAGATAAACACGTTTGAATTCAGGCTGCGGCTTCTGGACGGCAGCGCAGGCAAACAGGGAAATCAAACAGAAGGCTACAACAAAGCTCTTAAAAAGAGACATAGAAGATAATACACAAAAAGCTGAGGAAGCAATCAATATATTCTCTGCGGACACTAATTGGTGAATTTTATTGCTTAATAAATTTTGATTCAATAAAAACGGCTGTATAATTTGCCTATGGGAAGGCAGATGCGGAGGGACCTCCTTCTTGAGTGCTTGCGCCAGCTTGGGGCAAAGTCGGTTCTGGAGCTGCGGGAGCTGGGCTCCGGCGTCCATGGCAAGGGCTATCTGCTGCGTGTGGAAACCGCCTCAGGTCAGGAGGAATATGTCCTTAAACTTGTTCGCGCTGGCGGGCTGGGCCATGATTATCCATCAGACAGAGCAGGCATGCTGCTTTTAGCCCTGGACAGCTACAACGCCTTGCCTAAACATGTAAAAGCGGTTGACGTGCTTGGCCGCCATGCAGACGGCAGTTTTCATTTCCTGGGCGGCAGCAAAGAATACTATCTGCTTACAAGGAAGGCCGAAGGGACAAGCTACTTTAGCGATTTGGAGGCCATGGCCGGCAAAGACGCGCTTGAAAACGCCGACAAGGCAAAGATAAAGACGATGGCCTGGTACCTTGCTGCCATCCATTCCGTTAAAAAGACCTCGCGGGACCTCTATCTTCGGAGGCTCCGTGACGTAATTGGCCATGGCGAATGCCTCATGGGGGTTTTCGATACATATCCGCGGGGGACGCTGGCCCAGTCCATAATGACGGACATAGAAAAGAAGTGCGTGGACTGGAGGGCCAGACTTAAAAGCGGATACCGCAGGCTCTCGCAGGTGCACGGAGATTTTCATCCGGGCAATATCTGGTTTAAGCCCAATGGAAGCCCGGCGGATTTCGTCCTTCTGGACAGGAGCCGCGGCCCGTGGGGAGAGCCCGCGGACGACATGGCCGCTCTGGCAATTAATTATATTTTTTTCTCTGTAAAATTCAATGGCCGGATTGGGGGCGCGTACCAGCAAGCTATAAGGCTATTTTTCGAAAGCTATATAAAAAGGACTGGGGATAGCGCGGTTCTCAAATATATCCAGCCGTTTTTCGCATTCAGGGGGGCAGTGGTGGCCAATCCGGTTTTTTACCCGGAGCTGGCCGGGCCGGGCCGGAAGCTCATATTTAATTTTGTTATGAATGTGCTTGATTCCGCCCAGTTTGATTATTCACAGGCAAGCCGGTATCTTTCATCAAGCCGGTAATCTTCATAAACTGTTTACAATTTTGGTTTATTATGGGGTGTTAAAGAGGTTCAATAATGGAAAACATCTTAAAGGAGGCATGGAAGGTGATCCGCAAACCAAAGTTTTATCTTAGCGCGGCCGGTCTGATAGCCGTTGGTCTTGTAATAGGCTTTGTCATCTCTTCTACCCTGGGGATAAACCCCAAGGGGTATGGCGCAGAGCCGAAGATATCGAACCAGGCCATACAAACCCTCACCAATATAGACGATGCAATGGCCGAACTGGTGCAGGCGGTGAAGCCGTCAGTTGTAAACATATCCACCTCGCGCATGGTCAAGACCCCGGGCGTTCAGAACCCCTTTTCCGAAGACCCGTTTTTCAGGCAGTTTTTTGGCAACGGCGGATTGTTCCAGGCACCAAGGGAGCAAAAAGAGATGAGCCTGGGGTCCGGCGTTATTGTTGACTCCAACGGTCTTATCCTCACCAATAACCACGTGGTAAAGGGCGCACAGGAGATCAAGGTAACCCTTAATGACAAGCGTGAATTCAAGGGTAAGGTGGTTGGGGCTGATGCCAAGACGGATCTGGCCCTGGTGAAGATTGACGCAAAGGGGCTTCCGGCCATTAAATGGGGTGATTCGGACAAGCTCCGTGTGGGAGACATGGTTATTGCTATTGGCAGCCCTTACGGGCTTACACAAACCGTTACAAGAGGCATAGTCAGCGCCACCGGCAGGGCCAACGTGGGCATAGCCGATTATGAAGATTTCATCCAGACGGACGCCTCCATTAACCCCGGCAACTCCGGCGGGGCGCTTGTAAATGCCAGGGGCGAGCTGGTTGGCATCAACACTGCTATATTCAGCACCACGGGCGGTTACCAGGGGATAGGGTTTGCAATCCCAAGTGATATGGCTAAAGAGGTGATGGACAGCCTGCTAAAAAATGGAAAAGTGATAAGGGGATGGCTTGGCATCTGGATACAGCCGGTAACGCCCGCGATGGCCAAGGAGTTTGGCCTCAAGGACGATAAAGGCGCCCTCGTGTCCGACATCGTAAAGCATGGCCCCGCGGACAAGGCTGGCCTTAAACCGGGGGATTTCATAACCGAGTACGACAATCAGAAGGTGGACGATCCCACTCACTTGCGAAACATGGTGGCCAATACCGTCCCAGGCAAAGAAGTACAGTTGAAATACGTCCGGGATGGCAAAGAGCGCACAACAACTGTGAAGATTACGGAGCAACCTGAGCAGGAAGCTGCCCTCGCGCCAACATTCAACAATGCCTTGAGCGGCGTGAGCGTGCAGGACCTGACTTCGAATATCAGAAGGAGCATGAAAATCCCTGATCGGATACAGGGCGTGATAATCACCAACGTGGATCCGGACAGCTCGGCCGCCATGGTGCTTCAGCCTAAAGACGTTATTATGGAGATAAACCGTAAATCCGTCAAAAACGTGGACGGCTATAAGGCGGTGGCCTCCAAGATCGGGCCGGACGAAAGCATTCTGTTGTACATTTACAGGGGAGGCCAGTCCTTCTACATTACCATCTCCAAATAAGCAGAGAGGCCGTATAACGGCATAAGGCGGGGGGCTGCAAAGCCCCCCGCCTTCCTGATTGTCTGATTGCCTCGGCCCGGGCATACCCGTTATAATCAGACATGCCAATTTATGAGTACAAATGCAGCAAGTGCGCCTCGGAGTTCGAAAAGCTGGTGTTCAGCTCAACCAAGGTGCAATGTCCGAATTGCGGCTCTGCCGAGGTCAGGAAAAAGCTGTCAACTTTTGGAATGAGCGGGCTTGCAAATCCGGCTGCCGAGTCTTCCTCGTCCAAATGCTCTTCGTGCAGCAAGTCCTCCTGCGCAAGCTGCCATTAAAAAAGAAACACCTCTTTAGGTCTTTTTTTGAATATCATCGCGCAATAAAAAAAGGTTCCGGTACGCCTTTCAAGAAATCCTTTCAAAGTCAATAAACCCGGCTTCCACGTCCACATGCACCAGGCGCACGCGCGCCCTTTGTCCAACGTCCAGGCCCTGATAGCCTGAAACCATCTTCCCCTCCACGGGTGGATGAAACAGGCGCACCCAGGTGCCTTTGGGCCCCGTCCCTGTAACCATGGAATCGAATATCTGGCCTATCCGTGATTCAAGGAGAAGCGCGGCAGCGGATTTACCTGCCTGCCTTTCCACTTTTTTGGCTGCGTCTTCCTCCTGTGTGCAGTGGTTGGCCAGGTCTTCTAGTTCGGAGTCGGTATATGGAGTACCCTCATGACGCAGGGCTGCCTTGATCAGCCGCTGTGTTATCAGGTCGGGGAATCTGCGGTTTGGTGCTGTGGAATGGCTGTATCCCCTTACGGCGAGGCTGAAATGGCCGTCCGGCGTTTTCCCCTCCGCTCTTCCAGGAATGTCAGCCACGTACTGGCCGGGCCCAAGCAGTTTTATCACGCTTAATGAAAGGTCCGGAAACCTGGCCGGGTCTTTGGCCCTGGCCTGTTCCAGAAAATGCTCCAGCGCAACGGCGTCCGGGGCGGCAGGAAGCGTTTGGCCCCATTCGCTGGCAAGCTCCACAATCCTGTCCCAGCGCCTGGGCGTGCGCACCACCCGCTTGAAGGACGGCAGCCCTTTTGATTTTAGAAATCGGGATGTCATGCTGTTTGCCGCTATCATGAAATCCTCTATAAGCTCGTTTGCGCGGTTTTTTACCGCGGGCTCCAGGTCTATGATTATGCCATCAGAAAACCTGGCGCTTGCCTCAATGGTCTGAAGGCTTAATGCCCCGTGCTCGTGGCGCAGGTTCTTCATTTTCTGCGCCGCCTGGTCCTGAATGCGGAGGTTATCTTCCAGCCCGCTTACAGCTGCAATCTGTGGCGGCATGGGGCCTTTGCCATCCAGCCAAGCGGCCACACTATTATAGGCAAGTTTGGCCCGGTTGCAGACGGCCGCCTGGTAGATATCGGCATCCTTGGTGGAGCCGTCCTCGTTCAGTGTTATTTCGATTACAACGGCCAGCCGATCCTCATCCAGGTTCAGCGACGTAAGACCTGTGGAAAGCCTTTCCGGCAGCATGGGAAAAATTATGGCCGGTGTATAGACGGAAGTTGTATTGTGCCGGGCGTGCCCGTCCAGTGCCGAGCCTGTTTTTACAAGCACGTCCACGTCAGCTATGGCCACAAATATCATTACGCCCCCGCCGGGGAGTTTCTGGGCGGCTGTAAGCTGGTCTAAGTCCCTTGAATCGTCGTTGTCTATTGAGGCCCAGGGCAGGTCCCTCAGATCGCGCACAGCCCCGGTGATTGGCGCCGGGGAGCCGATTGCATCCAGTTCTGCAATGGCCTGGCCGGAGAAATCCGGCAGAAGCCCGCGCTGAAGCATGGCTTTGCGGGCCACCCGCCTGAGTATTTCCCTATGGTTGTCCCCGCTATGATGATTTGCCGCCACGTTTCTCATGCGGTTATTATGCAGTTTTTCCAGAAAGTTCTTCAAAGCATAAAGGAATTCACCTTGCTGATCTTATTGCGGATTTTATCGGGAATGGCTTGCGCTGATTTCCGGTATAATAGGCCGTGTTCGAAAGTGAGCTTGACAGGCTGGCCAGCAGCGGGCTTTCAAGGCATATTGAAGACAGGGCGTCTGCAGGGGTAAGCCCTGCTCGCATAATAATCGGCGGGCGCGAGCTGCTAAATTTCTCTTCCAACGATTATCTTGGTTTTTCAAGAAACCCGGAAACCATGAGGGCCGCATCTGAGGCCGTTTTGCGTTATGGCGCAGGCGCGGGCTCCGCAAGGCTGCTTGCGGGGGGATGCACCGCCCTGCATGGGGAACTGGAGGCCCGGCTGGCCCATTTTAAAGGGCGTGCGACGGCTCTTCTTTTTGGTTCCGGCTGGCACGCAAACGCCGGGGCTATACCTGTGCTGGCAGGCCGTGGAGATGCCATTTTCAGCGACGAACTCAATCACGCAAGCATAATAGACGGGTGCAGGCTTTCAGGAGCTGAAGTGCATGTATATAAACATGCGGATGTTGACAGCCTGAAAGGGCTGCTTGAAGGCTGCAAGCCAGGCGGCAGGAAACTGATAATCACCGAGGCGGTTTTCAGCATGGATGGGGATATCGCCCCGCTGCCTGAAATTTTCGAGCTTGCCAGGGAGGATGACGCCCTGGTTTATGTGGATGAGGCCCATTCTATAGGGGTGTTTGGCGGGGGGGCGGGTATACGCTCCCATTTTGAGGGAGGGCTTACTCCGCTGGCCCCATGGCCGGGGCTTATAGAGATGGGCACTTTTTCAAAGGCATTCGGCTCCTTCGGGGCCTTCATTACGGGGGAAAAGGAAGTAACGGATCTCCTTGTCTCAAGTGCCAGGACATTCATGTTTTCCACGGCGCTTCCGCCGGCCTGCGTGGAGGCATCTCTGGCGTCGCTTGAGTTGATACAGTGCGGCAAGGCCGCCCCCATCATAAAAAAGCTCTGGGAAAATGCTGTAATGCTTAAGGCCGGGATCTGTGCGTTGATGAATATGTCCGGCTGCGAGGCAACGCCTATTGTTCCCCTGTATGTAAAAACGGTGGAAGATGCCCTCCGGCTTTCCACAATCCTGCGGGAAAACGGCATATATGCCCCGGCGATAAGGCCCCCCACAGTTAAAACGCCAAGGCTGCGGCTGTCTGTTACAGCTTCCCATTCGAAGGAAGATTTAGAGAGCCTGCTTGATGTTTTGAAGAGAAGTCTTTAAAAGGGAAAATGCGCCTGTCCAGCGAAACGATTTTGAGATAGGTTCTATAATAAAGAAATGGGAATGGCTGTAAGGGGGATTGAAGACCTCCTCAATAAAGTAAGGGCGTATAACCCCGGAGCGGACATGGAGTTCATAAAGAGGGCCTATTTCTTTTCCTCAGAGGCCCACGGGGAGCAGAAACGCAAGGAGGGCTCTCCCTATATAGAACACCCCCTGGCCGTGGCTTCTGTTCTGGCAGACATGAAGATGGACACGGTTAGCATTGCCGCCGGTCTTTTGCACGATACCATCGAGGACACGCCCACCATCAAGGAAGACATCCAGAAACGCTTTGGATACGAACTGGCCTTTCTGGTGGACTCCGTGACCAAGCTGGGCAAAATACAGTTCCAGTCTTCTGAGGAAGCGCAGGCGGAGAATTTCCGCCGCATGCTTCTCTCGATGGCGGAGGACATCCGGGTTGTGATGGTGAAGTTTGCTGACAGGCTCCACAATATGCGCACGCTCCAGTACCTGCCGGAGGAGAAAAGAAAAAGGATTGCCCAGGAAACTTTGGAAATTTACGCCCCGCTTGCAAACCGCCTTGGCATAGGATGGCTGCGGATAGAGCTTGAGAACCTCTCCTTCAAGCACCTTATGCCGGAAGTTTACGAGGATTTGGTGCGGAAAGTCGCTACACGTAGGGAAGAGCAGGAGGGGTATGTAAACGTCCTTATCGGAATCGTGAAGAACAAGCTTGCCAATGAGGGCATAAAGGCGCAGGTGAAGGGCAGGATAAAGCACTATTACGGCATCTGGCAGAAGATGCAGCGCCAGGAGATACCGTTTGACCAGATTTACGACGTCCTTGGAATCAGGATAATCACCGACACAAAGGCAAGCTGCTACGCCGTTCTGGGCCTGATACATTCGCTTTGGAAGCCGATACCCGGCAAATTCAAAGATTATATAGGCGTGCCCAAGTCCAATATGTACCAGTCCCTGCATACCACGGTAGTTGGGCCGGAGGGGCGACGGGTGGAGTTCCAGATAAGGACCGAGGATATGGACAAGCTGGCCGAAGAGGGCATAGCTGCCCACTGGAAGTACAAGGAACGGGGGCACATAAACCCCAAGGACGACCGCTACATCGCCTGGCTTCGTAATTTCATACAGGAAATCCAGGACGTAAGGCAGACGCCCCAGGAATTTTTGGACGCGGTGAAGTCCGAGGTGGTGCCGGACACCATTTACATCTTCACCCCAAGGGGCGAGATAAAGGAACTGCCGCTTGGGGCCACACCGGTGGACTTTGCCTATTCCATTCATACGCAAGTGGGGCATAAATGTGTTGGAGCAAAAGTAAACGGCCGGATGGTTCCGCTTAAGTACACGCTTAATAATGGCGACACTGTGGAGATACTTACAAGCCAGAACCATACCCCCAGCCGTGACTGGCTCTCCTTTGTCACAACATCCAGAGCGCGCACCAGGATCAGGCAGTGGATAAAGACCGAAGAGCGCAAGGAATGTATAGAGCTTGGCGTCAAGCTGCTGGAGACGGAGATCAGGCGAAGGGGGCTTCCCGTGTCGCTTCTGAAGGGGCCGGAGGCGGCTTCAGCCGCTAGCGGGCTGTCGTTTGAAGACCCGGAAGACATGCTTGTTGCTGTGGGGTACGGAAAGATTTCCCCGCAGCAGGTGGTAAACAGGATTGCGCCAAGTTCTATTCAGGAGGCCGAAGCTCCTACCGTAAAGCCTACGAAGCAGGCGGAAGAGGAAAAGGGCATAACTATTACCGGCATGACGGACATCCTTTATCATCTCGCCAAGTGCTGCTATCCCGTGCCGGGGGACAACCTTGTGGGGTTCATAACCAGGGGTAAAGGCGTAAGCGTTCACAGAAAGAGCTGCCCCAATCTTCCAAGGCTGGTTGCCGACGAAGAGAGGCTTATCTCCGTGCAGTGGAAGGCCTCCGACGGGGCGCCGCATCTGGCCAAGGTGGCGGTGGATACCCTGGACAGGCCTGGCATTGTGGCCAATCTGTCTGCCGCGATCTCTTCCCTGAATATTAATATCCATCATATGGAGGCCATTACCAACCAGCTTGAAAACGCACACATATCTTTTATACTGGAGGTAAAAGACAGGGGTCAGCTTAACGCGATAATGCAGAAACTTGCCCAGCTTGATGGTGTTATCGGGGTGCGAAGATGACGCCGCTTTCCTACGCCGGCATAACCATTGGCATAGTAGCGGCCCTGCTTACGGTTCGGTGGGTAACCATGCGTTCTTTGGCCCGCTGGGCCATGAACAGGAACAAGGACCTTCACGACCTTTATCTTGGTTCCCTCCGGCTGCCCAGCATCTTCTGGGCTCTTGCTATAGGCATTTACGAGGGCATACAGCTCTCCGGCGCAACCGGACGGTTTGCGCTGGACGCGGACAAGGTAATTTATGTACTGCTGCTTGCCAGCATCACACTGGCGGGCGCAAACCTGCTTACCCGCCTTCTCAGGCACTACGTACAGAAAAAAGCCCTTCCAATACCCACTACCGGGCTTACCTACGATCTTGTAAAAGGGGTGGTCATTGCCGTTGGCGTGCTGGTTATCCTGCACAGTCTTGGCATCTCCATCGTGCCCCTGCTTACGGCTTTGGGCGTGGGCGGACTTGCGGTGGCCTTGGCCTTGCAGGACACGCTCTCCAATCTGTTTGCGGGCATCCAGATACTGCTTGAAAAACCCATCCGCGTAGGGGATTTCATCAAGCTGGATTCGGGGCAGGAAGGCGTGGTGCGCGATATAGGCCTGCGTACGACAAGGCTGCTTCTGCCCCAGGCCGACGTGCTGGTTATCCCCAATAACAAGATTACGCAGACCATCATCACTAACTATTCCATGCCGGAAGAGGGCACGATGATAGTGATACCCGTTTCTGTGTCTTACGATTCGGACCTGGACCATGTGGAAATGGTGTTAACTGGCATAGCTGCCAGGGCCACGCAGGAGGTGGACGGCGTGCTTGCCGCCCCGGCCCCCAGCGTAAGCTATACCGCTTTTGGGCCAAGCTCAATCGATTGCAGCCTCTCACTAAAAATAAGCGATGTTACAAAACGCCAGAGCGCCTCTCATACCATAAGGAAAATGATCTTCAATCAGTTCCGGGAGGAGAGCATCGAAATACCCATGCCGCACACTACGGTTTCAATAAAACAGGGGCAAGGCGGCAAAACGGACCTTTAAGAGTAAGGTTTTAGAGGATCGAATCCAACGTAAGCCTGATCCTGCCTGCTATAAGCAACCCGGATTCACTGGCAATCTTGAGGCCTTCTTCCAGATAAGAGCGGCTCTTCGGATAGTTTTTTCTGGTCTGTTCCAGGATGCCAAGGCCGTAAAGGGCTTTTGCAAGGAAGCCAGGCATGTTATACTGCCTGCTTTTTTTCACGACTTCCTCAAGATGATACCGGGCTTTCCTTCTGGCGGTAGGCGCATTCAGGAGGATAAAACCGATGTTCTTCAGTATTATTTTGAAGGGCGGTTTTTCTTTTCCCAATGCAAGCTGAAGGAATATCTCGCTCAGGAACAGATGCCCCCAGACGGGCTGGGCGGAGTTCCCCATCGCTGCCCAATGCTCCATAAAATGCTCGATATGCCTGATGCCTTTTTTCATCTGGCCGGCCAGCACCATGATCGCGCCCAGCGGTATCTCAACTCCGGACAGGGGCATAATGAATTCCTTTGCCAGCATTTCATGCTTGGCGGTTGCCATAAGTACAAGTCCCTCTTGCACGCTGCCCGTTAATGCCAGAGCCCCGCCTTTGCCGGCCAGGGCGCAGAGCCCATCGAGATTAAGTTCATTCCTGTTTAGTTCCAGGGACTGCTCGCAATGCCTTAATGCCTCTTCATAGCGGTCCTCATAAATATCGCAGAACCCAAGCATCCAGTGGGCAAGGGCAAGGCTGCGGTCGTCTTGATACATGCGGCCATGATCATAAAGCTCCATGCTGTAACGGCGCGCATCCGAAAACCGGCTGCGTTGGATATGATGGATGCCAAGCAACGTGTACGCATGCTGGACCTTGACGTTGTCCTTTATTTTTCTGCCCGTTTCAAGGGCCTGTTCGGCGTATTGTTTTATCAGCGCATCCGTATGTTCGCTGTAAGGCATCCAGTACGAATAGAGCCATCCAAGGCCGATACCAGCCTGCATATAGCATTCGTCATCCTCTATCTCCTGGGCCAGGGCCATTGCCCTGTCCAGCAATGGCTTCGCCCTTGCGCCTTGCCCTCTTACGGCATATGCCAGCCCGAGCCATGACAGAAAAATGGATAATTGCCGTTTGTCCCCCAGGGCTTCAAACCTTGCAAGGCAGGGCTCCAGCAATTCGCAAACCCCCTTATAATCCCCCAGCATGTTAATCAGCTCCCCCCAGTTCAGTATCATGCCGGCCCAAAAATGTTCGTCGGCGCATCCGGGGTTTGCATCGATCAGGCCAGCAGCCTGCCCGAAAAGCCGGTGAGCCGTTTCCAGCGCATAAATTTTCCGGTTTTTTTCCGCCGCCATGGCCGTATAATAAGCCGCCCTTCCTGCATTGCCTGTGTTGCCCCAGTGGCGGGCAAGGGCCTCCGACCACTCGGCCAGGCG
>JAKAKS010000037.1 GCA_021813405.1 Nitrospirota bacterium
AAGACCTCAAAATCAAATTCAGACAGCGCAGACTTCCTTGCTTCCTCGTCCATACAATCCTCCTAAATGAAGTAGTTTAAACGTTTTCTCCATTTCAGAGGATTGACACAGTTCAGCTAACAGACCCAATTATCAATTCTGCCCCTTTCATCTTGTACTCCTATTTCGTTTAAATGTGATTCGTGTGACACTGATCTGCTCAAATTAATTCCTAGTAAAGATTTAGATTATTGCAGGTCATTGCATGCTGAAGAGAATGCAATTTTAGCAAATCCGTATTTGTCAGATAAAAATACGAATTTTACTCTTTTTTCGACAACTTTTCCATGTATGCTCTGCGCCAAAAAAATTACTAATTCTGGCATAAAAAAAGTCGTTTTCGTTGAGCCCTATCCTGTAGAAGAAGCACAGGAAATATTACGCGAAAACGATATAGAAATTGAGGCTTTCGAAGGAGTTAAATCCCTAAAATTCAACTGGATTTTTAGAAAACGAGGTAAATATCTTAAGGAATCGGCGTTTAAACGCAGGAATGAATTAAAAAGCATCACGAAGGGAGGATGAAATGGACCGATGCCCGAAATGTAAAAAATTCACGATAGGGTATGATCGGTACAGGGGGGTATCTCGTTGTATGAGTGATGGGTGTAGTTGCGTAATTATTGACGAGAACAGTTATTCTTGCCTTAAACCCGATCCCAATGCAAAGACAATGGACAGGGTTAGAATAGAAAGGAGCGGGGCGGTAAAAATTTTAAAAAAATATAGCATGTTCTAGAAACTTTAAAGTACTTTAAAAACAGGGTCCCCGACGTTCTGGACCGGATAATGTGTGCACTCAGCATTGAGGTCAATATATTTCAACCTTGGATGGGGCTCTAAGGATCCCAGATTTCCATCGTACTGAAGGTAAACGGTTTTTTTTGAGGTCTTGGTCCATCCTGTTATAAAGTCCATAGTTATCCCGACCGCCGGCCCCTGAATGCGCGCAGCCCCCTCAAGCGGTTGACTGTCGAGCCACCTTAAGGCAAGCACGAAACAAAGAAGCACAAGCAGATTTGTCTGCTGCATGTTCATCTCGGTGCGTATTTTGTCGAAATCTAGGAGCATGCCCACGAGGAAGATCAGCGCCGTGGTGGCCCGGCCCATCGGTGCGGCCAGCCGCCTTTGAACCTCGCGCGCCCCGAGCCATCCGCAGGCGGTCAAAAGGAGCGTCTTTACCGCCAGCCATATCCAAGCCGCTTCGGCTATTGGCAGCAGGGCCAGCGGTGCCAACAGAAAGGCAAGGAGCGGAGGATAGATTTCACCCAGGTCCCCCCAGCTATAAATGCTGCCGCCGTTTATAAACGCTTTTGCGGCCGAATAGAATTCCAGAAAATCACGGGCCTGTTCGGGCTGTCCCCGCTGGAGCCGGATATGCGCCTCTCGACCCCGTAAATGAACCAGGGGAAAGCGGCCGCTATGGCGGCAGATAATATTTCCATAACGGATTTTATTTTATATGCCTGGCGCCGCAAAGAAAAACTCCGATTTTTAAGACCCCTCCTTCCCACGATTCTTCTTTACAGAGTGCATGTTTTACTAAATATCGCCTAGATTCTAAAAGATGGACAAATGGGCTGAAGTAAAGCTGGAAGCACACTGAGAGTTTTGAACATGGTCAAGAATATCCAAAACTGGAGAGACTATTTAAATACGGGTTTTTAAGAATCGAACCCTTTTATCTGTAGGAACGAAGTAAAAGCTATCGTTCAGAGGTTTTATGTGTAATTGTAAGGAATGTTTTTTCGATGACGGCTATTTTAAAGGTTACCGTCTGGGGCCATGGGGTACAAACCCCGGCTATATAAGCTGATTTTTTTACAGGATTTCTATTAAAATATTTGCATCAGGAATGTACGCGTGAATTGAATTGCAGATTAAAGCCAGAGATATATCAATAATTAAAGCCACTGCTATTTACAGTCCGGGTAAAAAATTACCGATCTCCGTTGCCATAATCACCAAAAATGAAGAAAGAAATCTGCCCGCCTGCCTTGAAAGCGTGTGGTGCGCCGATGAGGTGATAGTCGTGGATTCCGGCAGCACAGACAAGACCCTCGAAATAGCCAAACAATACGGCTGTCGTGTATTCGAAGAAGAGTGGAAAGGCTATGGACTGCAGAAACAAAGTGCCGTAGACAAATGCCTAAATGAATGGATATTGATCATTGATGCGGACGAGACAATTCCAGAAGAGACTTGGAAAGAGATCGAACGTGTTCTGACACAGGATGATGGGTCTTTCGATGCGTATTTTTTCCCCAGAAAGAACCTCTACATGGGCAAATGGTTAAAGCACGGCTACAAGTGGCCTGATCCCGTTACGAGGCTTTTCAAAAAAGGCAAAGGCAAGCTGTGCGGCTCTATCGTACATGAGTGCGTGGTCGCCTCAAAAGTCAAGGGATTGAATGTCCCTATTGTCCATGCTCTAAATGACAGCAGCCTAGATAAGTATTTGTCAAAACTGAATACGTATTCCTCCTTGTTGGCCAAAATAGCTCATGAGAACGGCAAAAAAGGCACCGCCTTAAAGGCGGCCACTTCCTTTCTGGCTCATTTTTTCAAGATATATATCCTTAAAAAAGGGGTCTTGGATGGCAGGGAGGGTTTTATCGTGAATTTTACTGAGGCCCTGAACACTTTCTTCAAATATTTGAAACTGATCGAACTGGAAGAAAATAATTACAGATGAAATTTATGAGAAATATTGAGTCTGTCGCTGTAGCTTCCCTGGGCGCTCTTTCGATATCGGTATTTTTTTCGCAGACAGCCATGGAGGTGTTCGCCCTTGCCAGCCTGTTGTTTCTTTTGATATGGCGGTTCAGAAAAGGGCCTGCGCCCACCCACCGGGTACCGCGCTTCGTGATAATAATGGCGGCGGTATTCCTGCTGAACCTGTTTATAAACGTGCTTGTCTCAGCGGACAAGGCCAAGGGATTCGTTTATATCGAGAACTATTGGAAATTCTTTTTGTCCGGCCTGCTCTTTACGGCCCCCATATGCAATAAAAACAGGATGAAAATCATCGCCGCTTTCCTGATAGGTGCTTTTTTTTCAGGCCTGTGGGGCGTTTTTCAGCACTATGGCATCTTCTTTCAAATGGAAACCAGGGCAAACGGAAATACCCACTCGATCTATTACGCGGGCATGCTCGCATTTCCGTGCGCGTCCGCGATCATGCTTCTTCTGTCCCGCGATCCTTTCGTAAAATCGGTCTGGGGACGCATCCTTGCCTCGGCGGCAATGCTGATTTCTCTTGCCGGCATACTTTTCTCGCAGTCCAGAGGGGTCTGGATCGCAGTCTTCGGATCGTGGGTGATCATGATGTTTTTTTTGTATGGCAGGCGGAAGGCGGGCGGCTTAGTTTTAATTGCGGTAGCCGCCATTGTCCTGATGTTTACGTTTAACGGCGCCCTGCGCCGAAGGGCGACATCGATAGTGACGTCAATCTATACTGAAAATTACACCGGGAGCACCGGCAACCGTCTCCAATTATGGAAAGGCGCCCTGCTGATGTACACTGAGCATCCTGTGCTCGGAACGGGCATCAACGGCTGGGGCCCGGCCTTGGACAGGCTCATCTCCGAAGGAAAGGTTGCTCCGGTTCCCGTCAGGTGCGAGGCCCATAATATGTTTCTGCAGGGACTTGCCACCCAGGGTACGGTGGGGTTTGTGATATTGCTCCTATTCATTTACGTGCTGTTTAAATGGGGGATGGTGGAAACCAGGGACCAAGGCGGCATCGGGGGCCACATGATAATCTGGAGCACGCTGCTGGTCATCATCGGCGGACTGACGGAAAACAGCATCGGATTGAGTAAATACCTGGCGGTTTATTGCCTTACAATCGGCCTGATGGGCGGATACCGGCCTGCGGGCACCGCCTCTCGTGAAAAGATCGATCCCCTATGATCGCAAGCATAATAATTCCGGTCTTCAACCAGATCAGTTTCACGAAAATATGCATGGAAAGCCTTCAGGCAACTAGGCCTGAAGACAGCGAGATCATTATCGTCAATAACGGTTCCTCGGATGAAACCTCCCGGTATTTATCGGAATGCCGGGACATCACGGTCATCCAAAACGATAGAAACCTTGGGTGTGCCGCTGCATGGAACCAAGGGATAAAGGCATCCAGGGGACAATGGATAGCCATTTTGAATAACGATATTATCCTCTCTCCGGGCTGGCTTAACAAGCTCCTTGATTTCGCAATCGAGAAAAACGCCGACATAGTCAGTCCGGCTTTCCGCGAGGGCCCGTACAATTACGATATTGCTGCATACTCAAAAGAGTTTACCAGGAAGATGCAGCGCGCCTCGCGCATGGGAGTTGCTCAGGGGATATGCTTTATGGTTAAGCGGCGTGTATTCGACCGGATAGGCTTTTTTGATGAGAACTTCAAAATAGGCCAGTATGAAGACGCAGATTTCTTCCGCAGGGCAAAACAGGCCGGATACGTACTTGGAACTACCGGTCGTTCGGTCATCCATCATTTCGGCTCAATCACCCAGAACCGCATCTTGGAAGAGATGCCCGACAATCCGTATGAAAAACAAAACCGTATCTATTACCGCAGGAAACATCATCTTACTTCCTGGAAGAGGTTCATCGAAAGAAGAACTTCGAAATTGCGTGACCGCTGGTGGAGCATATCGGAGCACGCGCTCTACGGCCATACCATGGTAGAGAAATGCATCAAAGGGCGGCTGCGCTATTTCTGAACGCGACCGTCTTTCAAATTTTTAAGAATTGTTTCGCTTGCCTGTTCGACGCTGATGTTGTTAATACATAAGAAAATCCCTTCGATCTTATACCTGCACCTGCCGCCGCAATCAAAGCATGACGTGTCGCTCTGGTGAATCGGAAAATGGTCAAGCCCTAAATATTTAGGATATGATAAACAATTGGTGAAATTGCCCCCGGCCGCAATCACAAACGTTTTTGTGCCGAGCGCCGTGGCCAGGTGGGCTGGGCCGCTGTCGTTGCCTATAAAAAAATCTGCTCCAGAGATGAGTCCGGCCACCGAGGGCAGATCCAGCTTGTCCGCTTCATTTTCAATGGGGACTCTCCCCGGGACCGCTTTGACTATTGAATCTGCGATCCGTACATCATCTTTACCGCCGATGATAACCGGCGTCAAATTCAGCTTTTCATATAAAATTGTGCAAAGCGAGGCAAAACGGGTTTCGGGCCATCTTCTGACGGCATCTTTTGCCCCCGGCGCGACGACAAAATAGCCTGTTTTGTCTGGTTTCCCATACCAGTCCATAAGGGGCTTCCGGGGCCTTATATTCTCCCCGGCCACAAGACTGACCAGAACCGAGTTTTTTTCCATCTCATGTATATGTTCCGGCCGCGGGACCAATGCCGTATAAAAGGGGTCGCCAATCACCCTTTCGCAGACCTTTTGAGGCAATGAGCTATAGCCGTAACGGCAACCTGCACCGCTGGCATAGACCATTGCATCACCATAGAGAAGTTCCCTCTGTATGCATGAATTTATGAAGACATCGTAACCGGATTTTTTGATGTCACTTAAGAACCTCAGTCTATAGGCGAGGTCCTTTTTGAAACGCCTTGTATCGCAGCTGATTACCCTGCTCAGGTACGGGCAGTTTTCAAATAACGGCGCTACCCAGTCCTCAGTTATCAGAGAGATCTCGTACTCCTTTTTATCGAATAATTCCCGGTAGCACCGAATGGCGTCCGCAAACATCACAACATCGCCCAGGCCGTCGAGCCTAAGGAGGCATACTTTCTTCTTCTGCCCGGCGCTGTATTTGCCTTTTTTGGAAAAATTCAAAAGAAAACGGTCAACGGCCGTCTGAAAAGTCCTTCGGGAAACGAGGCTTAAATAATTCATTGCCCTATTTGCCCGATTTCAAAAAAATGCAGGTGCACCGCTCGTATCCGGTATACTTCCATATGCCTTTCAATGGCACATAGCAGAGCATTTTTTCAAAGAGCGGCTCCGATCAAGAGAACTGCTATTCAGGCGCCAGAGATGGCAGGGGTCTCCGTATGAGTCAGTGCAGGTATAATGGGGGGTTTCAATATAGACGATAGCGCCGGGGGCGGGGGCCACGTCTACGCCATATGCCCCCCTGATCTTGTTGTTTCCACAGCCCAGGTCAATTACCTTGCCGCCCTGAGAGGGCCTGATAAATTCCTTTAAAAACATACCAGCAATATTACCAAAATTACGGATGCCTTATCAATGAACTGCGGAATTATTACAACCCGGCATACTCGTGAAACGGACCTGATTAAAAATGGGATCAGCCCGCTCATACGGATGATTGCGCGCCGAACTGAAGCGAATAAAGTCTTTGGTAAACGGGGGAGCTATGAATCAGCTCCTCGTGAGTGCCGGCCGCCAGGAGCTTGCCCTTTTCCATCACTAGTATCCTGGTTGCCTTTTTAACAGTCGATAGCCGGTGGGCTATAACTATTGTCGTCCGGTCTCTCATGAGATTTTCAAGGGCCTTCTGAACAATATTTTCGCTTGCCGTATCTAGTGAGGATGTGGCCTCATCCAGGATGAGTATCGGGGGGCTTTTAAGGATGGCCCGTGCTATGGAGAGCCTCTGCCTCTGCCCTCCGGAGAGCCTGACCCCCTTCTCACCAACGATGGCTTGATAGCCTCCCGGAAGCTCCGTTATGAAATCATGGGCGTATGCCGCTCTAGCCGCTTTCGTTATCTCTTCTTCAGTGGCACCGGGTCTTCCAAACGCGATGTTCTCCCTTACGGTCTCGTTGAAAAGAATGACTTCCTGGCTCACCAGACCTACCTGAGAGCGCAGAGAGTATAAGGAGGCCCTCGATATATCTATTCCGTCGATGCAAATTGAGCCGCTCGTGGGCACATAGAACCTCGGAATCAGGTTTGCGAGTGTCGTCTTTCCGCTTCCGCTCTCCCCAACAATGGCGACAACTTCGCCCTTCCCCACTCGGAAGCTAACGCCATCCAATGCCTTCTGCTGGCTGCCAGGATATGTAAAAGAGACGGCATTGAACTCAAGCGCATCGCTTATAACTGGAATATCCTGCTCGCCTTCGGGTTCCGTCCCAAGCCGCAGCATGTCCTGTATCCTTTCAAGGGGGGCCCTGACCTTCTGTATCTCCGCAACAACTCTTGATAGCCTCTTTGCCGGGGTGTATACCATGAATATTGCCGCAAGAAAGGAGGTGAACCCGCCCGCCGATAACTGCCCGCCCACAACCAACCGGCCTCCATACCAGAGGACAAAGACTATGCCCGCCCCGCCTGCCACATCCATAACAAAGGTCGCAAGCCCGCTCACCCTTACAGAACGCATCTTCTCCCTGTAAAAATCCCTGTTTCTCCCGTCAAAGAGTTTTTTCTGCATACCCTCGCCAACAAAAGCCTTTATTATCTTTATGCCGGTAAAGCTCTCGGAAAGGCTCTCCATTATGCCGGAGGCCTTTTCCTGTATGCGCATACTGATGCGACGCAGGCTCCTGGCAATCCTACCTACGCCGTAAAAGGCGGCAGGCAGCAGAATGACCGCCGCAAGCGCCAAGTCCCATCGGAGCCAGAAAACGTATCCGATCAGGCAGATGGTAGTCGCCGCTTCAACAAAGAGGTCCTTGAGCGTAAGAGATATGATATTTTGGACGGCTCCGGTGTCGTTTACGACACGGGAGATGAGCGAGCCGCTCGATGAGCTATTGAAATATGAAAGCGGCAGCTCCAAGATATGATCATACAAACTGCCCCTTATATTGGCGACCAGTTTCTCGCCGACCGACTGCATCAGGTATTCATAAAAGTAACGGCCTACTCCGCGCAGAAGAAATACAAGCATTATCCCCGCCGGTATCAGGGCAAGTACGCCAGCGCTGCGCCCGACCAATATGCCATCTGTAATCGGCTTTACGAGCCAGGCCAGGGAACCGTTAAGCCCGGAGATAACAAAACCGAGCAGCACGGCAACCGCCACGCGGTTCCAGTAAGGTCTTACGAGCGCAAAGAATTCCTTTTTAATCGAAGGTCTCATGTCAGACATGCAAAATATTTTACTCGAAACATAAGTGAATAAGGGGGAATTCGATAGTTTAATGTATTGCGTGCGCCTTTGTCATTTAACTGGGCGGCACGATACTGTAAAATGCCTCCTCCAAGATTTTTGTGTTTTTTTCGATATCAAAGAAATCCCGCGCTTTTTTTCTGCCACTTTCGATGAATGCTTCTCTTAATTTGGTGTTGTTGAGAAGAAGTTCGATTTTTACAGCCAGTTCCTTGCTATTGCCTGGTTCAAACAGAAAACCATCCCTGCCATCCGTAATTATCTCCTTTATGCCGCCGCCATTGGCCCCGATTGAAGGCACGCCCGCTGCCATCCCTTCAATAATTGCAAGGCCGAGGCCTTCCCGCGGAGAAGGCAAGACATTTACGTCCATTATTTTATAGAACGGGGCCGGGTCGTCCTGAAATCCACAGGTTGTGATCCTTTTTTCGTCTAGACCGTGGGACCGAGCCATCTCCTTCACCTCGCCAATCCTTTCGTCGCCTGGCCCCAGAACCAAAAGATTGAAATCTTCCTTCAGCCCCGCCAATGCGCGGAAAAGCACCTCATGTCTTTTCAGAGAAGGCCTGTTTTTTTTGGGTGAGGCAAAAAACCTCCCCACAATTCCTATATTGAAAACACCGCGGGAAGCATATTTTTTTCTGGCTTCTTCCACTTTCTCCTCGGGGACATTCACAAACCTTTCGATATCCACTCCACCGTAAATGTGTTTTACCTTGCCGGGCAGCATGCCACCCATCAGCAGGCTTTTTTTTACGGCTTTGCTGACAGCGATGTTCAAATCGGCAGCAAAGTTGTAGAAAAAGAGACCTAAAAAAGGAACGCCGCCAGAAATACAGTGCCTCGTAAATACCGTTTTCGCCTTGAGCCCCATAAATTTCGCAACGGTCAGGAAGTGTCTGCCCGTGGAATGGTGGGCATTTACGATATCCACCTGTTCGTTCCAGCAAAACTTGACGAATGAACCCAAGCCAGCCACATCTGTGCTTTTCTGCTGATCAATGATGAATATTCTTAGCCCGGCGGACTTTGCCTCTGCTATAAGCAGCGCATTATCATTAGGGCACCCGAATATGACATTATGTCCTAATTTTGCAAGGCGTTTCGAGATGTCGAGGGCGAGAATATCGGCGCCACCCCTCCCGCCGCCTGATAGAAGATTCATTATTGTAAGAGGCTTTTTAGACATGTTGCTCATTTAAGCTAACCCAACCCTTTAACTGCCAAAAACCAATAATTTCCTAATCGGAAATGCGGTTGTCCCGTCCTTTCGTTGAAGTAGGAAGGCCCTTGCATGATTTTAAGCAGCGGCCTCCTTCCCGTCAAGGGATTCCTGCTGTAAGACAGTAGCAAGTCTGGTCAGTTCTTTGTAACCCTTCACACGTCTGAATTTTTTCTCTGCTCTTAAGAGGGCGGCCACTGCCCACCGTTGGGCCATATCGCCGCCTGTCCAGTTTTTAACTCTGCCGTTGGTAGACCGCACCCCGGAGAAGTAGGACTCCAACGGGTTGGCCGTCGAAAGGTTCTTTTTCAGGAGCCCTGTAATTCCAAGATAGTGAATGGTCAGGGTCTCTTCCAGCCCTTCTTTAAGCGAGGCTGCGGCAGCCGGATTAATCCTCTCCAGATACCGGACCGGCGGATCGAGAGACTTCCTGGCCTCCTCGTAATCGGCCATCTTGTAAGCAGCGCCTATGCGGGCATCCGCCGCGCTCTGGTGCTTCTTCGGCAGATGCTTAAGCACGTTGCGCCGCTTATGTGCCTGGCACCTTTGTACGAGGGCATCCGCGACATCAAGCACAAACAGATAATCCGTCCCGGTATCCAGACCGCGCCAGGCCAAGTCCTCAAACAGTCCCTTGCAGACGTTGGCGTTTTCGGTAGCACCCTGGCAAAGCCCAAGAATGTGCTTTCGACCTTCTTTATCCAGGCCCATTGCCATGACAAGCAGATGCCCTTTGAACTCTATGCCGTCGATGAATATGGCAACCAGATCAAGCCCGGAGAGGTCCCTCTCTAAAAACCCCCTCATCTGCTGCGCCGTGGCTTTTACAAAGTGCCTGCTTACGCTCGATTTCTTTATGCCATAGCCTTTCAGGAAACCTGAGACGGCCTCTTCGTAATCGCGGCTGGATATGCCAAGAACCATGTTCTTAAGCACTGATTCCCTCATGCCTTTTGGATCCCGGAACGCCTCATATGTTGCAAGGGGGATTTCCTTGTTGTTCTTTCCCCTTAGGCGTGGCCGGTCTATAATCACTTCCTGCTTGTCATAAAACACGGGCCGCAGATCGCTGCCCCACCAGTTAGCTGTCCTAAGAGGATTTTTTGAATTCTTGGGGCCAGCTATACGCACGCACTCCGAATTCATCGCGGCCAGCATGAGCAGAATCCCTGTTTCCTGCGCCATCTCACGTATAAGCTGAGGCAGCCTGCCAACTACTTCGGCCATTTTAAAGGGAAGTTCCAACAGAACCCCGCCCGGGCCGATCTCCCTGACTTTCCCGTTTACTTTTCTGTGCATACTCCTGTATCTAATAATGAACCGCAAGGGTCCATGTACCAGAGTCGAATTGCCCGAGGCCATAATGCGTACTATTATGTGCCGTCGAACTGAACCCGGATTCAATCTCTGTGCACACCAGGAGTTAATGATACCAAAATTAGAAAAAACTGGGTAACACTTTCCCATTGATGGTGACGGTGATATACCCCTTCATTTTCAGCCAGGCCTCGGCGGCGATGCGCCAGGCCGCTTGC
>JAKAKS010000012.1 GCA_021813405.1 Nitrospirota bacterium
GAGCGCCGGCTTTGTCCGGGTCCCCATTCCAGAGGAGGGCCTGAAGTTGGCTGGCTGCCAGGGTCTTTAATTCGCCGTCCCCCATCTTTGGCCACCACCAGAAACGCCCCTTGGACAGTCGCTTCTGACAAAGCCAGAACCCCTGGCCGTCATAACAAAGCAGCTTGAGCGATGTCCCCGCCCTGTTGCGGAACACAAACATATACCCGGCAAAGGGATCCATCCGCAATGTTCCCCGGCATAGCCCCACCAGGCCGTCTATCCCTTTTCTGAAGTCCACCGCCTCGACCGCCACCAATATCCTCATCTGAGGCGTTATCTGGATCATGCCTGTCAAACACCCCAGAATGATTTCACGAGTTCAAAGATATCCGGCCCGCCTTTGAAAGATATTCTCATTTTTGCGGCGGGCTTTTCTATTTCGATTACGCATTCTGTGGCCGGAGGCAAAGGGCCGGGCTTAAATTCAATAAAGGTGTTTTTGTTCGAAGCTTCGGTGACAGCGCCTTTGTTAGCCCGTTTCTTCAGAGCGTTATAACTTAGCCGCAGGGCCTTCGCTGTTTTGAAAATCGAATGGCTTGCCGTCAACGATACTGCGGCGGCCCATAATGCCGCCGGGATTTCTTCACGATGCCTCCTGCCACGCCGCCACCGTTCGAACTGCTTTTGAACTTCCTCTAGGGTAAAATGCGCCTTGTCCGCCATCGGTTGCCTCCTTGGTTATTACGCCATTCAACCGATGTTAGCTTTTTGCTTTTTACTTTTTCACGCAGGCTTGCCGGAAGGACACAGAGAAACAAGTTTATGTTTGAGCGGTTTTGCTTTTTTAGCAAAAATCTTTATATCATCAACATACCTCAAATATTTTACTGTTTTCCAGTTTAATGTGCCCCGATCGTCAAGGTGTTTCAATACGACTTCTGAGAGCAACCCTGATGATATAGGGCCCTGCGGTATACCATGGCCATGGTATATAACATTAGAAATATTTGTCCAAGTGGTTGAGGTCCAAATGCGAAGGCACGTAAGTAAAAAATCTATTAGGTCATGCTCAATATCAATATCATTCAGTAAATGTTTTATAACAGCGTGGTCAATCGAATCGTAGAATGAGGTCAGGTCGAAATTGGCTACAAAACGATAGCCTTGATTGATGTTATTAAATACTGCTCTGTTGTATGCTCTGTAGCCACGTTGCCATTTAATATAAAAGAAATCCGAAGATTTACCAGCATAAAGATGACCAAATATATTTTTTAAATAGCGCTTCTTTACTATTGGCTTGAGCTTATCAGCTATAATGTTAATGCAGGCCTGATAAACAAGCTGGTCGTCAACTGCCATTAATGTATAAGGTCGCAGCACTCCCGAAGGTTTTGGAAAGTACAATTTAGATGCATGCATCGGTTCGTATGTGTTGCGCGTTAAATGTTTCCTAAGGCGGATGAGGTTGTATTCTGAAGCTGCCGCATAAGCACCGTATGCATCTCTAAAAAAACTCTTATACAGAGCATCCGGATTAGATTGAATCCATTTATATGCTCGCCTTAAGTTATCGAGCGAAGTCATTTTTAAATAATCATTATTGGCCATGATTAATTAGTCTTCTTAATTTTTGTAGTTAAGCAGATCGGGTTAGCGCAGCGTAACCTGACACTCCCTTAAATTCCTTTTTATTTTCCTATTGAATGCCATTTGTACTTTACAATTTTCGAGAAAATTTTGAAAGCAAGAGTACAGGAAGAGTACAGTAATGTAGGATGGGCTGAGCGCAACGAAGCCCATCATGCCTTGTTATGGGTTTTAAATGAATATACTCCATGTGCCCGAAAAAATCATCCATACCACTATTGAATTGCTGGGCTTCGCTGCACTCAGCCCAGCCTTGTTTAATTTAAATTCTTCTTGTAATTTGCACATTTCGACCGGTGTTTTCAAGGCAAGGCTTTAGGGCGAAGTTCAGCAGCCGCCGCGCGCACCTAAAAGCGTTTGTTTGAAGGGGAAGTCCGAACCCGCCGAAGAGATATTGAGGTGAGGGGTTTCAGTTGTACCAAACACAATTGGAATGCCTTCCATAACCATGACATCAACTTTATAACATCTGTCATATGGACAATGTCATGTTTTGCCGTGTTATGATGGCTACGTGTGAGGGGGAGCAACCTACCCCGGCCCTTGGCCGCCCCCTTCAGGATGGAAACTCTCCATGTGATCTTTGAAAAGATGGCTACGTACAAACTTTGCTGTATGATCATTCCGGCATGCCCGGAATCTCTTCCCTTCAAAGCAGCGAAAAAATGGTATAAGTTGAACAGATTGAACAAGAAAAACCTAAAAAACCTTTTAATTAAGCAACTTGCCTATTTTGCTTTGAACACATAAAAAAAAAGGCTGAAAAGGGGAAAAGAGCAGCGCGGAATTTTAGCCGGTAATTCCGGAATTTTAAAACCTAATTGCCTGTGCTTTTTCTGATGGCCCTCCTCAGCATCTCTACTGAAGGTGCATTAACAAGCCGCCCGGACTCGTCTGTAAACATCCGTCAGGAAAAGCCAGGGATTTCCCGCAGGTCTACATCCTTTCCGTCGATAAGCACGGAAGGCGACCCCCTGAGGCCAAGCGCCATTGCCTCATCCTCCGTAATCCGGCGGAACACGGTTTCGGCGGACACGCCCTCCAGCTTAAGAGCCGCTTCAATATTTCTTCTGACGGCCAGTTCCGAGCCGCAGCCGGAAGACATGTAACACTCCATCTTCATGCCGCCCTCAAAGAAGCTGCCTGCCAACCCAGAACACCCGCCCCAGCACGTAATGGCCAAGTGGCTCGGCGGGTTTTTTCTTTATCTCAAACGTGTCAAATGCCTTGTTGTCGCTGATGTATAAAAGCCCTTCCGCAGTTGCAACCAGCCTTTTTATGAGTATGCCGCCGTCAGGCGCCCTTACAACGTAAATGGCGTCATTTTTTATTGTTGTGTTATGGCCAAGATTAACGAGCGCCAGGTCGCCGTTATTGATGGTAGGTTGCATGGCCTGCCCCCTTGCCCTCAAAAGCACCAGTTTGTCCGGCTCCTTGCCGCCTGCAATCTTTTTTAGCCAGCCCCGGCTGAAAGGGAAATAGTCTTTGATGTGGCCCCTGGAAACTGCCTCCGAAAGCCCGTCCGCGTCCTCGGCTTCCACAATAGGAACCATTGCATCGGGCTGGGGCCCTGAAGATGGCTCCTTCACCTTCAAGGCCTCTTCCCGCCCTGCGCCAACACCCCTTACCAGAAAATCGAGGGAGTATCCTTCCCTGTCGCAAAGGCCTATTATGGCCTCAAACGGGATCGAACTGCGCATCTTGGATGTGGCCAGGGTCTGAGGTTTTATCCCAAGCGCCCTTGCAACGTCGCCATCGGACCGGAGGCCTTTTGCGAGCTTGATGCGCTCGATTATCTCCGCAGTCGATGGCAATATGAAATCGCCCCTTGACTTTTCCATTTCAATTTGTGATAATGCTTTCGGTTAGTTTATCTAATTTCTTCACTAAATGCAATATCTTTCTGAAAAGGAGCAAGGTTATGGGAATAGCGGAGAGGGGATTGATGGAAGATTTGCCAGGGGACCTGGCGAGGATAGCCGATATTGCCGGGCTTGAGGTGGCCCTGAAACTGGGCCAGGCGTTCAGGGGCACTTATTTGTACATCACAGGTTTTGACGCCATCAAACGCAAGCTCCGGGATGAAAGCATTCGCCGCGCTTACGATAGCGGAGAAAAGGTAAAGGTCATATGCATGCGTTACGAACTCACTGAAAGGCAGGTAAGGCGCATACTGGCTGAAGCCCCGATAGCCGTGCCGGATCATATCTTCGAAATCATAAAAATCTAATGATATATAATTTCATTGCATGGAAAGTGCGCTTGAATTGATAGGCAACACCCCGCTTGTAAGGATAAACAGGCTTGCTCCGCCCGGAGGGGCTGAGATATGGGCCAAGCTTGAGGGTTTTAATCCGGGCGGCTCCGTTAAAGACCGCATTGCCCTATCGATGATAGAGGCGGCCGGAAAGGATGGAAAGCTGGCCCCCGGCCAAACCATTATAGAACCCACAAGCGGCAATACCGGTATCGGGCTTGCTCTTGTGGGCAACTTGAAGGGGTACAAAGTAATGCTGGTGATGCCTGAATCCGCATCAATCGAAAGACGGCAGATATTAAAAGCATTTGGCGCGGGGCTTGTCCTTACACCAGCCCAGGAAGGCATGCTTGGGGCAATTGATAAGGCGGAGGCGCTTTTAAAAGAAAACCCTGGCTGGTTCATGCCGTTGCAATTTGAAAATCCAGCCAACCCGGAAGCGCACAGGCGGTGGACTGCCCCGGAGATAATAAGCCAGGTGGGCGGCGTGCCGGACGCCCTTGTTGCCGGCGTAGGCACCGGAGGCACCATAACCGGGGTTGGCGAGGCATTTAAGAACGTAAGAAAGGACGTGCTAATCGTGGCCGTGGAGCCGGCCTACTCGGCCGTGCTCTCGGGCGGAGTGCCCGGAAAACACCGAATAGCTGGTATCGGCGCGGGGTTCTACCCGGGGGTGCTCAATACAAAAATTTACGACCAGGTAATCCCGGTTAAGGACGAGGACGCCGAAGCCGTTTCAAGAGAACTCGCGGCCAAAGAGGGCATCCTGTGCGGAATATCTTCCGGGGCCGCAATGTGGGCCGCTATCAAATTATCAAAACGCCTGGGTAAAGGCAAAAGGATTGCCGTTATACTGCCTGACCGTGGGGAAAGATATTTTTCCATGGGATTATTTCCGGCCTAGCCAGCGTCTATGAACCCCCATGGCAATATCCCTTTCTTCCGCTCTTTGAAAATATAATCCTCTTCCGACAGCCCGGCCTCTTTCATCGCCGCCTTGTAATCCATACCCTTACCCATCAACTCCAGCACCGCGGCAAGCTCCCTGCCGCCCAATGCAAACACCCCCTGCATATAGGAGTACTTGATAACGTCATGGAATATCGCAACTCCCATTCCGGAAAGCGCTTTTTTCAAATATTTCAGTTTCTCCTTTACGCTCTCCGGCCTCTCCATCGGCGCCCTCTCAAAGCACGTAAAGGGTTTAGGAATAAACAGGCTCACGGTTACGGATATCCTGCCGCCGGAAAAACCTTCCTTAATCTTGTTTACAAGCGCGGGAATGCCTTCGATGTCCGCCATGGTTTCCGTGGGCAGCCCCACCATGAAATAAATCCTGAGGCCCATACCGCTTGAAAGCACGGCACGCCCCGTCGCCATTATCTCGTCCTCGCTTATCTTCTTTTTAATTACCTTCCGCAGCCTCTCAGTGCCGGCCTCCGCCGCTATGGAGAGGGTTTTGTGCCTTTTCAGATACGGCAGCAGGCCGATGCTCTTTTCCCCGGCCCGAAGCGAAGTGATGGAGAATTCCACATCTTTTTTATCAAGGATAGAAACAATGCCCGGGAAATCGGAGATCGAGGGGCCTATAAGCCCCACCCGCTCGCCCTTTGAGAGCGCCTCTTCCACCTCTTCAAGGATGTCCTCCGTCTTCCTCGCCCTTGGCGGATTATATACCTTGCCAGCAAGACAGAATGCGCAATCCCATGGGCAGCCCCGCATCATCTCCACAAGCCGCATCCCCGCAAATTCGGTATCCGGCGTGGTTATCGAATGCCTCATCCCAAGGGAAACAGCGCTCTTGGCAAAGCGCCTTTTTATCCTCGGCGGTGCGCCTTCAAGGGCTTCTCTTATATGCGAGATTTTATAAAAGGAAGGAACATAAAGCCCATCAACGCCCAAAAGAGATTTTAAAAGGCCGTGTTTCCCTTCCGAAGAATTTCTTACCCGGTCCAGAAATTCCGGGATTAGCGGCTCGGCCTCGCCAACAAACACCACGTCGAAGAAAGCTGCAAGCGGCTCCGGGTTTGAGAAGGCGCATACCCCTCCAAGCGTAAGCAGCGGGCCGCCATTTCTCAACGCGGCGCGCGGTTCAATCCGGGCAAGATTCAGTATCTTTAAGATATTCGGGTAATCGTTTTCAAACGGGACGGAGAAGGCCACAATATCAAAACGGTTAAGCGGCCTTTTGGACTCCAGCGCGAGAAGCTCCGTGCCATCTTCGTATTGGCGCAGGTCTTCAGCATCCGGAAGAAAGGCCCGCTCACATACCACATCCGGATACGAATTGAGCATGCCGTAGACGCCCTGGAAACCGAGATTGGACATGCCCACGCGATAGGTGTTGGGGTAAACAAGACAAATATTTATCTTTCCGCCGGGGTCTTTAAATATCGTCCCCTTCTCTTTTGAAAGGACCGCCTCGGCCTTTTCGATAAGTTTTCGCCTGCTCATGAGAGCATCGCCAGAATGGAGAGCATCGCGCCACACCAGATTACATCCAGCGGCAATGTGCGCTCCACAGATGGATCAAACAGAATGTCCGCCCTTGAAGGGAATTCCTCATCCTCCAACCAAAGGACCAGGCACACGGCAAATCCGGCAGCGGGCTCCAGTAAAACAGAGGCGTCTCCCAGTTCCGCCGGCCGGCCCCCGAAAATTTTTGACTTCTCCAGAAACCCGGCTTTATCGTTCCCGAATTTTTGGGCCAGCGCATCCAGGGGAAGGGTGTGAGAGCCCCGGAAGAACATGTCCCCGCCGTTTAGCCGCCGGGTTGAGATGAAATCAGCGGGCCGCGCCTGCAGCCGTTGTCCGTTAAACAGAGCGGCCCACCATAGAAGCAAATATTCAAGAAAATAACCGTATCTGGCAAGCAGCATCCCTCCCGTGGCGGAAGAAGGCGTTATTGTCTCCTTTCCCGGCTCAAGCCTGAATATGGCCCCCATGCAGGCGATCTCCAGTACACCTTCCGCGCCTGAAGCCCACGCTGCAATCTCCCCTTGCGGCCTGCCCTTTATTTTCTGCCAGGCCGCTTTTATCCCGCTATCCAAAAAGTATCGCCTATTCCGTTTCCGCCGGGGTCACAACGGCCATAACCACCAGCCTTTCCCCAAGCGACGCCTTGAACCCGTGCGGGACCATCGGGTCACATATTATGGCCGTCTTTTCATCGGCCTCTATCTCCTGGTCTCCAACTATAAAAATGCCTTTACCCTGCACGCAATACATCATCAGCCTTAAAGGCGCCTTGTGCGGGGCCAGCTCCTGGCCGGGTTCCAGGCACATAAGGGCCACCCGCATTTCCGGTGTTTCTGTGAGCATCTCCCTGGTTATCTTTGCAGAGTCGAACCTGATGGACTTCTTCAAATCAAGAACAACCGGACCAACCGTTTTCTCAGCCATATTGCCTCCTTTTTAAAGGGTTCCCCCTCTGCCTGCCTTATAATTCTATCTTAACAGAAGGGCAATTTTGACCTGTTAAAGAGTTTCGATTATTCTTGACAATTCCGCACCTCTTTTTGTATATTAAATTTCACAAGAAGGCACTTAATGGTCTTCTTTCCCTTCAAGGTCCTGCCCGCGCCCACTCGGTCAGGACCTAACCCTTTTTAAGGGCCTGTCTTGAAATGCTTCCGGCCGCATGAGGCTGAAATCGCGGCATACTGAGTCATCAAAGCCATGGAGCTTGGACGAGGTTATCAAGCGAGCTTTCGGCGTAAACTAAAGTACAAAAGGAACATGCCTTTTCCTTAAGACTACCCAAAGTCATATTCAGACGGTTAACAGGCCTTTAATTACTTGCGCCAAGAATATTATTATATTTGATGGAATCTACCCCGCATTCGCGCGCTCCTGAAATCTCTGTAACTTATATGATCTCGCATGCAAACCCGGAAAAAATAGCCGGAGAAATAGCGCTTGAACAGACGGTCGAGATGCCCAGGGCGGCCGTCAGCAATGAACAGATACTGTCCGAAATCACAGGCAGGGTTATCTCAATCGAAAAACATGAAGGCAGCGGTTGTATCGCCAACATCTCTTATCCTGCCTCGGTATCTAATTTTGAAATCCCTCAGTTTCTGAATCTTCTGTATGGCAATATCTCTTTCAAGCCCGGGATCAGGATTGTTGGCCTGGACCTCCCTGAAGAATTCCTCCTGGCTTTCAGGGGGCCAAGATTCGGGATAGAGGGGATAAGGAAACTTCTTGGCGTTTTTAACAGGCCGCTTGTTTCTACGGCCTTGAAGCCGATGGGCTCAACCGCGGAGGACCTTGCCCATATGTGCTACCGTTTTGCGCTTGGGGGCATAGATATAATCAAAGACGACCACGGGCTTGCCGATTTCCCTTTCTGCCCGTTTCGTGACAGGGTGGCCGCATGCATGCATGCAATAAACAGGGCGCAGCGGGAGACAGGCAAAAAAACACTTTACTTCCCCAATATAACGGGACGTTTTGAAAAGATTCTGGATGATGTTGATTTTGCGGTATCGGAAGGCGTGGGCGGGATACTCATCTCTCCTTTTCTGGTGGGATTTGATTGCGTGCGCCACATAGCGGAAAATGAAACCATTGGCAAGCCGGTAATGTCTCATCCCGCCTTCTGCGGAAGTCTTTTCTCCGGGGCAGGTACGGGGATAGCGCCGGAGATCGTCCTCGGAACATTGTTCAGGCTGATAGGCATTGACAGCTCGGTTTATCCAAACTACGGAGGCCGGTTCAGTTTTACCAAAGAGACATGCAGCCTGATTGCCGCCAGCCTGAGAGGGCACTTGGGCCATATGAGGCCGGCCCTGCCAACACCGGCCGGCGGAATAGACTTAAAAAATATTGCCGATGTAGTGCATTTTTATGGCAATGATATTATCCTGCTTATAGGCGGCTCATTATATGAGCGCCCTGGCGCGCTGGAAGACAGTGCCCGGTTTTTTTGTGACAAAGTTACAGAAGCCTCAAAAAATCGAAGATATACTACTACGGAGAGTGAATCATGAGCAGCATTCATCGCTTTAACGGCGAGGAGGGCAACTTTAACTGGGAAGGGGCAATCCCAAGGGACTATTGCAAGCCAGGCACCAGGGGGGCCGAGGGGAAAATCCTGATCGGGAAGGCCGATGGCGCAACGAACTTTATTGTACGGTATTTCCGCGTGGCCCCCGGCGGATCGAGCGCCCCGGAAAGCCATCCCCACGATCACGGGATTGTAATCCTCCACGGGCGGGCGCGTATTCTGCTTGGTGAAAAGGAAGTGCAGGCAGGCCCGCGTGACGCAATTTATATAAGCCCAAATGAGGCGCATCAAATACAGCCTATTGGAGACGAGCCACTTGGCTTCCTCTGCATTGTGCCGCCAAAAGACAGCGAGATCGGTTGATGTATATGGGCGTTCTTAATGCCTGAAATAAAGCTCACCATCGCTCCTGGGACTTTCAAGGAGCTGAAAAAGCCTCCGTATGCGACCGGCACGGTCCAATCCGCTATCGGAAAGGTCTGGCAAGTCCCCGCAGAATTGACCACGGCTGACAAATTCGGAATATTCAGGTGCAGGACCAGCGCCTACCGTAACGATTACAAAGTGGAGCCAGGCTTATACGCCATAGGCCAGCCCGGTGGCGCTTCGGACATTATCGTTACCGCCAACTACAAGTACAGCTTCGACGTAGTCAGGCGGGCACTTAAAGGCATGAGCGCCTGGATACTTGTTCTGAACACAAAAGGAATCAACGTTTGGTGCGCCGCGGGGAAAGGCACGTTCGGGACTGCGGAGCTGATAAAGAGGATGCAGCTTGCCCAACTGGATAAATTATCGGAGCGCAAAACAATAATCCTGCCCCAGCTTGGCGCGGTGGGCATAAGCGCGCACGAGGTCAGAAAGGCTACGGGCTTCAAGGTTGTTTACGGCCCCGTGCATGCAAAGGACTTAAGGGCGTTCATAAGTGCGGGACACAAGGCAACAAAAGAGATGCGCACAATGGAATTCCCGATAACAAGCAGGATGGCGCTTGTGCCCATGGAAGTAATCCCCATGCTAAAAAAATATCCGTTTTTCGCACTCATAGTGCTTCTGGCTTTCGGGCTTGAGCCATCAGGGATACTCTTTAAAAACGCCATTGGGGGCGGGCTGCCGTTTCTTGCCTTCGGGCTGGGCTCAATATTTACGGGCGCGGCTTTGACGCCAGCGCTCCTGCCCTTTATCCCGACCAGATCGTTTGCGGTAAAAGGCTGGATCACGGGGGTTGTGGGTACAGGTTTGCTAATGTCAGCCTTCCCGCATTTTAATACAATCCTTCTAGGCATAACCCTGTTGTTTTTCCCGGTGGCAAGCTCCTATATAGCGCTCCAGTTCACCGGGTCAACAACATTCACCGGCATGTCCGGAGTGAATAAGGAGTTAAAGACCAGCATACCTATATATCTGTTTTCCGTTGCTGTTTCGGTTTTGCTGCTGATTGTTTACAAGATTATTGAATGGAGGGTTTTGTGAAATACATCTCAAAAGTGGTCAGCCTTAAATTGAATGCCGAAAAATGCGTTGGCTGCGGGATGTGCCTTGAGGTGTGCCCGCATAATGTTTTAAGAATGGAAGGCAGAAAGGCCGTAATTGCTGATTTGGACGGCTGCATGGAATGCGGGGCCTGTATGACAAATTGCGCATTCGGCGCGATTACGGTTAATAAAGGCGTAGGCTGCGCGGCTGCCATAATCAACAGCCTCCTCTACGGCGGAGAGCCCTCGTGCGATTGCAGCGGAGGAAAAGGCAGGGATAGCTGCTGCTAGGCCGCTCATGAACTTTTATTAGAATCGTGGATTGGGCTGCTAATTCGATCTTGTATCCACATTCACTTTCACCCATTAAAGACATCTCTTTATCTTAAGCCTTATTCAAAACCCTTAACGCCTTCCTGTTGTCTGATGTGCTCAAACGGCTATTAGCGGTAGAAGTCAAAAAAGGTAATTATCTGAAGAGGGACATTAATTATGCCATCATGAATTATGCCATCATGCCCGTGCGCCTTTAATCGGGTACCCATTTTTATTATTTTAAATTGTATTCCCGCCGGCGCGGGAATGGCTGAGCAGGCTAAACGTTTTCGAGCAGATGCCCCAGCTTGTTCTTCTTTGTCTGGAGGTAAATCACGTTTTTATCGTGCGGTTTGCTCTCTATGGGCACCCTCTCCATCACCTTCAGGCCATAGCCCTCCAGCCCCACTATCTTCTTGGGGTTATTGGTAAGGAGCCTCATCTTCTTTATCCCAAGGTCCACAAGTATCTGGGCGCCCACGCCGTAATCCCTCAGGTCCGCCTTGAAGCCAAGCTTAAGATTGGCCTCCACAGTGTCCAGCCCTTTTTCCTGAAGCTCGTAAGCCTGAAGCTTGTTTACAAGCCCTATGCCCCGGCCTTCCTGCCTCATGTAGAGGATCACGCCTTTCCCCTCTTTTTCTATGATGCGCATGGCGGTGTGCAGCTGCTCACCACAGTCGCACCTGCGGGAGCCGAACACATCGCCGGTAAGGCATTCCGAATGCACCCTCACCAGCACGCTTCCGCCCTGCCGGATATCGCCTTTTATGAGAGCTATATGCACGTTTTCATCTACCTGGTTGCCGTAGGCTATGGCCCTGAAATCTCCGAAGTCCGTCGGCAGCTTTATATCGGCAAGCCGTTTTACAAGGCGCTCGGTTTTCATCCTGTAATTGATCAGGTCTTTTACCGTTATGATCTTCAGCTTGTGCGTATTTGCAAATTCCATCAGTTCCGGCACGCGCGCCATCGTGCCGTCGTCGCTCATTATCTCGCATATAACACCCGCTGGGTACAGCCCGGCAAGCCTTGCCAGGTCCACGGAGCCTTCGGTCTGGCCGGCCCTCTGCAGCACCCCGCCCCTTTTAGCGCGCAGTGGAAACACATGACCCGGCCTTGCAAGATCGCCCGGTTTTGTTTTCGGGTTTATGGCTGTAAGTATGGTTACCGCCCTGTCGTGTGCCGATATGCCGGTTGTCACGCCTTTTTTTGCCTCGATGGATACCGTAAAGGCCGTGCCGAACGAGGACGTGTTTATCTCGGCCATCATCGGCAGTTCCAGTTCCTCAACCCGCTCCGGCACAAGCGAGAGGCATACAAGCCCTCTTCCGTATTTGGCCATGAAGTTAATTGCTTGCGGCGTCACCTTCTCTGCCGCCATGCAGAGGTCGCCCTCGTTTTCCCTGTCCTCGTCGTCGCAGAGGATTACCATGCCCCCCTGGGCTATTTCTTCCAGTGCCTCTTCTATCGTATTGAACTTGTATTTTTTCATTTCGTTTTAACCCTTGATGAACCCCGCTTCCCCAAGCGCTTTCATAAGCGATCCGCCGGAGGAGCCTATGCCTTGCCGGGCCACAAATTTAGCCACGTACTTGCCGATTATGTCCGATTCCAGGTTAACTGCCGCGCCTGGCTCCTTAAACCCTATGGTAGTGTTGGCCAGGGTATGCGGTATTATAACAATAGTAAACGCCCCGGCAAGCACTTCCACAACTGTAAGACTTATCCCGTCCACGGCAACAGACCCTTTTGGCACAAGATAATCCAGCACCACAGGGGGCGCCTCAATCGTGATCTTTACCGTCTCGCCCAGCTGCTGCCTGGAACGCACCCTTCCGGTTGCGTCCACGTGGCCCGTAACCATGTGGCCGCCAAGCTGGTCAGAAGCGCGCAAAGCGGTCTCCAGGTTCACCTTCTCACCCTGCTTAAGGCCGCCAAGGACGGTGCTTTTAAGCGTTTCCCCCGAAAGGTCGAAGGCAAGCACGCCGTCTTTTTTCCCCGCCACGGTTAGGCAGGCCCCATTTACAGCGATGCTGTCGCCAAGGGCCGCTTCCGCAGCAAACGCCTCAGCCTTCACGCCGAGGACCGCGCCGCCCGGCTTTATGGCAAGCGACACCACCTCAGCCAGCCCTCTTACCAGCCCTGTAAACATTAGCCGCCCTCTTGCTTGGGGGACTCGATATCAAAAGAAAAATTCAGCTTCTTGTGATACTGGTTGAAAAGGCTAACTGTTTCCGACCAGCTTGCCTGGGCCCTGAACTGCCCGTTTTCAAGCGTTACGGACAGATTCTCCGGGTCAAGCGGCACATGAAGCCTTTTGGCTTTGTCCAGTATCTTGGCAGTGGCGTCGTCCGTTGATTGCAGTTCGAACTTCAATATCTCTTTAACGTCAGACTTGAAGGTCAATTCCCGGTCGTAGGGCCCAACAAACTGCACGGTGGTATATATGGCCAGGCCCAGAAGCGCAATGAAAAATGCTGCTTTAATCCAGGCGCACACTCTTTACAAGTTCTCCCATTCGTTTAAACAGCGGGGCATGGTGCCAGTCTCCATCCCAGGACCAGTAGATTATAAACGCCTTGCCCTGTATATCGTCGTATGGCACAAACCCCCAGTAGCGGCTGTCGTAACTGCGATCCCTGTTGTCGCCCATAACGAAGAATTCTCCCTGGGGCACTCTAACCGGCCCGAAATTGTCCCTGGGGTCGCCGCTGCTGGCCGGCATGTCACCCGGTTCCACATGCTGGGTAAAGGAATCGTTTGTCCTTTTGCCGTTAATATAGACAACCTTGTCCCTCTCTAAAACAATGTCTCCCGGTACTCCTATTACCCTTTTTATGAAGTCCCTGCTGGGGTCCTTGGGGAACTTAAAGACTATTACATCGCCTCTTTCCGGCGGCCTGATGACAAGCACTCTCTTATGGGTAAAAGGTATAACCGTGCCGTAAAGAAACTTGTTTACAAGCAGATGATCGCCTACAACAAGGGTTGGCTTCATGGAACCCGAGGGTATCTTGAACGCCTGCACCACGTAGGCCCTGATTATAAGGGCCAACACAAGGGCAGTAAGGATGGCCTCCAGATATTCCCAAAATACTCTTCTGGCCGATTTTGTCCCGGCTTGCTTGCCGGCCTGGACTGTAGACATGATTTTTTATATTAACTCATTGACGGATCATTTGTCTTCCGCCTGCAGGACGGCCAGGAATGCCTCCTGAGGCACCTCCACGCGGCCAACCTGCTTCATCTTCTTCTTGCCTTCCTTCTGCTTCTCAAGAAGCTTTCTTTTTCTTGTAATGTCGCCGCCGTAGCACTTGGCCAGAACGTCCTTGCGAAGGGCCCTTATGGACTCCCTGGCTATAACGCGGCTTCCGATTGCGGCCTGTATGGCCACCTCAAACATGTGCCTGGGTATAACCTTCCTTAGCCTCTCAACCACCTGTTTGCCCCGGTAATAGGCCGTTTCGCGGGGCACTATTATCGAAAGGGCGTCCACCGGCTCCGAATTAAGAAGGATATCCACGCGCACGAGGTCCGCCTCCTTATAGCCGACGAACTCGTAATCCAGTGAGGCATATCCCTTGGTCAGGGATTTGAGCTTGTCGAAAAAATCCCATAATATCTCATTCATCGGCAGCTCGTAGGTAAGCATTATTCTGTCCTTGCCGATATAGGTAAACTCCTTCTGCGCGCCCCTTCTGGACTGGCATAGGTCAAATACCGCACCCAAAAACTGCTGAGGGACAAATATTATTGCCTTTACGTAAGGCTCCTCCACATCCTTAAATGAACTGCTCCATTTGGAGGGGCTGTCTATGAAATGCTCCTTGCCGGCATTATCCACAGCTTTGTATATAACAGTTGGCGTTGTGCTTATGAGGGCAAGACCGAACTCACGCTCCAGCCTCTCCCTGACTATTTCCATGTGAAGAAGACCCAGGAAACCACACCTGAAACCGAACCCAAGGGCCTGTGAGACCTCCGGCTCGTATGAGAACGAGGAATCGTTAAGTTTTAATTTCTCCAGAGCGGCCTTAAGGCCCTCGTATTGATGCTGCTCCGTGGGATAGAGCCCGCAGAAGACCATCGGACGTGCCTCCCTGTACCCCGGAAGCGGGCTTTCGGCAGGGTTTTCGGCTGAGGTTATGGTGTCGCCCACCTGGGTATCCGATATGCTCTTTATCCCGCCTATTATGTAGCCAACCTCACCGGCCCCTAACCGCCCGGTGGAGAGCGGCTTTGGCGTGAACACGCCCACTTCCATCGCCTCGTAATCCTTGGCGGTCCCCATCAGCCTTATCTTCATTCCGGCAGTTACCTCGCCTTCCACAACCCTCACAAGCGTAATTACGCCTCTGTAAGCATCGAACCAGGAATCAAAGATCAGCGCCTTAAGAGGGGCACTGTCCAGCCCCGAAGGGGGCGGGACTTTTTTTACTACCGCCTCAAGTATCTCTTTTATGCCAATGCCTGCCTTTGCGCTTGCTATTATGGCCCCGTCCGTTTCTATGGGGATAGTCTCGCCCAGCTGCTCGATGACTTTTCCGGGGTCCGCCTGGGGCAGATCTATCTTGTTTATAACCGGGACTATTTCCAGATTGTTTTCAAGCGCAAGATAGGCATTTGCTATGGTCTGCGCCTCAACGCCCTGGGTGGCGTCCACCACCAGCAGGGCACCCTCGCAGGATGCAAGGCTTCTTGAGACCTCGTAGGAAAAGTCCACATGGCCGGGAGTGTCTATCAGGTTAAGCGTATACTGCTGGCCGTCATCGGCCTTGTATAAAAGCCTTACAGCATGGGCCTTTATGGTTATGCCGCGCTCCCTTTCCAGGTCCATCGAATCCAGTACCTGGGCCATCATTTCCCTTTGCGAAAGGGCGCCGGTGTATTCCAGCAGCCTGTCGGCTATGGTGGATTTCCCATGGTCTATGTGGGCAATTATGGAAAAATTCCGTATGTTTTTAGACATCAGATATTATAACCTCTTTCAACTGGCAGGCTGCGGTCTTGATCCGGTGGATTACCGGATAACGTCCTTATAAGGAAGAGAGGTCGTGAAGCGCCTGACCCTGAAAAATAAGGTTTGCGGCCCCCACTAGCCCAGCCTCGTCACCCAGGGTGGCTGGTACTATGGCCGTCTTCTGGTAAAGGCTTTTGAAGGCCCTTTTTGCTGCTTCCTTTATTGCCTCGTCTATGTAGATATTCCAGGCGCCGATCAGGCCACCGGCCAGTATCACCGCGTCCGGGCTCATGATATTTATCATGTTTGCTATGCCAACGCCAAGATACCTGCCCGCCTCCCTCAGCGTCTCCCGCGAAAGATTGTCGCCTTCCTCGAGGGCTGCCTTGTAAACGTCTTCCGGGGTAATCCGGTATATATTGCCCTGGGAATGCTCCCTGAGTATACTTTCAGCCCCGCTTTCAAGCGCCTTTATTATGGATGCCATTATCGCCCTGGCAGAGCAGTACAGTTCCAGACAACCATTATTGCCGCAGAAGCATTTTCCGCCCCCGGTATCTATGCTCATATGGCCTATCTCGGCAGCCACCTCCAAAAGCTTGCCCTTGTAAATCAGGCCGCCTCCAACACCCGTGCCAAGCGTAAGCAGCACGGAATTGGGGTATTCCCTGCCCGCGCCGAAGCTGGCCTCGCCCAGGGCGGCGGCATTGGCGTCATTTTCAACAGATACAGGCACGGTAAAACCAAGGCTGCCGAAAGAAAATCCATTTATCTGAGGGATGTTAGGTGACGCAATCACCTTCAGCTCTTTCCGGTCCACCACCCCGGCAACGCCTATCCCGATCCCTTTGACTTCCGGGGACATAAGATCGTCCACGGCCTTTTTCATATTGCCCATGATGTCCCCGGTGGAAGGCTCCTTAACCTTCTTTAACACCTCGCCCTCCGGGGTTACAAGCCCTACGCGGAGGTTGGTTCCACCCAGGTCAACTCCTATGGCGTACTGTTTTGTCATTATATTTATTTTCCCATATTTTACAGCGGGTTTCCAAAATGAGAACAATATTCTAACATAGCCCAAATAGGGTGTAAAGCAGCGTTCATCCGGTTATTACTGGAAGTGAGGCAGCTCACAGAAGAATTTCAAGCCAAAATTATAAAATAACCTCAAGTCATATTTTTAGAGTTTCAAATAAGCAATACTCAGGTTTAACCAGTGTGGTTTTTGCAGTTATGAGTTACACATGCGGTACGCTGTAGCCAGCACCTCGAAGTCCCCGGCTTCAGGCAAGTACAAGTCCCGATTTTCCGCGCCAGTAAAATCCCCCGAAACATTACTGTCGGACAGACCAGAAAATTCAACCAGCCGGAAGCAGCGCCTTTTTAAGGCAGTTTGCTTTACAATGAGCAGCTTGAATTTTTAAGGAGGCCCCGGAATGAAAAAACAGGAAAAAGACAAGTTGGGCGGCAGACATTGCGAATGTATGGATGTTGATTGCCCTTACTGCCATGGGCGCTGCCAGAAGGAAGCCACAAGGGGGCTACACGAAGGCAGAGTGGCCCTGTGCGAAAAGTGCTTCCATAACGCCCTATACGAAGGCGAAAAACTCACCGTTTCCAGCATCCTGCTGAAGCCCGGGCTTGCCTCGCCTGTTTTAAGCCACCAGGGTTAATACTGCGCATAACAAGGGCGGGGCGGCAAGCCCCGCCCTCTTCTCCACACGCCTTGAGAAAGGCCTGCTTTTTCGTGGTCTTTGGCCGTATCATTCCCGCAGAGGCGGGAATCCAATTTCATTTCCAAAAACAGAACCGTTGTCCTCTTTACGTTCCCTTTTTCGATTTTTCTCAGACAAAACTTCTCCTGTTAGTAACCTGCACCTTGCCGGAGATCAGGAGCATGCCCCATTACGGGGCGAGTCTTAACATTCCAGGCAAGCTATGTACACTCAAAACTTCTTCTTTAGTTGTTTGTACCCAACTTTAAAAGGATAAACCGCCTTCTACTTATTTACACTCTTTTTGAGGATACCCCCTCCCTGAAGAATCCAAACGCGAAGAGGTTATTATCCGCCGCCGCAAAGGCGACATGTTTTCAATTGTGCCTAAGCAGAAAAACAGGCCGCTCTCCTTTTGACGTGCCTGGCTTAAAAAAGGGGCTTTTTCGAGAAGAAATACTGGACGCTATCCGGGAATCCCGCCAACGGCCCGGTAAATTAAATAAACAATCGCGATAGCATCTTTTGGTAGTAGATATGCAACCCTGTATTTTATATTTTTAAGGAAGTGCCGGGTTACGCTGCGCTACCCCGGCCTACACCGCTATAAAACGCCCATCGTGCCGGTAACGGCCAAAGTCCTTCGGTTTACCATAGGCGGCCAGACGTTCATCAGGCGCAGCGTGAAGGACATACAGGGGCGCCTTTTCGTGGAAAAGGGAATTGCCCGACGCAACCTCCAGAACGATTACGCCAATGCGGTAACGGAATACCTGGCGAGGAAAGCTTGTTTGTCAGCCTGGAATCTTTCTTAATAACCAGGCCGCTTTTTAGCCTCAGTTTTCTGCTGGATGCAAGTTGCCTGCAGGGGATAACTATTACCGAAAACCTTTGCGCAATATTCCCGGATATGCGCCGCTAATGCTTGCGTAGCCAAACCTAAAACCAAACCGATTGTTATTGCCCTTTTCATATCCCCCACTCCTATTCCCATTTGTCTTTTGCCTTTGCGTCTTCTACCGTTTGCCACTGCATATTGTATGGCGCATCCGCGCCCCCGCGCTTAAGCGGGTATATGTGATCTATTACATAGCCAGGGCACGCGCCGCGCGTTTTCCCCGTAGATGGACAAGGATACTCTCTTTTAAATTCATCCTTAGCCTCAGCGCTTCTTTTTATACGGCCATGCCAGCTCCGCGCAACTCCCCAGGCATATCGGCTGGTGTGGTATCCATGCCTGTGATAATGACGGTGGTAGTGAGACCGATAATATGCGTAGTAATGATGACCGCCGGCCAGCGCCGGAGTTGCAAAGGCAAACAACATCAAAATAAGCCAGATAAGCGGCAATGGGCGGCCAATCACCTTACCCTTCCTCGTTTTTTTTGCGGGTTCAGGTTTGAAACCTGAACTCAATTATCATATTATCGAATCGCGTTTGGTTCAGCTTTAAAAACTTCTCCTCCCAAGAAACTGCCTGGGTTTGCCCGCTGCCCTGGGAGGGCCGACAAGGCTGTCCTCCTCCATCAGCTCCACTATGCGGGCGGCGCGGTTAAAGCCTATCTTGAGCCTTCGCTGTATGGAAGAAATGGAGACCTCGCCGGTAGAGGCGCAGAAATCCACAGCCTTTTCGTAAAGCTCGTCCCGTTCCGTGCGCCCCGGCTCGGATTCTTCTTTTTCCGGAGGGGTTATCGCCTCCATTATGGCGTAATCCGGAGAGCCCTGCGCCCTTATGAAATCGGCAAGGGATTTTATCTCCTGCTCGGATAGATATGCCCCGTGCACGCGCAGCACCCTGGCACCGGGCATAAGAAGCAGCATGTCGCCCCTGCCTATAAGCTGTTCGGCCCCCTGGGCGTCCAGTATTGTCCGGGAGTCTATTCTGGAGGCCACCTGGAATGCTATTCTTGTTGGGAAATTGGCCTTTATAACACCTGTAATAACGTCCACCGACGGCCTTTGAGTGGCAAGTATAAGATGGATGCCGGACGCCCTTGCCATTTGTGCAAGCCTTGCGATGGAGTCCTCCACTTCGGCCGCAGAGGAGAGCATCAGGTCCGCCAGCTCGTCTATTATCACCACTATATACGGTAAGGCGGCATCCTTACCGGCCATCTGGTTATAGCTGTCGATGCGCCTGGCCCCTTTTTCCGCTATCAGCCTGTAACGCCGTTCCATCTCGAATACCATCTTCTTCAATGCCTCCGAGGCAGGCTTTGGCCCGGTTATAACAGGGCTTATCAGATGGGGTATCCCCTCATACGCCGAGAGCTCAAGGAGTTTCGGGTCTATCATCAGCATCTTCACTTCATCCGGGGCCGCCTTATACAGGATGCTTGAGATCATGGCGTTCAGGCAGACGCTCTTGCCGGCCCCGGTTGCCCCGGCAACCAGCAGGTGCGGCATGCGCGCAAGGTCTGCCACCACGGGATTTCCGAAGATGTCCTTGCCAAGGGCCAGCGTAAGCTTGGATGCACTTTTGGCGAACCCATCGGATGAGATCATGTCCCGCAAAAGCACAGTCTCCCTCTGCCGGTTTGGTATCTCGATGCCTATAGCCGCCTTCCCCGGTATGGGGGCTATCCTTGTGCTTTGCGCCTTCATGGACAAGGAAAGGTCTTCAGCAAGGGAAACCACCTTCTGTATCTTCACACCGGGGGCGGGCTCGAATTCGTGCATCGTCACCACCGGCCCGGCATGCACCTGAGTGACCTTGCCCTGGATGCCAAAGTCCTTCAGTTTCCTTTCAAGCAGGGCAGAGCCAGCCAGCAATTCATCCCTGGTGGGCCGCTCCACCTGCGCATCCGGCACGGCCAGCAGGTCTATGGGGGGCAGTTCGTAACCGCCCTCTTTTTCAGGGGCCGCAACACCCCTCTGCTTTTCAGCATAAACCGGCCTGGCGATAACCTTTTCTTCCGGTCTGGCGTTAAGCACAGGCTCACTGATGAACGGCTCCGTTTCCACAGCTTCCGGATTATCATTAAAAAGAATGGGGGCTGGCTCCGGCACGGCTCCCCGTTCCTCTACGCTGAGGGCTGGCGGCCTTTGCAGGCCGCCTTCAAAGGGGGCCGGCCTTTTCCCATTTCTTTTTACAAGGTCCGATACCGGTACTGGGCTAAGGAGGATAATGGACGATATCAGAAGGAGGGCAGCCATTATGTACCCGCCAGTTATGGAAAGAAATTTCACAAGCACTCCGGACACCTTCATGCCTACAAACCCGCCGGAGTACCACCCTGTGGGAATATACACCAGTTTTGTAAGCCCGGCGGTCACTGAAAAGGCAAATATGAAAAGGACCGAGCCGATAAAATGCAGCTTGTATTTCTCGGAGCCAAGGAACCGCCTTGCGCCGGAGATGAGCATGAAGGCCGGAAGAAACAGCGCGGCCGGGCCGATAAAGGTAAACAGCATATCGGCCAAGCAGGAGCCAATCACCCCACCCAGATTTTTAGTGCCGAAATCCCCCGCAGCCGAAAAGGACGGGTCCCATCTTGAATAGGTTACAAGGGAGATTGCAAGATAGGCGGCCCCAAGGACGTAGGCGGCCCCGGCAAGTTCCAGTTTCTTTTTTCCGGTCACTTTGGGATTATAACAAAAACCGGAATGCGGCAGGGCGACCCGCCGCACATTGCAGGGCAACCGGAGGCGGAGGGATAAACAGCTCCGCCCTCAGCCTCCGGCCTCCTTTTTAATTAATTCCCCGTCTTCTCGAAAGCCCGGCACTCTACCCAGGGGGCCACAAAGCGGTCCAGTCTGGCGCAGAGCCCGGCCTCCCCGCGGACAGACCCGAACGCCGAACTCAGAGTGTTGAGCCCCGGTATTGAAAGCTCTATGCGCTGCGGGTCATTTACAAAATGCCTGCACTCAAGGCAGGAAACACCGGCAGTCTCCGGTCTTCTGGTTTTCATGCTTATTTCCCCAGGGCGGCCCAGTGCCCGCCAAATACGTACACCGACAGCACAAACCCTAGCACCACGTTTACAGCCACACCGATGGTAAACGCGATGAACGGCTTTAAACCGGAGGATTTAAGCTCGCGAAACCTGGTTGTAAGCCCGATGGATAGGAAGCAGAATATGAACGCCCACGTCCGAAGCGACACTATCGGCATTATCAGGCCTGGCTTTACCACGCCGTTGAAAGCGGCCTGGGAATATCCAGCTGTCAATAGAGTCATGAAGAGCGAAGCAACCAGGAACCCGATTACGAATTTAGGGAACCTCCACCAGATCTCCATTGCGTTTGGCCTGGTCTGGCATTCCTCTTTCTCCCATTTCAGGCAGGCTATCATTGCAAACACAAAGGACCATATGCCTATCCACATGTCCCTGCCTATTACCTTCATAAGGGTAAATCCCTGTATGGCGGCGTTCTCGTTTCCGGCCATATGCCCGTAGGCGGTGGCCGCCGCAAACCCCGCGGCGTCTGCAAACTCCGAGGTGCCAACCCATGCCCCGGCAACGCCAGCAGGCAGGCCCAGAGCCCTGGAGACAAACGGGATAAACAGTATCATCACAAGCGCCCACACAACAACAAGCGTAACGGAGATATACATATAATCTTTTTTGGCCCCAACCGCGCTTGCCGCCGCCATGGAGCCCGAAACACCGCACACAGCCCCGCCCACACCCATCACGGCGCCAAGCCGCTTGTCCAGCCCGAATATCTTTGTGGCGGCAAAGTAGATTACCAGGCACGTTGCCACGGATATGAACGTTGCCTGGATAAGCGCGTATGGGCCGGCCGTCAACACCAGGGTAATCGGGAATGTTGCACCCAGAAGCACTATGCCGGTTTTGATGTAATACTCCACCCTGAAACCGGAGTCCATCCATTTGGGCACTCTTATGATGTTTGCTATTATCAACCCCAGAATCAGGGCCACAAGCGGTGGCTCCAGGTTGTACTGGGCGGCGTGCGCCCATCCGCTAATGGTAAACATCACGATTGAAAGCAGGTACAGGATGATGAAAGACGGTATGAACTCTGACAGCTTCATACCCATTATTCTTGTGGTGGCCCCGAATATGACAAGCCAGCATAGCATCTGGAGCAGATATGTGCCGATGTTGGCGCTAAAATAAGCGCCTACCTGGCCAAGGGTTGTCCATTTCAGCCCGCCTGGGTTGATGGAAAGGGTCTGCACCAGCTTGCTCCCGTTTAAAAAGGCCAGCAACGCAACTATGGTTATGCCCAGCCCCAGGTAGATGGCCCACCAGTCCTCTTTAAGATAAAGTTCCCTCCAGCCCATCGCCCTGGCAGGCGGAGGTGCCTCCGCGCACGTCTTGGTCTCGCAAAAATCCCTTCCGTCAGTGACCTTATCTTCCGACATTATGCCTCCCAAAAAAAACCTCCCTACTGACGTTTATACAAAAACTCCGCCTAAAGGAGCGGCGCCGTCCCACTCGGGGTTAAAGGGGGAAAACAGTTTTTAGAAGGATGTTTTCTGGTTATGGGGGCCACAAGCGGGCAAGAAGGCATGGCGCGGAAGACAAGGTGGATGTGCATTATCGCCATAGAAAACAGCAAGCTTTTCTTCAGCCCCCTGTGAAAAGCACTTTTCTGGCCGGCAAAGAAGATAACACCCTAAAAAACCGGGATAAATTCCTTTCTACGGCCGCCCACTTGCCGGAAATAGCTGCCCGGACAAACGGAGTATGCCATAACAGGGCACTTGAAGTCCAGAGGGCGGTTAATCATCTGAATTCAGCGGGATGATAGAGGACTGTATCCCTCCGGCAGGCGCAAGCAGATACCACATAACGGGGATGATGAAGGCCAGCCCGTGAAATGGAATCGAATTACCTTATACACTTTGTCCACTATTCGCTGCAAACACTGGAACAATTAATGCCCTTTGCGGCAGTTGTGATCTTTGCGATGCTGCGCAGAAGCAGGCTTGGACAATGGCGCAAAACCCCGGATATGATTACAGCACCTCTTGTGCTTTTTGTGAACTATCTGCCTTACTGGTTTCCACCGCAAAGCGGCATGAGGTACACCATGCCGCTGTTTCCGTTTGCCGCGATGGCGATGGCCTTCATGGTCTTCTACGGGGAGCCGCGCTTTCGGCGGTGGGGCACCGGAGTTATTGTATTTGCGATAGCCGTAAAGTTTGCCCTTGGGATATGCGGGTTTCACTTTTTTCGAGAAACGGTTTCGCAGTTCCCAGACTGTTGCACAGGATATCGTGCGCACCACCGGCGGGCGTCAACTTCATATAAAGGAAAGGACGTTGCATCCTTCGGGTTTACCCTTGCGGACAGCGGCGCAGCGTGTACCCGCTGATTAAATTCCCGCCCTCAAAAAAACTTTTTTCTTATCTTTTCGATTACCCAGCCCGGTTCTATGGCGCTCATGCATCTCATGCCGGGGCAGACGCGTTTCCTGCACGGGGAACAGGCAAAATGCCTTTTAAAGACAAAGTTTTCCGCCCTGCCGTTATCATAAGGCCCAACCACTGCCGGGTCCGTAGGGCCAAACAGGGCAAAAACGGGCACACCAAGCGCTGCGGCGATGTGCATCGGCCCAGAGTCATTCGTGAGTACAAACCGGGCGCGCCTCATCACTTCCACAAGCTGACGGAGGTCCGTTTCCCCGGCAAGCGAGACCGATTTACCGCCCGAATGTGAGACCACCTCATCTGCCAGAACCCTATCGGAGGCCGCCCCTATTACCACGGAGTTCATATCCAGCGCCGCAGCCACCTCAGCAAAATTCCAGATGGGCCATCTTTTGGAATTCCACCTGGCCCCAGGGACGATTACCGCGTATTGGTCGAAAGGCGGTGTAAACTCCCCGGACGCCGGCATCGGAAACTCGGCCTCGGTCTGGCAACCAGCAAATTTTGCCATATTCAGGTATCTCTTTACGGCATGGTCCCTTTCGCGCCTGCCCCCCACAAGATGGGTGTAGAACAACCGGCCTCCCTCGCGCGCGTCTTCAAAACCAACACGTATAGCAGCGCCGGTGGCCTTTGCAATAAGAGCGCTCCTTAAGAGCCCCTGCAGGTCAAAAACGGCATCGAACGATTCCCGTTTAAGATCGCGCCCAAGCCGGGCCAGTTCACCAATTGTGTTTACGAAACTGCCGGGCTTAATCCAGCCGTCTTTTTTTATAACCCACAGCTTGTGTATCAGCGGATGGCTGGAAAGAAGCGGCGCAAACGAATCCGCTATAACCCAGTGGACCTCTGCATCCGGAAAACCCTTTTTCAGTGAAAACAGAAAGGGCAGCGAATGTACCACGTCACCCAGGGAACTGGGTTTTATTACCAGAACCTTTTTCAGCCCTTTTTTAAAAGACAGCTTGTCCATGCCAGATTTATCGAGTAGGCCTCTTCCTTTAAAAATTCCCCCATGTCCGCGCCGGGTTTCTTGTTTCTGCTGTATCTATTAAAGTTCGCCTGCACGTACTCCAGTGCCCGACCCTTGAAAGCGGCAGTGAATGGATAAAGACATGCCCCAAGGAAAGAGGAACCTTTCAGTTCCAGCCGCCTTGCGCCAAAGACGTCCCCGGAGGCCATGCCGTCCGCCGGGGCGGCGGAAAGTTCAACCGTTCCGCCCAGAAGCAGGTCTTTTATTTTAAACTTTCCCTGGCGGACCAAGCTTTCCACCTCGAAGAGGCTGAGCACAGAGCGCCTCATCCGCCCGAAGACATCCAGTTTATCGGGGTCTGCTATCTCTTTTTCTTTTATGTAAATTTCTATTGGGTTGCCATGGTCCGGGGCCACCCAGTCGCAAAGGAACCAGTCCTCGAAATTCAGGAAACCCAGTTCCATTGATATTCCACCCAGGAATTCTTCGGGATCCTCTTCGTCCCAGAAAAACTCGTATGCGGCGTCTATCATTCCGGGATGTTTCTCCCTGAAATGCGACATTATTTCATCGTAATAATCGCTTCTTAACCTTAAACTGCGTTCATCCATTAACACGCCTCCCGCTTCAATATGAATTCAACTGCTTCTTTTAAAGAACCTGCCCTGAAAAACGGCCCTGCCCACGGTATATCTGCAGGCCCGTCAGAGCCTATCAATACCGGAAATGCCCCGGCTGAGCTTGCGGCCAATATGTCCGAGGTCTTATCCCCAACCATATAGGAGCCCTTCAGATCTATGTTCAATTGCCTGCTGGCTTCAAGGAGCATCCCCGGTGATGGCTTTCTGCATGAGCAGATCTCATCCGGGCGGTGCGGGCAGTAATAAAACGCCTCGAAACCGTATTTGCCGAAATGGGCGTTTACCTCTTTTACAAAATCCTCGCTGATAGTCCCCCTGTTTATGCCAGACTGGTTTGTAATCCCGATAATCGCAAACCCCATATCGCGGAGTTTCACAAGCTGCTCCAATCCCGCAGCTGGCTCAAAATCCTCCCAGCGGCTAAGATAGCCGGGGTCTTTGCAAAGAACGCCGTCACGGTCAAAGAAAACGGCCCTCCTTGAAGGCAGAATATTGCGCAAGGCTTCAAAGACCTCATCAGGCGAGATCGCCTCCAGACATGGCGGAGCTGCTCCTCCTTTTGCGCATGTCCTTTTAAAACACGGGGAGCAACCATATTGCTTTTTCATAACAGTTGAATGCCCGGGAGGACCTGTGAGTTCCGGTGAAGTAGAGCCGAAAAGGGCCACCACCCTGGAGCCAACCGCGTAGGCAACATGCATCGCGCCGGAATCATTGGACACAACCGCATCACACTCGGACAAGACAGCCGCAAATTCACGGACGCCTGTCTTGCCGGCCAGGTCCAGTATTCTGCCGGGGCCTGAACTGGCCTCCCGGATTATCTGCTGCGCTGCCTGCGCCTCGCTGGCCGAGCCAAGCAGCGCCACGCTGCCGCCAAGCCTTGTATTTATCAGGTCCGCAAGTTTAATGAAGCTGCCAACGGGCCATCTTTTTGAGGAGCCGAATGCCGCCCCTGGAGTAAGCGCAATCACAGGCCTTTCAAGCCCTTGCAGCAGCTGCCTTGCCTTAAGCCTCTCCTCCGGGGTTAAATGCACCCATGGAAGAGATTTTTCCACCCTGCAAAGCCCGGCCTTTTCAAGCAGGTTCAGGTAATAATCCACATGGTGCATCCGCCTGTCTTCGCCGCCATAGGGCACGGGTTTTGTAAGCAGCGGCCCCCTTAAATCCCTGGAGTACCCGGTGCGCCGGGGAATGCGGGCCAGCCATGCGGACAAACCGGCCCCGAATGCGTTTTGAAGGAGGATAATCTCGTCGAAACCGCCGCTTTTCAGCCGCCGCGCAAGCCGCAGCTTGCCCGATGCGCCCTCGCATTCATCACCAAGGACCATTATCTGGTCGATTGAAGGGTCTTTTTCAAAGAGCCCGGCTATATGTTTTTTAACCAGAAGGGTTATGTGCGCACCTGGATTGGAAAGCCTGACGGACCGGAGCGCCGGGGTAGTCATAACGGCGTCTCCAACCCAGTTAACCCCCCTTACGGCTATGCGTTTTACAGCCATCCTCTAGTTTAACACGCTGGCCATTGCGCCACGGGGCTGTTTCCGCCCCGCGTGGAGGTCGTTTATAATATTGCATTCACATGAGAGTATTCCAAAAAGCAGCCATCCCGCTATTGCTATCCGCCGCCTGTGCCGGGCTATGGATCAGTTATCATTACACTTTCAATTCATGGAGCCTTGATTCAGATTCATCCGTTTTTGTCATGCTCATTCATGGTTGGCATAATCATGGTTGGGAATTTTTCCGTTCCTGGCTTTATACCAGGGACAACTGGCTCCTCTCCTCCACCCCGCTGGCATTCCTGGACTACGCAGTCTTCGGCGCAACCGGACGGTCCGTGATAGGACTGGGGTGGGCCGTATTTGTTGCAAACGCACTTATGGCCGCGATGATAATGCGGCTTCTTCTTGGGCGCTGGAGCCCGGCGGCCCTGGTGGTTTCATGCCTGTGCCTGTTTGCCGGAGAAGACACCATAGGAAGCGCCGGGGGGTTGGCGTTTTCCGCCTTTCACAACGCAACGATGCTCTGGATATCGCTGTCTATCATGGTTGTTTTCGCCGGGAGTTCCCGCGCTTCTGTTTGGCGGCCACTGGCACTTTGCGCTGTAGTTTTTATCGCCTCTCTTTCTGACCCCTGGTTTAATGCAGCCTGCGCACTGCCGCTTGGGCTTGTATTGCTGTGGCGGCAGTGGGCCGGTAAAGAGTCCCGCCGCCAAAACCTGACGCTTTTGACGGGGCTGTTTGGCGGCTGGCTTCTGGCCGGCACAAAGGCATTCGGGGCGTTTTCTTTTTTACATACCTATCACTTCCATTTTGCCCTGAATATGAACCAGGCGCTTGGGAATATAAAACTGTACGCTCAATCCATGGCCGTGCTGTTCCAGGCGGCCCCTGTTTGGCGGTGGAGCCACATTGCGGCGGTGCTTTTTGCGGGTTTATCATTGTTGCTTGCCGCCGAAGCGCTCTTATGGCTGGCGCGGGTAAGGCAAGCCGGTAATCTGAAAGGGCCGGAACTGTCCATGAGGCAAAGGGGCGCATTGAATTTTTTCATTATGTCTGCCGCCATCATGTCAGGTTTGTTTTTTTTATATTCCTATGATGCCGATGCAGGGGCAGGCGCCGGCCGGTATCTGATGAATATTTATTACTGGATGCTGGTGCTTGGTGTGTTTGTCTATGCAGCCAGATGGGTGCATTTAAAGCCGTGGCTGCGGGCGGCGGCTATCGTCTGGGTACTTGTATTCATCATGGCCGGGACGGCAAGCGATCCAGGGGCATGGACGAAACGGGCCAAAGTAAACGACCTGGGGGCGGCGGAACTGGCGCAATTCCTTGAAAGCAACGGACTTCATTACGGTTACGGCGATTACTGGGGGGCGCGCGCAAACACGGTAAGCTGGATAAGCGGGTACCGCACCATTATCCGCCCTGTATTGTTCCATGACTACGGGGCGGCAGCGGAAGGCGGCCAGGGCAGGAAATACCTGTTTTTCATCCCCAGGCTGGAGACCTCGCGCCTGTGGAATTCCGCTGCGGACTCAAAAAACGTTAGCCATGTGTTTCTGGTTTTAAACGGAGTGGAGCCCTTTGAAGGCAACCCATATATACCCATTTCGGCGCTCACGCAGATCGCCACCGAGGAGTTCGGGAAACCCGGCCAGACGCTTCAATTCAAAAACTTCACTATACTGGTGTGGGGCCATCCCATCCTGCCGGCCCTGAGGCTGGGTGAAAGGATAATGTTCCGGCAGTTCAGCCCGTCCAAATAAAAAACCCGCCCTTTGGGGCGGGTCTGAATTTTGATTTGAAACGGAACTGGTCTCCGGACCAGCTAGCCCCGATGCCTCTCCGCCAGGTTGATCCTGGTAACGGCCCTTTCCAGAGCGGACTCTGTTTTTGCGTAGTCCACGTTTTCCTTGTGTCTAAGCAGTTCCTCGGCCCGCTTTTTGGCCGAGATGGCCCTCTCCAGGTCTATGCTTTCGGCCTTCTCGGCGCTGTCTGCTAATACGAGGACGCGCTCCGGTCCCACCTCGGCATAGCCGCTGTTAATAAAGAAGTAACTGGTGTTCTGCCCTTCCCTTGCGGAAAGTATGCCTATGGCCAGCGTGGTCACAAGCGGTGCGTGCCCCGGCAGCACGCCAAACTCGCCTTCAGAACCCCTGGCCGTGACCTCTTCCACCTGTCCGTTAAAAACCGGTCCGTAGGGGGTCACTATCTCCAGTATCAGCTTTTCCAACGGTTAGCCCTGCCTCTTCCAGCCAAGTTTTTCGGCATTCTGTTCCACTTCCTCTATGCCGCCGGTCATATAGAACGCCTGCTCGGGAACGTCGTCGTATTTACCTTCCACTATGGCGTTGAAACCCTTTATTGTGTCCTGCAGTTTGACGTACTTGCCCGGCCTGCCGGTAAACACCTCGGCCACATGGAAGGGCTGTGAGAGGAACCTCTGTATCTTTCTGGCCCTGGAAACCACAAGCTTGTCGTCCTCCGAGAGCTCTTCCATACCAAGTATGGCTATGATGTCCTGCAGTTCCTTATACCTCTGTAGCACTATCTGCACCTTCCGGGCGATAGCGTAATGCTCGTCACCTACCACCTTGGGGTTCAGTATCCTGGAGGTAGAGTCCAGCGGGTCCACGGCGGGATAAATACCAAGCTCGGCTATCTGCCTGGAAAGGACCACTGTTCCGTCAAGATGGGTAAAGGCCGTTGCGACGGCCGGGTCCGTCAGGTCGTCCGCTGGAACGTAAATGGCCTGCATCGAGGTGATGGCACCCTTTTTGGTTGTAGAGATACGCTCCTGGAGCGAGCCCATATCGGTTGCCAGGTTCGGCTGGTAGCCCACGGCCGACGGCATCCTGCCCAGGAGGGCCGACACCTCGGCGCCAGCAAGCGTAAACCTGAATATATTGTCTATGAAAATCAGGACGTCCTGCCCCTCGTCCCTGAAATACTCCGCAACGGTAAGCGCGCTAAGGCCGATGCGCAGCCTGGCCCCCGGTGGTTCGTTCATCTGCCCGTACACCAGGGCCACTTTGTCCAGAACGCCGGAGTGTTTCATTTCCTGATACAGATCGTTGCCTTCCCTGGTGCGCTCGCCCACGCCCGCAAAAACGGAGACGCCGCCGTGCTTCATGGCGATGTTATGTATCATCTCCATGATAACAACGGTCTTGCCCACGCCGGCGCCGCCGAACATTCCCATCTTGCCGCCTTTGACGAACGGGACCAGAAGGTCAAAAACCTTAACGCCCGTTTCAAAGACCTGCTCCGAAGGCTCCTGCTCCACAAATTCCGGGGCATCCCGGTGAATGGGCCAGCGGGTGCTCGCTTTTATAGGCCCCATCTTGTCGTATGGGTCGCCCACTACGTTCATTATCCTGCCAAGCGTTTCCTTGCCAACCGGAACGGCTATGGGCATCCCGCTATCCACTGCCCGCATGCCGCGCACAAGGCCGTCGGTTACGCCCATGGCGATGGCCCTTACCTTGTTTTCGCCCAGATGGGCGGCAACTTCCAGCGTAAGGTCAAATGCCGGCGTGCCGCTTGCCGGGTCGGCCGGCTGCTCTATCTTTACCGCATTAAGTATCTCGGGGAGTTTGTTCTCGAACTCCAGGTCCACAACCGCGCCTATGACCTGGCTTACCTTTCCTTCATTGACATCGCTCATCCTGGTCCTCCGGTTTATATCTTTCAGCTTTTTGCGCTTATTTCAGGGCCTCGACCCCGCCCACTATGTCCATAAGCTCCCTGGTAATAGTGGCCTGCCTGACTTTGTTGGCCACCAGCGTCAGCCGCTGGATCATCTCTTCGGCGCTCTTGGAGGCGTTCTCCATCGCGCTCATTCGGGCGGCCTCCTCGGAGGTCTGGGACTCCAGAAGCGCCCTGTAAATCTCTATTTCCACGGCCTTGGGTATAAGGCTTGCGTAAACGGCGCTTGCCTCCGGCTCGAATGTAAAACCGGGCATTTCCAGTGTGTCTGAATGGGGCTGGCCGCTTTCCGGGCTGGCAAACGGCAGCAGCCTTTTGACCACCACTTTCTGTGCGATCACGCTCTTGAACTCATTATATATGAGCAGCACCTCGTCAAACGTGCCGTCGATATAGCCTTCTGACAGGCTGGCCGCAATCTCCTGGGCATGCTGGTAACGGATCTTGCCGGACAGCCCGGCCCAGTGGGCGCGAAGCGGTATGGACCGCCTTCTGTAATAATCGTCCGCTTTCCTTCCAACGGCGCTTATGCTTACCTTGAAGCTCTCCGCCTCCAACTCCTTTACATGGTTGTTGGCCGCCCTGAGTATGTTGGTATTGAAAGCTCCGCAGAGCCCCCTGTCGCTCGTTATCACCAACACTTCCACCTTGCCCCTGGGCCTTTTTGCAAGGAGCGGATGAAGCTCCACGTCCCCGAACCTGCCAAGGGTGGTTATCACTTCATACATCTTGTCCGCGTAAGGCCTCATATCCAGCATCCTGCCTTGCGTGCGGCGCAGCTTGGAAGCAGCCACCATCTTCATGGCCTTGGTAATCTGGCTTGTATTTTTTACCGCTTTTATCCTGCGGCGGATGTCTCTTAATGTAGCCATTTAGACGGCTGAAAACCCTTTCTTGAATTCCTCGCAGAGGTTTGTAAGCTTCGCCTTAAGGTCGTCATCTATGGCCAGCTTCTGCTTAAGTTCAGCCCTGACGTCCGCCTTTGCCCTGAAATGCCTGAGAAGCTCGGCCTCGAATTTCTTCACCGCCTCCACCGGCACGTCGTCCACAAAACCCTGGGTGCCCGCAAAAAGCACCATAAGCTGGTCTTCCACCGGAAGCGGCTCATACTGGCCCTGCTTCAGAATCTCGACCATCCTCCGGCCTCTTTCTATCTGTGCAAGGGTGGCCTTGTCCAGGTCCGACCCGAACTGCGCAAAAGCGGCCAGTTCCCTGAACTGGGCCAGATCCAGCCTCATTGTGCCGGCCACCTGCTTCATGGCCTTGGTCTGCGCGGCGCCGCCCACGCGGCTGACCGACAGGCCCACATTGACGGCAGGCCTGACGCCTGCGTAAAAGAGCTCCGGCTCCAGATATATCTGCCCGTCCGTTATCGAGATTACGTTTGTAGGTATGTAGCCCGACACGTCACCCGCCTGGGTTTCGATTATAGGCAACGCGGTAAGCGAGCCTCCGCCCAGTTCCTTGGAGAGCTTGGATGCCCTTTCAAGGAGCCTGGAATGTAAATAGAACACGTCGCCAGGGTAGGCTTCACGTCCCGGGGGACGCCTCAGAAGCAGCGATAGCTGCCTGTATGCCGCAGCCTGCTTGCTGAGATCATCGTAAACTATGAGGGCATGCTTTCCGTTGTCCCTGAAGTACTCGCCTATGGCGCATCCCGTGTAAGGGGCTATGAACTGAAGCGGAGCTGGCTCGCTGGCGGATGAGGAAACCACTATTGTGTGCTCCATCGCGCCGTGCTCTTCAAGTATCTGCACCGTGCGGGCCACGTTCGCCCTTTTCTGGCCGCACGCAACATATATGCAAATAACATCGCCGCCCTTCTGGTTTATGATCGCATCGATTCCGATGGCGGTCTTGCCGGTCTGGCGGTCTCCGATTATCAGCTCTCTCTGTCCCCTGCCGATGGGGATCATGGCATCTATGGCCTTAAGCCCCGTCTGAAGGGGCTCCGTTACGGGCATCCTGTCCACTATGCCGGGGGCAACCACGTCCACCTGGCGGAACTTGTCCGTATTTATAGGCCCCTTGCCGTCAATGGGCTGGCCTATGGCATTTACCACCCGGCCGATGAGGGCCTCACCGGCGGGGGTCTCCATGATCTTGCCGGTCCTTTTCACAACGTCGCCTTCTTTGACCAGCGAATCCTCGCCAAAGAGCACCGCGCCCACTGCCCCGTCTTCCAAGTTAAGAGCCATGCCGTAAATCGAGTTGGGGAACTCGAGAAGTTCTGAGGCCATGCATTTGTCCAGACCATAGAGCTTGGCAATGCCGTCGCCTATCGACATGACCGTGCCGATCTCGCTTACGTCCACCCGCTTTTCGAAATCGGTTATCTGTTTTTTAAGATATTGACTTATCTCGTCTACCTTGATCTCCACTGGCTCACCCCTTTACAAGCTCTTCTTTTAGTAGCCGCAACTGGCCTTTTAAACTGCCATCGAACATAGTGCTGCCAACCTTTACCAGAACGCCTCCAAGCAGGGACGTGTCCTTTACGAACTTAAGCTCTATATTTTTCCCGGTGATCCTGTCCAGGGCGGCCTTCAGCCGCTTCATGGCAGGCTCCGGAACTTCAACAGGCGCAATTACAGTGGCCTTGGCAACCCTGGCGCGCTCCAGATAAAGCGCCACCGCCTGGACGCTTATCTCGTCCATAAGCCCAAGCGCGTCTTCATCGGCCAGGAAACGCAGGAACTGGCATGTGCCTTCGGAGAGCCCCGCCTTGTCCTTAAGGAAATCCAGCGCGGCCTTCTTCTCCTCCGTGGAGAATTGCGGCCCGGCAAAAAACCCCCTGGCCTCCGGGCTTTTATCCATGATTGCCTTTACCGCGGCCAGTTCCTCAACCGGCTTCATCGAAGAGCCGCCTACATGATTGAGAAACATCGTTACGTAGCGCCTAGCCAGCCTGGTCTGTTTCAATTTCTGGCCTCCAGCTTGGCTACTGACTCCTCAATGAGCTTATTCTGCTCCTCGGGGGTAAGTTTCTCCTTAAGTCTTTTCTCGGTTATCTCCACGGCCAGTTCGGCAGCCTCTTTCCTTATTGCGTCCTTGGCCTTCTTAAGCTCTATCTCTATATTGGCCGTAGCATGTTCGGATATCCTCTTGCCCATCTTCTCGGCCTCATCTACAAGGGCCTGCCTTTCGGTCTCGCCGCTGGCCTTGGCCGCCTTTAATATATTGGCTATCTCATCGTCCTTTAGCCGTAGCCTGTCTTCCACTTCCTTCAGGCCCTTTTCCGCCAGTTCCCTGGTAAGCTTGGCCTCCTCCAGGCTCTTCTGGATGGCCTCTGTCCTGGCGCGGAGGTACTGAGAGAACGGTTTTTTTGTGGCAAAGACAATAACGGCCACAAGTATCAGGAAATTGATTACCTGCCATATCCATACTTTCGCATCACTGCCCGAAGCGTCCTTGACGGCAGCCATGGCCACGGTTGCCACTGACAGCACAAACAGAAAAATGGGTAAGAATGCAAATTTGCGTTTCATGCTTTTATCAACTTCTCCAAAATAGTGTCCGAAAATTTTTCCACCTGATCTCTCATCGCCTTACGCGCCTTGCCGGTTTCGGCGGCCAGTTCGTCCTTTATCTTCCCAGATATCTTGAGCGCCTCAGCGTGCGCAGCAGAGATGATCTGCCTGTTTTTGTCCTGCCCTTCGTTTCTTAGCGTCTCGTAAATTTCCCTGGCCTGCGCCCTGGCCGCGCCAAGCTCTTTTTTCATCGTTTCCAGGGCCTCGTCCTTTCTGGCATGCATATCCCTTGCGGCAATGTTGGCCTGTTCCACTACGTTTTTTCTTTCCTTGAACGTCTTCTGGATAGGCTTGAAAAGAATCAAGTTAAGTATGTACACCAGGAGCAGGAAATTTCCAAGCAGAACGGAAAACCAGACCGGGCTGAAACTAAGCATTTACTGCCTCCGTACCGCGCCTCGAATAATTTTTGAATGAGGACAACGAGGCTGAGATTATCACATGGAAAAAATGCTTGTCAAGGAAACTATGGATAAATAAGAAATATAAATAGCAGCGCCAAAGGCCACACACAAACTGTCGCACCTTTTTTCTTTTTTTATTAATAACTTACAAGCATTTCATATCCTCACGGCTGGGCCGGAAATTGCCGCCATGGCCACCGGTTTGTGTGGAAAGCCATACCCTTTTTCAAGTGCAATGACTAAATTTTATAAATTAAAAATTTCTTATAGTTTTATTTGATTTGCATATAACTACACTGCGCGGCAACGGTATTCTTTGTTAAACCAATCTCTTACCGGATTTCAGCCGCCAACTAACTGAATTTATAAGTAGTGTAGGTTTGCAGTTTATATCTTATAATTGAAATCATGCAGGTAGGCTACAGGATAACCACCCCCGATGAGATACAGCTGCATCCCGCAGACCTGTTCCAGATATCCGTATATCACCGGGCGCCCATAAATAATCTTGAGCGCGTGATCTCATGCGCCTGCGCCTGCAACAAGGCCAGGAAACATTACGTCGTGCACCCGGTGAACTATTTTCTGCTAGACGAGGACGATGAAACATTTGAGGAACTTGTACAAATAGCCAAATGGTCCGGCTCCGCCTTGCTGCTGCACGATGAAGTCATCTGGCAGACAACGCCCTCCGGGCTGAAAATGAAAAGGCTGGAGGACAGGCAGGCGCAGAAATTCCTGGCCCGGCTCGAAAAGCTTGAGAGTATCTGTAAGGTCAGCTTCGAAGACGCAGTGAACGTAAAAGACACCCCCTGGTTTTGGGAAACTTTTGCCAGTTCCGTGACCATAGACATAGGGCACCTGGAATCCGCAGGCATTAATTCCGTGGATTTCTTAAAATCACTTAAACCGGAAATCCTGGACAAGGTGGAATACTGCCATATGCACAGGAAGCATGAAATGCGTTACGGACTGGCGGACCATTGGCCTCTAGTGCCCGGCTGCCGGGAGCTTGACGCGCTTGAAACCCTGCTTGAAAAAAAACCGGACCTGAAAGTGATACTGGAGCTTAACCCCGATGAGCTGGCATACAGCCTGCAAATGCTATTTGAATTGAAGGCCCGGTACACGCCTGAGGAGCAACCCCCTCAAGAACCAGCCCCGTTCGAGACCACATGCCAGAAAACAGGCTGGCCGAAAGAATAAGGCAGCGAATAAAAAAAGAAGGGCCGGTCCCGTTCTCCGAGTTCATGAGAATGGCCCTGTATGAGCCTCAGCTGGGCTATTACACCTCGGCAGACACCGAAATCGGTAAAAGCGGCGACTTCTACACAAGCCCACATCTGCATCCCGCTTTTGGCTGGATGATTGCCAGAACAATTGAGGAGATGTGGGGAAAGTCCGGCAGGCCGGATTTTTTTGCCATTATAGAACAGGGGCCGGGCAAAGGCCTTATGGCAAAAGACATACTGGACTGGATCAGGGAAAATTCGCCCGCATTTTATGATGCGTTGAATTACAAGCTGGTTGAGATGAACCCCGCGATGAATGAAATCCAGCAGGACCTTTTGCGCGAACATCATGGGAAAATAGAGTGGCACGAGGACATTTCCCGCATACAGGCCGGCATCGGAGTGCTGCTTGCAAATGAGCTTATAGATGCATTCCCCGTGCATCTTATCCAGATAAACGGGCAACCCCTGGAGGTCTTTGTAACCCTGGACAATGGCAGATTTACAGAAACACTCGCCCCGCCCTCATGGCCGGCAATTAATGAATACCTGGCGGATTTTTTAACGGACACGGACGAGATTGGGCCCGGTTACCGGACGGAAGTAAACCTGGACATGAAAAGGTGGCTTTTGCAGGCATCCAGGATTTTTGAGCAGGGATTCGTGCTGGTTATAGATTACGGATGGACTGCGCGGCAGTATCTGAGCCCGGAAAGAAACAGGGGCACCCTTATGTGTTATTACAAACATCAGGCTTTGGAGGACCCATATATTCACGTTGGAGAGCAGGACATAACGGCGCACGTGAATTTCTCCGCGTTGAAAAAATGGGCTGCGGCAGCCGGGCTTGAATGCATCGGGTACTGCGAGCAGGGTACGTTCCTGGTTGCCGCCGGAATAGAAAAGGTGATTACCGGACTTCCCGTGGCAGAGCTAGCAAAGATAAAGGGGCTGATACTTCCGGGCACGATGGGTGAAACACACAAGGTTATGGCGCTTTACAAAAAAGGCCCTTCCGAACAAGCCACCCCGGAGCTTGCCGGGTTTTCGCTCAGAAACCGGGCAGGTACTCTTTAAGCCTACTCAGGGCAAGCAGGGCGTCCTGCTTGTTATGGGCCTCGATGGTATAGATTACGCCCCTGCTTCCCTTCATGGCGTCAAAAAGCAGTCCGAACGGGAAACTGCCCTCTCCTATGGGGCGGTGCTGGTCCGCGCTGCCGTCATTATCATGGATATGGAGCTCGATTATATGGTCCTTTAGCACATCCAGCCAGGTCCCTATTTTGCTTTTTGAAAACATATTGAAGTGGCCTGTATCAAAGCAGATGCCACAATCCGGAGAGCCAATCTCTTTCATTAGCATCACAAGGTTATCGGGCGAATCCTCGAATATGTTTTCCACGGCCACGCGGATGCCCGCCTTCCGGGTTTGCCCCAATATCTCATTCCAGGTAAGCAATGACTGCCTTAACCATATCTCCGGCTTAAGCCCGTATTTCCATTTTTCGTACCCGGAATGAAAGACGATGCAGCGGGCCCCAAGCGCGCCGGCCATCTCCACTGCCTTTTCAAAACGCCCGATTGTAACGGCGCGCACCCTTGCGTCAACCGCCCCGGGCGAAAGGTCCATGAACGGGGCATGCACGCTAATCTCCGGGCTAACAGACAAAGCATCTCTGGCGGCCTCAAGCCAGCCTGGGGCAAGATCGTCCATGTCGGCAGCGGTTATGAAAACCTCAACCGCCAGCCCGTGCTTGCGGACAGTGCCGGCGAATTCGCCAAGCCTGCCAAACGGGATGTGGACGTGCGGGATCAACCTGCGGACTTGGTTTCTTTTTTGGCGCAACCGGTGCAGGACGAGCTATCGGCCTGGCCGCCGCCTGATGTGGTCTCTTTGGAGGCTGAAGGCTTTTTGGGCGAAGCCCCCGTGGGTTTGTCCTTGCGGGCGAAATCGGTGGCATACCAGCCCGTCCCTTTCAGAACAAATGAAGTGTTTGAAAGGAGCTTTTTTAGTTTTCCGCCGCACGCATTGCAGCGCTCCAGCGGGGCGTCGCTGAACTTCTGTAGTGCCTCCGTTTTCTGGCCGCATGACGTGCATTGATACTCATATATGGGCATTTTCGCTGAAAATTCCTTTCGATAAATATATCTTCAATAATATAGCTCTGCAAAACTTCGCCAGTCAAATTGTAACGAGGGTGATGGGGGCGGGCCAGGCCCGCCCCCGTGCGGAACTTTCTAGAGGTAATAGCCTGCTTCACCGTGCTGGCTTAAATCCAGCCCGGTCTCTTCATGCTCGTCATCTACCCTGAGGCCAATGGCGAAATCAGTTATCTTCAGAAGCACAAGGCTTGCAATAAACGAGTAGCCCGCAACCAGCAAGACGGCCAGAACCTGAATTTCAAGCTGCTTCAGGTTTCCTGACAGAAGGCCGTTGGCCCCGGCGGGGTTCACAAGCATGGTGGCAAAAATGCCGACGCATATGGTACCCAGAATGCCTCCTACGCCATGCACGCCAAAGGCGTCCAGCGCATCGTCATAACGGAGCACCACTTTCATATTCAGGGCCGTATAGCAGAACGCGCCCGCAAGCACGCCAATTGCCAGGGCTGACATCGGGCTTACAAAGCCCGCTGCCGGAGTGATTGTTGCCAGCCCGGCGATAGAACCGGTAACCGCACCGAACACGGTAGGTTTACCCCTGTGCTTCCATTCTATAAATACCCAGGTAAGCGTTGCCGACACCGCGGCTATGTGCGTAGTTACAAACGCAATGGTGCTGAGCGGCCCCGAAGATAGGGCGCTTCCGGCATTGAACCCGAACCACCCGAACCAGAGCAGGCCTGCGCCTATAACGGTCATGGGCAGGTTGTGAGGGGGCATCGGCTCGTCAAGAAAGCCCTTGCGCTTGCCTATGTACAACGCCGCAGCCAGGGCCGACAGCCCGCTTGTGGCATGCACCACTATGCCGCCCGCGAAATCCAGCACGCCCATTTTCTTAAGCCAGCCTCCCGTGCCCCATACCCAGTGGGCAACAGGGTCGTACACCAGTGTGGTCCATAGGAGTGTAAATACAATAAACGTGGAGAACTTCATCCTCTCGGCAAAGGCCCCGCTTATCAGTGCCGGGGTGATAACTGCAAACATGGCCTGGTAGATCATGAACGCAAGGTGCGGTACTGTGGCTGCGTAGGCCGGGTTGGGGGCAAGCCCCACATTATTCAGGAAGGCCCAGTCAAGATTGCCTATTATGCCTTTAAAATCCGGGCCAAACGCCAACGAATAGCCGATGATTATCCATTGCAGGCTTACGATGGCTATTGCGGAAAAGCTGTGCATCAGGGTGCTTAGCACATTCTTCCTGCGCACCATTCCTCCGTAGAATAACGCGAGCCCGGGCGTCATCAGCATAACAAGCGCGGTGGATATCAGTATCCATGCCGTGTCGCCTGTGTCTACGTGCCCTGTTGTCTGCGCCAGGGCCGGAGATGCCGAAAGCATAACAGCCCAAAACAAACCTAACCCAGGAAAAACCAATTGCCACTTCTTCATTAAGTACGCTCCTTCCCCTGCGAAAATATTTCTAGGGAAAGGGCACTCAATTTATATGCCAAAAATGTAAACCTTTTAAAAACAATGGCTTACACGGGTAGCAAATGGACAAAAATGTATACTTATGACATTTTTGTCCAACAAAAATGTCATATATTCTTAACTCGAGGGAGCGGATTTAAACCGCTCCCCTTATATTTCACGGCACGGTCTTAGAAGTGGTAGCCTCTTTCTCCGTGCTGGCTTAAATCAAGCCCAATTTCCTCGTCATCCTGCTTAACCCGGAGGCCGATGGTCCAGTCCACCAACTTGAACAGGATAAGGGAAACGACAAAGGAATAGATTATTGTTGAAATGACGGCTATGAACTGCACCTTGACCTGTGCCGGGTTGCCATGGAACAATCCATTTGCGCCGCCTGAGTTCATGGCAGTCCATGCGAAAAGCCCTGTTGCCATTGCGCCCCAGACCCCCCCTACGCCGTGCACGCCCACAACATCCAGGGCATCATCATAGCCAAATAAAGGTTTCAGGTTAACTGCCACATAACAAACAATGCCAGCGATTGCCCCTATGATTATGGACGCCATCGGGGAAACAAAACCCGCAGCCGGTGTAATGGCAACCAGTCCCGCTACCGCGCCGCTGGCAGCGCCAAGCGCCGTGGGTTTCTTCCTGTAGATATATTCAGCCAACGACCAGCTAAGCGCCGCTGCTGCGGTTGCCGTATTGGTGGTAACAAATGCCACCGAGGCCAGCCCGCCGGATGTAAGCGCGCTTCCGGCATTGAACCCGAACCACCCGAACCAGAGGATAGCCGCCCCCAAAATGGTAAGCGGCAGGTTGTGGGGCGGCATCTCTTCTCTCATATAACCTTTTCTGCGCCCGATGAGCAGCGCTGCGGCCAGCGCGGCCACGGCTGAATTTATATGAACAACAGTACCCCCTGCGAAGTCCAGCGCGCCTTTTTTGGCTATCCAGCCGCCTCCCCATACCCAGTGGGCTACGGGAGAGTAGACAAAAGTGGCCCAGAGGACTGTAAAGGCCACCACCGCCGAAAATTTGATTCTCTCGGCAAATGCCCCGGTTATCAAGGCCGGGGTGATTGCGGCAAACATCCCCTGATACATCATGTAAAGAAGGGCCGGAATGGTCGGCGCATAGGGCGATGGGGTCTGCCCGACGCCTTTAAGGCCGAAAAAGTCCAGCCCGCCTATAAAACCGCCATGGTCCGGGCCAAACGCAAGGGTATACCCCCATAGCACCCATGTGATACTCACAATGCACAGGATAATAAAGCTGTGCATTACCGTGCCAAGTACGTTTTTACGCCTCACCATGCCGCCGTAAAAAAAGGCAAGCCCAGGAGTCATGAACATGACAAGCGCAGTGGATATAAGCATCCACGCCGTGTCGCCCGAATCCACCCTGGATGCTGGCTGCGTCTGAACGGACGCAGGAGCTGCAGGCTGTGTGGACTGGACCGCCGGAGCAGTGGCGGGCTGGCCCGCGGATTCATCTGCCATGGCAAACGACAGCAGAGATAATGAAAAGATTAGCGAGGTCAAAAACACTACCGGTAAAAACTTCCTCATAAAGCGCCTTCTCCTTTTTCTCCTGTTCTGATCCTTATGCATTCTTTTAGGTCATATACAAATATTTTCCCGTCCCCAACCTCCCCGGTCCGCGCAGCGTCCTGGATGGCCTGAAGCACGGCATCAAGCTTGTCATCTGAAATTGCAGTCTCTATCTTCACTTTGGGCATGAATCTCACATCGTATTGCATGCCGCGGTATACTTCCTTGAAACCTTTTTGCCTGCCGAATCCGCGCACGTCCGCCACGGTCATTCCCTGAACGCCAAGGTCCGTAAGCGCCTTACGAACGGCATCAAACCTGGTGTGCTGTACAAGCGCCGTTACCATCTTCATCCAGCAAGGTCCTCCTGAAAGAATGTTTAAATTGTTTACATGCAAATTCCAGGCCTCGTCTTTTATTAATTAAATCAACATATTACCTTAAGAGCTGCTGTACATTTTTGTTGCCTGTTCACAAAAATGGCAAACACTTTTGTATTGCAGGCCGGGTGGCCGCAAGTATTACGTGCATTGGGACGATATGATACACTTATATTGAGTATATGGGCGCTGACAAGCAAGGAAAAATTCTCGATAAAGAGATAGAGATCGAAAAGCTAAAGGATGTTTACCAGCGGCTCCTGGAGGCCGCCCCTGATGCGATGATCATCGTGGACATACGGGGCAAAATTCTTCTGGCAAACGTCCAGACCGAGAAGCTCTTCGGCTATTCGCGGGCCGAACTGGTTGGCAAGGATCTGCACATGTTGATCCCTGAACGGGTGCGGAAAGAGCACAGGGGCAATATTAAATTTTTCTTTTCAAACCCGCAGACGCGCCCCATGGGTACGGGGCTTAAGTTGTTTGCCGTAAAAAAAGACGGCTCCGAATTCAGGGCTGATATAAGCCTGGCCCCTTTGCAGATAGACAGCGATATCATAGTTACGGCAGCAATAAGGGACATCACCTCCCGGATGCAGGCGGAAGAGCAGATAAAGCTGGATTACGAAATACAAAGAGTAACCAGCGCCATACTCAAGATAGCCCTTGAACCGGCATCATTGGACGAACAATTGGGGCACATCCTGGATTTGATTCTCTCCATTCCAGAGCCTTCCGCCCAGACAAAGGGGCTGGTTTACATCGCCGACGAAGCCTCGGGCAAACTGGTGCTGAGGTCTTATCGCGGATTCCCGCAGGCTGAAGCAGCCAAAGAGGATCAATCGATAACCCAGGGAATCCCGCTTTCCCCTGATGTAAGCTGCGATGTTACCCGCACGGGCAGCCCCGACGCTCCGTATGAGATCATGTGCAAACGGATATCCGGCAACCACTTCATCCATTACTGCATACCCATATGCGAGGACAACAAGACGCTTGGCATGATAAGCATTTTTTCCCGCAAGTGGCCCATGCCCGAGCCCTATGAGGAACTGTTTTTCCGCGCCGTTGCCCACACGCTTGCCATAGTGGTAAAGCATGTACGAATGGAAGCCGAGAGACAAAGCCTCCTGGAACAGCTCTCAAAATCCGAAAGGCTGGCCGAGCTTGGCAGGATTTCAGCCAGCGTTGCACACGAGATCAGGAACCCGCTTACCGTTGTCGGCGGGTTTGCGCGCCTGCTTCAAAAACGCACGGCGGACCATAGTGAACGGGAGTACGCAAATTTTATCGTCTCCGAGGTGGGCCGTCTTGAAATCATTTTAAAGGACATCCTCTCTTTTTCCAGGACCATAACCCTACGCCTTACAGATCGTAAAATCCATGAGGAGCTGGATGATATTATTAAAATATATGCCGACCGGCTTCAGCAGCCGCCCGTTTCCATAGATCGGAAATACGACTACACCGATGATGTTTCCATAGATGTTGGCCGGATGCGCGAGGTAGTCATGAACGTTATTTCAAACGCGCTCGATTCTATGCCCGGAGGCGGCACGCTGACGATAGCCACCGGACTGGAAAATTTAAAAGGCGACTCTTACGCAACAGTCCGGATCAGCGACACGGGCGAAGGCATTCCGGCAGACAAGCTGGACAAGGTTTTCGAACCTTTCTACACAACAAAGATCGCTAAAAAGGGAATAGGGCTGGGCCTGTCGATAAGCAAAAAAATCATGGAGGACCATGGCGGCTTTATAACCGTCAAAAGCGCCCCCCAGAAAGGCTCCACTTTTACGCTCTATTTCCCCAAAAAACAAAAGACCGCTGAAAATAAATAGAACTTGTCTCAATTCGTATGCCGCAATTTGACAACCCCGGCCCTCATTACTTATCCTGAGATTTATGCCTAAAGGTATCCGAATCGCTCTGATTTATTTTTCATTGGCAGTAGTCACATTGGCAGCTTTTTGGAATGTCACTCGCGCGGATTACATTAATTATGACGATTCAGCCTATATCACCGGGAACATCAATATACAAAAAGGCATTACTCCAACATCGATAAAGTGGGCGTTCACAACCGGCTACCAATCCAACTGGCATCCGCTTACGTGGATTTCCCACATGCTCGATTTTCAGCTCTTCGGATTAAACCCGCACGGCACCCACATAGTCAACCTCTTATTTCATATTACAAATGCTCTATTGCTGCTTTTTATTTTCTACCGGCTGACAGGGGCTGTGTGGCGGAGCGCATTTGTTGCCGCGCTTTTTGCTTTGCACCCCTTGCATGTTCAGTCAGTTGCCTGGGCTTCAGAGCGCAAAGACGTCCTGTCCACCTTTTTCTTTATGCTGACAGTAATTGCGTATTGCAGGCATACCGAGCGCCCAACATTAAAGCGGTATATAATGATCATTTTATTTTTCACTCTGGGGCTGATGGCAAAGCCAATGCTTGTGTCGCTCCCCTTTGTCCTTTTACTTCTGGATTACTGGCCCCTCCAGCGCTTCGCATTCGAAGCCATTCCTGGACGCAATCAAAAAAGATTTCCCGTCTTTTTTTTGATTTTAGAAAAAATCCCGCTATTTCTACTGGCCGCGCTATCGAGCGCTGTAACATACATGGTCCAGAAAAAAGGGGGGTCCGTTTACACGCTTACCTCCTTACCGCTTACCTCCAGGCTATCAAACGCATTTGTATCTTATATGATCTACATTCAAAAAACGATTTGGCCGAATGGCCTGGCTGTTTTTTACCCTTTTCCAAAATTTCTTCCGAAATGGGAGATTGCAGGCGCAGTTGTGGTTTTTTCCCTGACGACCCTGGCAACCCTCCTGCTTTCAAAGAGATTTAAATATTTGACGGTTGGATGGTTTTGGTACTTGATAACGCTTGTGCCTGTTATCGGGCTGGTACAGGCCGGGGCGCAGGCCAGGGCGGACCGTTACACGTATGTTCCTCTTATAGGGCTTTTCATAATGGCTGCATGGGGCATCCCGGAGCTTACGAACAAATTGCACATCCCCCCAAAAGCCCTTGCCGCGCCCGCGGTGCTGGCGCTGGCCTGCCTTTCTGTAGCCACATGGGACCAGGCCGCGTACTGGCAAAACAGCATGTCATTGTTTGGACATGCTGTGAAGGTAACAAATAATAATTATCTAGCCTATACTCTACGCGGCAACGCATACAAGACAATGGGCGATAACCGGCGGGCAATTCAGGATTACAATACAGCCATAAAAATCAAGAATGATTATTATCTATCATATTACAATCGGGCATTTGCTTATTCGAATATAGGAGATTACGCCCATGCGGTTCAGGATTATAAAAAAACCCTTAAAATCAATCCTAAAATAGGCAGCATATTTTATTTTTACAGCCGGGGATATGCCTATGAGGCCATTGGGAATTACGTACAGGCAAGTAGTGATTTCAGCAGGGTTGCCGAGATCGCACCCCGGTTTGCGCAAGCTTATGTTCAAAGGGCAATTGCTTACAGCAAGCTTGGCTACCCACAAAAGGCCTATGCCGATATGCGGACAGCGGCCGCATTGGGCAACAAGGCCGCCCAGGTCTTTCTAATCAAACGCGGTGTTAGATGGTAAAAATTTTCGTTAAGTATATAGGCCAATATGCCGTACTTTTTAATCCTGCATCCCAGTTCCTCTGCGACGTTGACAACTGATACGTTTCTTGACAATCCCGTCCCTCTTTACTTATTCTGAGATTTGTGTCCAAAGGTATCCGAATCGCGCTCATTTATCTTTCCCTTGCCGTTGCCACGTTCATCTCGTTCTGGAACGTAACACATTCAAATTTCATTAATTATGACGACCCCCGCTACATAACCGGGAACGCCCACATACAAAAGGGCATTACCCTCCGGTCGATACGCTGGGCGTTCACAACCGGGTATGAGTCCAACTGGCATCCGCTTACATGGATTTCACATATGATTGATTTCCAG
>JAKAKS010000005.1 GCA_021813405.1 Nitrospirota bacterium
AAAAGAGAGGCAGGCCAGTGTTATAAAAAAGCAGTCTGCGCAACGGCCCATAAACTCATGAGGGTGATCTTTGCCCTGCTTTCCCAAAAAGTCTATTTTTCGGCGGAGTGTAGATAGTTGACAGTACTCCGGATGAACTTAGAAGAACTTTCGATAGTGCGTTTCGCCCTCAAGTCCGCGTCTCTTCAAGGGCCGCTGACTCTCATATTCTGGTTGAAAGAGACACCGGGATAAGTAAGGGCTCCGGCATTGGGCTCCCCTATGCCCTAATCACTCCGAAAGATAGGTTTCCTTTAACAATCTGCTGCCGTGTACAATCGTAATAATTATAACCGTGTTCCGTTCATTATCAAAACGATAAATGGTCCGGTAATTACCCGAAATCAATTCTCTATATGGCAGTTCAGGAAACTCCGGAAGATGACGGCCAGACTCAGGAAACATTTTAAGAGTTTCTACGGATGTAAGCAGATCCTGGATGGTATAACGCGCATAAACGGCTGAGCCCGACGCTATAAAATCATAAATGTCTTCCAGGTCTGATAGCGCCCTTTCGGTCCATCTCAGTTCTGCCATTTCTTCGAGAGCCTTTCAATGGCGTCTTTATGAGAAACCACTTTGCCCTCCTCAACATCCTTTTCCCCAGCCTCAACCTTCTGAAGAAGATATATCCTGTACATGATGTCTTCCACGTCGACTTTTTCGGGCAACCCCTTCAAAAGGTCCTCAAGCTTTGACTTTAAGATTTGCATATTTTTACCTCCTGCTCTTTCTTTGAGTCGTCATCTTAACGGTCGCTGACCCTATTTTCGTATTCGAATTGCCGGGTTTCGCTGCCCTCAGTCCAGCCTACTATTCTCCATATCCCCATTGATGCAAATCGCTTATTATCTTTTGCGCATCCTTAGCAATATACCAGAAAATAACTGTTGAAGGATTTACCTGCATATCTAGATTGTGGTGGATCTGGATTCCTTTCCCGAAAAACGGAATGATACCTACTGGTTCAATTTTTAGTACCTGATCTGGACGGAAAGACATTGCTCCCCAGAACGTTACCTTTAAACATAGACGTTCATGAGAGACAGTTAGCTTAGCAAAAGGCCAAGTAACATTAAATATGTCGAGACGGGCTCCACCGATCCAGCTTTGCTGATTATCTATCAAGCCTTCCTGCAAGAGTAGATGTTGGTCGGGTTAGCGGAGCGTAACCCGACACTCCCTTAAAAATATTTTTTTCTTCCCCGACTCATTCACAAGCGACCCCTCATCGGAAATTGTCGGATTACGCAAGGCTAATCCGACCTACACGAATAAAAATTCTCCTGATCGAAACCTGCACAATTATAGCAGATGTGGAATACACGGCATTCGGTGCGTACTCTAGTATGCGTTGCCACTGCCCAAAAATGCGGAGTCGAAGGGGGTACACCGCATATCGCCAAAGAGATATTGAGGTGATGGTTTCATTTGTACCAAACACAATTGGAATGCCTTCCAAAACCATGACACCTATTTTATGACATAGGTCATATGGACAATGTCATGTTTTAGCGTGTTATCATGGCGCGTGTGAGGGGGAGCAACCAACCCCGGCCTTTGGCCACCCGGTAGCCGCAATCGGCCTGTTACGAGAGCCGGGCCGTTCCGTCCCTTTAAGGAGGGGGGCTCCCACGGTGTTCTTTGAAAAGATACGGGGGGCCTTTGACTTGCTTTAAAACCGCGGTAACCGGGTTTTGCATAGTAAAACTCCCTTGCAAGCAGATTGTAAAGCCAAAGTTTACAAATCCCTAAAAAAGATTCTAAAAACAATTGGTTATGACTGTTCCAGGATTTTGCTGCATCTTCAAAATTTGAAAATGCAAATCCTTCAAAATCAATCACTTATGATGTGAAACAGATGGAACAGATGGAACAGGATTTTGGTCGCAAGTGTCCGTAAATAAAGAAGAACCCCGAAATGGCTGGAACATATAAAAAGAAAAGGAGGGCAGGGCGGGATTTTTGCTCAGGGAATCTCGCGCAGGTGTTTTTTGGTCCGGTCCGTGGCTAGGAACATGTACATGGCGGGAACAACGAATAATGTGAAAAGCGTGCCGATAGCAATGCCCGTCATTATTACCAGCCCCATGTTATAACGCCCTGCCGCGCCCGCGCCCGATGCAGTCACCAATGGCACCACGCCCAGCACCATTGCCGCGGTGGTCATGAGTATCGGCCTTAACCGGATGGCTGCTGCGGTCTCAACGGCCTCGCGCTTGCTTTTGCCTTCGTCCTGCAGGTCGTTTGCAAACTGCACAATCAATATGCCGTGCTTGCTGATAAGGCCTATAAGCGTAACAAGGCCAACCTCCGTAAAGATGTTAAGGGTTGCGCCTCCAACTCCAAGGCTTATGAATATCATCGCTCCGCATATGGACATGGGCACGCTTATCAGCACTATGAGAGGATCGCGGAAGCTTTCAAACAGTGCGGCCAGGGAAAGAAAGATCACTATGAGCGCAAAAAAGAACGTGACCAGCAGCGCCGCGGATTCCTGAACGTACTGCCTGGACTGGCCCGCGTAATCGATGCTGTAGCCGGCGGGCAGCGCGCGCTTTGCAATTTTATTAAGCTCAGTCAGTGCCTGCCCCAGGGTAACACCCGGCAGGGGTACGGCAGAGATGGTGGCGGAGTTTAATTGCTGGAAATGGTTCAGCGATTCCGGGACCGTTGAGGTTTTCAAATGGGCGATTGTTGAAAGCGGGATTGGTGTGCCTGTCCCGGTTTTGATGTAATAATTCTCCAGGTCACTCGCGTTCAGCCGGTAGTGCCGCATTGTCTGCGGGATTACCTGATAGGAGCGCCCCGCCAGGTCGAAATAATTCACATATCCCCCGCCAAGCATGTCACTAAGCGCTGTCCCTATGCCGCCCATGTTCAAACCAAGCTGGGCCGCCTTGTTGCGGTCAAATTCAACAGTGGTCTGCGGCTTGTCTATCTTCAGGTCCGTGTCGGCATAGGCGAACATCCTGCTTGCGTACACCCTTGCAAGGAAGGCCTGGGATACGGCATTCAGCCTGTCAAAGGATTCCGTTGTGCCAATTACAAATTGCACCGGCAATCCCCGGCCCGCGCCAGGCAGGGGAGGGCGCTGGAACGCAACGGCCTGCACTCCGGCAATCTGGTTAAGCTTTGCCTGCACCAGCGGCTGAAGCTGCATGGTTGTCCGCTTCCGCTGGTTCCAGGGTTTCAAGACCATGCCCGCTATGCCGGAGTTTAGGCCGCTTATTCCGTCAAGCTGAAAAACATGGCCAGTCTCCGGAAATCCGGCCATAATCCTGAATACCTGCCTTGTATAAAGGCTGGTCTGCTCCAGGGTGGCATCTGGCGCGGCCGTGGCCATTGCGATTATTACACCTTCGTCTTCCTGCGGGGCAAGCTCGCTTGTGGAATTCTTGTAGAGAAAGTAGTTGCTGAGAAGGATTATTGCCGCAAATACAGCCGCAACAGGCAGGTAATTGAGCGAATTGTGCAAGAGGCCATGGTATCCGTTTCGCAGGCGGCCGAACTGGCGGTCCACAAAGTCCCCGAAGCGCCGCCGGGCGCCGTGCGGCTTGAGCAGGCGCGAAGACATCATGGGCGAAAGGGTAAGCGCAATCACGGCCGATACTGTAACTGTTCCGGCCAGGGTGAAGGCGAACTCCGTGAAGAGCGCGCCTGTAAGCCCGCCCATGAAACCTATGGGCACATAAACGGCTACCAGCACAACCGTTATGGCTATGATGGGGGTTGCAAGTTCCCTGGCCCCAAGATAGGCCGCCTTCATGGAGGGCAACCCCCCTTCAATATGCCTGTGGACGTTCTCCACCACTATTATCGCGTCGTCAACAACAAGACCTATCGCAAGCACCAGGGCAAGAAGCGTAAACAGGTTTATGGTGTAGCCAAGAGCAAGCATGATAAAAAAGGTGCCAATAAGAGAAAGGGGCATGGCGATGGTTGGAATTATCACGGACCTTGGCGAACCAAGCGACAGGAATATGACCAGCGTCACTATTACCAGGGCCTCGCCGATTGTGGTTATGACCTCACGAATAGAGGTCTTTACGTATTGCGTGGCGTCGTAGACTATCTTGCCGCTTAACCCCTGGGGGAGCTGCTGCTGTATAGACGGAAATACTTTGTGGATATCGCTTATTACAGACAGCAGGTTGGCTGAGGGCGCAACCTGTATCCCTATATACACGGCGCCCTTGCCGTCAAAATACACCCTGGTGTCGTAGTTTTCCGCGCCAAGCGTAACATTGGCCACATCGCCAAGCCGGACAATAGCCCCGTTCACCGATTTGATGGCCAGGTTTTTAAATTCGTCTACCGTGTGCAAGCCCGTTGCCGACGTAAGGTCCACCGTTACCATATTTCCCTTTGTGCGGCCAACCGCGGAGATAAAATCGTTTGCGGCCAGGGCATTGTTTACGTCGTATCCGGTAACGTTTAAAGCCGCCATCTTTACGGGATTCAGCCAGGCCCTGAGCGCAAACCGCTGCTGGCCAAGGATTTCGGCCAGCTGCACGCCGGGCACCGTCTGAAGTTTCGGCTGCACCACACGTATAAGGTAATCGGTTATCTCGTTTGCAGGCAGCACATTGCTGTAAAAGCCAATGTACATTGAATCTATGGCCTCGCCAGTGACCACGGTGATAACGGGTGTCTGGGATTCCTTGGGCAATTGATTCAGCACGGCGTTTATTTTGGTATTAATGTCCGAGACGGCCTTGGATGCATCGTAATTCAGGCGCAGGTTGGCCTGAATGGTGCTTTGCCCCAGCGTGCTTGTGGATGTGAGATAGTCGATGCCCTGCGCCTGCGCTATTGAGCTTTCAAGAGGGGTTGTGATAAAGCCGGAAACCAGCGCCGGGTCCGCCCCGAAGTAGGTGGTGGACACGGTTACCACAGAGCTTTGCACCTCGGGGTACTCGCGCACTTTCAGAAGCCCTATCGAGCGCAGCCCCAGAACCAGAATAAACAGGCTTACCACTGAAGCCAGCACCGGCCGCCTTATGAATATGTCCGTAAACTTCATCTGGCGCCGTTCACCCCGTGATCATTCTTCAGGGGGCGTTGGGGCGGGATTGTTGCCCGGCTGTATCGAGTTGTTGATAACAACCTGCATCCCGTTTTTGAGCTTCATCTGTCCGCTGGTTACAACTGTTTCTCCTCCGGTAAGGCCCGACAGTATGGCAACCTGGTCGCCGCGTGTGGGGCCCGTGGCAACAAAGGCCTGGTTTACTGTCAATAGTGGTTTGCCGCCGGGCGCCTTCCCGCTTTTTGTAATCACAAACACTGTATCGCCGTAGGGGTTATAGGTGACGGCGGTCTGCGGGATCGTGATATACCGTTTGGGCAGCCCTGTATTGATATCCACAGTAACGTACATGCCGGGGAGAAGTTTGTGCCCGGGGTTCCTTAGCGTTGCCTCGACCAGAACGTTCCTGGAGGCAGGGTCTACCTTGGGGTTAATCGAGGTTATTGTCCCGGTGAATTTGAGGCGGGGGTAGGCGTCGCTTTCCGCCACGACGGACTGTCCTTTTCTGATTGCTGAAAACTGCTGCTGGGGCAGATTGAAATCTGCGTAAAGCGGATTAAGCATCTGGAGAGTGACTACCGCGTTGCCGGGATTGATATACTGCCCTGGGTTAATGGTGCTGATGCCAAGCTGCCCGGCAAAGGGCGCCCTGATTGTTTTTTGGGCCACAATGGCCTTCTGCTGCGCGGCCTGGGCAAGCTTGCTCTTTAAATCTGCGGCGTCGGCATCCAGTGTGGCCCTGCTTACAGCCTGAATGGCGAACTGTTTTTTATCGCGTTCAAATACGGTGCGCGCAAGCTGGGCGGCGGCTTCAAGCGAGTGGAGCAGCGCGATGTCCGAATCCGCGTTAAGCTGCACAAGCGCCTGGCCTTTAAATGCTGTTTCGCCGCTTCTGAAGTAAATCCGGCGCACCAGTCCCGCTATCTCGCTGGTAACATCCACCCCGCGCACGGCGCGCAAGCCGCCAACGGCCTTTATCTGCGGCTGCCACATCGAATATTGCACCTTTATTGCCGTAACCGTAACCGGCGGCGGACGCCGGGCGGCCATCATCTTTTTGTTTCGGTAGGATTTGTACGCATGATAGCCGAAGATGAAGCCAAAAATTATTCCCACGATTATAAGCATCATGATCATGGGTTTTATGCTGGAACGGCGCTTCTGCTGGTCCATGCCGTTTTCGCTCATTTGTTCTCCATTGCGGTTGCGGACGGGCTGTTTCTGTTCCACCATCCGCCGCCAAGCGCCTGGAACAATGCGGCCGTGTCTGCCAGGCGCGCGGCCCTTGCCTGAACTAAATTGATTTCGGCCTGCTGGTACTGGCGCTGCGCATTAAGCAGCTGAAGATAACTTACCGCCCCCTGCCGGAACTGGCCCATGGCGGTGTTAAGCAGGCTCCGCGCGGCAGCCCAGGCCTGGGCCTGCGCGTTTAAATAGGCGGCATCCCTGTCCAGGGCGCGAAGCACGTCGGCCACGTTCTGAAACGCCCCCAATACGGTCTCCTGATACTGGGCCAATGCCTGCTTGTAAGCGTCTATTGCGGCGCGCCTTTTTGCGGTAAGCTCGCCCCCATGAAATATGGGCGCAAGGAGGGACAGTCCGAAATTCCATATGCTGGTATTTTCTCCGAACAGGTCCTCTATCTTTGTGGTCTCCGTCCCTATGCCGGCGTTGAATGTAATCTGCGGAAACATCGCGGAGGTGGCAACGCCTATCTGCGCGCTTGCCTGATGCAGTAGCGCTTCGGAGGCGCGTATGTCCGGACGCTGGTGCAATAATGATGAGGGTAAAGACAGCGGCAATTCAGCTGGCAATGTGAACCCGCCGATATCGAATTGCGGCAGCGTGCCTGTCTTGTCCGGCGTAAGCCCGGCAAGCGCCGCCAGTTGATGACGGGTTTGATAAAGCCCTTTTTCAAGCGGGGGCAGTGTTGCCATGGTCTGGGCAACCTGGCTTTTCTGGGCAAGCACATCGGAGTTGGACACGCCGCCAAGCGCCAGCTGCCGCTCCATTATGGAAAGCTGCTTTTCCTGGTCCGCCAGCACCTCTTTGGTTGCCGTTATCTGGGCGCGGACGGACGCTTCTTGCATGGCCGTTGTGGCTATATTGGCTGTAAGCGCAATGTAGGCCCCTTCAAGCTGAAACCGCTGGTAGTCAACCTGCGCGCCAAGGGCTTCAATCTGCCTTCTGTTGCCCCCGAAAAAATCAAACATATATGATACTTTGGCCGACGCGTTAAAAAGGTTGAAGATTATGCCGGGCATACCCGGATTTCCAAATGCCGCGCCGGAAAACCTTTCGCGTGTTGCGGTGCCCGTAGCGTCAATCTGGGGGTAAAGCAGGGCCCCAGCCTGGGCCCTCTTTAAATCGGAAGCCTGGGCCAGGGCCGCACGGGCCGCGGCAAGCGTGTAGTTTTGCTTCAGTGCCGTGTCTTCCAGGTGGTCAAGCGCGGGGCTGTTAAAAAGCGCCCACCACCTCGCCGGAATATTTTTAACGGATATGAACGATTGGGCCGTGCCTTCGGCAACAGGGGCGCTCCGGGTTTTTTGCGGCAGGGCGGTTGAAGTATAACCGGTGGCCGCAGGAGGCTGCGGCCGCCTGAACGCTGGGCCAACAGTGCATCCGGTTACGGCAGCGGCAAGCACAGCAGCGGCAGCCGTTTTGAAAGTAAATGAAAACGCTGAATACAATGCGCGCAAAATTACCCCCGCTACGCGGCATTAATGTGCAAAGTATATCAGGGTTTAACGCCGCGGGCCATTGCTATTGTTTGAGCAATTCTGAGGCTGGCGGGATGCCGTTCTTAAGCGGTAAATAAGTTTCTGTGCTGAATTTTTTAGCTGGAAGGCCAGTTTTATTTCTATATAATGTAAATGGGTTGCAGGGGCGCAGGGGACGGCAATGGCTTTTGCGTTTATTTAAAAATAAAGGAGAGCAGAGGAGTGGCTAAAAAGGCGGTTTCAGAAAGCAGCAATGAAAGCGGACGTGCCTTTTCCTTCCTGGAATTAAACACGAGGATGGCAAAGCCGCGGACTAAGGGTGTTACCGAGATCCGCGGGCCTTATTATACGCCCATGGGTAAACGATACCTGGAAGACATACTGGAGACGATGGGCCAGTATGTGGACATCCTGAAATTTGCGGGCGGCTCATTCAGCCTGATGCCGGAGCGCGCCGTAAGGGAACTGATAGCCCTTTGCCATAAATATGATGTACAGGTGGATACCGGCGGGTTTATTGAGCATGTCCTTACGCTTGGCGAAGGCGCGGTGGATATGTATATAGCTGAATGCAAGCGCCTGGGGTTCGATATAGTGGAGGTATCAAGCGGTTTTCTGAGCATGCCTGTTGACGATCTGGTGCGTATAACCGAGAAGGTGCAAAAGGCCGGGTTGAAGGCCAAGGCGGAGGTGGGCATACAGTTTGGCGCTGGGGGGGCAAGCTCCGTGGAAGCGCTGGAGGCCGAGGGCCCCGGCGATGTGGAATGGGCCATCATGCGGGCCAAAAAACACCTTGAAGCCGGGGCATATATGATAATGGTTGAATCCGAAGGCATTACCGAGAGTGTGCGCCAGTGGCGCACCGACGTAATAGCCAGGTTTATTGGCGGGCTTGGCCTTGAAAAGACGATGTTTGAGGCGGCGGAGCCGGGCGTATTCGACTGGTATGTAAAGAACTACGGCCCGGAGGTGAATTTGTTTGTGGACCACAGCCAGATAGTTCTCCTTGAATCACTGCGCTCCGGCACCTGGGGTACAAAGGACCTTTGGGGGCGCATAAGGACTTATAAAGGGCAGGATGGCAAATAGTCCTGGCCTCCGCTTGAAAGCGGCCATGGAGGCCGAAAAGCCACTCCAGGCGGCGGGTGCTATAAACGCGATGACAGCCATTATGGCGGAGCGCACCGGCTTCCGGGCGCTATATCTTTCAGGGGCCGGAGTGGCCAACGCCTCGTTTGCCCTTCCGGACCTTGGGATTACTACATTAAATGACGTGCTTGAGGACGCACGGCGGATTACTTCTGCTTCAAGCCTTCCGCTTATAGTTGATGCTGATACAGGGTGGGGTGGCGCTTTCAATATCCAAAGGACGGTAAAGCAGATGATAAGCGCCTCGGTTGCGGCCATTCACATTGAAGACCAGGTTGCGGCTAAACGGTGTGGGCAAAGGCCGGGAAAAAAGCTGGTCTCAACAAACGAAATGGTGGACCGGATAAAGGCCGCCGTCGATGCAAAGTCGGATAACGGCTTCATGGTAATAGCCCGGACGGACGCAGCGGCGGTGGAAGGGTTTGACGCGGCCCTGGAGAGGGCCTGCGCATACCGTGACGCCGGTGCCGACGTGCTGTTTCCGGAAGCATTGGGCGGCCTTGAACAATATGCAAAATTTGTGCGTCACATGCAGGCGCCCGTGCTGGCCAATATGACCGAATTCGGTGTTGCGCCGCTTTACACTGTCCAGGAGCTTGCCGGGGCCGGCGTAAGCATTATTCTTTACCCGCTTTCGGCATTCCGAGCGATGAACCGGGCCGCATTCGATGTGTACCGGGCCATACGCGCCAATGGCACGCAAAAAGACATGCTGGCAATTATGCAGACCAGGGAAGAGCTGTATGAACTCCTGCGCTATTATGATTACGAGCGTAAACTGGACCTGCTTTATCCCGGCGGGAAGCAATAATCATATGGAGGATATCCGATGGGCTGCGAGGTAAAGGGGCTTGAAGGGGTTATCGCCGGAGACACGGCGATCAGCACCGTTGGCAAAAAAGACATGGGCCTCACATACCGTGGGTATTCTGTTGAGGACCTTTCGGAACACGCATCCTTTGAAGAGGTGGCCTATCTTCTGATACATGACAAGCTTCCAAACCACAGGGAACTTGAAGAATACAGGACGGCCCTTGTAAATATGCGGGGTGTGCCAGACAGGCTGAAAGTAGTGCTGGAAAGCCTTCCGCCCGCGTCGCATCCAATGGACGTATTGCGGACGGGCTGCTCCGCGCTTGGGGCCATCGAGCCCGAAACGGCTGAAAGGGAACAAGACCAGTACCGGGTAGCAGACAGGCTACTGGCGAGTTTTCCTTACATGCTGCTTTACTGGTACCGGTTCCACCAGAGCGGTGCGCGCATATCGCATGAGAGCGGGCAGCGGGAAATGGCCGGGCATATTCTTGCGCTTTTAAACGGGATGCCGCCTGAGGCGATTGTACGAAAGGCCATAAACGCATCGCTTGTCCTCTATGCAGAGCATGAATTCAACGCTTCAACATTTTCTGCCAGGGTAACCGCCTCCACGCTGTCGGATTTTCATTCCGCTGTAACGGCGGCAATAGGTACGCTAAGCGGGCCCCTGCACGGAGGCGCAAACGAACAGGCGATGAAGATGATAACCCCGCTTCGCTCTCCGGATGAAGCCGAAAAGGAAATCTTACGGATGCTTGCGGCCAAAAAGAAGGTTATGGGTTTTGGCCACCGCGTTTATAAAAAGCAGCCGGACCCGCGCTCCAGCATAATGAAAGAGTGGGCACGCAGATTAAGCGCTGAGGCTGGGGACATGGGCCTTTTTTTGATATTCGAGCGCATCGAGGAGGTCATGTTCAGGGAGAAAAAGCTGTTTGCAAATGTAGATTTCTACGGCGCTTTAACGTATCACCTATGCGGAATCCCCACGGAGTTGTTCACCCCCGTCTTTGCCCTTGCCCGTGTAAGCGGCTGGGCCGCGCATATTATCGAGCAGCGGGCCGATAACAAACTGATCCGCCCAAGCGCTGAATACATTGGCCCGGAGGCAAGGGCGTACGTGCCGCTGGATGAGCGCCCCTGAAATGGAAAAGATTAACACCTCACAGCCCAATATCAGGCCGCAGCCGGATAAAGAGATGGTCGATATTGCGGAATATACTGCGGATTACCGGATCGAAAGCGAAGATGCGTTTTCCATTGCTCGCTATGTGCTGATGGACAGCATGGGGTGCGCCATCCTTGCGCTCCGCTATCCGGAGTGCTCTAAACTCATCGGCCCTGCGGCGCCGGGTGCGTCCGTGCCGCTTGGGGCCAGAGTGCCAGGGACCGGTTTCGAGCTGGACCCTGTAAAGGCTGCATTCGATACCGGCACACTGGTGCGCTGGCTGGATTTCAACGACGCTTTCCTGGCCGCCGAATGGAACCATCCATCTGATAACCTTGGGGGCATACTCGCCGTTTCGGATTACATCAGCAGGAGAAAACTTCAGGAAGGGCAATTACCTTTAACCATGCGGGATGTGCTTGTTTCAATGATAAAAGCTCACGAGATACAGGGGGTGATGGCTCTTGAAAACAGCTTCAACCGCGTGGGGTTGGACCACGTGCTGCTTGTAAAAGTGGCTACCGCTGCCGTCACCACCAGCCTGATGGGGGGCGACAGACAGAAGATAACCGATTCCGTTTCCCAGGCCTGGATAGACGGCCCCCCCCTGCGTATTTACAGGCACGCTCCAAATACAGGCACGCGAAAATCGTGGGCGGCCGGCGATGCCACAAGCCGGGGCGTGTGGCTTTCTCTTCTGACCATGAAAGGAGAAATGGGATATTCCGGCGCGCTTACCGCGAAAGGTTGGGGGTTTTATGACGTGTTCTATAAGGGGCAGAGGTTTAAATTTCAAAGGCCATATGGCACGTATGTGATGGAAAACGTGCTTTTCAAAGTGGCATTCCCAGCTGAGTTCCACGCCCAGACTGCTGTGGAATGCGCCCTGCGTTTGCATGACAGTGCGCGCGGCAGGCTTGATGATATCAAAAAAATAGAAATCACCACACAGGAGCCTGCGATCAGGATAATAAGCAAAACCGGCCCCCTGTATAACCCTGCGGACCGTGACCACTGCATACAGTACATGGTTGCCGCGGCCCTTATCTATGGCGCACTGACGGCGGACCATTACAAAGAGCCTATTGCATCCAATCCGATGATTGATGAGCTTCGTGAAAAGACCGAAGTGGCTGAGGATAAGCGTTATACCCGTGAATATCTGGAACCTGGCAAGCGGTCCATCGCCAATGCCGTCCAGGTCTTCTTCAGGGACGGCTCTTCCACCGCTAAAGTGGAGATTGAATATCCCCTCGGCCACCCAAGAAGAAGAGCCGAAGGAATCCCGCTTCTTATTAACAAATTCAGGCGTAATTGCGGTCATCTTTTTGCGCCTGAAAAGGTGGACTTCATGGTGGGCCTTTTTCTCGACCCTGCGCGCCTCCACGCGATGACCGTCCCGGACTTTATGGAATTATTTGCGTGTTAATGCTGATTTTCAACAAGTTCGCAGAGAATTCTTTACCGGACCAGGTTTGTACTCCTGTTTTCCCGCAACGGCTTCAGTGTAACCCTTTATTTGTTGACAAATCCTTCATGTTAAGAAAAAATAGACCGTTAGCAAAACAGCCAATTTATCAGGAAACTGCGAATTGCAGGGCCGGGCAAAAATGAGCGCTGTAAATTTGCAATCATAAAGGTAGATTTAGGGCTAGCCCAAAAACACTGGAACTATCCAGGGGGGAGGGATTTCCAGATTGCTTCGATTTAAATTTCTTGTGGCCTGTTTAGGGGTTTTTTTACTGCTTGCCTCCTGTCATTCCATGTCCAAGGAGCAACTGCTTGCCAAAGGGACACAGTGCCTGGCGAAAGGGGAGCCCAGGGATGCGGTGATTTATCTGACCCAGGCGCTTAAAAAAGACCCTGGCTTTCTGGATGCAAAACTCAAGCTGGCCCGGGCGTATTGTGAGCTTGGCAAATTCGATTCAGCAGCCGGGCAGCTCGAATTCATCCTCAAGAAAAACCCATCCAGCCAAAAGGCGCATTTAGAGATGGCACGGGTTTACCTGGAGCAGTCGAAGCCCGATCAGGCCATAATTGAGCTGAAAAAGATCCCGTCTTCGGTAAATGACGTCCCCGATGAGCTGGAAGAATACGGCTGGGCGTATGCCATAAAGAAGGATTACCCCTCCGCCCTTTCCTTGTTCCAGAAAGCCCTGCAGCAAAACGGCAACTTTGTTGAAATCAACATCCTGATGGCAAAGGTATATTCCCAGATGGGGAATCCAGCAATTGCAAAAGAGACGCTGAATACCGTCTTAAGTAAGGATGCGTCCAATCCTCAGGCGATACACCTGCTTGCGTCATTGCAGTTGAGCGGTAACGATGTTGACGGGGCCATCCATACATATGCCCGGGCGGGCAAAGACGATATCGATTCGCAGTTCAGGGAAGGGATGCTTCTTGTTATAAAAGACAGGCAAAAAGAGGCAAATGCGTTGGCTGACATGATTATCTCCAGATTCGGCTACAGGCCTGAAGGTTACCTGCTTAAGGGTTTTTCCCTTTTAAGTCTGAAAAATTACAACAGTGCCGTCGAATATCTCAGAAAATCAATGGGGTTGGGCGAAACGGCACAGGCCCATTATTATCTTGGGCTGTGCTTTTACAACCAGAATGAACTTGAACTGGCCTATAATGAGCTGAGCCGGGCGGCCAGTCTCGCCCCGTCCCTGGCGCCAGCCAGGAATCTCGCTGGACTTATCCTTTTAAAACAGGGGCGGGTGGACGACGCCATATCCCAGTTGAAGCAATTAATGGACAGCGGGCAGGGCGATGCCTATTCTCACGACATCCTTGGCGGAGCCTATATGACAAAGGACATGTATGGTGCGGCATTGGATGAGCTTGGACGCGCCACGGCAATTGACCCTTCGCTCAGGAATGCCTATATCCAGAAAGGTGTTTTATTATTTTCGACCGGGAAATTTGCGGAAGGTGAAGCCGTGCTGAAAAAGGCGGTCAGCATGGAGACTGGAGATCCCCGGGCAAGGATGCTGCTTGCCGGCCTGTACCTTAAACAGAACCGGATCGAAGAGGCGCTGCACACTGCCAGCCAGGGAATTAAAGGGGACAAGACAGACGCCCCGCTGTATGATTTTATCGCGGATGTATATCTAAGGCAGGGCAATATTGCTGAGGCCAGGGCCAGCCTGCAGAAGGCCAAGTCGGCTGACCCCTCCGATGCACGCGCCTATTTCTATCTGGCGTCGATCTACATGCAAACGGGGAGGGCAGCCAAGGCCGTGGCGGAGCTTGAAACGCTCTGCCGGAAAAACCCGGGCAATGTCCGGGCATTTATTGAAACCGCAATGCTTCTGGAATCAAATGGCGACGGCGCCGCCGCGCTTAAATATTATACACTGGCGCTAAACACGGGTGCTCCCGATGGGTATCTCTATTTTGCAGCATACCAGATGAAATCAGGGCAGTCCGCAGGCGCGCTTTCCACACTGGATAATGGAATATCCAAAAACCCCTCCGCTATCCAGCTTTATGAGATGAAGGGCGCCATCCAGATAAACATTAAGGATTATAAGGGTGCTGTTGGTACATTTACTTCGCTTGGAAAAATAGACCGCCAGGCCGGATTTGACCTGCTAGTAAAGGGATATATCGCCATGAACAGGCCCGGAGATGCCCTTCAGATGGTTAAGCAACAGATTGCCAAAAGCCCTGAAGACATTAAATTGCTGGCCACACTCTCCACTATATATGGAATAATGGGCAGTCGCAACGAGGCGCTCAGCGCGGCAAGACAGATAATTAATATCAGGCCAACAGACCCTTTCGGCTATTTGCAGCTTGCATCCGTTCAAGCCAAGTATGATCTTGATAATGCCATAGAAACCCTCAGCGGCCCGCAAATTCCGAAAAGCGGCCCGATAGAAATGCTGCTGGGCGAACTGTATTTCCGGAAGAAGCAGTATAGCCTGGCAGAAAATCAATTCAAAATGGCCGAAAGTTCCATGTCTGCCAATCCCGAACCCGTGTACTGGCAGGGGACCGTTCTTGATGCAATGGGCAGATCCGCGGAAGCGGCTGCCGTATACCGCAAGGTCCTTTCGATGGCGCCGGGGAATCTGCCTGCCGCGAATAATCTGGCATATTATTATGCGGACCGGGGAAGAAATCCTGCCCTTGCCCTGCGTCTGGCTGCTAAGGTATACAAAGCGGCTCCAAATGACGGCAATGTGCTGGATACGTACGGTTTTGCGCTCCTGAAAAATGGCAAGCCTGCGGAAGCCCTGAAGGCGCTTGAGAGGTCCTATGCGCTTTTGCCTGCCAATCCCACTATTGCATATCATCTGGCGCTTGCGTATTCGGGACAGGGCAACAGGGCTCAGGCGGTCTTGTGCCTCAGAAAATGCCTGAGCATGGGTGATTTCCCAGAGGCCCGCTCTGCCAGGTTGTTGCTTTCAAAACTGACTGAGTAAAACTGGATGGGCCTGCACGGCCGGTCCTGAGGCACTCGCACACTTTTTTTTAAATTGGTCAGGCTGTTTCCTGTAAAATTAAGGATGCAAAATAACATCCGGCCTGTATTTCAATTATTCCGCTATTTGCATTCCGCTTTGTCCAAACTGGAAATATATCATGTTTTAAGCCATATATATGGATTGCCTGCCAGCAACCAATGGAAAGAGTCTTTTGCCTTGCGTGTGATCTTTTCCGTTCTCCTGCTTTCTTTCATTTATGTAGCCCAGCGCTTCTGGTTTAAAAGAGGGTTCCGGATTATCGATTCAACCCGCAGGCAGGGATTAAAGGTTTTTGGGCGGTATTCTTTAATTTCTGCCATCGTGCTTTTGATCTTAACCTCGCTTGATCCGTTTGGGCATTCCAATGAGAAATTATGGGAATTTGCTCTCTCTGTTTCGAAGCTTTGGCTGTTTGCATCTACACTTGGTTACCTGGCCGTCGTTATTGCGCGAGTTGCCGGGCTGCTATTCTCAAAAATTTTTATGCACATTGGTAATGGCAGAAAACAAAATACCGATCTGGCCAGGCGCGCTTTTTTGCGCCGCTCGACGCTTTACGCCGGCAGTCTGCCTTTCTTTGCCACTGGTTACGGCTACTTTGTAGAGAGATTCAGCTATCGCGTAAAAAAAATCGAGGTCCCTGTTGCCAATCTGCCTCGTGGCCTTGATGGATTGAGGATAGTACAGCTAAGTGATATTCATATGGGCGATTTCATGTCGCGCGGTCAGGTCCGGAAGGCTGTTGATATGGCAAACGGACTGAATGCAGACCTTGCCGTCATCACAGGTGATTTTATTACTTTTAAAAATGATCCGCTTGCAGATTGCATTCAGGAATTAAGCAGGCTGCACGCTCCGTTAGGCACATGGGGCTGCAACGGTAATCATGAATTAAATTGTGGGGTTCAGGCCCTGGCGCAAAGGCTTTTTGCTGAAAATGGCATGCGGCTATTGCGCAATGAAAATGTGCAGATCAATTGGCGCGGAGAAACTTTTAATCTGATCGGAATGGATTTCTGGATGGGGGAAGAGCACCCCGGCATTTTAATGAAAATAGGACCTCTGGTCCGGAAGGATATGCCTAATATTCTGCTTTCCCATAGTCCAGACACCTTTTATTGGGCATCCCAGTCTGGAATAGAATTGAGCTTGGCCGGACATACCCATGGAGGCCAGGTAAGGCTTGGCATTCTGAACCCGGCTAGCCTTTTCACAAAATTTGTGAGCGGGATGTATTTTCTGCCCTTTGAAGGGTCTGCGTACCATAAGGGCGACAAAACCACTCCGTTTGTCTCAAGGTCCGCCGCCCTTTACGTAAACAGGGGGCTGGGCACCCTGTTTGTTCCCGTACGCCTCGGGGTACCGCCGGAGATATCACTGCTGATTTTACGCTCGGCCGTTTAATGCACAAGATATAGGCTTTGTAATCATCGGAGCCGGTAGGGCCTGCATATTTCCTATTGGGTTTTTTTTATTAAGGACATTTAATGGGTAGGTTAATGCCCCAAAATGGGCCATTCGAGTAATATTTGGCAATCATATGATTGCCAAATGAGGTAAACTTGAAAGAATTAAGGGACAATGTGCCGGATTTCTATTTCGAACATGCCTTGCAGTCCCGGTGGCCGAAGCCATGAGCACTTTATATTAAAACTATTTGTCCTCTCCTCTGATTTTATGTAATTTTTCTTGACAGCACACGTTTAGCAATTTTTACAAAAGGCCAATTTTCTACTTAAGGGTGTTTTAAGCGCTTGCCAACTTGCTTCTGCTCATTTTTTTTATTTTTATTTTACAATGTGTTAATGTATATAGTAAGTAAAAATTTTATATCTTGCTTTTTTAAAAATAAAAATGATATTTTTTATTAAATGCAACCTTTAATTGGTAGACAACTTCTTCATGTTAAGCAAAAATAGACAGTCAGTAAAGGATCCGATTTATCAAGCAGCTGCAATTTGCAGTGCTGGTAAGAATTAGAGGGATGGATTTTTTGCTGGCTAGGTTAGTTGGGGACTAGCCGAAAAAAGAGCTGGGGATTATCCAGGGGGAGGGTGTGCTAAATTGATTCGATTTGAATGCCTAATGTCCTATTTGGGGACTTTTTTACGAGTTCCTGCCTGTTATTACCATTTGGCCCTTTCGTATTTGGCTAGCGGCAAAAAAGACCAGGCGATCGAGTCCCTTTCTGAAACTTTTCCTGTCCCCTTTCCTTCAGAACTTAATATTCATTTAATATTGCCGCAAACACAAAAAAGTATAATTTCCGCCTGGCAATTGCTTTCAATGCTAATGATAGGCGCAACGCCTGGAATAACACCCCTCGGCGGCTGCTGAGGAAAGCATAGATTTTTTACCGGCCTGCTTTTTTCCAGGGGCTGGCAAGCAGTACGACAGAGAAAGAGCCGGGGGAAGGGATTGAAAGCCCCCGGTATTAATGAGGGCCTTCTCAGTCTTATGGGACTGAGAAGGCGGAGCATTGCCGGACACAATGGGAAAGAGGACGAGGGATCAGATGAAATTGCTGTCGTTTCTGGCCGTCTGGTTAGTTGCTCTGTCTTGCATGGGTGCATTTTGTAAAGATGTTTGGGCGGGACAGTTTAGTATAAGCCCGTCTTTTTCCGTGCAGGAGCAGTTTGACGACAATGTTTTCCTGACGGAAAAAGACCGGAAAGCCGATTATATAACGCGTCTGATCCCTTCGGTGGTTTTAGATTATAAAGCGCCGTTGTGGAACTGGAACCTGGCGTACTCGCTTGATTTCCGGCATTTTGCCAAAAATACTGTGAGCGATAATTTTGCGCAGAACATCAATTTGCAGAACTCGACCGAGTTGATAAAAAAACTGTTTTATATAGACGCAAGCGACACGTACGCCAAGACTTCCTTGTCGCTTCCCATCAACTACAGCCAGCAGAGCCTGTTCTTAAATCAGACAGACCAGAACATAGCTACTTTAAAACCATATTTCAAGCTTAAAACCGGACAGTCCACTACAGTTGCCGCGGGATATTCATATCAGAACATATGGTATAAAAGCGGGCTGGGGGTCAAAAAAAGTGTCAACAGTGTTTTTGTAGAGGCAAAGGATGATGTATCGCACTCTTTTGAGCTTAGCGCCGGGGGCTTATATCTGGCAGACAGCAACGGACTTCAGGATTATTATGATACGGATGTACATGTGGGCTCCAGGTACGTGTACTCGAACGGATCTGATCTCTTTTTTACGTTCGGCCATGGAAACTATGTTTTTGCCGAAAATGGCGGCAGCGGCGAATGGGCCTGGGACGCCGGAGCGGACCGCCGGTTTGCGGCGTTCTCCGCAAGGCTGGAGGCTTCTTCCGGCACAGTGGAGAACCCCTCCGGCCTGCCGGACAAAGTGGACACATACAGTGCCTCAATTACAACAAGTTCCGCGAGGACCCCTGTTTCCGTCGGCCTGTCACTAAATGAGTACACGGACCTGGTAACAAAAGCGCTCAAGGACCGGTCGTACGGCATAACCGGGACGGTTTCGCATAAATTTACCAGGGCCTTTAGGGGTTCTGTCAATCTGGAATTCCAGAGACTTGAGGACAAAGTGGCCATGTCTTATTCGAATTTAGTCATATCAGGCATGGCTCTTAACTGGCAAATCGCACGCAGGGCTGAACTCTCACTCGGTTACCAGTACATATACAGCCATTCTCCGCTGATCTCAATGGACCGGTATCTGGATGACCAGGTTACGGCAGGGGTTACCTGGGCTTTTGGAAAAGAACATGCCGCCAGGCCTGAATCAAAAGGTGGCGCAATTTGAGGGAAGGATTTATATATCTAGCGATCGATAATGAGGACTGTTTTTTGAACCGGGAGAAAAAATGATAATGGGAAAAAGAAATATTCGCATATTGGTGGTCCTGAGTCTTTTTTTAACTATGGGATGGGCATCTCTTGCCTATGCCGGGCAGTACGTGATAGGGGATGATGACATGCTTAGCATTTCCGTTTGGAAAGAGCCGGAGCTAAGTGTTAACGTGCCCGTAAGGCCGGACGGGATGATATCGGTGCCCCTGTTGGGCGACGTCAAGGCTGCTGGCAAAACTCCTCAGCAGCTCAAGACCCTTCTTGAAAGTATGTACGCCAGATACACAGAGGCGCCGGTCGTAAGCGTTATTGTGACCAAGGTAAATAGTTTTGTAGTGTATGTCTTTGGTGGCGGCATATCCCAGCAGCCGGCGGGCAGTGCGGCGTCCAGTCCGCAGACAGGCGTTTTTGTTTTCAAGAGAAACACTACCCTTTTACAGCTGCTTTCCAGGCTGGGCAGCCTTGGCAACGCGGACCTGAAAAAGAGCGCTGTGATACGAAACGGCAAAAAACTGAATGCTGATTTTTACCGGCTTTTCATCAAGGGTGACGTGACCCAGGACGTAATGCTTGAGCCCGGGGATTTCATATACATCCCAAGCAATTTTGGAACCGCCATCCGGGTTGTGGGGGCGGTAAAGAAGCCTGGTATTTTCCCTTATGAGGAGCATATGACCGTTCTTGATGCCGTGCTTACCGCGGGCGGGTTTACAGACTATGCCAGCCAGAACGACGTCTTTGTAGAAAGAAAGGAAGGCGGCAAGATAATCAGTATCAGGGTATTGCTTAAGGAAGTAATGAATGGCGATGTGAAAGAAAATGTTTCTTTGGACCCGGGTGACATGGTTATAGTCAAATCCGGAATATTCTAGTAAATTCATTGGGGGACTCTAGCATGAGCGGAGAAAGCAGCTCGTTGGATATAAAAGACTATCTGGCCGTACTGCACGAAAAGAGGTATGTGGCGCTTGCGGCCGGCGCTGCCGTGCTTTCGATATTTGTTATGGCCTCATACCTTTGGCCAAAGTCTTACAAGGCCAGTTCCACTGTATTTGTACAAAGGGGTGCGTTCATTCAGTCCCTCACAAAAAACAGCGGCAGCATCGATGGCGAGCTGGGAGTAATTAAAAACAGTATAACAAGCAGAATGATTGTCGACAGCGTACTTAAAAAGTTGAACCTGGATCTGACCGCAGGGAATGCCGGCCGGTATGAGGCTCTCATTAACAACGTCCGGAAGAACCTCGATGTGAAGGTGAAGGAAGGCAGAGGCGACAATGTAGACATGTTCACACTGTCATATGAGGATCCGGATCCACGAAGGGCAAGGGACGTAGTTAACACTCTTGTCAATGAATATATCGAGCAGAGTGTGGCGCAGCAAAGAAACAACGCCATCAACGCATACGACTTTCTTAATAGCCAGCTCCAGAGCTATAAAGAAAAACTCGATGACTCGGACCGGCAGGTCGAAGAGTTCAGGAAGCAACATCCAGGGATGTCCATGCAGGCCAGCGCCGTCCCGGCTGCGGGCCTGGCGGCTCTGCAGTCTGACGCCATTAATGACGAGGTAAAGCTCAGGAATCTGCAAAACCAGGAAGAGAGCCTTGAAATGGAGATATCGGGAAAGAAGAGTATAACATCCTCCGGACTTAGCGGCGGTCCGGATTCGCCCGATGCCAGGCTGGACCGGTTGAACGAAGAACTTATGGTGCTTAAAACCAGATATACCGACAACTATCCCGATGTTATCGTGAAAAAAGCTGAAATCGCGAAGCTTAAAAAACAGATTCAGCAGGGAAAAGATGGCCAGGCATTAAAAAACGGTCCGATTTACCAGCGGGTGAAAGACGAGCTTGAGCAGGTGCGCTCGAAAATCGGAGACATGAAATTGCGCCTGGCCGCGATATCAAATCAGGAAAAACAGATCGGCATGTCATCGGGGGGAATGCCACAGGATATGGAGGAATGGGACAATATCCAGCGGAACAGGGACGGTTTTCAAAAGACATACGATGACATCCTCCAGAAACTTGAGGCCGCAAGGGTGGAAAAAAATCTGCAGATGGGCGGCAACAGCTCTGTTTTAAATGTGGTAGACCCTGCCGTGCTGCCGGTAATACCTGATAAACCCAACAGGGTAAAGCTGATGGCACTGGGCCTTGTCCTGGGCCTGTGCGCCGGAATCGGCGCGGCCATCGGACTGGACTATATTGAAAAGCCGTACAGGAGCGAGAACCAGGTTGAAAGGGAGCTCCGGCTGCCTGTGCTTATCTCCGTCCCCCGGATGACATCGGAAGAAGACCGGAGGGCCTCACGGAAAAAGGACCTCAGGATATTTGGCTTTGCCGGAGTTTATTTGATTGTTGTGATGGCTCTTCTGGCCAGGGAGATACTTTTCCGCTTTATGGGAATCAGGATATCTATTTTTTAGAGCGCATGGACTTATATTTTTTTCATGGAGGGCCAATTGAGCAGGATTGAAAAATCTCTGGAAGAGGCTGTAAAGGCCAGGCAGACGGCCCTGAGGGCCAAGGCGCACGAGGCGGGCAGTCCAGCAGAAATTTACACTGAGGACACAAAATTCCGTCCAGCAGAGATTCCTGTTGTCAAGGATGAAGATGTGGACGGGCGCATAGCCTGCATCAGGGAGCCCAACTCCTATGTTGCTGAACAGTTCAGAAAACTTCGCGCGCGCATAAAAGCCGCGCCGGGCGGAGCGCCCAGATCCATAATGATTACCAGCTCCGGCATAGGGGAGGGAAAGACGGTGACGTCCGTAAACCTTGCCGCCGCGCTTGCAAATGAGCTGGATAATACTGTGCTTCTTGTGGACACTGACCTCAGGAACCCGATGGTGCACAAATACCTGGGCCTGCTGCCAAAAGCTGGACTCAGCGATTATTTAAAAGGCGTGGTTGAGCTGAAGGACGTGCTGATTAAGACTGGCATCGGAAGGCTTGTAGTACTGCCTGCTGGCAACGTCCCTGAAAACCCCTCAGAGCTGCTCTCCTCCATGAGGATGGCAGCGCTTGCGGAAGAGCTTAAGCAAAGGTACAGCGACAGATATGTTATATACGATTCGTCACCGCTTCTGGCCACGGCCGATTCCGTTACGCTGGCGCGGCATATGGACGGCATCCTGTTTGTGATGAGCGCCGGGCGCACGCCGAACAAGTCCGCGCAGAGGGCAATGCAGCTTTTGAAGGGCCATCGGGTCCTGGGCGTTGTGTTCAACAATGTCCAGGAGCAGCTTGCAAGAAGCATGTATCCTTATCCATACGAGCTGGCGGGGGCGTATGCATATGGCAAAAAAGCCGGTACCCCGGACGGCGCGGGAAACGGGGCTGACGTCAAATAATGTATCTTTCATTCTTCGGACTTGAGCGCAAGCCTTTTCAGTTAGCGCCGGATCCAGGCTCCTTTTTTTTAAGCCGCGAGCATAAAAAGGCGCTTACCCATCTGACGTACGGGATAACGTTTAATCAGGGGTTCATGCTTGTGACCGGGGAAGTCGGCATAGGCAAGACGACCATCATCAGAAAAATCATAAAGGAACTCGACAGAGATGTGCGTATAGCCAAAATCACAAATACGCGCGTTTCTTCAAACCAGCTATGGGCGCTTATCAATGACGATTTTGGGCTGGATTCCGCCGGTAAAGATAAGACCCTGATGCTGAAAGAGCTTACGAATTTCCTGATAAGCGAATATTCCCAGGGGCACCGGTGCATGCTTGTTATCGATGAGGCCCAAAACCTCACCCCGGGCCTGCTGGAGGAAATCAGGCTGCTGTCAAATCTGGAGACCGACAATTCGAAGCTCCTGCAGATCATACTTGTGGGGCAGCCGGAGCTGAGGGAAACCCTGGCCAGGCCGGAGCTCAGACAGCTAAGGCAGCGCATAAACATAAGCTGCCACCTGAACGCACTGTCAAAAAAAGAGACAAGCGACTATATTTTTCACAGGCTTGAGAGCGCAGGGAACCGTGATGCCGCGGTATTCGAGGCTGGTGCCATAGATGCCATCTACGATTTCAGCAAAGGTATACCAAGGCTTGTCAATATAATTTGCGATTTCCTCTTCCTTGCGGCGTACGATGAGGGGGCCCGTACTATTTCCACCAATCTCGCCAACGAAGTGATTGGTGAAATAGAGCAGGAGCATAAATACTGGAACAGCGCACAACCAAAAGCAGATATGCCGCCCGATGGCATGAAGGAAATGCTGCTCAGGCTCAAGGGGCTGGAGAAGGCGGTCCTGGAAAAAGTGCCGGACGGCAACGGAAGGCAACACGGTTCATCTGCGGAGGCGGCCATGGGCGACATGATGAAAAGAGTCATGAAAATTTTAAAGTGTGATATGGAGGCGGCCATTGGTGACATGGCGGAAAGGTTTATGGAAGCCCAGTCCAGGCTGCAATTGCATGAAAAAGGCGTTGAAGACAGGTTTGCCGCGCTTGAAAACGAACTGAGGCAACTCAGACTTTCGCTGCTTGTGAATGAGAAAAAGGGCAATATACGCCAAAAAACGCAAGCGGAAGCAATAACAAGGTTAAAAACAAAAAACCTATGGGGCAGGATATTCAGCAAATGAACTGGTTTGCCCTGTACGTCAAGTCCCGCCATGAGTTCACTACCTGCGGAGAGCTTGAAAAAAAGGGGATCGAGACTTTCCTGCCACAGGTAAAAAAGCTAAGAAGGTGGTCGGACAGGAATCAGTTCGTTGATTTCCCTCTTTTCCCGGGATACGTTTTCGTGCATTTGCTGGCGGGCCCGGAAAGTTTCACGCGGGTTTTAAAGACGCGCGGCGCGGTAAGCCTTGTTTCCGCCATTACCGGCCAACCCGCTCCGGTTGATGACCAGGAGATGAAATCGCTTCGCATAATGGTGGACTCAGGTGAAAAACTGGACCTTGCACCCCATCTTAAAGAAGGGGAAAGGGTGCGCATCAAGGGAGGGCCGTTCAAGGGGGCCCAGGGTGTGCTGACCAAAAAAGAGGACCAGTATATTTTCGCAGTGAATGTGGAGCTGCTTGGCAGGAGCCTCTGCGCCAGAATATACTCCGACGATATAGCCCCCCTGTAAGACGCCTCATTAAATAAAAAAATAAAAAAAAGGATATTTTAATGAGCACAAGCCCGGTCAGGAGAATTTCAGTCGGACGAAGGCAGCCAAAGCTTCCTAGCGACAGCATATTCTGTTTTATAGACAGGGACAGCAACCTCTTCATGGAAAGCTATTTCCGTGAGGCCATAATACTGGAGCGCAGGAGGTCGGCCCGCTCCGGGAAACCTTTTTTAACCATGCTCGTGGACCTGGGAAAGCTTTCCCCGTCCGTTAAACCCGATGTTATTCAAAAGGTGGCAGGCTCCCTTTTTGCAAACACCCGCGACACGGACATAAAAGGGTGGTTCCGGTACAACACCATAATTGGTGTTATCTTTACGGAGACGGATGTCAGCCAGCGCGATTTGATACATCAGAAGGTAGCGGAAGGCATCACCGGCCTGTGCGGGAAGGAAACGGCTGACGGGATCGGCATTTCTTTTCATATATTCCCGGATGTTGAGAACGCAGATTTTTTAAAAGACGGAGCCGAAGCGGGATATTCATGGGAAAAGATAGAGTCTTATCTGCTTGAGATGAACGAGCGCAGAAGGGGCGCTCGCATTATAAAAAGGGTTCTGGACATAGTGGGCGGCATCCTCTTTCTGCTGCTTGCAATGCCCTTTTTCATAATAATCCCTGTGCTTATAAAGCTTACGTCAAAGGGGCCGGTTATATTTAAACAGGAGCGCATCGGCCTTCATGGGAAGCGATTCACCTTTCTGAAATTCAGGTCAATGCGCATCGGTCAGTCCGATGCTATACACAGGGCATTTGTAAAAGATCTCATCCGGGGAAGCAACGGCGCTCCGGATGATAAAGGGGCCGGGCAAGACGTGCCGGACAAAAAAGTGTACAAGATTAAAAATGACCCCAGGATCACGCCCATTGGGAATTTTTTGAGAAAATCTAGCCTTGATGAGCTGCCGCAGTTCATCAATGTGCTGAGGGGGGAAATGTCTTTTGTCGGGCCCCGCCCCCCCATACCGTACGAGGTGAAAGATTATGACATCTGGCACCTGAGGCGCATACTGGACGTCAAGCCCGGCCTCACCGGGCTATGGCAGGTTAAAGGCAGGAGTTCCATAGGTTTTGACGAGATGGTGCGCCTGGATCTGCAGTATGCAAGGACGTGGACCTTGTGGATGGACCTCAAGCTTATAGTACAAACTCCATTTGTCATGCTGAGGGGCAGAGGGGCTTACTGAGAGTCTCTTCATTTCACCGTGCTGAAATTAAAAACTGAGGACTGCACCAGATGAACATGGATACAAGATATTTTCTTTTTTTTAAATCTTTTGAACTGCGAACATGGAGGGGAATGTGATCAAGATTGGCGTTCTGGGTTATGGGTATTGGGGCCCAAACATAGTCAGGAACTTTAATCAGGCTGACGGGGCCAAGGTTGTTTCGATATGCGACCAGAGCCAGAAGTCGCTAAACAGGGCAAGAAAGGCCAACCCATATATAGCGATGACTGATAACTGCGAGGAGACACTGTCCTCTCCGGATATTGACGCAGTGGCAATCGTTACCCCTGTCTCCACTCATTTTGAGCTCGCAAAAAAGGCGCTCATGAATGGAAAACATGTCTTTGTGGAAAAACCTTTCACCGCTTCCATCGCGGAGGCCGAGGAACTGGTGAACCTTGCCGAGAGGAAAAATCTGATAATTATGGTGGACCACACCTTCATCTTTACCGGCGCCGTACAGAAGATGAAGCAGCTCATAGACGACGAGGTGCTTGGGGAGCCTTATTACTATGATTCCGTCAGGGTGAACCTGGGGCTTTTTCAGTCTGACGTCAATGTGGTATGGGACCTGGGGCCGCACGATTTTTCTATTCTGGACTACCTTATCAAGGAAAAGCCGGTGGCGATATCGGCAAACGGCAAGGCACACGTGAACGGCAAAGAGGACACCGCCTACATCACGGCGTATTTTAACAACAAGATGATAGCCCATTTCAACGTAAACTGGCTTTCTCCCGTAAAGGTTAGGACAACTCTGATAGGCGGAGAGAAGAAGATGCTTGTCTGGAACGACCTGGAAGCGGATGAAAAAATAAAGATGTATGACAAGGGCGTAGAGGTGAAAAATGGCGAGGGCAGATACGATATGCTTGTCAGTTACCGCTCCGGGGACATGTGGGTGCCAAGGATAGACCAGAAAGAAGCACTCAAATCGGAGGCGGAGTATTTTGTTTCCTGCGTCGAGAACAGCGAGACCCCCATAAATGACGGACATGCCGGCATGCGGGTAGTGCGAATGCTAGATGCCTGCGACAGGTCGCTTGCGAATAACGGGGCGATGGTGCGGCTGTGAAATATCTGTCCATATCTGAAGACGTGCGGCTTGGCGAAAATGTGAAGCTTGCAAATTTCGTTAACTTGTATGGCTGCTCCGTTGGGGATAACACAAAAATCGGGACCTTTGTCGAGGTGCAAAAAAACGCCACGATTGGCAGAAACTGCAAGATACAGAGCCATACTTTCATTTGCGAAGGGGTGGCCATCGAGGACGACGTCTTCATCGGCCACAGCGTAACCTTCATTAACGACAAGTATCCCAGGGCCACTTCAGCCAGCGGCGCCCTGCAGACCGAGGCGGACTGGAAAGTGGTGCCAACAGTAGTAAAAAAAGGGGCGTCCATAGGTTCAGGTTCCACGATACTGTGCAACGTGACCATCGGGGAGGGTGCTATCGTAGGCGCCGGAAGTGTGGTCACCAGGGACGTGCCTTCCGGGGCCATAGTTGCCGGAAATCCGGCTAAATTCATGAGGATGGCAAGCGATGACGACAAATGAAATGATACCATTTCTGGACCTGGCAACGCCGCACCTGGAGCTCGAGGAGGAAATGGTCTCGCTCTTCAGGGACGCACTGAGGTCGAGCAGGTTCATTGGCGGGCCCACGGTGGAAGGATTCGAAAAAGATTTTGCCGCCTTCTGCGGCGCGGACCATTGCGTGGGGGTTGGCAGTGGCACCGACGCCCTGAGGTTTGCGTTGATAGCGGCCGGAGTAAAAGCTGGAGACACGGTAGTGACGGTGTCCAATACCTTTATTGCCACCACCGAGGCTATCTCCCAGGCGGGCGCGGTCCCGGCCTTTGTGGACGTAGATGAGCGGACGTGCAATATGGATGCAGAAAAGCTCCGGGAATTTCTGGAAACCGGATGCGAGTCCTGTAAAAAGGGCGGGCTGGTCAGCAAAAAAACCAAAAGCCCTGTTACCGCTGTGGTTCCGGTGCATCTTTACGGGCAGATGGCGGACATGGACCCCATAGAGGAGCTTGCCGAAAAGTATGGCATGATTGTGATTGAGGATGCCTGCCAGGCGCACGGTGCTAAATACTTTTCCAGGCGCCAAAACCGGTGGAGGACGGCTGGTTCGATGGGTGCCGCAGCCGCGTTCAGCTTCTATCCGGGGAAAAATCTTGGGGCCTGCGGAGAAGCCGGAGCAGTCACGACTGGAAACCCGGAGATGGCCGCAAAGATTCGCATGCTCAGGGACCACGGGCAGTCAAAAAAATATTACCACGAAATTGAGGGATATAATGGAAGGCTGGATGCGATACAGGCCGGTTTTTTACAGCTGAAGCTTAGAAAGCTTTCCGGGTGGAATGAGCTGCGTCGTCAGAATGCCTCACGGTATGGCGCGTTGCTTGGGGGCGTGGATAGGCTGGTTTTGCCTTACGAGCCGCAGTGGTCAAAAGGTGTTTACCACTTATACGTTGTCCGCACTGAAATGCGGGGGGGGTTGCAGGATTATCTAAGCGGCAAAGGGATATCAACCGGGCTCCATTACCCGGTTCCTCTGCATCTGCAAAACGCATACAGCGGGGTTCTGGGGTACCGGAAAGGGGATTTGTCCACATCGGAAAGGTTGGCCGCGGAGATACTTTCCCTGCCCATGTATCCGTCCCTTTCAGACGCCCAGATGGAGAAAGTCGCCGGAAGCATCAGGGACTTTTTCAAAGGCCGGGACTAACTGCTTTTGATATTACTGCAGCGGATTAAGCAATCATGAAGATAATAAATCCCCTGGAATTTCCCTCGTGGGATGATATGCTGCTTCCGCATAATGGCGCGTCTTTTTTTCATTCATCGCAATGGGCCAGGCTCCTGGCGGAGGCCTATGATTACAGACCCATGTATTTCACTCTTTTTGACGGGGGCAGGCTCGTTGCTACGGTCCCCGTTATGGAGGTGAAGAGTTTTTTGACCGGGAAAAGGGGCGTCAGCCTGCCGTTTACAGATTACTGCGAGCCTCTTGCCGAAGGGGGGCAGCAGTTCCAGCTTTTGTTTGACGGTCTGGCCGAATATGGCAGGCGGGCCGGCTGGAAACACATCGAATTACGCGGGGCATCTAGTTTTTTAGAGGGTGTGCAGCCTTCCTCAAGCTCATATGGCCACGTACTCGATCTCTCAAAGGGGGTGGAATACGTTTTTCCCGGCCTCAGGGACAGCACAAAAAGGAATATCAAAAAGGCGCGCAAAGAAGGAGTCGAGGTGGTGATTGATGCCTCGGCGCACGCTGTGGATGAATTTTATCGCCTGAACTGCCTTACAAGAAAAAAACACGGGCTTCCTCCTCAGCCGTTTGGCTTTTTCAGGGGATTGTTCAGAAATGTGATAGACAAAGGTTCCGGTTTTGTAGCAATTGCGTCATATAAAGGGAAAACAGTGGCCGGGTTGGTGTTCCTGCATTCTGGCAGAAAGGCCATTTATAAATACGGGGCCTCGGACGAGAATTACAATTTCCTCAGGGCCAATAACCTGGTTATGTGGGAGGCTATCAATTGGTACGCGAGGAACGGCTACAGCCAGCTCTGCCTTGGCAGGACCGAGCCTGAAAACAGCGGACTCAGGCAGTTCAAAACGGGATGGGGGGCATCTGAGAGGGCTATAAACTATTACCGCTACGATTTAGAGAAAGAGGCCTTTGTGCAAGCTCAATTGAGCGTATCAGGCGCGCATAACGCCATTTTCAGAAAAATGCCGGTGCCGCTCCTCAGGGCAGCCGGGGCTGTTATGTACAGGCACATGGGGTAGGCGGATCATATGAGCAGCTTGCAAAGAAAATTATATTACCAGGTAAAGCCTTTTATCCCAAGACAGGTCCAATTGCTGCTCAGGAGGAAAAGGGCCTTATGGATGCTCAGCAGATGCGCGGATATCTGGCCCATAGCCCAAAAGGCTGGCAGCCCACCCCGTCATTGGCGTGGCTGGCCCGAGCAGAAAAGTTTTGCTTTCATATTGACACATGACGTGGAAACGGCGGCAGGCCAGGAAAAATGCCATGATCTGGCACATCTGGAGGAACGGCTTGGGTTCCGGTCATCTTTCAATTTTGTCCCGGAGAGATATGAAGTTTCCCCAGAGCTTCGCCATTATCTTGAGAACAGAGGATTTGAGGTTGGGGTGCACGGATTGTGCCATGATGGCAGATACCTGGATTCCAGAGAAATATTCAGTGAAAGGGCTGTGAGAATAAACCGTTATCTGCGGGAATGGAAGGCGTCTGGTTTCCGTTTCCCTTCCATGTTGCACAATCTCGACTGGATTCACGATCTGGAACTGGAATATGACCTGTCCACTTTCGATACCGACCCTTTTGAGCCGCAATCCGATGGCATGAATACCATTTTCCCTTTTTTTGTACCTGGCCCCACTTTGAGCGGGGGGTATGTAGAACTGCCATATACACTTCCTCAGGATTTCACCCTTTTCATAATCTTGCGGGAGAGGAATATAGATATCTGGAAAAAGAAACTGGACTGGATTGCGGAGCGTGGAGGCATGGCCCTTGTCAACGTCCATCCGGACTACATGAACTTCGGAACAGGCAAAAAGAAGGCCGAGGAATTTCCAGCAACCCTCTATAACGAATTCCTCAACTATGTGAAAAACAGATATGAGGGCCGGTTCTGGCAAGCGCTGCCAAGGGATGCCGCGCGCTGGTTCAGAAAGGAAATGGGCAATGCACCGCATTCAACTTTATCTTCCGCCCGCCAGCGCGCAGTTAAGGATATTCCACCAGCGGACCTGCCACAGCGCAGTGCAGGCAAGGCCAAGGCCTCCGGGGTTAAGGCGTGCATGGTGGCATATTCTTTTTACGAGACGGATACCCGGATAATGCGTTATGCAGAGGCGCTTGCCGCGCGCGGAGACCAGGTGGACGTTTTTTCCCTTGCTATGGAAGGCACTGCGCCGGTGGAAAAGATAAACGGCGTCACCGTTTATCGTATCCAGAGGCGGGACATAAACGAAAAGACAAAATTCTCCTACCTGGGCAGGCTTATGTCTTTCCTTTTACGCTCGTCATGGAGTCTGTCAAAAAATTCAATTCGCAGGCCATATGACATCATCCATGTGCACTCAGTGCCAGACTTTGAGGTGTTTGCGGCCTTGTTTCCAAAGCTTCGGGGCTCCAAGTTGATCCTTGATATCCACGACATAGTTCCGGAGTTTTATGCAAGCAAGTTTGGCACCAGCCACCTGTCCTTCACATTCAAGGCCCTCAAGCAGGTCGAGCGGTGGTCCACTGGTTTTTCAGACCACGTCATCATAGCCAATCACATCTGGGAAAGGGTCATCACCTCCAGGTCCGTCCCGTCCGGGAAGTGCTCAACATTTCTTAATTATCCGGACCGCCGCGTTTTCAACCCGCTAAAGCGTAAAAGGCAGGCCGACGGACGGTTTGTAATGATGTACCCAGGCACTCTCAACTGGCACCAGGGGCTGGATATTGCAATAAAAGCGTTCGATTTGATAAAGACAGAGGTCCCGGAGGCGGAGTTCCATATCTACGGCAAAGGGCCTGCCGGGGAGGCCTTAAAGAGCCTGGTAAAAGAACGGTCTTTGGAAGACCGGGTGAAGTTTATGGATACAGTCCCGGTGGAACAGATAGCGGGCATTATGGCGGATGCTGATCTTGGAATTGTCCCAAAGCGCAACGACTCTTTTGGCGGTGATGCTTTCAGCACGAAGATATTTGAGTTCATGGCGCTTGGAGTGCCTGTTGTTGCCGCCAACACACGTATAGACACCTTTTATTTCAACGACTCTCTCCTTAAGTTCTTTCAATCCGGGGATGAAAAAAGCCTTGCCGCAGCCATGTTGGAGATGATAAAAAACCATGGCTTTCGCCGGCAACTTGCGGCCAACGCCCTGACCTATGTGGCAGGGCAGAGCTGGGATGTCAAGCGTCAGGACTATCTGGACCTGGTGGACCGGCTGGTCATGGGCCGCTGAAAGAACTAAACCTGGAAAAATGGATATACGCATCACTATCATCGATCCGGAGACGGACGGCAGATGGGACGATTTTGTAGAGCAGCATGCCTATGGATGGATCTGCCATCTTTCCGGATGGAAGCATGTGCTGGAGAACAGCTTTAAACATATGCGAGGCTATTATCTGGCCTTGATGCAAGGCCAGACGATCAGGGCCGCACTTCCGATCTATGAGGTGCGCAGCCGCATAATGGGAAACCGGCTGGTCAGCGTTCCTTTTGCAACGATCTCAGACCCCCTTGTCTCATCGGGAAAGGATGTGGCCCTGCTCTTGGATGCTGCAAAAGAAATTTTTGAGCGGATTGATGCAAATTTCATGGAAATCAGGGCATTTTCATCGTCCGCGTATATGCAGGAAGACCGGCTGGAAAAGGTGGAAAATTACAAGCACCATTATATTGTTCTAGATAGGCCAATTGATGATATCAGCAAGACGTTTCACCGGTCCTGCGTGCGCCAGAGGATTGCCAGGTCATTAAAAAGCGGCATCACGTTCGAGTCCGGTGAAACAGAACTTGATCTGAAACAATTCTACAACCTGTACCTTACCAACAGGAAAAGACTCAGCCTGCCGCCACAGCCTTATTTGTTCATTAAATCATTATGGGACACATTTCATCCATCAAAAAAAATTACACTGCTTATGGCCAGGAAAGACGGGGCCCTCATCGGGTGCCTTATGTTCTTTAGGTTTAAGGACAGGGTCTCTGCGGAATTCGCAGCTTATGATGACAGTTATTTGAATATAAGTCCTCTCCATGGAATGTTCTGGGAGGCAATTCAGGCGGCGCAGCGGGAAGGGTACCGTATTTTTGATTTCGGCCGGACGTCTTTGGACAATTCCACTCTCATTGATTTCAAGGACAGATGGGGTACTGAAGTCACTGGCCTTCCGCAATTTTATTTTCTCCCAGATCACTCAACAAAAAAAGTAAAAGTAAAAAATGGGGCGTTAGGCAGACAAGTCTTTGGGCGGATGTGCAAGTTTGCTCCAAAGCCGCTATACATCTGGATGGGGAATATTCTCTACAAACATATGGGCTGAGAATCCATGGGCCGGAAATTCTTTGGGCATTTTCCTCTGAGAAATGAAAAAACACAAGTATATACATTGGATTAAATATGGATTTGAAGAGCTCAAATTTATCAAATCCGCTAAGGATATAAAGATATTAAGCCAGAAAGTTCCCTTTCTTCTTTCTAGGCTGGGTGGGAATGATTCCTGCGTTCCACCGAGTCTGCAATTGGAGCCAACTAACCATTGCAATCTCAGGTGCATATCCTGCCCAAGGGACAGGATGAGCAGGGAGAAAGGCTTTCTTGATTATGGCCTCTTTAAAAAAATTATCTCTGAAGCAGCTGGTATTGGAGTAAAAAGAGTGTATCTTTATCTTCATGGTGAACCCTTGCTTCATCCTTTTATTGTCAAGATGATACAAGACATAAAATCCAAGGGGATGGGAGTAAACGTGGTAACCAACGGGATGTTTCTTGACATGGGGAAAATAGTAGACATTCTTTCTTCAGGCGTGAACAGCGCCGACTATTTTACATTCTCAGTGCTTGGGACAACCAAGCCCGTGCATGAAACGGTTATGAGGGGAGTGGACCATGAAAAAGTTTCAAAAAATATAATTGATTTTTTGGATATGCGAAAAAAATCGGGGTCGAACGGACCCATTATTGAAACAATTTTTTATCCTATGCCTGAAAATGAACATGAGATCGGGCAGTTCGAGGAAAGATGGGATGGCATAGTTGATCATGTACACATTGCCGAAAAAATATCCAGGAGTTTTGCCAATTTCAAGCTCGATGGTGCTTTCATTCCATTGCGCAACAGAAGCTGCAAACATATACGGGAAAGAATGATCATCCACTGGGATGGAAATATTGCGTTATGCCCCGAAGATGTAGATGGGTATTATATTTTTGGAAATGCAGCGGATAAATCTTTAAAGGAAATCTGGAATTCCAAAGACATGATGGCCTTTAAAAAAATTCACAGTGAAAACCGGATCGGGGAAATCCCTATGTGTTCAAGGTGTGATCAATAACAAGTGAGCCACGGTAAGGCTGTCATCATCGGTGCGACATCGGGTATTGGCAGGGAGCTCGCGAAGATATTTTCTCAGAAAGGTTTTGTGCTTGGCCTGGCAGGCAGAAGGCAGCAGCTTCTCCTGGAACTTCAGGCAGAGCTCCCTACACCAACATATATAAAACGGATCGATGTGTCCAGACAGGATGATTCAATCAGGTATTTAAAGGAACTTGTGGCTGAAATGGGCGGGATGGAAATTATTGTAATAAGTTCAGGCGTCTGCTTTTCGGGCAGAGGATTGGACTGGCAGATGGAGAAGAAAACGATAGACGTTAACGTCGCCGGGTTTGCGGCCATGGCGGACGCGGCGTTCGATTTCTTTTGTGGTCAGGGGGCCGGCCAGATTGTAGGGATATCGTCGGTCCGCGCAGCAAGAGGCGGCTGGAGCGCCCCGGCATATAATGCGTCCAAGGCTTTTGTATCGAATTATCTTGAAGGGCTGAGGATAAAAGCTGGCAAGATGGGCAAAGATATCCATATGACTGATATCCGGCCGGGATTTGTGGATACCCCGATGCTTGGAGGCAGAAAAAGCAAATTTCTGGTCACGCCCGCAGACAAGGCGGCAGAGCAGATATTCAGTGCCGTTAAAAACAGAAAAAGGAGCGCTTATATACCCCCAAAATGGGCGTTAATAGCCATGGCGCTAAAAATACTTCCTTACAAGATGTACGAGAAATTGTGACCAGACAGCGTGGCGTTAAAAAATTATTAAAGGAGTTTCAGATATGAAGGTATGCGTAATAGGCTGCTGGTTCAAGAATGATATATATTCACACCACCTGAAGACCTTGGTGGATGCTGGCAAACGTCAAAATAATGTTGACTTAGACCTTGTCACATCCAACTGTAATTGCTTTTCAAGCTCTCAAAAATATTCGATAACAGAAGAGGAACTGCTGGACAGGAACTGCTCTGCGATAAAAATACCCTTTGCGCCGGCTGATCCAACCAAAAAATACGGGAAGCTCAAATATTATCTCGTAAAAGGACTGAAACTGAATTTTATACTGGAGCCATTAAGAGGTATTACATTTTTCATGCGGGCAAGGAAATGCCCAGTTGTACATTTTGACCAGGTACTTAAGTCCTTCGGGGTCCTCTCCTTTCTGGTCCTGCTTGCCATTTCCAAGCTGTTTGGCAAAAAGGTGGTTGTAACCGTCCACGAGTTGGACCCCTTGCAGGAAAAATACATCAGTCTGAATAGATATTATAACTGGGCGGACAGGATCATAGTCTTTTCTTCAACATTTAAAGAGCAACTGGTAAAAGCCGGGATGAAAATGGAAAAGATAGAGGTGGTCCCGTATGGGGTTGCTTTGGAACCTTTAAATGGTTCTTTTAAAAGAGACCGGTTCATATTTTTCGGCGGTCATAAGCTTTTAAATGGGAAAGGTTTTAACACGCTGATTGAGACACTGGATATTTTGAGAGCAAAAGGAAAGAAGTCTAGTGTGCTCATTTACACTGGAGAGGGATGCATAGGGCTTGAAGAGGGCAAAAAGCTTGTGAAGGACATGCATCTGGATGAATATGTCAAATGGAGCGATTTTTTATCCGGCGCCAAGATGGCTGAAGCCTACCAGAAGAGCATCGCCTGCCTTGTCCCTTTTACTGGGGGGTCTGGCAGATATCCTGCCACTGCTGCCATGGCAAATGCCACACCTGTGATCGCAACCCGAAAAGCGGACCTGCCGGAGTACCTTGGAGATGCTGGCATCTATATAGGGGAAAGTTCCGCCGAAGAACTGTCTGAGGCCATGATAAATCTTATGAATAACCCGGATATGGCCAGGGCCTTCGGAGAGAAGGGCCGGAAGAGGGCGGAGGAGCATTTCAGCGCGGAGTTGATCAGCCAAAGAATATTTCAGATATACGCGGAAATACAATAATGCAATTATGTCTGATAAGGCCATTTACAGTGGTACAGGTGCTTTTGGCCTTGAATATCTGAAGATTTGATCTCATGTTATTGACACAGATGAATGGTAAAACAGCGTCTTCATCTCCTTTCAGAGTTGACCGGTCTCTCACTATGGGCTTTTTTGCTCCTCTTGCGGAGATTAGAAAAAGGCGGGAAAAAACACTGCGTATCCCGATACTAATGTATCACAGCATTTGCAGGGAGCCCGAGCTGGGGGTACATCCATATTATCGTGTAGTGACTACGCCGGAGGTTTTTGCCCGGCATATGAAACTGCTTGCCTGGCACGGATATCAGACCGTTGGGCTGAAGGAGACAGCCATGCTGCTTCGACAGAATGGCCCTAAAGGTGCGCCAACCATAAAAAAACCTGTTGTGATCACCTTTGATGATGGCTTTCTGGATTTTTATACCGGCGCATTTCCCGTGTTGGCTGCCCGTGGGTTTACCGCGACGGTCTTTCTGCCAACATCTTATATCGGCGGCAGCCGAAAAGTGGCCGGGAAGGAATTTCTTACCTGGGCGCAGGTTCGGGAATTGGGCGACGCGGGAATTTCGTTTGGCTCGCACAGCGTATCGCATGGCCTCCTGACGGCAATGCCGCGCCATGAAGTCGAGTTGGAGCTGAGTAGGTCGAAAGAGGCCATAGAGGCGGAAACGGGGCGCACGGTGGATGCTTTTTCCTACCCCTATGCCTTCCCTGAGCATGATAAGGGATTTGTTGCTTTTTTGCGCGGGGCAATAGAGGGTTGCGGTTACCGCTGTGCGGTTACAACGGGTATCGGCACGGCTACTTTGACCGGAGATACTCTTTTTTTTAAAAGACTGCCTGTAAACGATGCGGATGATGATGGGCTTTTTCTTGCAAAGTTGAATGGCGGTTATGACTGGCTGCATTCGGCCCAATACGCGGCCAAAAAGGCAAAAAGGATTCTAGGTGTTGGTAGAAGGAAAAACCTAATTAAATGGAGCCCGCCGCAACAGGACCAATAACGTGCAAACAAGAAATCAACCAGTAGACATATCTTTTATAGTTGTAAGCTGGAACGCGAAGGAATACCTTTATAAATGCCTGGCCTCGATAGAAAAAGAAGCGGCCGGTTACAGGTCGGAGGTCATAGTGGTCGACAATGCGTCCTCCGACGGATCGCAGGCTATGGTGCGGGAGCGGTTCCCGCAAGTCAAACTGATCGACAGTAAAGAAAACCTTGGCTTTGCCAAGGCCAACAATATAGGTATCAGACAAAGCCGTGGTAAATATCTGGCCCTGATCAATTCAGATGTTGAAGTGCTGCCGGGCTGCATAGGGATGATGACCGGGTACATGGAAGAACACAGGAAGACCGGTATTCTCGGTCCTCAGATCCTGGATGCTCATAAAAACGTACAGCGCTCCTGTATGGGCTTCCCAACGCTCTGGAACAGTTTTTGCCGCGCTTTGGCCCTTGATGCCGTATTTCCAAAAAGCAGATTCATTGGCAGTTTCGAGATGACATACTGGCCGCATGATTCAACCAGGGAAGTGGACATTATAAATGGGTGCTTTTGGTTGGTCAGGCGAACTGCATTGCAGCAGGTGGGCGTACTCGATGAGAGATTTTTTATCTATGGGGAGGATATGGATTGGTGCAAGAGGTTTTGGGATGACGGATGGAAAGTTGAATATTTCTATCAAGCCAAGGCGGTCCACTACGGCGGGGCAAGCTCTTCCAACGCTCCGGTAAGGTTTTTTATCGAGATGAACCGCGCGAACCTGAAATACTGGCGCAAGCACCATAGCCGTCCAGCCCAGATGGGCTACCTGGTTATCATAATGCTTCATTACCTGATCAGATATCTTGGAGCCGCCCTCCAATATGCGACCCGGCCCGCCGGGAGAGCAGATGCCACATTCAAGATAAAAAGGTCTGTGGCGCTGCTCAGGTGGCTGTTGGGCTTTGATAACGCAAAAGAGGCGCATTATGACAAGGCATAGGGAATATGTCCTTATTACCGCAGCCAGGAACGAGGCCGCCTATATTGCCCGGACGATAGAATCGGTTTGCATGCAGACGATAAGGCCTTCAAAATGGGTTATTGTCAGCGACGGCTCAACGGACGAAACGGACGAAATAATTAAAAAGTATGCTGTAAAACATAATTTCATCTTCTTTCAAAGAAGGGAGTGCGGCTGCAACAGGCCGGATTTCGCTTCTAAGGCGTTTGCGCTGGAAGACGGATACCGTTGGCTGCAGGGATTGGAGTACCATTATATTGGGATTCTGGATGCAGATATAACCTTTGAAGCCACTTATTATGAAGAGGTCCTTAAGCGCTTTTATACAAATACCAGGCTGGGTATATGCGGAGGGTTTGTTTATGAAAAAATTAATGGCTTATTCAAAAGCCGTCCAACTAATTCAACCCGGTCGGTAGCGGGTGGGATACAGTTTTTCCAGCGCGAATGTTATGAGAAGATCGGAGGCATCATGCCATCGAAATCCGGCGGAGAGGATTGGATGGCTGAGATAAGTGCGCGTATGGCTGGATGGGAAGTGGCGGCATTTCCCGAACTTGCCGTGCATCATCATAAGCCTGGCTCCTCAGTCCGCGGTACGGCGAGAGAATGTATAAGACAGGGTAAAATGGATTACGCTATTGGCAGCCATCCCCTTTTTGAGATCTTCAAATGTGTCCGGCGGGTAAAGGTGAAGCCTTTTTTTATCGGTTCAATTTTGAGGATATTTGGCTATGCCCATGCATGGGCAAGCGGAGAGAAAAGGGTTATGCTTCCCGAAGCAATGGCCTTTTTAAGGGCGGAGCAATTAAACAGAATAAAACACAGCTTGCAAGATAGTAGGATTTGGCGGCTATTATGACACCCATGGGGCTTACAATCTTAATCTGCAGTATTCTGGTGGTCTTGTTTGGTTCGCGCGAATGGGCAGCGATGGCAATGGTAGCAAGTATTTTGTACCTGACAGAGGGCCAGCGGGCAGATATAGGGGGAATTAATTTTTTTGCTGTCCGTTTTATCGAAATAGCGGGATTTATAAGGATTACCCTAAGAAAAGAAATAACAGGGGTCCAGTTCAACGATATAGATAAAAGTTTTCTGATCTTCCAAAGCGTCCTTCTGTTGGTTTTCCTGGTTCGTTCCTTCGTGAATCCGGCTTCGTCAGGCCATCGTGCGTACAGGATCGGTTTTTTTTGTGACGCCCTCACTACTTATTTTATTTTCAGGTCGTTGATAATTGATACGATAATTTTCAGGAACTTTTTAAAAAAATTATCACTTCTAATTATACCGTTTGCTGTATTAATGATAATAGAGAGCAGAACAGGAAGAAATCCTTTTGCATCCATGGGCGGGGTCCCGGCGGTCCCGGTAATTAGAAACGGGCATTTCAGGGCACAAGGTAGTTTTGGGGTTGCAATAACTGCAGGCTCTTTTGGCGCCACGCTTATGCCGTTATTTATAAGTGCTATTTTGGTTGAGAACAGGCGCCTTTGGGGCTTTTTAGGAATCGGATCATGTATTGCCATTGCGATAACGGCGCATTCCGGCGGTCCAGTGCTTGCATTTGTTGCAGCTGTTATAGCTTGGTTTTCATGGATAATACGTGAATGGATGAGAATGGTGCGCCGAGGTATGCTTTTTTTAGCAGTTTTACTGCAGTTAGTAATGAAAGCTCCTATTTGGTTTGTTCTGGCTCGGGTTAGTAATCTGACGGGCGGTCATGGATGGGACAGGGCCAATTTGATAGATCACTTTGCCAAAAACTTCTGGAATTGGTGGCTAATCGGAATGCCAATGGCAAGTGTTAATAGCTGGAACGTGGCCAAAAGGGCTAACGGAATGGTAGATGTACTCAATACTTACGTTTCTACGGGCATAACCGGAGGATTGCTGGCACTGATTTTGTTTATAGTCCTCATTGTCAAATGTTTTAAATCCCTGGGAATCAGCATGCGGCTGATGCGCAGTAAGGCGGACCTCAACAATGAGATCATCCTTTGGGGCGCCGGCTGCTGTCTGTTCAGTCATATCATTAATATAATAGGAGTTACATATTTCGATCAGATATTTGTAATGTGGTATATGGTATTAGCCTTGATATCAAGTTTGACGGCTTATTGCCGTGATACTGTAGCTATAGCGGATGAAAATGAAGAAGCTATTCACGATGATTTAGCTGATTACCAAACCGTAATAACATGACCGTGAAGGAATGAAAACAGAATTTGGCAAAGCGGCAGAACCAGATTTTTCTATCGTTACGGCTAGGAATAATCAGGAAGTGGAATTGCTGCGTACGGCCTGGCAGAGACTGCAGTGGCACCCTAACGCAGATATAGATTTTTATCTGACTGTCCTCGCCTCGAGGCCGGAGATATTGCGCCCTCATGTCATAGCTCTGGGTTCTAATGGAGATGTGAAGGCAATGCTCATCGGCCGCATTGAGGAAAGGGCCTTGGATTTCAAGGTTGGATACAAGACCGTATTGCGTCCTAAAGCAAGAGTTTTAACTATCATATATGGGGGCATATTAGGAGACGCGTCCCCTGGAGTCTGCAGGATACTTATTAAAATATTGATGGAAGCCCTAAACAAGGGGGAAGCGGATATGATTGCTTTCTCTCATGTTGATATAAACTCGCCTCTCCTCAGCTTTGGCAAGACTTTGCCAAATTTTTTGCAGCGTGATTACGCGATCGGGGTAAATGCCCACTTGAAGATAAATCTAACCGGTACAATGGAAGATTTTCTTCGAAGGGTAGAGAGGAATACCCGGCGGATATGCCGTAAATTTGAAAGGGAAGAACAAGTCCAGGTCAAATGTTTTTCTAGCGTTGAAGATGTAAAAATACTTTGCAACGATATTGAGCAGATTGCGAAAACGACTTATCATAGAGGGTTAGGGGTTGGATTTGTTTACAACAATGAAAATGAAAATATCTTAGTTTTGAGTGCTATTAATGGATGGCTGCGGGGCTATGTCTTATATGTGGGCGGAAGACCGTGCTCTTTCTGGCTGGCAACTCTTTATAAAAAGACAGCGCATACCGGTTTTACCGGTTATCTACCTGAATATCAGCACTATAAGCCAGGGGCCTTACTCTTTCTGAAAATGATCGAGGATTTTTATCGGATGCCAAATCTTGAAAGCGTTGATTTGGGGTTTGGAGACGCACTATACAAGAGGCAATATTGCGATCATAGTTGGGAGGAAGTGTCATTTTACATTTATTCACGGTCTTTCAGGGGGCTTAGGCTGAATATCGGACGAACCGTAGTCGGGTTTATTGACCTGAATTTAAGGCGGTTTGTTAAAAATTTAAAACTTGAGGCGAAAATCAAAAAAATTTGGCGTCTCTCAAAGGCCGGAAAGGATTAGAAATATATTTCCCCCGAATAAACGATGAAAATTTGCTTACTTGGAGCAACCGTTAATACCAATAATATGGGTGTCGGCGCATTAAGTGCCGGGGCAGTGAATATGATATCGCATCAGTTTCCCGACGCCGAAATTTGCGTTTTGGACTATGATGAAGACCCTCTGGCCTGCGAGTATTCTGAGTATTTTATTGATGGCCATAAAGTGCGGCTCCGGATAATAAATCTTAGGTTTTCAAAGAAAATCTATTTAAAAAACAACATTGCCCTTTTGCTTTTTTTCGCGTTACTAATTGGACTGATCCCGTCAAAAAAAACGAGGCGCCGGGCCTATTCGCTTAATCCGTATCTGAAGCAGCTCGATGATGTAGGAATGTTTGCAGCAATTTCGGGTGGAGACAGCTTCAGTGACATTTATGGAATGGCCCGGCTTATATACGTCTCACTGCCGCAGTTCCTTGTTTTGCTCATGCGGAAGAATCTGGTTGTTTTACCCCAGACACTGGGCCCCTTTAAACGAAGGACTGCTAAATGGATAGCGCGTTTTATTTTCAAAGGTGCAAAAGCGATATATTCGCGGGATTATGCGGGGCGTGAAGATATACCGAAGCTGATGGGCGGAACGCATATAATGGACAAGTTTAAGTTCTGCTACGATGTCGGTTTTTTGATGTCCCCTCTGAAACCACATGGGCCGGTCCCGGAAGAAATTGAGAAATGGAAGAGGGCTGGTTTTTCGGTTGTTGGTCTCAATGTAAGTGGCCTTCTTTTGATGGGTGGATACTCACGAGACAACATGTTTGGGCTAAAAGTCGGTTATAGAGATCTTTTAAATGACATAATTCGCCTGATGATAGACAAAGGGGCGCACGTCCTGCTCGTTCCCCATGTTTTTGGTGACGGAGGCGAAAGCGATATGGCCGCATGCGAAAAAATTTACAATGAGCTGAAACCCGTCCATAAAGACCGCATCGCGGTGGTGAGGGGAAGTTACAATCAGAATGAGATCAAGTATATTATCGGGCAGTGCGATTTTTTTATCGGGGCCAGGATGCACGCATGCATCGCGGCGTTGTCCCAGAATATTCCTGCTGTTTCGATAGCATACAGTAAAAAATTCCGCGGGGTAATGCAGACCATAGGAATGGATGCGCTTGTAGCGGACCCGAGGACCATGGACAAGGGAGAAATCCTGCGTATAATTGCAAGCTCTTTCGAAATCAGACATTCTCTAAGCGGAAAATTGGCTGCTAAAATGCCGGAAGTAAAATACGCGGTGCGTTCCATAATGAGGGATATTTATTCGCTGTCGAACGGTAACGCACATTAACAAAATAAACGATTCTGGACGATGCTAGATAAGATAACTGACAGAATAAAGGCGCTCTTTACCGGGCAAGGCATGAGGGCCCTCGCGCTCAAGGGAGGGATTTGGCTTAGCGCGGGCAGTGGCCTGGAATATAGCTTGCGCTTTCTCAGGAATATCATACTGGCCAGGCTGCTTGTCCCGGAGAGCTTCGGACTGATGGCTATTGTTCTGGCCGTGAACGCCGGATTGGGTGCCTTTACATATATTGGTATTAATGAGGCGGTAATCCAGAGTCCTGATGGAAGGGAGGAAACATATCTTAACGCTGCATGGTGGCTTTCGCTGTTCAGGTCTGCGGGTCTGTTCGCGCTGGCTGTTGTCGCGCTGCCATGGTTTGTGTCCTTTTATTCTGTAGAGCGATATTCTGCGATGTTTATGGTGTCATTTCTGTCGATTATTTTCACCGGGGCCATGAGCGCGCGAGCGTATATAGCCCAGAAAGAGATGGATTTTAAAAAATGGATGCTGATATCGAACGGCGGCTCCGCCATAGGCATATTGACCGCGATAGGGCTTACATTCTGGCTTCATAGCATCTGGGCGCTCGTAATAGGTTATGTAATGGAGGCGGCCGGGAGGTGCCTTTTGTCCTTCATCGTGTGTCCCTATCTGCCCAGGCTGCATTTCAGCAAGGAGCATACAAAGACTTTATGGACATACGCAAGCGGGATGTTCGGGCTCCCGATCCTTTATTTTTTGTTCAGGGAAGTGGATGTTTTCGTGATAGGCAAACTGCTGCCTAAAAGGGAACTCGGTCTTTACAGCATGTCGATGAAGTTGGCGCAGATGCCAATATTGCTGGTCTCGACGGTGCTGAATCCCATTCTTATGCCCATGTTTTCAGCAAAGCAGACGGATAAACAGTGGATAAATCGTGTGCTTATCAAGTCTACGGCGGCCATTCTTCTTGCCGGAAGTCCCATAGTCTGCTTTTGCGCTTTGTACGGCAAGGATCTGCTTACGGTAGTTTACGGCCCGCAATACGCGGCAATGGCCTTGCCGTTTGCTATCTTGCTGACCGCTACTCTTTTAAGGACAGTCTCTACGCCGATCACCAATGTTTATTTTGCGATTGGGAAACCGCAGCTTCAGCGTCTTTTTTTGATAATTCGCGCCGTGTTGATGATCATTATTATTTATCCGGCGATCAGGTTCCTGGGGCTTACAGGCGCCGCCGGCGCCGGTCTTATTGCCATGCTTGCAGCTTATTTCTTCCAGGTGTTGCGGATATGGTACCTGGGCTATCTCGATATCCGGCGGTACGGTGCTATTTTTCTCTATGGCATTGCCGTATCCATGATTGTTTTTGCTGTGTGGGTGGCCGCCAAGCGGATGCCGCTGCAGCCAATCCATAATATGTTGGTTGGTTTCACGTGGTGCGCGGCCGCATATGTTTTTTTGGGAGTCATGGCCTTCAAAATTTACCGGAAGGCAGCCTGAAATGGCCCTTAAACAATTTATTGCCGGAGTGCTTTTTCGCGCGTATGATGTAAAAAACGGGGTATCCCGGAATTTTATTCTGTGGTTGATCAGGAAGCTTGAAAATGGAGAATTTTATTCGTCGACCCTGAGGCGGATTTATTCCCACTATCATGGAATTAGAGTAGGTATGTACAGCTATGGCGGGTGTTTTTGCACTGAGAACATTTGGCCAGGAACGGAAATAGGGCGCTATTGCTCATTTGCAAAGAATGTGTATATTTTCAGGCGTAACCACCCGATCGAAAATAAATCAACACACCCCTTTTTTTTTAACTCAAATTTGAAAATTGTTGATAAGGACCTGATTGATTTTTCCAGGCTGATTATCGGAAATGATGTTTGGGTTGGAATGAATGCAATAATTTTACCGTCCGTCTCGAGAATAGGCGATGGAGCAGTCATAGGAGCGGGTAGCGTTGTTACAAAGGATGTGCCGCCATATGCCATTATGGCCGGTAATCCGGCTAGGGTAGTTCGCTATCGCTTTGGTACCGATAAGATAGGGCAACTGGTGGAATCCAGGTGGTGGGAGAAAAATATTGAGGACCTTAGGCCGGAATTGCATGATTTTACCAATCCACTGAGGTAGCCAAAATAAAATTTTGATTAACGGGAATATATAAACGGCGGTGAAAATATTGACGGCAAGGGACTTTTCTCTGATTTCATGGCGCAATTTCAGCTTTTGATTTTACATAATTAAAGGGTGATAATATGCTTAACTTACGAATGAAAATATTAAGGGCCGTTTCAATTGTTCTGGTACTGTTGTTTTCATCAACTGCCTGGGCTGCTACTTTTTACATCGATTATGTTAACGGCAAAGATTCCAACAATGGGACATCTGAAAGCACACCCTGGAAGCACCAGCCATATATGAACGGCTTTACCGGCACGTA
>JAKAKS010000015.1 GCA_021813405.1 Nitrospirota bacterium
AGCAGCTCCCCGGCTTCAATCCGGATATCGTGCTGGCCGATATAGAGATGCCCAGGGTAAACGGCTATCAGCTCTGCGAAAAGATCAAGTCCAATCCCGCCACTGCCGGTATCCCGGTGTTGCTTCTTGCAGGCGCGTTTGAGCCGGTTGACGAGGAGCTGGTGCGGAAAGTGGGGGCTGCCGATTTCATTGTAAAACCATTTGAATCACAGGACCTGATTGCCAAGCTTAACGCCGCGCTCAGCGGCGGCGCGGCCGTTGCGGAAGCCGTGCCTGAAGAGGTGTTTGCGGCCGAAGAAGTGGCCCAGGTAGTTGAAGCCGGAGAGGCCGCGGCCCCGGCCGATGACGACCTGTGGGCCATGGAGGATTTTTCCGCCGGCACAACTCCGCTTGCGGAGGAAACTCCGGAGTCAGTGGAGGAAGCGGCATTTATAGGCGAGGCTAGCGAGGATGCCGAGCCGCTGGCCGCTGATGCGTTTGCCATGCCGGAGGCCTTTGAGAAAACACCTGCTCCGTCTGAGCCTCCTGTAATAGAAAAATTTGCCGCTCCGTCTGGTCCGGCTGTAAGGGAAAGCATATCGGTGCCGCAGGTGTCTGCCGCGGAGGTATCTGCCGCGCTTCGGGACGCCAGCGCTAAAAGCATATCAGAGGCCGTAAAGGCCGTAGACGTAAAAGGGCTTGTGCAGTCCGCCGTGCTGTCCGAGATAAGAGGCCTTATCGAGAAGACCGTGAGGGAGTCCGCCCCGCAGATCATAAATACCGTTGTGCGGGAAGTAAGCGGCCAGATAGCCCAGGCGGTAAGGCAGGACGTTGAAAAGATAATCTGGGAGACGGTGCCTGACCTTGCTGAAAACATGATCCGGAAAGAGATTGAAGCCCTCAAAGCCGAAATCTGACCCGTTAATTTTTCTTTTTCTTCTTAATCAAAATGTCTGACACGGAAAAACCCAAAGGGTATGAGCCTGAAAAAATAGAGGCCAGGTGGTATGATGCCTGGCTGGAGAACGGTTATTTCAAGCCCGAGGTAAACCCCGGAGGCAAGCCGTTTTCCATAGTAATCCCGCCGCCTAACGTAACAGGCTCTTTGCATATGGGCCACGCCCTTAACGCCACCCTGCAGGATATTCTGGCGCGCTGGAAGCGGATGTCCGGGTACAAGGTGCTCTGGGTGCCAGGTACGGACCATGCCGGCATAGCCACCCAGAACGTGGTGGAAAGGGAACTTGCCAAGGAGAAATTGGACAGGCACCAGCTTGGCCGGGAAAAATTCATAGAGCGCGTATGGCAATGGAGGGCCGAATATGGCGGCCGCATAATATACCAGCTTAAGAAGATGGGGGCTTCGTGCGACTGGTCCAGGGAAAGATTTACCCTGGATGAGGGGCTGAATGAGGCTGTGCGCACAGTGTTTGTGCGGCTTTATGAAGAGGGGCTGATATACAGGTCCGGCAGGCTCATAAACTGGTGCCCCAGATGCCGGACGGCGCTTTCTGACCTGGAAGTGGAGCACGAGGAGGAGCAGGGGCTTCTAACCCTTATAAATTATCCGTTTTCAGACAGGTCCGGGCATATAACTGTTGCCACAACAAGGCCGGAGACCATGCTTGGCGATACGGCCGTGGCCGTAAATCCGGCTGACGAGCGGTATAAGGACGCAATCGGCAAGACTATCGCGCTGCCGCTTACGTGCAGGGCCATCCCAGTGATTGCGGACCCGGAAGTGGATATGGAGTTTGGCACCGGGGCCGTGAAAGTTACCCCCGCTCACGATTTTAATGACGAGGCAATGGCCAAAAGGCAAACCCCTCCGCTGGAATCCATAAAGGTTATCGGGGCCGACGGGAAAATGACACCGGAGGCCGGCGCAAAATACGCCGGCATGGACCGCTACGAGGCAAGAAAAGCGGTAGTGGAGGACCTGAGAAAACTTGGCCTTCTTGTTGAAGAGAAAAAGCATGTCCACGCAATCGGCCATTGCTACAGGTGCAAAACGGTAATAGAGCCCCTTTCCACGCCGCAGTGGTATGTGAAAATTGCGCCGCTTGCCCAGGAGGCGATGAAGGCGGTGAGGGAAGAGCGGATAAGAATAATACCGGACTCCTGGAACGCCAGCTTCTTTGCCTGGATGGAGAACATAAAGGACTGGTGCATCTCCAGGCAGATATGGTGGGGTCACCGTATACCCGTTTGGTATTGCGAGGGGTGCGGCAAGATAATTGTGGCCATGGAAGCCCCCAAAACCTGCCCTGATTGCGGCCTGGTGGACCCTGTGCAGGATGATGACGTTCTGGATACCTGGTTTTCTTCCGCGCTGTGGCCTTTCTCCACGTTGGGCTGGCCGGGCAAGAATGTAAAAGCCGAGGACCTGCTGGAGTTCTATCCCACATCGGTGCTTGTTACCGCATTTGACATCCTTTTCTTCTGGGTGGCCAGGATGATGATGATGGGGCTTAAATTCATGGGCGGCGTGCCTTTCAGGGATGTTTACATCCACGCCCTTATCCGGGATGAAGAGGGGCAGAAGATGAGCAAGAGCAAGGGCAACGTGATAGACCCCCTCATCATGATAGACAAGTACGGCACGGATGCGTTCAGGTTCACGCTTACGGCGTTTGCAGCGCAGGGTAGGGACATAAGGTTCTCCGAGGAGCGTGTAAAGGGATACAGGTTCTTTATAAACAAGCTTTGGAACGCCACGCGGTTTATCCAGATGAACACTTCAGATGGCCTGGTGGATATAAACGCCGGATCTGCCGGCCTGCCAAGCCGCTGGATAACAAGCAGGTTCGCGGCAGCCAGCCGGCAGGTTGAGCAATCACTCTCCGAATACAGGTTCAATGACGCCGCAAACGCGGTATATCATTTCCTGTGGCATGAGTTCTGCGACTGGTACATAGAGATGGCCAAGGTTGGCCTGCAAAACGAAAATGAAGCGCCTGGAGTAAAGGCCTGCCTGCTAAAAACCCTGGAAGGGGTGCTGAGGCTTCTGCACCCCTTCATGCCGTTTGTTACAGAGGAGCTTTGGCAGGGGCTGCCAAATGGGGTGCGGCAGGGCGCAAGGCATGGCGAAAGCATAATGACGGCTTGCTTCCCGTCCGGCCTGCACACTGATGAACAGGCCGAAAAAGAGATGGGGATTGTGATGGACGCGGTGCTTGGCGTGCGCAATATAAGGGGCGAACTGAATATCTCGCCTGCCGCAAAAATAAGGATTTTTATAACCGGTGCTTCCGCCGGAGTGGTTTCGGTGTTACAATCCTATATTGATTACATAAAAAAGCTGGCGGGGGCATCGGAGGTCATCTTCCAGGCAGAAGATCTGAAAGACAAGGGTGCCGTTTCATTGAGAACAGGTTTTACCGTGTGCGTGCCCCTTGAAGGGCTTATAGACGTAAAAGGCGAGCTTGCCAGGCTGGAGAAGGAACTTAAAAACATTTCCGGGGATCTGGAGTTTGTAAGCCGGAAGCTTATGAACGAGGATTTTGTGGGCAAGGCCCCGCAAAAGGTAGTGGAAAAAGAGAAGGCGAAGCTGGAGGATTTGCAGGCGAAAAAAAACGGCTTGCTGGAAAACATCGGCAGGCTTAAAAACCTGGAGGCGGAAAATGGCTGAAGAGTTATCCGTGCAGGGCAAGGACCTGGACCTGGTTGAGGCGGAATTCGTCAATATCAGAAATTCCACTATTAGGGGTGTGGAGGGGGCCCGCATAGAGCTTCAGCAGGTTGCGGCCTTGAGCATAGACGGTGAAAAGGTGGACGTTACCCAGGGCGCAAGCGGCATGTTGAGAGGCAACGAGGTTAGCATCAACCAGTCCGCCGCTGGCATTGTGATGGGCGGCGTGGCCCAGATGAATTTTGCCGTTGCTCCGATTGCCGTGGCCAAGGACAATATCGAGATGACCAGGAGCGCAACCGGCGTGGCCGTTGCCAAGGACATGCAGGTGAATAACAGCTCGGCCATTATAATGATTGCCAACCGGGTTGAAGGCAATGTCACCACGCTTTTAAACGCCAGGACCGCCATCCTGACCGGCCTAGCAATCGGCGGCGTGCTTGGGCTGGTAAAACTGCTTAAAAAATAAGGAAATGCCATTCCCATTCTCTTTCCGGCTGCCCGAAGAGGTGAAAAATTTCCTCAGGGCGGCACTGCGCGAGGATGTGGGCAACGGCGACATAACCTCCGGCCTTACAATACCCGAAGACCATGTGTCCACCGCCGTGATAATCTGCAAGGAAGACGATGTGATAGTTGCCGGGCTTCCTTTTGCCAAGGAGATTTTCAACCTGATAGACCCTGAAGTCCGCTTCAGAAGAAACGCCAGGGACGGGGAACCGGTGAAAAAAGGCGACGTGATAGCCAGGGCAAAAGGGCTTACGCTAAGCCTGCTGGCCTCCGAAAGGGTTGCCCTTAACATACTTCAGAGGCTTAGCGGAATTGCCACGCTTACCCGCCGCTTCGCGGAACAGCTTGAAGGCACAAACGCAAAAATAACTGATACCAGGAAGACCACGCCCAATATGCGCTACATGGAAAAGTACGCCGTGCGGGTTGGCGGCGGCGTTAACCACCGGTTTGGCCTTTATGACGGCATATTGATCAAGGACAACCACGTTAAGGCGGCAGGAGGCGTGGCAAAGGCCGTAAAGCTGGCCAGAAGGGCCATGCACCTGCACAAGATAGAGATTGAAGTTGAGGACATCAAGGGTTTTGAAGAGGCCCTTGATGCCGGCGCAGACGTTATCATGCTGGACAACATGCCGCCCGAAGAGGCCGCTAAGGCCGTAAAGCTGAATGAGGAGAAGTCCCGCGCGCTTGGCAGGGCAAGGGCGGTTATCGAGGCGTCGGGAAATATCACCCTTGAAAACGTGCGCCGCATGGGCGAAACCGGCGTGGACCTGATATCTTCGGGAGCTTTAACCCATTCCTATAAGGCCGCTGATTTAAGTTTAGAAATAGAATAAACAGAAGCCCGGATTATTTCCTTACCTCATTAACAATCCTGCAAACTATCTCCTGCGCGGCCTCAAATCCGGCGCGCTCCGAATCCAGGCAAAGGTGGTAATTGCGCAGGTCCGTCCAGTCCTGCCCGGTCATCATCTTGATATATTTTGCCCTGTCGTGGTCTGATTTGGCTGCAAGTTCACCGGCTTCCTTTTCATCGCTTATCTTGTAAAGCTCCATTATCCTTTTCACCCTGAATTCCAATGGGGCATGGACAAAAACATTTACCAGGCCTGGATGGCCTTTCAGCACATGGCCGCCGCCCCGGCCCACGATTACCGCATTATATTTTGCGGCTATCTGCCTGATTATGCCGGACTCGGTGTCGAAGATGTCGCGGTCGTACACCGGGTGAAGCGGCGGCGGCATGTAGGCGGCCTCCGGCGAGCCAAGGATAAAAGGCCTTATCAGGTTCTCAAAAAAACCGGAGAGCTTTTCCTCGCGCGCGGTAAAAATGTCCTCTCCGTCTTTCAGCATTGCGGCCGCCTGCCTCACTATTTCCCTGTCAAAATATTTGAAACCCAGTTTTTTTGATATCTCCAGCCCAATCCTGGAGCCGCCGCTTCCAAGCTGCCGTGCAATTGTTATCAATGTATTTGCCATATTCTTCGGACCTGTCTAAAAAAGTTAACTCTTCTTAAGTATAAAGCTATTTAAGGGCTAATCAATAATGATTTCCCCCTCCTCGGGGGCTTCTCCGCTTTTTAAAAAAAAGACCAGCGGGACGGATATGGCAAACAGGACGGTGACAAGCGAAAAAACGTGATTGTAGGATAGCATCGATGCCTGCCGCTGAAGCTGTCCGTTTAAAACCCCAAGCGCCCTGTATCTGGCCAGCGCCGGGCCGCCGCCCTGGCTGGCCATTGCGCCTGACATGGCGCGCGCAAAATAGGAAGAATTTAGGGTGAAGGGCGTAATATCTTTTATCAGCCCGGCCCTGAAAATCTGCTCGCCGCGCGTAAGCTCGGTTGCGGTAATGGCTATGCCAACGCTGCCAAATACCTGCCGCACAACATTATACAGCCCGCTTGCGGCAGTCATCTCGCTCTTTTTTATGCTTGCAAGGGCGGCCGTGCTAAGGGCCACAAATATCATGCCGAACCCCGCCCCCTGAAGGGACTGTGGTATGAAAAGGTCCCAGAACCCCACATCCAGCGACATGGCTGACAGCTGCATGAATGAGAACGCGGTTATCACAAGCCCCATGCCTATCAGCGCCCTGGGGCCAAGCCTGTTATAAAATCTCCCGGCTATGGGCATCATGATGGCCATGGCGAGGCTCCTTGGCATCAGCACAAGCCCGGAATCGAAGGCCGGATATCCCAGAAGCTGCTGAAGGAAAAGCGGCAGCAGAAAAAGACTTCCGTACAGCCCCATGCCCAAAACGCCGCCAAGCATTGTGCCGGAGGCAAACGGCAGGTTTTTCAGAACCCGCAAGTCCACCGCGGGCCTGTCCGTAACCAGTTCACGCCAGATGAAAAGCAGCAGGCACAAAAAGGAACTGACGGCCAGCCACACTATAAAGCCGGACTGAAACCAGTCCTTCTGCTCCCCTTTTTCAAGCATCATCTGAAGCGCGCCCAGCCCGAACACAAGAAAGAAAAGCCCAGGCAGGTCCAGCTTGCCTTTCTCGCGCTTAAGATAGGGGGGGTCGTGCAGAAAACGGGCCACAAGAAGCATGTTGATGATGCCGATAGGAATATTTATATAGAATATCCATGGCCATGAGTAATTGTCCGTAAGCCAGCCCCCGATAGTGGGGCCGAAGGCCGGGCCCAGAACAACGCCGAAGCCGTAAATACCCATGGCCATGCCCTGTTCCTCCGGCGGGAAGCTCTCTCTTAAAATGGCCTGCGATACCGGTATAATCGCCCCGCCGCCTATGCCCTGCAATATCCTGAAAAAAACGAGCGAAGCAAGGTCCCATGAAACGCCGCACATGAAAGAGCTTGCGGTAAACAGGAACACGTTAATCAGGTAAAGATTCCTGCGGCCAAAACGGGCGCTGAGCATGCCGGTGATTGGCATGATTATCACGCTTGAAAGCATGTAGCCCGTGGCAACCCATGTTATCTCCTCCACGCTTACGCCGAGGTTGCCTCTCATATAGGGGAGGGCCACGTTTACGATGCTGGTGTCCAGGGCGCTCATGATCGTGCCGGTTATAACCGTAAGCGCTACCATCCACTTGTTTGTCTGCGTGTATCCGTTCATTTGTTTTTCAGAAGCCCGTTTAAAAACAATTCGCAGGGTTTTCCACGGAGGCGGCCTTTTGCCTGATATTCCAGTTCCCCTGAGAGCTGGGCCAGTATCATTCCCCTCAGGCAATAAAAAAGGGCTGACGCCGTTTCGCGGCAGTCCATCTGTCTGAATACTTTTTGTTTTATGCCGCGTTCAAGTATGGCTTCAATCAGTTTTTTCTGGGCATCAAAGAATGCCTTTTTGAGAGGTTTTCTTATCTCCAGGTCGTACTCCTTTATCTGCATGGAGACAAGCTTCGCCTTCTTTACGGCATAATCCAGATAGAAATCCACAAGGCCCCTGAGGGCCGCAACGGGCTCCTGCCGCCTTAGCGGCTCTGTCATTTCCGAAAAACTTTCAAGCTGGCGGCGGAAGAGGGCGGTGTAAAGCTCCTCCTTGTCCTTGTAGTAAAGATAGATTGTGCCTACGCTCAGCCCGGCTTTTGCCGCGACTTTGCGGATGGTGGATTTGGAGTAACCTTCCTCCTCGAATATCCGCTCCGCGGCTTCCAGTATGCGCTTCTTCGCCCCATCGGGGCCGAGTCTCTGGCCGTAAACGCCCCTCATGTGAGTGGTATGTTTTCTTTTAATGAACAAATAAAACGAATACTGAACATGCGTTCAGTATATTTTTTAGGGGAAGAAAGTGTCAAGCGGATAGCCCCTGCCGTCCTTTCTTCTTATATGTTTCATCGTGTTATTAGGAGAGGGCGAAAGCCCCCGTGGCAATCACGCCGGTTCCTACGGTTTTCCCGTGCGCCACCCTTTTTTTATGTGTTCACGCCGAAATCCGTAAGCGCCATATTTAAAAAATTTTTTTGATGTTTTTTATGTTCACTCGCCGTGAACGCTCTTGCCCTTCCGGATTTTGAACATACCTGCCGCTCGTTCCTCCCCGCCTCCCGGCCACGCCTCCAGGGAGGCGGCTTGGGCACACCGCCACATTAATAACATGAGAGACCATGACACCGTCCATATGACTTATGTCATGAAGTTGATGTCATGTTTTTTTGGGGGGCGGGGTATGGACCTGCCCCCCGCAAAATGTGCCACTTGAATTAAAGTGTTGGCATAATAGAGCACTCAAACAAGGAGGCATTTGATGAAGAAGGGCAGGTATTCGGAAGAGCAGATCGTAAACATTCTGAAAGAGGCTGAAGCGGGCATTTCTGTAACTGACCTTAAATAATCAAGGGACATCTCCCTAATTATTCACAGAGATTTTCTGATGTTGCATTTGACGTACCAGGCAAAGCGGGCGGTTTCGCGCAGTGGCCGAGCGAGTCCTGGCGGAAGCCTGATTCCTTACGGTAACTGAGGGCCCGGCGCGGCGTTGGCCTTTTGCCGTAATCGTTTAAGCCGCGCCGCTGATATGAAATACGGGGCCTTTCGAGACTCGGACTAACGGAGCCGAACACCGCCCGCGAAAAAAGCAGATAAGCAAACCGGCATCGGGCAAGTGTGTCAAGAGTGACAGAAGCTAACCCTGCTTGTAAATTAAAAAACAAGTCGCTGGACCCCGTGTCGTGGCACGGGGTGACGGAAAGACAGCTAAGGGGCAACTAAATTCAAAGAAGGATTCCGGACAAGACGGAATGACGGAGTGCAAGGCAACGGCGGGCGGGGCAACCCCGCCCCTACAACCCACCCCTGCGTCCATTAGGATTTGGTTCTTTTGGTAATCCGCATAATGCCGGATTGCTTGGCTGTGCGCTCTTGAGGGCGAAGTTTGCTATCGAAAGTTCTTCTTAGTTCGTTCGACTTCCTGGAAGAAACCTGCTTTCTGCAACCGCTTATGGCAAGCAGTGTTCCTATAAGAAACTGATGCCAAACAGAATAGAGGGCTAAAGCGGAAAAGATTTAAATTGCGGATAAAACCTTGAACTATCCCTTCAGCTTCTTTTTAAGCATCTCGTTGGCGGCGGCGGGATTGGCCTTGCCCTTGGTGGCCTTCATCACCTGGCCAACAAAAAACCCGAAGAGTTTTTCCTCTCCGGCCCTGTAACGCTCCACCTCGGAAGGGGAGGCGGCAAACACCGCGTCTATGGCGGACTCCAGCGCGCCGGTGTCCGAAATCTGCACCAGCCCCTTTTCTTCCACTATCTTTTTGGCAGGCTTGCCGGTGCGGTACATCTCCTCAAATACTGTCTTTGCTATCTTGCCGCTTATCGTGCCGTTGTCTATCAACGTAAGCATTTCCGCCAGCGCCTGCGGGGTTACGCGGGATTTCTCTATTGGCGCGCCTTCCTCGTTTAAAAGCCGCATCAGTTCGCCCATTACCCAGTTGCTTACAGTCTTGGGCTTTGCGCCTAGCTTTACTGTGTCCT
>JAKAKS010000056.1 GCA_021813405.1 Nitrospirota bacterium
AGACCTCAAAATCAAATTCAGACAGCGCAGACTTCCTTGCTTCCTCGTCCATACAATCCTCCTAAATGAAGTAGTTTAAACGTTTTCTCCATTTCAGAGGATTGACACAGTTCAGCTAACAGACCCTCCAAATCATGCAGCAGGCGTGCTTCCCCTCCCGTAGCACGCCCCTGTTGCGCATGTGCCGGTCTAGAGCATTTTCTGAACGTTTGCAGCCTTGGGCCCCCTGTCGCCCTCAACTACTTCAAAGCTGACCTTGTCGCCCTCGGTCAGCGTTTTAAAGCCATCTACCCTGATGGCGGAATAATGCACAAAGATGTCCGGCCCGCCGTCCTGCTGAATAAACCCATAACCCTTTGTTTCGTTAAACCATTTTACCTTGCCTTCCAGAGACATGCTTCAAAACCCCTCCTTGTCGTCTTTCCGATATTATCCGCCAGGTGTGACGGCTAAAACCTTTTTAGCACGCATTGATTGCTTTGTCAATCAGAAAAACAACCGTATTCCGTAATCGCAGCCGCCGCCGCTATGTGTTAGGATTTATGGAATAAATGCCGCGATAAGGAGAAAACCATGTCCAACCCCCGGTTTAAGACGGGCATCCTTGTCTTTGTTGTTTATATGGCGCTTGCCGCCATATGCGCCGCCAGCCCCGGCCCACAGGCAGGCGGTGACATCAAGGCGCTTATCAGCCAGTTGAATTCCCACTACAACGGGTTTGAAAAGGTGATGCACAATGTGGAGATACACAGCCATATGACCGGCCCTTCGGGGCAGGTGATGGAGCAGGCCATATACTGGAAGGGAAAGAAGCTGCGGGTTGAGTCCGGGCCAAAGCAGCCGATGGCAGGCGGCGCTGCGCCCGAAGACCTGTTTGTATACAATGGCAGGGAGGCATGGGTGTTTACGCCGCAGGGCAAGCACCAGCTTACAGGCAAGGACCTGCAGGATTTCGAGGCCGGGCGCAGCTGGTGGTGGACCACTCTTACCCCGCAGGCCAAAATAACCGGACAGGAGGCCGTAAACGGCAGGGATTGTTATGTTATAGAGCCGCCTTCGGGATACAGGATGTGGATAGACAAGAATGCGCTTGTTATAAGGAAATCGGAATCGCCAGGCCCCGAAGGCAAAAAATCATACACAGTGTATTCCGATTTCCGGAAGGTAAAGGGATGGGACATCCCGTTCAAGCAGGAGACGTTCATAGGCAGCCAGCCGGTCTCGGTTTCCGTAACGGATTCATTCGAGGCGGGCAAGGACCTGCCAGACGGCCTGTTTGAACCAGGAAACGTAAAGGGATACTGAATGTTTCCAAGGCGAAAAACAATTTATTTTCCACCTGGTTTTGTGTTAAAGTTCAAGGTCTATGAAAACGGCCAAATCAAAGGCATTGTTTAAAAAGGCGTCGGCCCTGATGCCAGGCGGGGTAAACAGCCCCGTGCGCGCATTCAGGGCAGTGGGCGGCAACCCGCTTTTCATATCGCGGGCGAAGGGCTCCAGGATTTTCGACGCGGACGGCAATTCGTATATAGATTACGTCCTTTCATGGGGGCCGATGATAGCAGGCCATGCGCATCCCAGGGTGGTCGCCGCGCTCAAGAAGGCGGTTGAAAACGGCACCAGCTATGGCGCGCCCACGGCCCTTGAGATACGGCTTGCCGAAATGGTCATTAAGGCGTATCCCTCGATAGAAAAGATAAGAATGGTCAATTCCGGCACGGAAGCCACCATGAGCGCCATAAGGGCGGCCAGGGGCTTTACGGGCAGGGACAAGATCATAAAATTCGAAGGCGGGTACCACGGCCACGGGGACGGCCTTCTGGTGAAGGCAGGTTCGGGCGCGGCCACTTTCGGCGTGCCGGACAGCCCCGGCGTGCCTAAGTCCTATGCAAAAAATACGGTTACCCTGCCATATAACGATCCAAAGGCATTAAAGGCCGTTATAGAAAAAGAGTGGAAAGACCTTGCAGCTGTTATTATAGAGCCGGTTGCTGGCAATATCGGCTGCGTGCTGCCCAAGCCGGGATTTCTGGAGACGGTAAGAAGGCTTACAAAAAAATACGGCATCATCCTGATATTTGATGAGGTAATGACTGGCTTCAGGGTTTCGTACGGAGGTGCCCAGGCCCATTTCGGGATCAAACCGGACCTCACATGTCTTGGCAAGGTGATAGGCGGCGGGCTTCCAGTTGGCGCGTTCGGCGGGAAGAAAGAGATAATGTCCATGATCTCTCCGGAAGGCCCCATTTACCAGGCGGGCACGCTGTCAGGCAATCCCCTGGCCATGACCGCCGGTATTGCAACACTGGATATAATATCGGCACCTAAAGTATACGTAAAACTGCTGGACAGGGCGGCTGAGCTGGAAAGCGCGCTTAGGGATGCGGCACTGCAGGCCAGGGCCACGGTAAAATTCTACCGTGCCGGTACGATGTTCTGCACGTATTTTACGGACAAGGAAGTTGTGGATTATGCAAGCGCAAAGACTGCTGATACTGTAAAATTCGGGCGATTCTTCCGCGGTCTTCTGAAGCACGGGGTGAATATAGCGCCCAGCCAGTTCGAGGCGGGCTTCATCAGCACAGCCCACACCTCGGCCGACATAACCAAAACGGCCAGGGCGGCCTTCGAGAGCTTCAGAAGCATTTAGCTTCGCCATCGGGCAGAATAAATTAATAATAACTTGGAACCCGCCGGAAAATCTGCTAAAATCTGGCAAACTGTTTATATAAGGTCTGTTTAAGGGAGGGCTTTGAATATGAAAAGAATACTTGTGACCCATGATGGCTCCAAGGCATCGGACAAAGCGCTGAAGAAAGCCGTGGAGATCGGGGCTAAGTTCGAGTCCTCCATAACCGTGCTGTCTGTAATACCGGATCTTTATCTTACGGAACTTTCGGACGCTGACAGACAGAGGCTCCTGCAGATTATGACCGAGGAGACCCAGAACTCGATGGAGAAGATCAGGGCGTCCCTTACCGGCAAATCCGTGGACGCAAAGATAATACTGAGGCAGGGTGATCCGGCTGAAAAAATACTGGAGACCGCCAAGAAGATGAAGGTGGATCTTATCGTTACCGGCTCTCACGGCAGGCATGGTGCCAAGAAGTTTCTTCTTGGCAGTATATCTTCGCGGATTGTTGACTATGCCCCCTGCCCGGTGCTTGTAATCAAGTAATAATTTTTATTTAAAGCCTTTTTCCTTCCTTCTCTTCCGGAACCCAGCAGGTATCCTTTGTAATATCGGAAAATCTTTCAGGTATCCACGGGGGAACGGGCATCAGAAACCGGTCTGACAGGGCATATACAAGCGGCTCGTAGCTCCTCCTTAAAGCCATAAGCTTTTCGTTTGCTTCCGGGCCATCGGCAGGGTTGAAACCCGACGCGGCCAGGACTTCCATCATATAGGCCAGCCGGCCTTCCGGAAGCCGGTTTTCAGCCGGCTTGCGCGGATGGGCGCGGAACACCAGCGCGAGGTCTTTAAGAGCATGGCGGGCAATTGTGAACGTGAGCATGGCTTGCCGTTCGCATCCGCCGCCGCATGCCATGACAAACGCGCAGGTATCTAGTATGGCCGTAATGGCCCCCAGCCAGGACTGGTCCTCATGCTGGGAGCGGAAATACGCCAGCACCGGGTATGACAGATGGCTTTCCATGAATTCGGCGGACCACCGTTCCCAATCCTTTAAAAGTTCTCTTAACTGGCCAAAATTACCCTCTTCGATATGCGCCATAAGAATAGCTGCCGCAGTTGGTGAGGAGCCCGCCTTAGTGCCGAGCAGCGAAATATTCACCTCCCGCCTGGAGAAGGACTGGTTGAGACCAGGCAAATAACCTATAACGATAGCCAGAAAACCCAGCCCAAGCCCGGCCTCGGAAACTGACAGGAATTTGCCCAGTCCGCTTGCGGGGGTCAAATCACCAAGCCCAAGAGTGAAGAAGGTGGTGCCGCTAAAATATAAATAAGTCCAATAATCAGAATGCGCCACCGGAGGTTTAAGCATGTCCGCGCCGGACCAGTACAGAAGCGAATAACCAAACGTCAGTCCAATTGCCCACATAATTATCAGAACCAGAATGCCAAGCGGGCCAAAAAAACCCAGGTAAGTCTCCCTGAGCCTGCCTTTAAATGAAAAGACCTTGAGTCCGACCGAGGACCACCCTAGCCACATCACCCTGAAGAATTTCCCGGCAAACCGGAACTCCCTGAGCACGCGGCGGGGCAGCACCAGCGTGGCAAAGGCGTCCCACAGCACCACCACAATCACTGCAATTCCGGATATAAATACCAGTGTCATTTCCAGTACCCCTCCGTAATACAGCAGGTGAAAAACAGGACCTGTTAGAAATAGTCTAGGTGGAGTTGGCGCTAGAGACAAGGCGGTAACGGATTTGAAACCTCAAGCCCCGTTGTTTTATCTTAAGCGATGCTTGTCTTGCACGTGCCTGCCGGACGCAGGGGAATAACAAAACACCTTCTTGCCAGGGCGCTGCCTGCCCTTGGGACAACGGGGAAAGACTTCTCAAGCCTGTATTACATCTCGCCTTCGGCTGCCAAGTGCCGGGATGCGCTTGGGGACTTCCACCAATTCATAGGCATTAATAGCTATATACCAATCACCAGCACTACGCTCCCGCAACTGGCAAAAAGGCTCTGTCTTGCCGCAGGCGTGCCAATGCTGCCATCGCACCTGATCGTTCCCATGCTTTCTGCCATCTCCGGAGAGGGGATTGGCCGCTCAGCCCTGATTGCCGGTTTCATTTCCGGAATGAAGCTCCGGTTCCCTCTGAAAACCGGCGGTGAGATATGGACGGAGCTAGAAAAAATTATTTATGAAACCGGTGTGCCTGAAGAGATTTCAGGTCGGATCAAAGATACGCTGGAACTTATGTCCGTTTACGACCGGGCGCTTGCCTCAAAGGGCCTTATGGACCGGGACAGCGCCTTGCCATCTGCGGTTTCATTTGCGGGGCAGCTAAATATAAGGGCGCTTGTGATAGAAGGCTTTCATACGGTGAATCCCGCCCATCAGATATTACTGCGGGCGCTGATTGAAAAGGCAAACGCCGTTTATGCAGCCCTGCCGATGGCGGGCCAGGAGATTACCGGGGGGTATCTGGAATTTCTGAGGTCTTTCTCCCCGGAAGAGGAAATCCTGCCTGGGGATGAACCCGATTCGTCCAGCCCATCCGCACTTGCGAAATGGCCGCCGGATTATTCCACGTTCCCTTCAAGAGAGGAAGAGGCCGAAGGGGCGGCACGGAGGATAAAACACCTTTATCTCTCCGGCAGGATAAGGGACCTCTCCAAAATAGTCCTTGCGCTGCCCGCGGGCAGTTCTCCCGATACCTTTGGCCGGGTGCTGGAAAAGTACGGGATTAAATATTCATCCCCATCCGGCGCGTCTGCGGCCCGGCGCATAAATGAGATTTCAAGCCTGCTGGAAGCGCCCGGCCAGCAGTACCCGGCGGCAAAATTGTCTGCCTTTCTGAACTCGCCTCTGTTTTCAAAGGTACCGGAAGACGTGCGATCCTGGGCCCCCAAAATCACATTATCCGGGGTTTCAGCCGGGCTTGATAATCTTGCCGGGCTGGAAGGCGCGCCTGCGGAAGAGGTAAAAAAATTATCCAGGAAACTCCGCCCGCTGGAGTTTCAGACCGCCGGTGGCAAAGACCGCGCTTCTTCGTTAAAGGCATTCCTGGCTGCTCTGTCAGCAATGGGGTTTTCCTCCGCTTCTGCCGCTCCGGATAAACCGGAAACCCAGAACGAGGCCGGGGCATTTGCAGAAGAGGCCGAAGCAAGGCTGCGGGACCTGTTTATGCTTGATGTCCTTCTGCCGGACAATGTTTCCGGTAAAACGGAATCTGCGGATTTGCACGCGGCCGCGCGGTTTGTGCTTTCTTCGATAGATACAGGCCAGGAAGGGGAGGGTGTACGGATAATGCCCCTTGAGGACGCCTTCGCACTGGAACCGGAATGCCTCATCCTCCCGGGGCTGCGTGACGGGCAGGCCCCTGCAAGGCCCCAGCCGGACCTGATATTGCCGGAAATGCTCAAAGAGAAGATAGGGCTTAAAACATGCAGGCAGCAGCTTGCCGAGGAGGAGTTCCTGATTAGAAGACTGGTGCTTTCCTCGGCGGAAGCGTACCTGTCCTACCCGGAGATGGAGGCGGAAAAACTGTTCCTGCCAAGCATCATTATATCGGAAGGTAAAAAAATAGATGGCGGCGTTGCCGGGGTCTTTTCGGAGGAGGAAAGGCTTGTGCGCAAAGGAGGGTATGCAGGCGCGCCATATTGCCAATCCGTTGGGGAAATCAGCATTCCGTTTAAAAGCAAACATGGCTTAAGAGTGACCGACATAGATTCTTTCAGGGCATGTCCGAGGCTGTTTTATCTGGAAAAAATATTCCGGCTCAGTCCGCCGGAGCTGGCCGGGCCCGGGCCGGACCCCAGGGCAACGGGCACGCTCCTGCACCGGCTGATGGAAAAGCTTCTGCCAATATCTATATCGGAAGACCTGGCGGCCTTAACAGAGCGGGCAAAATCAATTATAGAAAAAACATTCCCGGAGTTCCGGCTGGACCGGTACTGGCGCGGGCTGCTCAGCGACACCTTCCTGGATGCCATCCCTGCAATTTACGAAAACGAGGCCGTGTTCAGGGAGGACGGGTTCGACTTCATGGGGCCGGAGATAGAGATAAGGGGCAGCCTTGCCGGATTGCCGCTGCGGGGCAAGGCAGACAGGCTGGACGCAAGATGGGGGGCGCTTGGGCATGGGAAAACCGTGCAGGTGCTGGACTACAAAACCGGCTCTCTGGCATTCTCGCCTTCCGATGTCTTTAAAAAAGGCGCATATCTTCAGTTGTTTCTCTATGCGGCGCTGCTGGAACGTGGGAACCCGGAACTGAAGGTGGAAAGGGTTGGCATTTATTCGTTAAAGGATTTGAAGGTGAAATTTGCTCCGGCCAAAAAAGACGCCAAGCAGAACAGAGCCATGCCGGACTATATAGACGCAGCCCTTGGCTTTCTGGCTGAAACCGCCGCGCTGCTGGAGGCAGGGGATTTTAGGGCCAGGCCGATTGACGAGGCCAAGTGCAGGCACTGCCACGAAAGGCCTTATTGCCCATATATACATCCGTCGGAAGCGGCGTGCGGGTAGTATGTCCTTTTCGATGTCCGCTCCATTCCGTGATTTGCCTTTTCTTTTTATATGTTCCAGCCATTTCTGGGTTTTCTTTTAAATCCGGTAGCTTAGGGCTAAAAATCTTGTTCCGTTTGTTCCATGTGTTCCATTTTTTAGCCTCCGCAAGTATTTGATTTTAAAGGATTTGCTTTTATAGTGAAATACGAATGCAATATAGATGGAACAGCCCAACTGCCTGTTTTTTCAGCTTTTTTTGCAAATCTTTGCCTTTAAATTTTCCTTGTCTTTTTGGGTCCTTCCCCACTGATTTTCAAAGAGCTATGAGGGCTGTTGCCCCTCCAGACAGCGCCAATATATCACGGCCTGGCATGACATTGTCCATATGACATATGTCATAAAGTTGGTGTCATGGTTGTGGGATGGCATTTCAGATGTGTTTGGTATAACTGAAATCCCTCACCTCAATATCTCTTTGGCAAGATGCGGGATAATTTTTTTCGTATAGACAAAACCAGGGCGCATTGTCATTTCCCGCCCAGGCCGGAGCCGTGTGGGGCAAGGTGCCATATTATCAGCCTCTGAGGTTTCAGACAACGTCTCAGGCATTCACATGCCTGTGTGTTTATCAAAGCCGCTGGCTTCCCGCTTATTGCCAGATATCAGGCGTAGTACCGCACCATCGCGAGGAACGAGAGACAGGCACTCGGGAATGCGCCTAAGGCAGCGATGGCCATAATCAACTATTTTCAGAATGCCAAAGCCCCTCATATCCGTGAGCATATATGGCTGGAAGAGCCGGGCCGCATTTCCAGTATAATAAACCCGGGGCGTGGTTTAAATTGTGCATGTATTGCGGATGAACCGGATTTGAAAATCATATGAACTACCTGGACACGGGCAAAAGCTTTATCATCTCTTCCCCTGCGGGGTCGGGCAAAACGGAAAAGCTGGCCAGGCGGTATGTCAGCCTGCTTGCTTCCGGCTCCGACGTGGAAAGGATAGTTGCGATCACCTTCACGGAAAAGGCCTCCTCCGAGATGAAGCAGAGGATACTTAGAATGCTGGCGGCCGAATTCCCGGAGATATACGCCAGGATAAGGCCCAAGGTGCCGGTGATGAGGATATCCACCATCCATTCCTTCTGCCTTGGCCTTTTAAAGAGGTTCTCAATGGAATTGGGGGTTGACCCGGACGTAAGCGTAACGGACGAGGCCGGGGCCTCCGCCCTCTGGCGCGAGGCGGTTTCCGAGGCGCTCCGGCAGGAGGCCAGGGATGAGATATGCGGCCCGTCCTCCCTTTCCAGGCTGATGCGCAAGCGCGGCATCAGGGGCTGGGACGGGTTCCTGGGCCAGCTGGAAGAGGTGTATAAATTAAGGCCGCTCTCCGAGATGGCGCTTTCGGAAAATCCGGATTTCCGCACCAGCGGTGAAAGCGATGATGATGAGCTTGCCGCGGCCTTCTCCAGGTGCCTGGATATTTACAAGGCCAAAAAGAAGGCCGCCAGGGTGATAGACTTTTCCGATATAGAGATACTTGCATGGCAGGCCATAGCAAAAAGCCCGCACTGGCTTAATATACTGTACTGCTTTGATGAGCACACGGACCATATACTGGTGGACGAGTTCCAGGACACAAGCACCCTGCAATGGCGCATTATAGACAAGCTTACGGAGGAATGGCGCTCCGGGCAGGGGCCAAAGCGCGAGGCGGGCAAGGTGCCCACGATATTCCTTGTGGGCGACGACAAACAGTCCATTTACCTGTTCAGGGGGGCCGATGTCTCCGTTATGAAAAAGGCAAGGCAGCGGCTGTCGGGCTTTCTGGGCCAGGAGTACGAGTTTCATGCCGTCAAGGACAATTACCGCAGCCTGCCGGGCATTGTGGATTTTACCAACGCTCTCTTTGAGAAGCTGATGCCGCCGTCACTATTTACCGGGCAGGCAGACGATACAGTTATAACGCAGGAGTATGAAAACGGCCTGGTGGATTACTGCCCGTTTGAGGCCAGGCGCGAAGGCGACGGAAAGATAGAACTGCTTCTTATACCGGAGCCGGAAAATATTGAGAATAATGAGCACGGCCAGGACGAAACCCCGGCCTCAAAAAACCAGGCCCGCTGGAAAACCAAGGACAGGCGCGCGGAAGAGGCCCGGCTGCTTGCGGCCCGCATAAATGCGCTGAATAACAGGTACCAGGTGCACGAGCCTGGCGGCACAAAAAGGCCCTGCCGGTTCTCCGATATGGCAATACTTCTTAAGCAGAGGACGCATCTTGCCTCGTTTGAAGAGGCGTTGAGAAATGCCTCGGTCCCGTTTCTGGTTATGAAGGGCATGGGTTTTTATGAGGAGCCGGAGATTGCCCTTTTAAGGGAATTTGTGTGCTTCCTTGCGGACCCGCAGGACAATTACGGGCTGTTCTGCCTTTTGCGTTCCCCGCTTTTGGGATTCAGTTACAGGCAGATTGCAGGGCTGTTTGGGAAAGACAAGCCGCTTCTGGAGGCGCTTAAGGAAAACGGCGGCAAAAGGAAGAAAGACGCGGAGGCGCACGCGCTGCTTGCAGGCTGCCTGGAGCTTAAGCCCGCCATTCCGGTTGCAAGAATAATAGAGAGGCTGCTTGTGCAATCCGAAGGCTGGCAGCATCTGTGGGAGCCGCAAAGGCGGGCTAACGTAAGGAAGTTCATTTCCATAGTGGAGGGGCTTGAAGCCGAGGGGATGGGCCCGGTTGCAATAAGGGACAAGCTTATCGGCGAGAGGTTCAAAAACGAGGTGGCCAAGGCAAACGTAAACGCGGAGGGCATGAACGCGGTGAAGCTGATGACCGTGCACGCGGCCAAAGGGCTTCAGTTCCCGATGGTGTTTTTGCCGTGCCTGGAAGAGGACCCTTCCGCAAAGACAAGGGCCGTGGTTATCGAGGAACGGGCGGGCAAATTCAGCTTCCGCTATGAGCCTTCAAGCACAGACAGGAAGGAAGTGCCTGAATTCCAGAGGACCAGGCAGAAGGAGCTTGAGGAGGAAAAACGGCTCTTCTATGTTGCCATAACGCGCGCGATGGACTACCTGTTCATGAGCGGATTCGACGGCGGGAAACCAAAAGGGAGGCTTGCGTACCTGTACAAGGCGTTTGGTGGCAGGACTGGGCCTGACGGCCTTGGCGGCAGGCGATGCGGGGCGAACGGGAAAGAACTCTTTGAAGTGCTGGACCCGGCAGACGGCGCGCTGTTTGAGACACGCGCCATACCGGGGGCCGCCCGCGGAAAGGCGCCGGATGACAGGTTTATGAGGGAGTTTACCTATACCGGCCCGCTTGAGTACGCGCCAGCCCTCTCGGAAAGCGATGTGACAGAAGACATATTGGTAAAGACCCGCCACGGCAAAGACTGGGTGCAGATAGGAAGGCTGATGCACCAGATACTGGAGGACATCTCAAAGGGTGTTCTTATTCAAAACGGCGTGGCCGGGCTTGAAAAGCGCCTTGATACGCTGCTGCCGCTTTTCGCGCCGGAGCCGGAGAGGGCGGCGCGGTTCCGGGCTGTGGTACTGGAGGACATCCAGAAACTGCGTGAGACCGGGTTCATGGAATCCGTGATTCTGCCCAGGCAAGGCTCTTTTGCGGAGCTTCCGTTCATGCACGAGAGGGGCAAAACCCTGTACAAAGGCCGGATAGACCGCCTCGTAATCTCCGGGGCGGAGGCGCTTATCTACGACTACAAGAGCTTCCCGGCCAGGCCGCAGGAGATACCGGAGCTGGTGGAAAAATACCGGTTCCAGATGGAGCTTTACAAGAAGGCGGCCGCAGACATATTTGCAGTGCCCGCCAGGGCCTTCCTGCTTTTTACCCATCTGCCCCAATGCCTGGAGCTGTAAGGGCATGATAAAATAAGGGGCTATGCTCTTTTTTGTAGGCAGGCGTCTGGCCCAGATGGTCCCGATACTGTTCGGGGTAACTGTAATATCTTTCCTGCTGCTGCATCTTACACCCGGCGGGCCGGTAGAGGCGCAGACGGGGCTGTCCCTTAAATCCTCCGCCGCCGCCAAGGAAAACCTCAGAAAACTTTACGGGCTGGACAAGCCTATCCACGTGCAGTACGTAATCTGGGTAAAAAGGCTTGCGAGGCTGGATTTCGGCAAGTCTTTTACGGACGGCCGTGATGTGCTACAAAAAATAGAGGAACGCATACCCATAACACTTAAGATAAACATCCTTTCCATGATGCTGATGCTTGCCGCCGCCGTTCCGCTGGGCATCACCTCCGCCACTAGGCAGCATACATTTTTTGACAAGCTGACCACTATCGGCGTGTTTGTGGGCTATTCCACCCCCACGTTCTGGCTGGCCCTGCTGCTGATGATCCTTTTCGGCGTGGAGCTTGGCATATTGCCGATAGCCGGAATCCATCGCATAGATACGGCGGGGATGGGCACAATGGCGCTGGCTTTGGACGAGGCAAAACACCTGATCTTGCCGGTGTTCGTCAGTGCCTTTGGGGGCATCGCCGGCTTCTCGCGCTACATGAGAAGCAGCATGCTGGAAGTAATACGGCAGGACTACATAAGGACGGCCAGGGCCAAGGGGCTTCCTGAAGGTGTGGTGATAAAAAGGCATGCGCTCAGAAACGCCCTTATGCCGATGGTTACGATCCTTGGGCTATCCGTGCCGGGGCTCATCGGGGGCAGCGTGATATTTGAAACGATATTCTCCATCCCCGGGATGGGCCAGCTCTATTTCTCCTCCATTATGGAGAGGGATTATCCAACCGTAATGGCGATGCTTGTAATATTCGCGGTGCTTACCCAGTTTGGCAACCTGCTGGCCGATTTGGCTTACGGCCTGGTGGACCCCAGGATAAGGGTGGCCGGCAGATGAGCTCCGCGCGCGTTGTATGGAGCAGGTTCAAAAAAAACAGGCTATCGGTTGCGGCGGCTATTGTTGTGCTTCTGCTGGCCCTGGCAGCTATCGCAGCGCCGTTGATATCCCCTTATAAATACACCAGCATAGATGTGAATAATGTGCTGTCTGCGCCCAGCCTTTCCCATCCGCTGGGCACGGACGAACTTGGCCGCGACGTCCTTGCCAGGATGATTTATGGCAGCCGGATATCACTTAGCGTTGGGTTTGTGGCGATGGGTATAGCAATGTTTATAGGTGTGATAATCGGCGCGATTGCGGGATATTACGGCGGCTGGATAGATTCCGTGCTGATGAGGTTTGTGGATATCATGCTATCGTTCCCAACGTATATCCTGATACTGGCTATAATTGCCCTGCTTCAGCCGGGCATATTTATAATAATGGCGGTTATCGGGCTTACCGGCTGGGCCGATGTCTCCAGGCTTGTGCGGGCGGAGTTCCTTACGCTAAAGGAGCGGGATTTCGTGCTGGCGGCCAAAAGCTCCGGCGCGGGAAACCTGAGGATCATCTTCAGGCATATCCTTCCAAACGCGCTTTCGCCGGTGTTTGTGGCCGCCACATTCGGCGTGGCCGGGGCGATACTGATAGAATCCAGCCTGTCGTTTCTTGGCATAGGCGTTCAGCCGCCAACCCCAAGCTGGGGGAACATCCTCAGCTCCGGTAAGGACTACATCGAAACCGCATGGTGGCTTTCCGTTTTTCCGGGACTGGCGATACTTATGACCGTGCTAAGTTATAACCTGGTAGGGGAGGGGTTAAGGGATGCCCTGGACCCCAGGTTATGGCAGGCTGAAAGGACAAGCCCCGATTAAATCATTAAAGTTCAATATAAAGTTATTTAGTACAACTGGCTGGTTCCAAAGACTTTTTTGATAAAACAATAACGTTGCCCGATATGGCAGTGTTTACCATTCCTCTGAATTTGAATCTCCGGTGTTCTGACTGCCCTTTGTTATTGCCTTGAAACCGGGGTCTTCCCGCAGGGGTTTCAGTGTCTGATCTGTCTTTGCTACCTTTTTGTAATTGCTGTCAATCTTCACTGCCTCTGCCAAATCCTTCAGGGCTTTCTCTTTATTGCCGTTTTTGGTATATTCGCGGGCCCGGTTGAAATAGGCATGGGCGTCGGAGCGGTTGAATTTAATGGCCTTGCTGTAATTTATTATGGCCTGGTTGTAATCGTCTTCAAGGCTGTAGGTGTAGCCCAGGTTATCATAAGCCTTTGCATATGACGGGTTAAGTGATATGGCCATTTTGAAATCGGCCATGGCCTTGTCGTGCTTTCCTGTGCGTCCGTAGGCAACGCCCCGGTCGTAATAGGCAATGGCAAGGTGGATTCCGGCGAATTTGCCGGAATTTATACGGTCCGTGCAGGCGCTTATGGCCTTATCATACTTCTTTTGACGATTATAGTTGTAGCACCAGTTGGTTTTGGTTTTGTCCGCCGCAAACGAGGTGCCGGGCAGCATCAACGCTAAAACAAGAACAACGCCAAAAATCTTCATTTCCCCCTCCTTTGGCGCAAGCCGGTTTAAAGCGGCTATTGCAAGGTCATTGCAAAGATTATAACCCCAGCCCCCTCAGCTTCTCAATCACTCCGGCCATATCTTCCGGCAGCGGGCTGGAAAATTCAAGCTGCTCTCCGGATATGGGGTGCTTGAACCCAAGGGTCCTTGCGTGCAGCATCTGCCTTGGTATCAAAATCTTTCCGCCGCGGAATTCAATGGAAGTCTTCCTCCCGTAAGTGCTGTCGCCAAGCACGGGGTGGCCGGCGGAGGCCATATGCACCCTTATCTGGTGCGTCCTGCCGGTGCCCAGCCGTGCCTCTACAAGGCTGGCGGTCTTTTGTGAAAAACTCTCTATCAGCTTCCAGCTGGTCAGGGCCTGCCGCCCGGCCCTGGACCGGACGGACATCTTCTTTCTGTCCGATATGGAGCGGCCTATGGGAAGATTTATTACCCCTTCGGCTTGCGCTGGTTTTCCATGCACCAGGGCCAGGTAGGAACGGGATACCATCCGGTCCTTGAATTGCGAAAGCAGGCCGTAATAGGCCTTGTCGTTTACCGCAACCACAATCACCCCCGATGTGTCCTTGTCCAGCCTGTGCACCACCCCGGCCCTAAGCGGCGCGCCGATAGTAGCCAGTTTGCCGCCCGTATAAAAGGCCAGCGCGTTCATAAGCGTGCCCCCCGGATGGCCCACGGCCGGATATACCACCAGCCCCGCAGGCTTGTCCACAACAATTATGTAATCGTCCTTGTAAAGGATTTCAAGCGGGATGTGCTCCGGCGCAAGCCAACGTGCTTCGGAGATATGCGCAGCGCCGTCCGGCAGGGTTATGATATCGCCTTCCTTCAGCTTTTCGCCCGGCTTCATAGCAGGGCTGCCGCTTACTGTTACCTTGCCAGCGTCTATGAATTTTTTTGCCTGGCTCCTGGACAGCCCTGCCTTTTCGGACAAAAAAATATCCAGGCGCTTCAGAGCGTCATCGCTTGATACGGGGAAGACTTTATCAGGCATTTACAGGTCTCTGTGGACGACGGTTACCGGTACGCCCAGGGCCTTGAGCCTGGAGGCCAGCATATCCGCAATCACGGGGGAGCGGTGCCTTCCGCCGGTGCACCCGATGGCGATTGTAAGGGAGGACTTGCCCTCCTTGATATAATGGGGCACAAGGAACGACAGCAGGTTGTCCAGCCTTTCAACGAACTCGCGCGTGAGGTTGTTCTGCGAAACAAAATCGATAACCGGCTGGTCCCGCCCGGAGAGGTTTTTCAATTCCGTAACGAAGTACGGGTTCGGGAGAAATCTGGCGTCCACAACCAGGTCGGCACTCTGCGGCAGGCCGAATTTGAACCCGAAGGACACTACCAGCGTCTGGAACACCGAGCCCCGCAGCCCCAGGGTGGAGATCGTCAGCTCCCGCAGTTGGTGGGGTGTGAGGGCGGTTGTGTCTATTATCCTGTCGGCCCTGGCCCTGAGCGGCTCCAGGAGCTTCATCTCGGTGCCTATGCTGGCTTCGATGTTATCCTCCGGAACCGGGTGGGGCCGCCTGGTTTCCTTGTATCTGCGTATCAGGACGGCCTCATCGGCCAGCAGGAAGATGATCTTTACGTCGTATTTTTCCTTCAGGCGTTCAAGGGTGGGTTCCATGCCGGCCAGAAATTCCTTCTCTCTTGCGTCTATGCCGATGCCCAGGCCGGAGGATTCCTTGCGGCCGGAAGATATTCTTATGAAGTCGTCTATCAGTTGAGGGGGAAGGTTGTCTACGCAGAAGAAGCCCGAATCTTCAAGGGCTTTCAGCGCCACGGTTTTGCCCGAGCCTGAAAGCCCCGTTATTATGAATACCGCAGGCTTCAAAACCCTATCTTACGGGTTCTATAAGGCCATAGTTGCCGTCGTTGCGCTTATAGATCACATTTATCTCGCCGTTGCCGGCGTTGGTGAATATGAAAAAGGCCTTGCCCAGAAGTTCCATCTGCATGGATGCCTCCTCGGCGGACATCGGCTTGAGCCCGAAGCGCTTGGTCTTTATAATCCGTCCGCCCTCGTCGGGGATGTGGCTGGACAGCTCCGGTATGGCCTTGCCGCTTTCGCCTTTTCTGTGCGCAAGCTGCTTGCCCTTGTACCTTTTCACCTGCTGGTCAAGTTTCTCTATCACCTCGTCTATGGCGGCGTAAATGTCGCCTGTGGTGCTTTCGGCCCATATGAGTATGCCGTTTGCGTTTAAAAGCACCTCGGCCTTGTGGGCGTTTTTTTCAAATACCAGCGTGACCTTGGCGTCGGTGATATTCGACAGGAAGCGGTCGAATTTTGCTACTTTCTCCTCCGCGTAGCTTTTAAGAGCGGGGGTGAGGTCTATGTGTCTTGCAGATACCACTACGTTCATGCTGTCGCCTCCTATTCGAAATTGCGGCCTGGTTTTCAGCCAGGGCCTAGTCGTAGCGCTTCCTCCGGTTCTGGGGAGCGATATTCAGTTCCTTACGGTACTTCGCGACGGTGCGGCGTGCTATCTCTATCTTGTTGGCCTGGCAGAGCTTTACTATATCCTGGTCATTCAGCGGCTTTTTGGGGTCCTCCTCGGAAACAAGCCTCTTTATAAGGTCCTTTACGGAGGTGGACGAGACCATGCCTTCCCCTCCGGTTATTCCGCTGGAGAAGAAATACTTTAGGCAGAAAAGCCCGTGGCCGCACGAAAGGTATTTGTTGGATGTGGCCCTGCTTATGGTGCTTTCGTGCATCTTCAGCTCCGTGGCCACGTCCCTCAGGTTAAGGGGCTTTAAAAACCGTACGCCGTGGTCGAAGAACTCGCGCTGAAAAGTGAGAATGCATTCGGCCACCCTGTAAATGGTCTTGTTCCTCTGGTCCAGGCTTTTTAAAAGCCATACGGCGGAACGGAGCTTCTCCTCGATAAAACTCTTTTCCTCTTTGCTGAGCGTGCCCTTCTGGGAAAAGAGCTTTTTGTAGATGTTATTCAGCCTGAGACGGGGCAGACCCTCGTCGTTGAGAACTATATTGTACCCGGTATCGGTCTTTACGATGTAAACGTCCGGCGTTATATACACCGGGCTTGCGCTGGAGTAGTTGCGCCCCGGCTTGGGTTCCAGTTTTTCGATTACCCTTACCGCGTTCATTATGTCTTCGGTGCTGCAGCTGTATTGCCTGGCCATCTGCTGGTAACGCCTGCGCTCCAGGTCCTCAAGGTTGTTTTGTATAAGGGATTCAACAAGGGTGCCCCTTAATTCCAGCGCGTCCAGCTGCAAAAGCAGGCATTCCTTGAGGCTCCTTGCTCCAACCCCGTTGGGGTCGAACTTCTGCACCAGGGTTACCGCTTTGGCGGCCTCTTCCGGCGTGCATCCTGCGATTGCCGCTATCTCCTCGTCGGAGGCCTGAAGATACCCGTTTTCATCCAGGTTGCCGATTACGGCCTCGGCAATCTCTTTATCCCGGTCTGTTGCGGGGGTGAGCCTTAATTGCCAGATAAGGTGCTCCTGAAGGTCGTCCCCGTTTTTGCTCAGGAAATTATCGAAAGAGGGCTGGTCCACGTTGCCGGGTGTGAAGTAGCCCAGGTCCCGCCCGTCAAACCCGCGCTCCTCGAAGTAGTCGTCCGCGGAAATGCCCATAAGTTTTTCCAGCGGGGCCTCGGCATCCTCGTACTGGTTGTCAACAGGCTCGGCCTCGCTTACGGTATTTTCATTTTCCGGCTGTCCGGCGGAAAAAGAGTCCTCTGAAAGTTCCTCTTCCAGAAACGGGTTTTCCATCAGCTCGTTTGTTATTGATTGGGAGAGCTCTATCTGAGGCATCTGGAGCAGCTTGATCGCCTGCTGAAGCTGGGGCGTGAGGATCAGCTTTTGAAGAAGTCTTATTTCAAGACGGCTGTCGAGCGCCATTTCCGTTTAAAGCCTGAAATCCTGGCCCAGGTAAGTTTCCCGGACCGTTTTTTCGCTTACAAGCTGTTCCGGCGCGCCCTCGAACAGGACCTTGCCGCCGCTTATGATATAGGCCCGGTCTGTTATGGACAATGTATCCCGCACGTTATGGTCGGTAATAAGTATTCCCAACCCTTTCCCTTTGAGATATTTTAACATCTTTTTCAGCTCTATTATAGCTATGGGATCGATGCCTGTAAAAGGTTCGTCAAACAATATGAAGCGCGGTTCTGTGGCCAGCGAGCGTGCAATCTCGGCCCGCCGCCTCTCCCCGCCCGAAAGCCTGAAACCCTCCCTGGACGCAAACTCCTTCAGGTTGAATTCATCCAGCAGCCTGGCCGTCATTTCTTCCAGCTCCGTCCCGCTGCGGCCAGTTATCTCCAGCACGGCCTGAAGATTCTCGCTTACGCTTAATTTCCTGAAGATCGAGGGCTCCTGCGGCAGATAGCTTATGCCCATCCGCGCCCTCTGATACATGGGCAGGCCGGTTATGTCCGCCTGGTCCAGTTCCACCCGGCCGGAATCCGGGCGCAAAAGGCCGGCGATCATGTAGAAACTGGTGGTCTTGCCGGCGCCGTTTGGCCCAAGCAGGCCGATTATATCTCCGGAACGCACCTCCACATTAAGCCCGCTTACAACCGTTTTGCGGCCGTATTTCTTTGTGAGCCCGGAGGCGCGAAGAACATGCTGCCCGCCGCTCATTTGCCCTGTATCATCACCTTGCTGTCAGTTACGCTGGTGCGGTCGTCCGACACGTAATAGACTATTTTGGTCCCGGTTATCACCGTATCACCTTCGGCCACCCTGGGGTTTGTGCTGAACACTATTTTGTCATCGGCCTTGGTGTAATCGGCCTTGCCGGCAGTGATTACGCGCCCCTCTTTTATAACGCGCACAGCGCCGGTGGCTACGATGCGCTCCACGCCGCCCTGGTCCCCATACATAACAACCATCCTGTCGGCAAATATCTCCATATTTTCCGTTTTGGCCTTTACGTTGCCGGAAAATATTGCCGTGTGGGCCTTGGAATCCGCGGAAAGGCTTTTGGCCGTTATGATTACCGGGCCTTTTTCTCCTAGCGTGGCTGCGGGCGAATTTGTGACCGCGGCCCCGGTCTGTACCCCGGCGGATGTTTTGCCGGCGGCGGCGTTCCCCTGTGCGGCAAGAGAAAGTCCGGAGCAAAAAAACAGCGGCATGGCGGCCGCTGCGGCGGCTGCAAAAGTTCTAATAAAAAATGGCTTTGACGTCATTTTTCAGTTTCACCGTCCTCTGGGTATTGGCCTCAAGGCTTTTGCCGGTTATGGACATGCCGCGTTTTTTAACTTGCACATCCTGGCCGGGCGCTGAGCTTACATCCTGGCCGGGCACTATCCTTACAGTCCCCGTGCTTACGTCAAAACCCTTCACCTGGCTTTTTACATTGCCCGAAAGCTCCATTATGTTTGTCTGCATGTCCAGGCTGCCTGTATCGGCCCTCATTGCAATATTTTCTGACGGCACGTTTATGGTCACGGAATCCATGGCGGCCGAAAGCCCGTCGGCGGAAAGACTGGCTTCTCTGGAGACCGCCCGCCATAGTGTCTTTGTGTCCATGATATTCAGCACCGTCACGTTTTCAAACGATGAGGAGCCGGGAGCGGCCATTTTGGCCTGGGCCGCTCTCATACCGTTCATCGGGAAATAATATATCCCGCACAAGGCAGCCAGCGCCGCGGCGATTACAGCCTTGGTGCAGAAGGCATAGCGCGTCATTTGCTGCGCATTCCGTCCAGCAGGGCGGCCCTCATCAGTTCATGCGGAGGCATTTTGCCCGTCCATAGTTCCGAGGCCAGCACCCCCTGCCACAAGAGCATTCCAAGCCCGTCAAGCGTTTTGCAGCCCTTCTTTTTTGCGGCCCTCAATAACGGGGTTTCATGATATATAAGGTCAATTATAACAACCGGGGGAGCAATCAACTCTTCCGGTATGGCCAAGGGGTCCGATTCCTTCAATCCAAGAGGCGTTGCGTTTATGATTATATCCATGCCTTTGGCTGCATTCAGCGAATCTGGTACATGGACGGTTCTGCCTGTGTCCACAAGATATTTTAAAAAACTTTCCGCCTTGGGCTTGTCTATATCGAACAGGAAGAATTTTGAAGCGTCCTTTGAAAGGTAGTAGCTTATGGCCTTGGACGCCCCTCCGGCGCCGATTACAAGGATGTTCTTGCCTTTGGTTTCAATCCCGGCCTCTTTCAGGCTTTTCATGAACCCGCGGCCGTCCGTGTTGTAGCCCTTAAGCTTTCCGCCGTTGTTTACTATCGTATTTACAGCGCCTATGTCCCTGGCTTCTGCATCAATGTCGTCAAGGTATTGGATAACGTTTTCCTTGTGCGGCACGGTGACGTTTACGCCCGGCATATTGAATGCCTTTATGGCGTGCACGGCGTCGCCAAGCAGCTCCGGCGCAACGGGCAGGGCCATGTAACTGTAATTGAGCCCCATCTGCGCAAAGGCGGCATTGTGCATTGCGGGGGAGAGGCTGTGTTCAACCGGCCAGCCGAAAAGACTTATAAGCCTTGTCTTTGCATTTATCTTCACGATGAAAGCCCTTTCAGGAGCCCCTTCGGGGTGGATTCTATAACCAGCGTTTTTATCCCCAGGGCGCGTTCGATGTCCTTTGCGCTCATGCCGTCCAGGAAAAGTCCGTCGCCTTCCCTGGTGGCGCAATCGGGCACAAGTAGTATATCATGCCCTGCTGTTTTGCCGGAAAGGGCCGAAATCACGTCCCGCCCGGCCAGAAGCCCCGTTACCGTTACGGACGGCCCGAAGAACCGGTTTTCAACCGGTAGAAGCGTAATTTTATGGCCGCGCTTAATCAGCCTGCTTACATAGGCCTCAAGATAGGGATAAAACGATATCCCTGTGAAGGCAAGGTATTTTTTCCGCGAAATTTTCTTTGCCCTGGCCCTCTTTGCATCCTCCATGAACCTGGCCACAAGCCCGACGCCGTTTTCAATCTGGGGCAAATCATCATAATAATCTATGGGCGGCAAAGGCTGGCCTGCCTTTATATAAAGCTCGTCGGCGGCATATACCACGCCGCAACCTGTCTGCTGCCGGAACCTGTTATGAAAAGAGTCGATTATGCTTATCGCCGCCTGCGCATCTGCGGCCTGCACTGGAGCCAGCTTCCTTCTCCTGTGCTCTGTAAGCCCCACTGGCACAACCGCCACTGATTCCACGGCAGGAAATAGCGAAGCCAGGTTGCGGAGCGTACGTTGCAGGTGCTTGCCGTCATTATAGCCGGGGCAAAGCACTATCTGCGTATGCATCCTGACGCCGTTTTTGGCGAAGAACCGCAGGTCTTTCATTACATCCGGGGCGCCCGGGTTTCCAAGCAGCAGGTTGCGTACTTTCCTTTCGGTGCTGTGCACCGAGATATAAAGAGGGCTCAGGCGCTGGGTGACTATGCGCTTTCTGTCTTCCGGACTAAGGTTGGCAAGCGTTATGTAATTGCCGTAGACGAAGGACATCCTGAAGTCCTCGTCCTTGATGTACAGGCTTCTTCTTAACCCTTTTGGGAGCTGCGAGACGAAGCAGAAGACGCAATTGTTGCCGCATTTTTTTATATCGAACTGTGCAAGCCCGATGCCGGGGTCGTCGCTTTCAGGAGGATGGAGTTCGATGCGGCCCGCGTCCAGGAACTGCATCTCCAGCGAGGACCCGTCCTTCAGAAATGAATAATCCAGCGCATCACGTACGGTTGCGCCGTTTACCGAAACCAGCCTGTCGCCCGGCCTGACGCCTGCTAAATGCAGCGGGCTTCCCGGCCGGACCGATTCAATTTCTACCCCAGGTGCTCCTGCCACGCGCCAGCCTCAAACCCCTTTCCATGTACTGGAGCCCCGATATTGCCGTAAGTATCGCCGCAGCCAGGGCCAGCGCTGTTTCCAGCACCGGAGGGACCACGTTGAAGTTTGTCCGGATCAGAATTACCGTCAGGAACGTGAACTGGACAGCCGTGGCCAGCTTGCCTGCCCGCGTAGGGCTTACTTTGGGCCTTTTGCCGGAGATGCTCAGCACCGACAGGCCCACTACAATTATTATATCCCGGCTCAACACCAGTATGGCAAGCCACACCGGTACCAGCCGCATTACAAGGAAAAGGATGAAAGTTGAGCTCAGCATTATCTTGTCGGCCAGCGGGTCCAGAAAGGTGCCGATGTCCTCGCCCTTGCGGGTAAGCCTTGCCGCCATGCCGTCCAGCTTGTCCGAGATTGCGGCGGCCACAAATATATAAAGCGCGTATCTGAAGCTCCTGTAGGCAACTGCGGTCAGAAAGCATGGTATAAGAACAATCCTGAAAAGAGTAAGGATGTTTGCGATATTTAAAGCGCTTTGTTTCCCGCCACCCTCCATCCCCATGCGCTGGCTAAGGTATGTTGAATGGAAGTGACGCGGGCGCCAGTGATAATCCCAGCGTCTTGTAGCAGCTCTTTTTTGGTGCGGCGTCCTCCATGAGTGCCAGCACTGTACTGGCATGGCATTCTTCCACCTGGAAGCCGTGTTTTTTCGCCTGGGCCGCGGCCTGGTTTGCAGTTTTATGGGCCTGCTTTTGCCTGCCGCCAAGCCACTGGAGCTCCGCCCTTGAGATCATGCAGTAAATTTTGCCCCTGGGGTCTTTGGTTTTTGCAAACAGGGCCTCTGCCTTCTCAAGGTGTTTAAGCGAGAGGGCCAGTTTACCCGTCATCATGTATGTTTTGCTTACGCTCCAGAGGGTATAGGAAGAACTTACAATGTCTCCTATACGGTTGTAAATCTTAAGTGCGTCCTTGAAATTGCCCAGTGCGCCTTGCATGTCACCCTGCATCCGGAGGGCGTTTCCGATGCCGCAGTACGAATATGCAAGCCCGAAAGGGTCGCCAAGTTTTTTAAACAGCCGGTTGGCGCCGGTGTAGAACTTTAAAGAAGCGGCGTAATCGCCTTTTATCCGTGAAGCACCGCCAAGCCCGTTTAAGCAAAAACCCTCGGCGTGCCTGTCGCGCAGTGCCGCAAAAAGGTCTTTTGCCTTCTGGAAAGCGGCTATGGCCCTTGGGACGTCGCCTTTAATCCGCAGCGCCCCGGCAATGGACCACAGGACAAATGCGGTTGCCTCCCTGTCCTTGTTTTTAACATATACGGACCGTGCTTCTTCCAGCAGGGCAAGGGCCTTTTCCCATCGCCCCTGGCCCCTTAAGGAAAGAGCCAGTCCGGTAAGCGCGTCCGCACGGGCGGATTCATCCGCTTCTTTTTTGGCCAGCGCTGCCGCTTTGGAGTAGTCCTTTGCGGCCATGGCGAAATCACCAAGCATTCTTCTGACGTGGCCGGCCGAAAGGTGCAGCCTGAGAATGGCTTCAGCGTCTTTAGCGTACTTTTTCAGGGCGGGCTGGATGACCGCCAGGGCTTCCTTGTAACGTGCTTCCTCCCGCAGGATGTCCGCTTTTTCTATGTCGTCCATGCTAGCCATTTTACCTCCGTTTGCCTGAAACAGAGCGCATTACTTCTTCCACGGTTTTTTTATAGTTCCCCGAATTGTAGAATGCCGAGCCCATAACAAGCACGTCCGCTCCTGCCTTGACAACCTGCGCGGCATTGCCGGGCTTTATCCCGCCGTCCACCTCTATCATGGTTTTGGAGCCGGCCTTTTTTATGGCCGCCTTCAGTTCCTTTGTCTTATTAAGGGAATTGGGTATGAATGCCTGTCCGCCGAAACCGGGGTTTACAGACATTATAAGCACCATGTCGGCGGCGTAAAGGACGTTCTCCAGCGAGGATACCGGTGTTGACGGGTTTATGCTTACGCCTGAAAGCGCGCCAAGCTCCCTGATGCGGTTTAATACCCTGTCCAGGTGTATGGTGGCCTCCGCATGCACGGTGAGGTAATCCGCACCGGCGTTGATGAAATCCTCCAGGTATCTTTCTGGCTCCTCTATCATCAGGTGAACATCAAGAGGTATGGATGCCGCCTTCTTTATCGCCTCTACAACAAACGGGCCTATCGTTATATTAGGCACGAACCTTCCGTCCATAACATCCACATGGTGCAGCCCGGCCCCTGCCGCCTCGGCCGCCTTAACCTCTTCCGCCAGCCGCAGGAAATCCGCGGATAGAAGCGACGGAGCTATAATGGGTTTGCCACTGATTATTTTTTTTGTCATTTTCCGCCCAGGGTAAGAAATACCTTCTGCCCTCCAGTCAGTGTTGTGCCAGGTTTGGGATTCTGGTCCACAACGAAGTCTCCCGAATTAGAGAAGACAGGCTGCACCCCTACGGTGTTTGCAATCTGCCTGGCGTTGTCTTCCGTAAGCATCCTGAAATCCGGGGCGTAATAGGTTACCTTATAAGGCCCCTCGCTTACAACCAGCCCGATGGGGATGCTTGGTTTTTCATCGGGGCCTGGGTCCTGGGCGATAACTATGCCTTCCGGCACAGTATCGGAATGGGATTTTATTATCTTTGTTGCGCTCATGCCGCTTGCTGTGAGTATGGAGGTGGCTTCATTAAGCGTTTTGCCAACTACCGATGGCATCCTGGAGGCCTCCGGGCCTTTGCTGAGGACCACCTTCACGTGCCTGCCGGGTTCCAGTTTACCGCCCGCTTCGGGGTCCTGCCGGATAATGCCTCCTGATGGGATGGAGGGGTCGAAGTCCTGCCCCTGCACCTTCAGCTTCAGCCCCGCATCCTTAAGCCTTGCCCCGGCCTGCACGGTGGTAAGCGCCATCACGTCAGGCACGGTCACCTCCCTTACAAAAAGCACGCCCTGGTATGCAAGATAACCGGCAACCCCGCCGGCCGCTATGCATGCCAGGATAATGAATAATTTTTTAAGAGCGAGTTTCATTTTGTCCTTATTAATCTTGCCATAAAAAACCTGCCGGCTGCCATCAGGCCGAAGCATCCAGTGGCTTTGTCTTTTCATTTTGCGGCGATCCGCCGCCACTTCTCTTTTTTGACATAACAAAATCCTTCTGATATTTTTTCTTTAAGGGAAATTTACTTATTACCCGCATAAGGTTTTTTGCCGCGTTATATGGAAGGGGGAAAACGTTCATGGGCATGCTTAAGGAGTTCAGGGAGTTTGCATTAAAGGGCAATGTGGTTGATATGGCAGTGGGCATAATCATCGGTGCGGCCTTCGGGCTGGTGGTAAAATCCCTTGTCTCGGATATCATAATGCCCCCACTTGGGCTTCTGCTTGGGAAAGTGGATTTTTCCGAGTTCTTTATCACTCTTAAAAGCGGGACAGTGCCCGGCCCTTATCCCACGGCGGAGGCCGCTTCAAAAGCCGGTGCGGTGGTTTTAAGATACGGGCTTTTTGTAAACGAGGTAATATCGTTTCTGCTCGTTTCATTTGCGGTGTTCCTCCTTGTAAAAAGCATAAACAGTCTGCGGCGGAAGGCAGAGGAAAAGGCAGCCCCGGCGGCCGATACCAGGCAATGCCCTTTTTGCCTTTCCGTTATTCAGGCCAGGGCCGTCCGCTGTCCGCAGTGCACATCGGAATTAAAGGGCGCTGAATAAAAAAAGGAAGGACGGCCCCCCGCCCATTTTATTCTGGTTATTACCCCTTTTTTCAGCTCTTGAACTCCACGATAATCGCCTCCATCGGCTTGGTGCCGTTGTTGGCGATCTCATGTGACCTGGCAGGAAACCACGTGGCCTGGCCCCTGTTCAGTGTGCACTGCTCAGGCTGGCCTCCGGGGCTGATAAACGTGGCCGTGCAGTCCGTGACGATGTAAACAAGGTGGTCCCGCAGGGAATGCATTACAGTCCTGTCGCCAGGGTCTATGCTCAGGTCCAGCATGCGAACACGGTCATTTTCAAAAAGTAGCTTGTAGTTATTCGGGGCGGCCGTAAGGGCCTCTTCTATGGCTGCTGTTTTTGGCATTTCAGGTTTCCTCCTTTCGGGGCAGGCTTCTTTTAAACAGACCTTCCAATTTCTTTATATCACTGATTCAAAGTACAATCCAGCCAGAAAATTATCTGGTGCGTACCAGCCTGGCCATGAAGAATCCGTCCATGCCGTGGCGGTGCGGCCAGGTGCGGAAATAGCGGCCAGCCTTCAATTCAGCCATGAATGCCGGAGAGGATGCGTCCTGCAAAAAAGCGCCGGATGACTCTTTCAGAAAATTATCAACTACATCCTCGCCTTCTTCAGGCTCCGTGGAGCAGGTGCAATATACGATTATTCCGTCTTTTTTTACGGCCTTTGATACGGAGTTCAGCATCCGCAGCTGTGCCGCGCCCAACTCCCGCAAGCCCTTTTTTGTGTGGCGGTATTTTACATCCGGGTTTCTCCTTATCGTGCCAAGCGCGGAGCAGGGCGCATCCAGTATGACCCTGTCGAATACTCCAAGACCGTCTTCCAGCCCGGCGGCATCCGCCTGCACGGGTTTTACGGATTTCAGGCCCAGCCTGTCTGCGTTCTGCCGGACACGCTCCAGGCGTTCCGGTGAGATATCGGCGGCCACTATCTCGCCGTTATCCCGCATGAGCTCCGCTATATGCGTGGATTTTCCACCAGGCGCGGCGCAGGCGTCCAGTATCCTTTCGCCCGGCTGCGGAGCAAGGAGGAAGGTTGTAAGCTGGGCGGCCTCGTCCTGGGCGAAACATGAGGGCAATATTTTTATCACTTCCTCAAAAACAGCCCCGCCCGCGATCTTTATCCCGGACGGGCTGAAGCCGGTTCCGGCTGCGTCCGGGAAATCTTTTTTCAGATATTCAAGCGCTTCGGTCTTTTGCCCGCTTTTTACACGGATTGTAAGAGGCGGTATTTTATTATTGCTTTGGGCAAGGGCAAAGGCCTCCTGCACGCCCATTACGCGCGCCCATTTTTTTAAAAGCCATTGCGGATGGGACCAGGCGATTGCCGCCGCCTGAAGCCGTTTTTCATCCTGGGCGGCCGGATCGTTGGCCATGTCTCTGAGCGCAGCCATTTCTTTTAATACCTGCTCTTCACGGCGCTGGAAAGACCGCAGCACGGCGTTTACCAGCCCCGGCCGGCCCTGATTTCCGCCATTTTTTTCCAGTTGCACGGCCTCAAAGACGGCCGCATGCCCAGGCACGCGGGTAAAGAGCAGCTGGTAAAGGGCCAGCCTCAGATTCTCTGTTGTCCGGTTGCCGGGCGTTTTGGCCAGAAAGCCGGAGAGCACATGGTCCAGAAGCAGCCGCCACCTGATTGTGCCGTAAACAAGCTCCATCATCAGGGCCCGGTCCCGCCGGTCCAGCCCGGTATTACCTGAAACCGCCTCAATCGCGTCCTTCGGCTTTGAGCCCCCGGATACCTTCATCAACGCTTCCAGGGCGTTTTCCCGCACACTCATTTTGTATTATTCCGTATTCCGGGCCTGAATTGCATGGTTTTTGGCCGTTGCCTGATTTGGAACTGCCCGCATTCGATTTGTCAATATGAACTTAAAATTTTAGACTGCTTAAATTCCCTTGAAACCCGTTTGCGCGTCTGGTAAAATCCACGAACCAGCTTGGAAGGAGGTGAATCTGATGAAGGCGCTTAAGATCGTTATTATCATGATGTTGATTCTTGGTTTTGCGGCATCCGTGGCATTTGCAGCCGGCAACGCGGCAAACGGGAAGGCCCTTTTTGAGGGCAAGTCCCTTAGCTCCAGCGGGATGAGCTGCACAATGTGCCATCGCGGGAGCTTGAAGCCTGAACTGCACAAGTTCAAGACTTACGAGGAGGCCGTAAACTACATGATCACCACAAACCTGCATGGGAAGGCATTGAATCCCAAAGGAAAAAGGATGGCCGACCTCGTGGCCTATCTGAAATCCCTGAATGCTCCCAAAAGGAGAGTAATCACCGGCTGCTAAATTTTTCCCGGATGGGGGGCTGAAAAGCCCCTCCGCCCGGCTGGCAAAAATTCCATTATAAAGAAGCCCGCCTTCAGGTAAAATGTTAGAATATATCGAGATTGCGCGAGGAAAAAACTCCTGCGCCGTTATTTAGGAATTCATACAGAAAAGGCAAAGCGGCATCTCTTTTAAGCCGGACATGAAAAAGAAAAGAATCGTAATCCTGGGCTCCACCGGCTCCATAGGCCGCAGCGCCCTGAATGTAATCGGCAGATACCCCGATCGCTTTGAAGTGGCCGGGCTGGCGGCCTTCTCCAGCATCGAGACCATCGCAAAACAGATAAACACATTCGGGCCCATCGCGGCTGCCCTTTACAATGAAGATGCGGCTGAAGGCCTTGCCAGAAAAACCGGCATGCCGGTTTGGGGCGGCATGGACGGGCTGTGCAAAATAGCCAGGCTGGAAGAGGCCGATTTCGTCATTTCCGCCATCTCCGGCGCGGCAGGGCTGCTGCCAACACTTGCGGCCATCAGGGCAGGCAAGGACGTTGGCCTTGCAAACAAGGAAGTGCTGGTTACGGCCGGCGCGTTTGTAATGGACGAGGCCCGGCGATACGGGGTGAAGATGCTGCCAATAGACAGCGAGCACAGCGCTGTTTTTCAGTGCATGGAGCGGGGCGGCTACGGACTTGACCGCGTAAAAAACATCATCCTTACCGCCTCCGGCGGGCCTTTTTTCGGCAAAAACAGTAAATACCTTGCAACGGTAAAGGCGGCGGACGCGCTAAAACACCCGAATTGGGAGATGGGCAGGAAGATAACCATAGACTCTGCCACGCTGATGAACAAGGGGCTGGAGGTTATAGAGGCCTGCCACCTGTTTGGTGTTGGGCATGACAAGGTGAAAGTGCTTGTGCATCCGCAGAGCATAATACATTCGATGGTGGAGTTTGTGGACGGCTCCATAATCTCACAGCTTTCAAAGCCGGACATGAGGTCCCCGATAGCTTATGCGCTTTCGTACCCCGACAGGCTGGAGGACGTGATACCTCAACTGGACCTTACCGCCATCTCCGGGCTTACATTTGCCCACCCGGATCTGGAGACGTTCCCATGCCTTGCGTATGCATACAAGGCGCTGGGGGCCGGCGGCACGGCAACGGCAGTTTTGAATGCTGCAAACGAGGTGGCCGTGGTGGCCTTTCTTGAGGGCGGCATCGGCTTCAACGACATACCGGCTGTAATAGAGGAAGTAATGAGTGCGCATCCGCCAAGGCCCGTTGCCAGCGAACACGACGCGCTGGAGGCCGATACCGGGGCCAGGGCGGCCGCGCATTCGGTTATAAAAAGGAGAAAAAAGGTTTGACGCTGGTCTGGGCGGCCCTTCTGCTTGGGATACTGGTGTTCTCGCATGAACTGGGGCATTTCATCTTTGCAAAGCTCATGAAGGTGAAGGTGCTTAAGTTCTCGCTGGGTTTTGGCCCGAAGGTTGCCGGAATAAAAAGAGGCGGCACGGAATATGTTATCTCCGCCCTGCCACTTGGCGGCTATGTGAAGATGCTTGGCGAGGAGCAGGGCGAGGAGCTTGCCCCGGAAGACCGTGCCCACGCCTTCAGCGCGCAGCCTGTTTACAAGAGGGCAGTGATAGCCTTTGCCGGGCCGTTTTTCAATGTATTGCTGACGTTTCTTCTGTTTGCCGTAATTCTGGGCGCGGGGCTGCCGGTGAATGTTCCCAAACTGCAGGACCTTGCGCCGCGGGTGGATGCCGTCAGGCAGGGCACGCCTGCCGCCGCCGCAGGGCTTAAACCCGGAGACGTTATCTTGGACATTGGGGGGCAGCCTGTGGATACATGGCTGGACCTGATTGCCATTGTGAGCAACAAGCCAGGCAAGCCGCTTCAGTTCAAGGTTAAAAGGAACGGGCAGATACTGAATTTCACCATAACCCCAAAGCTAGTGAAGGAGAAAATGCCGGACGGCTCTGAAATTGCCATAGGGCAGATAGGGATAAAGCGCACCGGCAGCAAGGACCCGTTTTATGTTATAGCCGCAAAAAACCCGCTGATGGTCCCCGCCGCCGCGGCGGCCGCCACATACAGGATGGGCGTGTTCACGTATGACTCGCTTGCAAAGCTTGTGACAGGGGCCTTTTCACTAAAGACGATAGGCGGGCCGATAGCTATAGTGCAGGAGTCCGGCAAGGCCGCTTCGATGGGCACTTTCCCATATATAATGTTCATGGCGTTTATCAGCCTGAATCTTGCCGTGCTAAACCTGCTGCCCGTGCCGATTCTTGATGGCGGGCATCTGTTCTTCCTGGCCATAGAGGCCATAAGGCGGAAACCACTTAGCGAGAACACGCAGATTGCGCTTCAGAAAGTTGGCCTGGTTCTTCTTATAACATTGATGGCCTTTGCCTTCCATAACGATATTGTGCGGAGCCTTCCGCAATGGAAAAAGGCCATAGGCATCGGGCACGGCAAAGGATGAAATGATGCGTGCCCAAACATCCCCCGTCAGGATTCTGAAATCCGCAGGAGGGGTTGTTTTCAGGCGGAACGTCAGCGGCTTTGAAGTGGCGCTTGTGTCTGTTAAGGGCGGAAATGTGTGGACGCTGCCAAAAGGGCTTATTAACAAGGGAGAATCGCCCCGCGACACCGCGCTTCGGGAAGTGGCCGAGGAAACCGGCCTTAACGGGCGGATAACGGACGGCCTTGGGGAGATAACTTACTGGTACGTGGCCAAAGACAAAGAGACGCCCGCTGAGTACATCAGATATAAAAAAACGGTATATTTCTTTTTGATGGAATATTTAAGCGGCGACACCGCCGGCCACGATTACGAGGTGGACGAATGTGCCTGGTTCCCGCTGGAACAGGCTGCGGAGATGGTAACTTACAAGGGCGATAAAGAAATGCTGGAGAAGGCAAAAGAGCTGATTGGGCGCGGCAAATAATATGGGCGTGGTCCTTGGACATAAGGAGCTGAAGGCCCGTCTGGATGCGGATAGAAGCGCAGGCAAAAAAATAGTATTTACAAACGGGTGCTTCGATATAATCCATGCCGGCCATGTGCGGTATCTGAGGGAGGCCAGAAAATTTGGCGGCGTGCTTGTGCTTGCGCTGAACACCGATGCGTCGGTTTCCAGGCTGAAACCGGGCAGGCCGGTTAATAAAGAGGCCGAGAGGGCCGAGGTGGCCGCCGCGCTTGAGGTGGTGGATTACGTTACTATGTTCGATGAGGACACTCCGTACGAGCTTATAAAATTTTTAGGGCCGGATGTTCTGGTAAAAGGCGGGGACTGGAAAAAAGAAGACATTGTAGGCTCCGATCTTGTGCCCGAAACGCACAGCCTTTCTTTTCATCGGGGTTTTTCCACTACGGGGATAATCGAGAAGATAGAGAAGAAAAAATCCTGACGTGAACCTTCTTAAGGCATTTTCGGATTTCAAAAGCAGAACCGCTCCGCCTGAAGAAGCCCCAGGCAGGATATATTCGCTTAGGGGCTCGGCCGCCGCGCTTTATCTTACCTGCTGCTCGCGGGTGCCGTTTATTGCCGCAACAAAGGACGAGACCGGCGCGCTGGCGCTTAAAAAAGACATCGATCTGTTTCAGCGGCTCGCCGGGCGCACTATTGCAGGGGGCGTTGCGGTGCTGCCTGAGCCCGACGGCGCGGACACAGCCGGAAGAAGGGCGCTGGTGTCGTTCAATTCGGCTGCCGGCAAGAATAAAATACCTTCGGTAATTTCGTCCGTGGCCGCATTGGAGGCCCCGGCCTGGGGGCCTGAAGACGTGGCCAAAAAATCCATGCACCTTTCTTTCCCGGGCTCGTTCCCCCGCGCCGAACTTGAAGACAGGCTTGCGCTTCTTGGATATAAGCCTGTGTCTCTTGTTACCCTGCCGGGCCAATACAGGCTGAAAGGCTGGATACTTGACATTTACCCGGTTACATCGGACAGCCCTGCAAGGATAGAGTTTTTTGGCGATGATGTTGATGCCATAAGGTATTTTGATGTTGAAAGCCAGATGCATACCGACTCTGCCGCGTCCATAACCGTATTGCCCGCAATGGAACCGGAGGACGGATTTTCTTTCCTTTTACAGGCCGGGTTGAAAAATTACAGGCTCCATACTCTTGACGGCACGGCCTTCCCGAGGGATTTTGCCGCCGAATTTGATAAAGACGGCGTTACGCTGTCTTCCGCCCCGATAAAAGGAGAGGGCGTGGATTCCGGGGTGTCTCCTCTTGCCGGCCTTGGGATTCTGCATTCGGAGCGGCGCGATATTACCGAACTGTCGATTGCAGTAAAACGATTGAAGGGCGAATCGGATGTTCTGCTGGTGTTTTCCTCCCAGGGGCAGGCCGAAAGGATAAAAAACATCCTCTGGGACGACGGGCTTCACGTTCCTGTGCTTGCGCCTGAAGAGGTGAAGGATTATCCCGGCTGGCTGGCCATAACTACCGGCGGCCTTTCGCGCGGTTTTGCCATGCCAGGCCTTGTTATAGCAACAGACAGGGACCTTTTCGGGGAAAAGCCCGCCTGGAGGCCGATGCACAAATCGAAGCTCCAGGGGTTAGTGGAGAGCGTGGAGGACCTGTCCGCCGGAGATTATGTGGTCCATTCGGACCATGGGATCGGCCGGTTTTTGGGGTTTGCAAAACACGGGGCGGACGGCCCGGTATTCGATCTTCTGGTAATCGAATACGCCGGGGGCGACAAGATATACCTGCCCGTTTACGGGATGGAAAAGATACGCAAGTACAGGGGGGCGGCGGAAGCAGGCAAAAAAGGCGCAAAGGCCGAAGCTGCCCATGCTGCCGCGGCGCCGCCCGTTCTGGACCGGATAGGGGGCAAGGTTTGGCAGAAGAAAAAGGAGCGGGCAAAAAAACGGCTGAAAGAGATGGCAGGGGAACTGCTTAAGACCTATGCGGCCAGGGAGATAGCCACGGGGTTTGCATTCAGCGCGGACACGGACATCCACAGGGAGTTCGACAGCTTTTTCCAGTATGAGGAAACGCCGGACCAGCTGAAGTCCATTAATCAAATAAAGGCGGATATGGAAAAAGAGCGCCCGATGGACCGCCTTTTATGCGGGGACGTGGGCTACGGGAAAACGGAGGTTGCCATGAGGGCAGCCTTCAAATGCGTGTACGACGCCAGACAGGCCGTGGTGCTTGTGCCAACCACACTTCTTTGCGAGCAGCACTTCAGGACGTTCCAGAAGAGGTTTCAGGCTTTCCCGGTAAAGATCGATTACGTAAGCCGGTTTAAAAATCAGGCCGAAAAGAAAAAGACATACGAGGCCTTTGAAAAAGGCGAAACCGACATACTTATCGGCACTCATTCGCTTTTAAAGAGCCCGCTTGGCTTTGCAAACGTGGGGCTTCTGATAATCGACGAAGAACACAGGTTTGGCGTGGCACACAAAGAGAAGGTAAAATCTCTCAAGAAAAATGTGGACGTGCTGTCCATGACAGCCACTCCCATACCGCGCACCCTTCAGATGGCCCTCTCCGGCATCCGCGACATGAGCGTGATAGAAACCCCGCCCGAAGACCGGCTTGCCGTGAAAACCACAGTGGCGGCCTTCGACAAAAACCTTATAAAGGACGCCATGGAGAAGGAGCTTGCACGTGGGGGGCAGGTTTTTTTTGTGCATAACAGGATCGAGACGCTGACAAAACTTTTTGAGACCGTTGCCAAGCTTCTGCCCTCGGCGCGCATGGTTGTTGCGCACGGCCAGATGGCCGAGAGGGAGCTGGAGCGCGCCATGCTTGCCTTCCTGGACGGCAAGGCGGACGTGCTGCTTTCAACCGCCATAATCGGCGCCGGGCTGGACATACCCAACGCCAACACCATCATAGTGGACAGGGCGGACATGATGGGGCTGGCGGACCTTTATCAGCTGAAAGGCAGGGTGGGCAGAGGGCCCGCGCGGGCTTATGCGTTTTTCCTTGTGCCAGGGCTGGACATTATCACAGGTGATGCCCAGAAGAGGCTTCAGGCGCTGGAGGAGATAAGCTACATCGGGGCCGGCTTCAGGATTGCCATGAAGGACCTGGAGATAAGGGGCGCCGGCAATCTGCTTGGGGCGGAGCAGTCGGGTTACATAAACGACCTGGGGCTGGAGCTTTATCTTGAGATGCTGGAGCGTACCGTGGCCGAACTGAAGGGCGAGGAAGTGAAAGAGACCACGCTTCCGCAGGTGGAGCTGAGTGTGCACGCGCTGATACCTGAGGAATATCTTGAGGACATCTCGTTGAGGCTGAGCTTTTACCGGAGGATTGCAGGTGCCGTTGATAGCGCGGATCTGGAGCGCATCGGCCAGGAGATGGCCGAGAGGTTCGGTCCGCTGCCTGAGGAGATTGCCAACCTGCTTGCCATTATGGAGCTGAGGCTTTCAGCCGCCCGCCTGGGGATTGCAAGGATAGACCAGATAAGCGGCAGGGTAAAGCTGGCCCTGGAGAAAGACACCTCTCCGCCGGTGCAGGCCCTTTTAAAAGCATACGGCGATAGGATAAAATTCAATCCTGGCGGTTTTGACGTCTTTATCTCCGAGCGGAGACTCTTTGAGGAGATAAAAGGGGTTTTTTCCGTGATGTCCACGGTGAATTAGGAGACCATGGAAACCGGTACGCAATACAAACCTATCGATATCACAAATTATGTGGATTTCTGCAAGGCCTCCGCCATCACGCTGATAGCCTTCTGGCATTACTATTACGTTCTTTCATATGGCGACTCGCTGGTTCTGCTGCAGCAAGGTGGCATAACTCACATCCTGGCCAAATTCCCTCCATCAGGGTTGATCGCAGGCATAAAGACCCTGGCCATGCTGATTGTGGCGCTGGGCGGCGAGATGCCCCGGTTTTTCATAATCGCAAGCGGGTTTGGCCTGTACCTGGGCTATCTTAGGCGCAAGGACAACTGGGCGGTATTTTACAAGAAGAGGTTTATCAGAATATTGCCGCTATACTGGGCGGTCGTGATACTGATTTACGCTTTCCATAAATACAGCATTGATGAAAAGGACGCGTTCAAGGTTTTTATTTACCATTTGCTGCTGGTCCAGACGTACACGAAGTACTCACTGGCTTACGGTGCATTATGGTTTGTGGGATATATAGCGCAGCTTTATTTGCTTTTTCCGTTAATGGTGAATTTTTTTCAAAACCGTTGGCTGAAGATTTTTCTGGTTGTGTTTGCGATTTTCGGAAATGCGGTCATAGCTGAAATAATTCAGGCGGCCGGGTTTGAAGTGCAGGGGAAGCCGCCCACTTTATATCTGGCGTGCTTTGTTTTTGGAATGCTGCTGGCCGAAGGCGCATATGGCCAGAAAAAATACTTTCGCAAAATCTTTTCTAAAGCGTATTTGCCGGTTTTTGCGGCCTCAGCGGCCGTGCTTCTATACCTTGCAAACAATTATGGATTTTTTGACGGCGATATCTTTGCAAACGGCTTTGCGATTACGCTTTTCATGGTGGCATTCTGGCTATTCAGTGCTATTGCTATGCCCTTGCCCGCAGTCCAGAGGATTGCAAAACCGCTTGCATACAGTTCCTTTGCCCTGTTTCTTTCCCATCAGACACTGAACGGGATTTTTCTTACTTACCTGGTTCGTTATCGCGTGGCCAAGTGCATAACATATGGAAACTGCATTGTACAGGTCCCCTCGCTCAGAAACGCGCTGCTGGAAATTCCGGTTTTCATTATTACAGTATTAATATGCCTGCCGGTCCAGAAGGGCTATGACTGGCTGGTGAGGGCGGTGCGTTCTCATAGGGGCTTGACAATCTGAGGTATAGCTATATACAATCACAGGTAGTATGGACAGAACAGGCAATGCAGTCAGCTGGTATGCCGTTTACACAAAACCAAAAGCCGAAGATATTGTTGCAGGAAGGCTTTCGCTTTCCGGAATAAAGACCCTGAACCCGAAGCTCAGCGTTCACAAGCTGGTTGCCGGGAAGCGCCATGACACGGTTGAATCTCTTTTCCCCTGCTATATTTTTGCGGAGTTCAACCCGAACCAGTCCCTGAAGAAAATTTTTTATACCCAGGGCGTGCGGTATGTGCTGGGTGGGTGGCAGCCACTGAGCGTGCCGGGGGAGATAATGGACGAGCTTTGCCGCCGGATGGAGGGTGGCGTGATAAAGCTGGATCCGCCTGTCCTGCAAATCGGCCAGCCGGTAATGATAACAGGCGGCATGTTAAAAAATTTCACGGCCGTTTTTACCGGGAAGGCAAACGGGCCGGAGCGTGTGTACATCTTTCTTGATGCGATGAACTGCAAGGTGGAGATAGACTCCTGGATGCTCAGTAAGTGCGGCTAATTATTGAAACTGTCTCAAAATCATTCCAGGCTGCAAGAAGCTGAAATCGGGATTGCAGCTTCGTTAAAAAGAAAAACGTCCCCAATGCAGCGCTGCTCTTGCCCCGAAAAGCATGCGGGCTTTTTTACAGGCCTCTTTGCGCCTCGATGCGATGCCCCTTACTCCGTGTCTATCGCAATTTCCTCTCTCTTTAGCTTCTGAATCTATTTTGAGACAGGTCCCTAAGTTTCTCGCTTAACACCGCTTAAATTTATCCGATAAAAGCTCTTGACAATACAATTTAAGATGTATAGAATTTCAACCTAGGGTAGTAAAAAGATGTGCTGGTTGTGGTTGAAATATCTTTATATTGAGGGCCGCACACAAGGCGGCTCCGGCGGAGGCGTGCCCGGTCTTTCCCGCAGGCCGGTTATGGAGGGGCAATGCCGAAAATACTCTTGACTGGCGGTAAAGGTTTCATAGGCACCAATCTCTATACCGAGCTGTTGCGGCGTGGGCACGATGTATACACGTGCGACATAGCGCACTCTGACTCCGGCAAACACATCAGGTGCGATATCGGCAGTTTCTGGCAGCTTGCAAGGATTTTTGAAGAGCACCGGTTCGATTACGTTTACCACATGGCCGCAGAACACGGCCGCTGCTACGGGGAGGACTATTACGAGAGCCTTTGGATTACAAACGCGATAGGCACTAAAAACGTGCTGAGGCTTCAGGAACGCCACGGCTTCAGGCTGGTATATTTCAGCAGTGCCGGTGTGTACGGCGATTATGGCGGCCTGATGCGCGAAGACATTACGGAAAAGATGCCCTTGCGTCAGATAAACGATAATGCAATCGTGAAAATGGCCGGCGAGATGCAGGTGATGAACTCCGCAAGGATGTTCGGTACGGAATCCGTGCGTGTACGGATGGGCAATACCTACGGACCTCATGAATATTACAGCCCGTACAGAGGGGCGATCCCGGTTTTTGTGTACAGGGCGCTTATGGACAGGCCCTACATCGTCTATACCGGCCATTACAGGATCTTCGCTTATGTGGAAGACACATGCCGTACGCTGGCCAATATAGTGGATAATTTCATTCCGGGTGAGGTTTACAACATCGGCGGACGTGAGGACTGGCTGACGGACATCAAGCATGTCTCCGATCTGGTATTGTCCTGCCTTGGGAAAAACGATTCGCTTGTCACTTACAAAGACGCAGAGCCTTTTGTGATTAAGACAAAACGGATGGATTTCTCTAAATCCAGAGCGCACCTGATGCACGCCCCTAAAATTACGCTTGAAATGGGGATCCCGAAATATATTGACTGGATTAAGCAGAAATATTTGGAGAATAAATCCGGCGCCGTCCACACGGTGGAAAAAATACTTAGCCCTCTTTAAAAGCAACAGGCCATCCTGCCCATTGTTTGCAAATTGCGGCCCTGCCAACAGGAAATAAAATGATAGCGCCAAATGAAATGAACCTCTCCAATATAAAATGGCATGGCGGTAAAGTGGGCAAGAATGACAGATGGTTTAAAAACAGCCATAAATCCGCCCTTGTATGGCTTACCGGGCTGTCCGCTTCCGGCAAGTCGACGGTTGCCGTTGAGCTGGAGCGAATGCTTTTCGGGGTGAATGTAAACACATTTGTCCTTGACGGAGACAACGTAAGACACGGGTTGAGCAGGGATTTGCGCTTTTCCCCCGAGGACAGAAGCGAGAACCTGCGCCGCATTGGAGAAGTAGCCAAGCTGATGGTTGAGGCCGGGATACTTACGATAGCCGCCTTCATTTCGCCTTACCGGCAGGACAGGGAAAATGTCAGATTGCTTTTCCAGGAAGGCGAGTTCATTGAGGTTTACCTGAGGTGCAGTATCGGGATATGCGAACAGCGGGACCCGAAAGGATTCTACAGGAAGGCCCGCGCGGGGCTTATCCCGGAGTTTACCGGCATTTCAGCCCCTTATGAGGAGCCAGAGAGTCCGGAAATAACTCTGGATACAGGCAATATGCCAGTGGAAGCTGCCGTAGAGGAGATTTATTCCTACCTGATGGACAGGAACATTATAAACGCATCAAGACAAATCAGGGGCTAGCTGAAAATGCAAATAAGGCCTGATTTCTTCATAGCCGGGGCCCCGAAATGCGGCACGACGGCAATGGATTCTTTTCTGGGAAAACACCCTGAGATATTCATGGCGCCGGTAAAGGAATTGCATTACTTTGGTACGGACCTGAAGTTTAACGTCCCCAGGATAAATCTGAATGATTATCTGATGCAGTTTGCAGGCGTAAAGAATGAAAAACGCATCGGCGAGTCCTCGGTCTGGTACCTTTACTCCAAAACTGCGGCGCGGGAAATAAAGCAATTTGCGCCTTCTGCGCGCATAATCATAATGCTCAGAAATCCTGTTGACATGATCCATTCCCAGCACAGCCAGCTTGTATATGAGGGATTTGAGGACATCCCCGATTTTGAGGCCGCCCTGGCTGCAGAGGAAACAAGGAAAAGAGCTGGTGTTTTACCTCCGCTAAAAGGGACCTCCATTGAATTTCTGTTATATCGTGAAACGGCCAGGTATTCCGGGCAACTCCGGCGCTATATGGATATTTTCGGAGAGCAAAATGTACACGTTATCATTTATGACGATTTTAAGAACGACCAGTCCGGCGTTTATAGAGATACACTGGCATTTCTTGATTTAGAGGACATTGATTTTGTTCCGGAATTCCGGATTATTAACCAGAACAAGAAAATCAGGAGCATGGCCATCCAGAAAATGGTTAAGGACGTGAACCACCCGGTAAGGAAATTTATAAAAAAATTTGTGCCGGTTAAAATGAGGAGTTCGCTTCTGGAGCGCGCGCACGGCCTGAATGTGTATGGCGCCGCGCGTGCCCCGTTGCCAAACGCATTTAGAAGAAAACTCCAGCGCGAATTTGCACCGGACATAAAAAGCCTGGGTATTATGCTGAAGCGGGACCTGTCCTTCTGGCTGGATGCGGGCTCATGAGGATGTCATTTTGCACAGGGCCGCTAAAAAATCTGACTGCGGACAAGAAGAGGCTGGCTTCAAATTTCTTTTCACTTTCGGTTGTGAAATGGGCCGATGTTGTTCTGCCTCTTGTTACTTTTCCATACCTGGCAAGGGTGCTTGGGGCCCGCGGGTTCGGCATGGTGGCTTTTGCTCAGGCATTTGTAAATTTTTTTGCGCTAATCAGGGATTACGGCTTTAACCTCTCAGCCACAAAAGAGATTTCAATAAGCAGAAACGATAAGGAAAAAGTGTCCGAAATCTTCAGTTCGGTCATGATTGCCAAGGCGGGATTTGTATTGGCCAGTTTTTTAATCGTGAGTATTGCCGTTTTAAATTTGCACGTATTCAGCGATAACCGGTTGCTGTACTTTTTGACATTCGGGACGCTGGTGGGCAATGGCTTGCTGCCGATCTGGCTTTTTCAGGGGATGGAGAAAATGGGGCCTATGGCGGTTTTGGACCTGCTTGCACGGGTTGCATATACTGTGTCAATTTTTATATTCGTAAGGAAAACATCCGATTACATTTATGTGCCTGTGTTAAGCTCCGTTATATCGTCCGGCGCCGGCCTGCTGGCTTTACTGGTGGCGGTTAAAACTTTCGGGATACGATTCAAAATACCGTCGTCTGAGGCAATAAACCATCAGTTGAAAGAGGGGTGGCGCATCTTTACGGCAATGGCTGCCAACAGCCTGTATTCCATGAGCGACACTTTTATTCTTGGGCTTTTCGCAAGCAGGGAGGCTGTTGGTTATTACAGCGCCGGTTCAAAAATTATCCGGGCAGCCCACCGGATGCTTACCCCGGTTTACGATTCAGTTTATCCATACATCAGCAAAATGGCGCAGGAGTCCAGGGAAAATGCAATCGGCTTCATCAGAAAAATGCTTAAGATTGCCGGCATTCCGGTTCTGCTGGTATCCATCATATTATTTTGTTTCGCTCCTGAAATCAGCGCCATGGCCCTGGGTAAAAACTTCAGCGAAAGCATTCCGGTTTTAAGGATACTGGCATTCTTGCCCATCCTGTTTTTTTTGAACAATTTTTTTGGCATGCAGACCATGCTGCCCCTGGGCTTGAAAAAAGCCTTCAGCAGTATTTTCATATCTGCTGCGGCATTAAATATTCTGCTTGCTCTTGTCCTAGTGCCGCCCATGAAACAGACAGGCATCTCGATTGCTGTACTGATTACGGAAACTTATGTACCAGTGGCAATGCTGTTTCATTTGTACCGGAGAGGGGTGCGGCTTTTTAAAATCAGATCGCTTCAGCCCGGCACTGGCGCGGGCGTTTGATGAAGGAATATGGAAATGAAACTGTCGGTCATAATAATATCCTTTAACACAAGAGGGATTTTGCGCAGGTGCCTGGCCTTGCTGTGTGGCACCCTCAAGGACAGCGCCTGCGAGGTGATAGTGGTAGATAATAATTCCACGGACGGCAGCCTGGAAATGATGGCCGCGGAGTATCCGGAAATCACTGTCATACGCAATGAAAAAAACGTTGGATTTGCAAAGGCAAACAACCAGGCAATTAATATAGCGCGCGGCCAGTACCTGCTTTTATTGAACAGCGATGCCTTTGCAACAGGAAATGCAGTTAATTTGCTTGTGCGTTTTCTGGATGGCCACCCCGCAGCCGGCATAGCCGGCCCAAAGGTGCTGAATCCGGATGGTTCGCTCCAGAGTAAAGGCTATTTCTTTCCTTCAGTATTTTATTCCATATTCACGTTGACAAAAATGCACAGGATAGTCCCGCATAAAATTTTGTCGAAGATATTGAGGCACTACTATTGGAACGAGAATGAAACCAGAGATGTGGATTGGGTAAGCGGATGTTGTCTCCTTGTCAGAAGAGATGCAATTACCCGGATCGGCCCCCTGTCGGAGGACTTCTTCATGTATTGCGAGGACGTGGAACTGTGCTTCAGGGCAAAAAAACACGGATATCAGGTCTGGTACGTGCCTGAGGCCGTGGTGACGCATCTTAATTGCGGTTCGAAATGCGAAAACAGACAGGAATTATTGCAGGCATCCCGGCAAATATTGTACAGCAAGTCACTTGGCGTAAATGCCGGCAGGCTTGTGAAATTAAATACGCTTGTTGCCTTGCAAATGGCAAACATGAAAAGAAAGTTACCATTTGCACATTGAAACCGGGATGGTTGCATCCTTCCTTTCCCCGGCGAAAATAAAAAAGTGATATACGATTGTTTCATTTTTTATAACGAGATCGAATTGCTTGAGCTAAGGCTGAAGACACTCGATAAAGTTGTGGATTATTTTGTTCTGGTTGAAGCAAACAGGACATTTACCAATCAATACAAGCCGTATAATTTTGAAATTAATAAGAACAAATTCCAAAAGTTCCTCCACCGGATTGTTCATATCAAAGTTGATGACATGCCGGATTCAAACGATGCCTGGGGCCGGGAAATACATCAGAGGAATTGTATTATGAGGGGTTTGCTGGGGTGCGGGGCCGATGATCTGGTCTTGATATCCGATGTTGATGAGATACCCAATCCAGGCGTTCTGGCATCTTTCCTGGGAAGCAACAAAATGACGCTCCGGTTTTCCAACAGCCGCTTTAAAATCAAAAATCTTGCGTTAAGCATTCCGCTGAATCTTTATTACCGGCTTTTTGGCGCCCTTAATCTGCTGAACAATACTCCCGTGGTTTTAGAGCAGGATATTTTTTATTATTATGTAAATTGCAAAAGCCAAAAAAAATGGCCGGGCTGTATTTTAACAAAGTATAAATATATCTCATTGCCTCAGGATCTGCGGCAGTGGGACAGGCGCATTTCAATGCCCAGATTGCCTGGGGCCGGATGGCATTTTTCCTATCTGGGCGGAATCAGCAGAATTGCTGACAAGATAAAGGCATTTGCCCACACTGAAATGAATACGCAATCGTTCACCTCTGCCGCATGGATTAAAAGCAGGATTGTAAACGGTGAGGACCTGTTTTGCCGCAATGAAGAGGGCGGGGGCAGATTTGAATTTATGGAAATAGATTCCGCATTACCCGCGTATACAGGCCCTTTGATTGAAAAATATCCCTATTTATATTTAAAAGCGTCGGCTAAAAAGTGAATATTTCAGACAACGCCAAGGGGTTTACTGGACAAGCGGCATGGTGATCTGCTTTATTTCACACCACGCCGGATTGTACGGGGCGGAAGGCGCTCTTCTGGAGCTTATAGAGGCGCTTGGAGACCGTGGATTTGACTGCCGTGTGCTTTCACCATACCCTGGGCCACTGTTTGGTGAACTTAAAAAAAAAGGAGTGCCGTATTCGCTTATCCACTGCAAGTGGTGGGCGGACATAAACCCATCGGGTGCCAGGCGCATTTTGCGCACATTCTGGAACGGAATCTTGCTTCCCGAGGTTGCCCGGAAGATAAAAAACTGGAAATGCGACCTGGTGTTCACAAATACCGCCGTGCTGAATGAAGGCGCTGTGGCAGCAGCTGTGCTTGGCCTGCCGCACGTCTGGAACATCCATGAGTTTGGTGAGGAAGACCATGGGCTGCATTTTGACCTTGGGGAAAAAGTCTCAGGACGCTTCATTGATAAATTCTCGTCATTTGTAGTGTGCAATTCCGAGGCGGTAAAAAAGAAATACGCACGCCATGTCCGTCCGGAAAAGCTGAAGGTTGTATATCAAAGCGTTACCGCTGCTGAATATGCCGGAGCGGACCATTATTCATCAGGCAAGGATTACATGCTGAAATGTGCGGTGGTTGGCAGGCTGCAACCCGGTAAAGGTCAGGAGGACGCCATCAGGGCGGCAGGTGCGCTGCGAAGGGCGGGCGCAAAAATCGGGCTTACCATAATGGGCGATGGCGACCCATGTTATGAACGTTTCCTTAAAAAAGTTGCAAATGATGAAAATGTATCAAAACAGGTGAGCTTTACCGGTTTCGTTAATGATGCCTTTTCCCGCCTTCACTTGATGGATGCCGTGCTGGTCTGCTCCAGAAATGAGGCCTTTGGACGGGTTACCGTGGAAGCGATGCTTGCGGGCAAACCGGTTATTGGCGCCAATAGCGGCGGGACGGCGGAACTGCTTTGCGACGGCTTCAATGGCCTTTTATATACGCCTGGTGACCATCTTGACCTGGCCGGAAAGATACACTATCTGCTTCAGAATAAAGCCGAAGCCCGTCAAATGGGGCGCAACGGCTGGCAATGGGCCAAAAATAGATTTACACGAGAACGCTATGGGCGCGAGATTGCCCAGATATTGGAAGCAGCCTGCTCCAATAAAAAGAATTGCAGGCTGTATTAAATGGAAATGCTTGCGGGTAAGAAAGTGCCGGCAGTATATTTTGTTCTTCTAAACTGGAAGGGCTGCCAAGACACGCTGGACTGTCTGGAATCCATGGCCAATTTAAGCTATACAAATTATTGCGCGGTAGTTGTAGAAAACGCTTCGGGGGACGTTTCGCTATCTGCGATGAAATCCTGGGGCCAGGGGAAAGGCATACCTGTTTCGGAGTACGAATACGGGCCTGCCGGCGAAGGACTGCGGGCAATATCACGGCAGCAAGCCGGGACCAGCGGGTTCAGGCATCTTCTTTTAATTGCTTCTTTAAGCAACACCGGTTTTTGTGCGGGCAATAATATCGGCATGTCGCTTGCCAGGGAATCTGGCGCTGAATTTCTTTTTGTGCTTAATAATGACACTGTCCTGGCAAATGACGTGCTGGAACCGCTAGTCAAAACGGCGCAATCCAGGCCTGACGCGGCGCTGTTCAGTCCTCTTATCCTCTATGCGGATAAAAAAGAGACGATTTGGTGGGGAGGCGGCGATTTCAATAACTGGATGACCCCGTCATACAGGCATAAAGGGGATGGCGTCAGCTCGCTGGTCTGCTCCGGGCCGTATGAATCCCAATGGGCCAGCGGATGCGCAACTTTTATGCAGGCCAGTATTTTTGATAAATTCGGCGGGTTCGACGAAAGCTTTTTTATCTGGTGCGAGGAATGGGATTTGTCCATGAGGATAAGGTCTGGCGGCTACCGTATCATGGTGGTCCCGTCGTCTTGTGTTTACCATAAAATAGGCAGGTCACTGGGCATAACCAGTCCGTTGGTATTTTATTATTCGTTCAGGAACCTGCTTATGTTCAGAGGGCGCTATCTTCCGTTTTACAAGATGCTGGCATACCTGGTGGCATATCTTCCATCCAAACTGCTGAAGGCGCTTTTCTACACAATGAAATTCAGGCAAGCCGGGTACCTGCTGGGTTATTTTGATGCTGTTCTGGCCGCGCTGCGCAAGGAGGGCGGGGGCTGGGCGCGTCAATGAAACGATGGAACCTGCATGCTGAAAAGCTATGGCTTGCTGCATTGCCTTTCTTGTTCATTCCGGGTTCGTTGTATTCGATTGAAACACGTTACGGCCTCTGGCAGATCAGCGATTTTGTAATATGGCCGTACCTGCTTTTAGTATTCCAGGCGGCAAGAAAGAACAGAAAAAAACGGCTGAATGCCGGCCTTGTGAAAGGTAAGATGCTTTTATTTGTGTACTGGGCAATTCTTGTAACGCTTCTTCCCGCCACAGATGTATTAACGCCGGGAGGCGGCATCTCGTCAGGGGCCCTTCTTTATTGCATTCTTAAAATAGCCATGTTGTCGCTTTATGCAGTG